>DAIUEJ010000016.1:0-55462 GCA_036845225.1 Candidatus Anoxymicrobiaceae bacterium | reverse complement strand
TTCTAATGCATACTTAAGCAAAGCAAGGGGAGAGTCCTTCCCGTTTCATATGATTTATACGGGTTGAGTTATATTCCTTGAACTTCTCTATAGCCTTCATCCCCATTGTTGCAGCTCTATCAAAGTCCTTCGCATGGTAAGCTTCACTGGTATCGTTACTCACGTTCTGCAAGAACGTCTTCAAGACTGCCCTCCATTGATGTCTAAGTTGCCTCGCAGCAAGAATCATATCATCGCCTAAAGACCTAACTAATGCATATCCAACTTGTTACGCCTAGTCCTGTGAACTATCAGTCCAAATAAAACTCATTAGGCGAAACTACTTGGAGCTGCACTAGTACACCGTAATCCCCACTTTTCATGCTAGGCCCCTAACGACGTGGCATCAGTTGGCGACCTTGCCCCTGCGTCAATCGGTGTTCGAAGCGTGATGTCGGTCCTCGGCCGCCTCTGTGGCGTGGGCTCCCTGGCGGCGGTCCGGACCGCCGCGTCGATATGAGGGCCCACGGATCTCCAAGGCCGGGCCCCGTTCGCGGAGACGGTCCAGGACACGCGGAGAATACGCCTTCGCCAGGTCGCCGGGTGAGAGGTTCGACGTTGCGATGATCGAGCGGCGCTCGGCATGGCGGGCCGAGACAAGCGCGTCGATCTCGGAACGGGCCCAGTCGGAGGCATACTCCCCGCCTAGGTCATCGAGGACCAGGAGGTCGGCGGCTTCGAGCTCTTTGTGGAAGTCGAAGGCGTTATCCCAATCCTTGAGTCTATCCAGCAGCGCCCGGGTCCTGGCGAACAGGACGGTGCGGCCGCCCTCTCGAGCTCCCCGGCAAATCAAGGCGGCGAGTAAGCTCTTGCCTACACCGACGGTGCCGCAGAGCACGAGCCCGGAACCTGTTTCAAGATGCTCGGTGATGTTCTCGGAGAAGGCGCGACACATCCCCGCAGCGCCGTCGAATCCCTTGACCTCTGGTCGAGGCTTCACGTCTGCCCACGTTATCGAGATGAAGTCAGGGGGAACGCCGGCGAGGCGAAGCCGATTCGTCACCACGGATTCGGTATAAGTTCTCCAGGCCGCCGCGTCCGGCACGTCCTCAATCGGAAGCTCGAGGCGGGCAATGCGGTTGACCTGGTCCTTCACCCAACACCGACGTGAGGCATTCGCGTCTGATTCCTCGAGGGCGGCCTGGTATCGAGGGACGAGGTCCCCACGATTCTGCCTCTCTAGAAACTCTTTGACTGTCTCAGCCCATTCCTCAACGCTTGGCAAATCGATTCCGCCCCCCTCCTGCTCGAATCCCCGCTTCAACCTCAGGCGAGGCGAAGCCGTCCGTTACACCGGTATCCGGAATCAGGTTAAGGGGATCAGGTATCAGGTATCCGGTATCAGGTATCAGGTATCCGGTATCAGAGCGGTCATGGTCTTGCCTAGGTTGTGCTTTGGCACTGCCTAGGTTGTGCTTTGTGTCTTGCTGGCAGGGTAACTCGCTTTCTTTTTCCCGCGAGTACGGCCGCTGATGCTTCAAGAAGTTCACCACTTGGATGCACGGTATCCCCTCAGCCTCGTATCTCTCAATGAATCCTGCGGTGGCCAGCTCTCCCAGCAGACCGTCAATGTCTACCGCGTCACCTGGCAACACCTGTAACTTGATCTTCGCCGGTCGGTCCTCGAGGCGTCCTTGCCGATCAGCCGCGCACCAAAGGCCGGCGAACAGGAGCCGCGCCGCAAAGGGAAGCTCTAGGAGTTCGGGACAGGTGAAGAATCCCGGCTTGATGTTTCGCGCCCTCATTGCCTGGCCTCCAAGATCATGTCCAGGAAGTCTTCGAGTCTGAGGATTGCGATCGGCCTCGAGTCTCCGCGCTCCCGGGCGAAGACGACGGGGATCTTCCCTGTGCCGTCCGCGTAACCTTCGGCCTGCTCGAGCCAACGGCAGGTGGCGATCCCGCTCCTGAACTTGCACTCGACTATGAGGGTGTCTGTCTCCAGGTCGGGCGCACTCTCGGAGTAGTCCGCGCGCAGGTTCCGGCGCACTCCAAGAAGGCGGGCGATCTCACGTTCAAAGCGGGCCCCGATGTCACGCTGGAGCTTGGCCATTGCCGCCTCCCTCCAGGACGCGCTCGACCTCGACCAGCTCGAATCTAACTCCCCTGCGCCCTCCGGGCAGTCTTATGCACGGCACCTGGCCAACCCTCGCCCACTTCCAGACGGTGGCCACCGGCACGTTGAGGACGGCGGCGAGCTCGGCGGCGGTTAACAGGCGAGACTCAGGAGTCATCATCGACCTCCTGGAATAGCTCGCGGGCCGACATCTTGAACGCCTTGGCAATCCGGCGTTGCCAGCCGGGATAAGCCGGGATCAATTGGCGCTCGATATTCGATAGGTGAGACTCCGCGATCCCGGTCCGGCGGGTGACTTCAGTAATGCTCCAACCGCGCCGCTGGCGCTCCACTCTTAGGGCTAACATTCGTACCTCCCTTCTTGACACTCTTGGCTTCGCTATTTACAATATACGGTATAGAGTATGGTTTAATCCATGTAGATATTCAGGAGTACGGATTATGCAGTACGCGGGCGTTAGGATTGCAATCGGTTGGAAGTCAAAGCTAAAGGTTGTCAAAGGCGTTAGCATTCGCACCTGGAGCGCAACCTTCAATAAAGAATCCCTCAGCCTGGATGAACCGCTGGTGGATGACTTCATGGCAGCTCGCGATTACGAGTCCTTCAAGCGATTCTGCAAAGAGTACGGCCTCATAATGCTCCGGGACATGATCAGCGACGTGACAGTGAAGCGGGCTAACCTCAAGGGCGCTTCCCATACTTTCGATGGGCGGGAAGCCGTTGTCGCGGAGGCCGAGCTCGAGGCGTTATGGATCGCTATCGAGCGCCGGATCAATGCCCTCCAGGATGACGTAAGGACACTCCAGCAGGAACAGAAAAGAGATTCAGCCGCGTTTATGAAACACCTAAGTCAAGGTCTGAAATCCGTAAGCGTAGAGGTGCTAAAGCTGAACAGGAAAGAAAAGAAGTTCACTATTGTTCTTCACGGCAAAAGCCTCAAGTCAGCCTTGTACTTGCAGATCATCTTGGCCGGAAAGCCGCTTGCACAATGCGAAGGTTGCGCCAACGTGTTTCTTCGCACTCGCCCGGATCGTAGATATTGTTCCACGGAATGCCAGGCAAGCTCACATAAGCGGCAGTTAAGCGGAGTGCTCCAGCGCAGGGCTCAGGTCAGGGCGCGTTTCTATCGCCTGCGAGACAAGAACCCGGAGCGGGCCGAGAAGATAAAGGATGACGTGCTGGCGGACCTGAGGGAAGCGCGGACAAAGAAGGACTTTGAGAACATCGAAAAAGAATACGGCTTACAGAGGCAATCACTAGGGCGCAGGCCCGCGTCATCGACCGGTGATAAACTGAAATAGCGGAAGGCACAGCGGGGGAGGCTCAACGTGGCACACATACGCAAGCAGACCTGGACCACTAAGAACGGCGAGAAGGGCTCCCGTTACTACGTCATCTTCAAGGACGCCGCGGGCAAGCAGCACAAGAACGGCGGCTTCAAGTTGAAGAAGGACGCGGAGGCGGCGCGGAAGCGCATCGAGGCCGAAGTCGCCGCCGGGACCTATGGCCGCGAGACGTTGACCTTCGCCGTGTTCTATGAGCGCTGGATTAAGACGAAGAAGAAAAGCCTGAAGCCCGGGTCATGGGTGAGTTATGAGCACACCTTCAGGCTTCACATCCTGCCGACGTTCGGGGAAACGCTCCTAGGCGACATAACCTCTATGGACGTCCAGACGTGGATCGACGAGCTCGCAGAGAAAAAGCTGGGAGGGAAGAAGCAATCAGAGAAGACGATCACGCCGGCCACGGTCGCGCGGTGCTTCCGGTACTTCCGGGCTTGCATGAAGCAGGCGGAGGCGTGGAGTCTCATTGACCGGGCCCCCACGCTGAAGATCAACCTGCCCCGGAATGACAACGGCGAGCTGGACTTTCTCGAGCCTGCCGACATTCTCAAGCTTCTGGACGCGGCCCGGGATCCGGAGCGGTCCCTGTTCGCAGTGCTCGCAATGTCCGGCCTGCGTCTCGGGGAAGCACTGGCCCTGCGCTGGCGCGACGTGAACTTTGAAATGCGGGCTATCATCGTCGAGCGATCATGGAGCTATCACGGCGGTTTCGGCAAGCCAAAGACCGAGACCTCCCGGCGGGCCGTGGGGCTCCTGGACGCGCTGGCCGATCTCCTGCGCGACTTCTACCACGACCAGGGATCCCCGACGCCGGACGACCTGCTTTTCACTGACGACGGTGTGAAGCCGCTCGACCCTGCCAACGTTCGTAAGCGCTTCCTGAAGGCCCTGGAGGACGCCGGCCTTAAGCACGTCACCATGCACAGCCTCCGGCACTCCTACGCGTCGACGATGCTCGGCTACGGCGCCAGCGTGAAGGCACTCCAGCGGGCGCTCGGCCATGCTTCCGCGGCAATGACTCTCAATGTCTACTCGCACTTGATACAGGAGGACATGAACGCGACGCTTGCCAAGGCAAATCAGGCGTTCGTCCGGAACAGTAATGTCACCCCGTTCCCTGTCAAAAAGGCGGTATCTGGCCAGGATGAAGGCAAATAAGAGGCAAATGAAATCGTCGGGCCTGGTATCCTGTTTCGGCTCAGACCGTACAGAAGGCTTAACCATGCGGATTGTAGGTGGTGGGCCGTACAGGAATCGAACCTGTGACCTTGGGATTAAGAGTCCCCTGCTCTACCTGCTGAGCTAACGGCCCGTGTCGCATTGAAAAACAAACCGGAGTTTAACACTGTCTATTATGCATGACAATTGGAACGAACGGGTGGGGGAGTCGTTTGGGCAGGCGCGCGAAGGTGGTCGCAATGCTGTCGCGACGGCGGCTGAGACGGGCCGTGCGCCCGCTGACGCGACCGGGCCCTGTGGTACAATATTTGCGGGTCGAAAGTCGAGCGAGAGTGGCGGAATTGGTAGACGCGCGGGGCTTAGGACCCCGTGGTTTTTTTGAAACCGTGGGGGTTCGAGTCCCCCCTCTCGCACCAGCCCGGCCCGAGCTCGAAAAAGCCAGAGTCCAAAGAGCAAAGCACACCGCGTGTGTGCGATTGTTTTCCTTAGGGGAATTGAACAAGCGCTGAAGCCGGCGCGAACAGCGACAGGAGGAGAGTCACCTGAAGACCGAAGTCACCAAGGGAGAAGGGCACGAGGTAACCCTCAAGGTAGAGGCGGGCCCCGAAGACCTCACAGAGATACTCGAACAGACTTACAAGGACCTCGGAAAGAAGCTGAAGATTCCGGGGTTCCGCAAGGGAAAGGTCCCGAAGCAGGTGATCGACAGCCACGTGGGGCCGGAGTACGTCATGAGCGAGGCTGTCAAGAGCGGGCTTCCGACGCTGTACGTGCTCGGTGTCATAGACGCGGGCATCGACCCGGTCTCCGACCCGAAAATAGACCTGCTGGAGGCCGGCGAGGAAGGCAGGGTCGTCTTCGAGGCAACGGTCGACGTGAAACCGGAGGTCGAGGTCAAGGATTACATGGGCCTCGAGCTCAAGGCTCCTGACAACGAGGTGACTGACGAAGACGTGAAGGAAGCGCTTGATGAGGCACGCGACCGCTTCGCGACTCTCGAAGTCGTGGAGGCGCGCCCGGCCGAGAAGGGCGACTTCGTGATGTTCGACTACAAGGTCTTCACCGACGGCCTGCCCCTGGAGGGCAAGGCGGGCTCGGACAGGATGACCGAGATAGGCGCCTCCGATTTCCTCCCCGGCTTCGACGAGCAGTTGGGGGGCGCGAGAAAAGGCGACATCCTGGACGTCGTCATCACCTTCCCGCCCGACTACGGTGAGCAGACGCTGGCGGGCAAACCGGCGACCTTCCGTACGATAGTCAAAGAGATAAAGAAAAAGGTGCTGCCGGCCCTGGACGACAGCCTCGCCAAAGAGGTCAGCCACTTCGAGACGCTGGAGGAGTTCAAGGAAGACTTGAGGACGCGCATCTCCCGGATAAAGGAGATGATGGGCCAGCGTCAGCTCCGGGAGGAAGCTGTGCAGGCTCTCATCGACCAGACATACGTCGACATGCCCGATTCCATGGTCGAGCACCAGGTCCAGCACGAGATAGAGGATATGTCGGAGGAGCTCTCGGGCAGGGGGATCGCACTGGACGATTACCTCGAGGCGCTGAAGGGAACGAGATACCAGTTAGAGAAAGCTATCAGGGACAAAGTGGTCGACGGCCTCAAAGCGGAGCTGGTCCTGGACGCGGTCGCAAACGCCGAGGACGTGAAGGTCTCCGACGAGGAGGCCGAAGACTACATCAGGGAGCAGGCGTTACAGGCAGGTGGAGATCCGGAGAAAGTCATCGAGGATGCCCGCCTGCATGACAGGATACTGGCGGTAAAGGCCAACCTCAGACTCTCCAAGGCAGTCGACCTGCTGGTTGAGAACGCGGTCCTCACGGGCGGCAAGCCTCAGGCAAAGCCGGACGAGGCCGCGGAGGTCGCAGAAGCGCCTGCTGAGGGTGGCGGAGCGTCAGCAGGGGAAGCCACGGAGGAAGCGAAGGCTTCAATCGCCGAGACGGTAGCGGAGGAACCCGCTTCCGAGGAGGTCCCGCCGACAGAGGCCGGGGAAGAAGCCGCACAGGCGGACGAAGAGAGGGGTGCCGCGGGCACCGGGGAGGAGCCAGAGGAATCATGAAGGAAATCAAGTCGCAACTTGTGCCTATAGTCGTCGAGCAGACGCCGCGGGGCGAGCGGCAGTACGACATCTTCTCGCGCCTGCTGAAGGAGAGGATCCTCTTCATCGGGATGGAGATAGAGGACCACTTCGCCAACCTCATCATGGCGCAGCTCCTGTTCCTCGAGAGCGAGAGCCCGGAGAAGGACATCAATATCTACATCAACTCGCCGGGTGGCGTCGTCACGAGCACGCTGGCAATATACGACACCATGCAGTACCTGAGGTGCGATATCTCAACATGGTGCATCGGACAGGCGGCGAGCGGCGCCGCGGTCCTGCTGGCGGCCGGGACGAAGGGCAAGCGCTTCGCGACGCCTCACTCGCGGATACTGCTCCACCAGCCCAGCGGTGGCACCCAGGGGCAGGCAATCGACATCGACCTCCACGCGAAGGAGATCCTGCGCACTCGCGATATGCTGGACACGATCCTCTCTCACCACACAGGCCAGCCTGTCGAAAAGATCCATGATGACACCGACCGTGACTTCATCATGATCCCGCCGCAGGCTGTGGAGTACGGTATCATCGACAAGGTCATGGAGCGCCGGGTCGGCAACGACACCTAGACGCCGACACCGCCAGCAGCGGAGGTAAGACGTGGCTAAGTTCTCAGACGGCAGCGATCTCCTGAAGTGCTCGTTCTGTGGAAAGACGCAGAGGCACGTCAAGAAGCTCATCGCGGGGCCGGGCGTGTACATCTGCGACGAGTGCATAGAGTTGTGTAACGAGATAATCGCCGAGGAGCTCACCGAGAGCCCCGAGATACAGCTCTGTAACCTCCCCAAGCCCAAAGAGATCTATTCGTTCCTCGACGAGTACGTGATCGGGCAGGAGCGCGCCAAGACCGTGCTCTCCGTGGCGGTCTACAACCACTACAAGCGCATCCAGGTCGGTGCGAGTTCCACCGACGAGGTCGAGCTCCAGAAGAGCAACATCATGCTGGTGGGCCCCACCGGCTGCGGTAAGACGCTTCTTGCCCAGACGCTGGCCCGCCTGTTGAACGTCCCGTTCGCGATCGCCGATGCGACCAGCCTGACAGAGGCGGGCTACGTCGGTGAGGACGTCGAGAACATCCTTCTGAAACTGATCCAGGCCGCGGACCTCGACGTGAAGAAGGCCGAGACCGGCATCATCTACATCGACGAGATCGACAAGATAGCACGCAAGAGCGAGAGCCCGAGCATCACCAGGGACGTCTCCGGTGAAGGCGTGCAGCAGGCGCTGCTGAAGATACTGGAGGGCACCGTGGCGAGCGTCCCGCCCCAGGGCGGCCGCAAGCACCCGCACCAGGAGTTCCTCCAGATAGACACCACGAACATCCTGTTCATCTGCGGCGGGGCGTTCTCGGGCGTCGAGGACATCATCGAGGACCGCATAGGCAAGAAGGGCCTTGGTTTCGGCGCCGAGGTGAAGTCGAAGGACGAGATCGACCTCGGCAGCATCCTCGCGAACGTGATGCCGGAAGACCTGCTGAAGTTCGGGCTCATCCCCGAGTTCGTCGGCAGGCTGCCGGTGGTGACCACCCTCCATACGCTCACCCAGGAGCACCTGATGGACATCCTGGTGAAGCCGAAGAACGCGCTCGTGAAACAGTACCGGAAGTTCTTCGAGTTCGACGGCGTCGAGCTGATCTTCACGGACGGCGCCCTCGAGCAGATTGCCGAGAAAGCCCTTGAGCGCTCGACCGGAGCCCGTGGCTTGCGCGCCATCATGGAGGAGTCGCTGTTGGGAACCATGTTCGACCTGCCCTCGAGGTCGGACATTGTGAAGTGCGTGGTGACCCGCGAGGTGGTGGCCGAGAACTTCAAGCCGACGCTGCTGACCTCAAGGGCGGACCCCAAGGTCCAGAAGGAAGAGTCAGAGGAAGAAGAAACCGCTTAACGGCGGTCGTTCTCCTCTCTCTTGCCAAACCGCAATACATTTCCGCGCGCGAAGAATAAGTGTAACGAAAAGTGGAAAAACGAACGACGTCATTTCTTACTGGTGAACTTTCCGGCGTAGTCCGCGAGCTTGACCACAGGTGAAGTAGTGACCTCTCCGACCGCCTCCGCGATGAAGGCCCACCGGCCGCCTATCTCATCGATAGTCGCCGTAAGCTTCTGCCCCCTGTCCGCGAACTCGGTGCCCTTGGATTGGATGCGCGCCGCCTGCGCCGAGAGGTTGTCGAAGTAGGGCTTGACGTCTCCGTACGAGCGCTTTGCTCCGCGGTAGGTCCGCGACGCGGCCGTGCCGATCGCGAAGATCACGACAAAGATCAAAGCGACGGGCAGACAGCAGACCAGGATAATCGTCAACGTCATCTCAAGCCCTCCAGTTGTGGGTCGCTCAAGATTCTAACACAACGGCGGAGCCTCCACCGCTGCAAGACCTGACCAACGACTTAATGTAGAATCTGAACAAGTTTGCACGATCGGTGGTGATACGTTTGCCCGACAACGACAAGGATTTCGAGCTGCCTTCCCGGTACGACCCGGCCGCGGTTGAGGCCCGCTGGTACTCGCTGTGGGAGGAGCGCGGCTACTTCCATGCCGACGAGGAATCGGACCGGGAGCCGTTCTCCCAGGTCATCCCGCCGCCGAACGTCACCGGCGTCCTGCACATGGGGCACGCGCTGAACAACACTCTTCAGGACATCATCGCGCGGCGGAAGCGGATGCTCGGTTACGAGGTCCTGTGGATGCCCGGCACCGACCACGCCGGCATCGCGACGCAGAACGTCGTCGAGAGGCGCATCGAGCAGGAGGGCACCGACCGCCACGAGATGGGTCGCGAGAAGTTCGTCGAGCGCGTATGGGAGTGGAAGGAGCAGTACGGCGGCACCATCGTGAGCCAGCTCAAGCGGCTCGGCTGCTCCTGCGACTGGGAGCGCCTGCGGTTCACGATGGACGAAGGGTGCTCGCTCGCCGTGCGCACCGAGTTCAAGGCGCTCTACGACGAAGGGCTCATCTACCGCGGCAAGTACATCATCAACTGGTGCGTGCGGTGCCACACTGCCCTGTCGGACATCGAGGTGGAGCACGAGGACAAGAGCGGCCGCCTCTGGCACGTGCGATACCCGCTCGCGGATGGCACGGGCGAAGTGGTGGTGGCGACTACACGCCCCGAGACGATGCTCGGCGATACCGCGGTGGCCGTGTATCCCGCGGACGAGAGGTATGCCGACGTCGTCGGCAAGACCCTCATCCTGCCACTGATCGGCCGGCGCATCCCGGTCATCACAGACAAGTTCGTCGACCCCGAGTTCGGGACCGGCGCGGTCAAGGTAACCCCTGCCCACGACCCGAACGACTACGAGATAGGCATGAGGCACGAACTGGAGCAGGTGAACATCCTCAACCCGGATGGGACCATCAACGAGAACGGCGGACCGTATGCGGGCATGGACCGCTACGAGGCCCGAGATGCCGTGGTCCGCGACCTCGAAAAAGAAGGCCTGCTGGTCAAGGTAGAGGAGCACCTGCACGCGGTCGGGCACTGCTACCGGTGCGGTACGGAAGTCGAGCCTTACCTCTCCACCCAGTGGTTCGTGAAGATGAAACCTCTTGCGGAGCCGGGGATCGAAGCGGTGCGCGAGGGGCGCATCAGGTTCACCCCCGAGCGCTGGGCCAAGATCTATTTCGACTGGATGGAGAACATCCGCGACTGGTGCATCTCGAGGCAGTTGTGGTGGGGCCACAGGATCCCGGTGTGGTACTGCGACGATTGCGGCGAACAGATAGTCGAGATCGAGGAGCCGAAGGTGTGCCCCTGCGGGTCGTCCAACCTGCGCCAGGACGAGGACGTACTGGACACCTGGTTCTCGTCAGGGCTGTGGCCTTTCTCGACCATGGGATGGCCGGAGAAGACCAGGACTCTGGACGTCTTCTACCCCACATCGGTCCTTACCACCGCGCACGACATCATCTTCTTCTGGGTCGCGAGGATGGTGATGCTCGGGTTGCGCTTCATGGGAGACGTCCCGTTCCGCGATGTTTTCGTCACAGCGCTGGTGCGCGATTTCGAGGGCAAGAAGATGTCCAAGTCGAGCGGAAATGTCATCGACCCGATCGACGTGATCGACGTGTACGGCACCGACGCCCTCCGGTTCACGCTGGGATCGATAGCCGTGCCGGGGCGCGACATCAATCTCGCGGAGGAGCGCATCGAGCACAACCGCAACTTCGTGAGCAAGATCTGGAACGCCTCGCGGCTGGTGATAATGAACCTGGCGGACTATGAAGTCACCGACGCGATGCCGGACAACCTGGAGCTTTCGGACCGCTGGATAATGAGCAGGCTCTCCGGGCTCATCGAGCACGTGGACGCCGGCATGGACGCCTATAACTTCAGCGTCGCAGGCAAGGCGCTGCACCAGTTCTTCTGGGGCGACTTCTGCGACTGGTACCTCGAGCTGGTGAAGCCGAGGCTCTATCGCGGGACGCCTGAGGAGAAGCGCGCGGCGCAGTTCGTGGCGCACCGCGTCCTGGAGTGCTCCATGCGGCTGCTGCATCCCTACATGCCCTTCGTGACCGAGGAACTCTGGCAGAAGCTTCCCGGCACCGACGAGTCCATCATGGTCGCACCGTGGCCCGATGCGCTCGAGTTCCCGCTGGACGACGAAGCGGAGCGCGAGATGGAGATGCTGCAATCGGTGATCGCCGGGATCAGGTCGGCCCGCTCCGAGCACGGGATACCGCCGAACGGCAAGGTGGACGCGGTGCTCGTGTGCGAGAGCGGAGAGTTGCGGGGCATCCTTGAGCGGCAGCTCGGTTACCTGGTCTCGCTCGCCGGGCTGACCGGCGTCGAGTTCGCGCTCCAGGCCCCGGGCGAAGGTTTCGGGATGCGCGTGGTGGTGGAGGGCGCGGAGGCGTACCTGTCCTGGGAGAGCGGGGTCGACAGCGGCGAGGAGATCGACAGGCTGGCCCGGCGACTGGCCAAGGTCGAAGCCGACCTGGTGCGGGTGACCGCCAAGCTCGCAAGCGTTGGCTTCATCTCCAAAGCACCGGCTCCAATCGTCGAGAAAGAGCGCGAGAAGGAGCGCGAGCTCTCCGAGACGCGCGACAAGCTCACGGAGCAGATACAGGCCCTCAAGCGTGTAATATAGGGGTCAAACCCTTTTATTACACGGACGAGTGACAGTCACTGCAAACAGCGTGTAATAAATAGGTTTGACCCCTATATTACAGGGAGACGAGTTGAAGTACTCCGAGGCGGTAGATTACCTGGACGGCAAGGTCGTGCTGGGCGTCAAGCCCTCGCTCGACCGCATCGCCGCCGCCTGCCGGCTCATGGGAGACCCCCAGAACGAGTTCGATTCCATCCAGATAACCGGGACCAATGGCAAGACCTCCGTATCCCACATGATCGCCGGCATCCTCCGCGCGTGCGGCTTCAGGGCCGGCCTGTTCACCTCCCCGCACCTGGAGACCGTGCGCGAGCGCATTTCTATCAGCGGAAAGCTCATCACGGTCAACCAGTTCGCGGAGACCCTGACGGATATACAGCCGGCGATAGAGAAGGCCGAGAGCGAGCTCTCAGAAAAGCTCACCTACTTCGAGCTGGTGACCGCCATGGCATATCACTTCTTCCGCCGGGAGCGCATCGACGTCGCAGTCCTGGAGGTGGGCATGGGGGGGCGCTGGGACTCGACCAACGTGGTGGACTCAGAGGTCGCCGTCATAACCAACGTCGGGCTCGACCACGTCAACGAGCTGGGGCGCACCCGCGAGAAGATAGCGGTCGAGAAAGCGGGCATCATAAACGAGGGGGCCGTGGTCATCACCGCCGAGAGCACGAGAGAGATCCTCATGATCCTCGCGGAGCGGTGCCAGGAAGTCGGCGCGGAGCTCAAGGTGTTCGGCCGCGACTTCCGCCTGGACTTCCACGTTCCTTACCGGGTCGCCGGAGAGCCGCCGGCACAATACCTGTCTATCCGGGGCCTGGAAGCCCACGATTTCAAGGACATCAAGCTCCCGCTGCTCGGCAAGCACCAGGCGGTAAACGCCTCCTGCGCCGTCGCGGCGTGCCAGGCTTACACCGAACCCCGCTCCAGGACGGACCCTGAGGCCTATCGCAAGGCCCTCGAGGCCAGCACCATACCGGGCAGGCTGGACATCCTCTCGGAGCACCCGCTGATCGTGGCGGACGGCGCGCACAACGTACTGGGGGTGGACCGGCTCGCCGCCGCGCTCACCAGCGAGTTCGACTTCGAGCGCCTGGTCATAGTAGTCTCCATCCTCGAGGACAAGGACGCGCGCGGCATGTTGAAGGTCCTCGGGGCGATCGCCGACGAGCTCATCGTGACAGAGAACCGCAGCGCGCGCTCCATCAGCGCACAGAAGCTCGCCGACTTCTGCAGGATGGACCGGATCGAGCACCGGTTGGAGCCCGATTTCGCCCGGGCCCTGGCGCTGGGCAGGAAGCTCGCGGGCAGGGATGGAATGGTTTGTGTGACGGGTTCGCTGTTCACGGTCTCTGAAGCGCGCATATTCTTCAGGCACCAGAAGGCGAGTCGCGAGATGAGGCAGGACAGGTAAGGAGGACGCATGGACGACAGTGAGAAAACCCTTCTCATCATCAAGCCGGATGGCGTGCGGCGGGGGCTGGTTGGTGAGATCCTGGCGCGCGTGGAGCGCAAGGGATACAGGCTCGAGAACATGACCGAGATGACCATTTCGAGGGAGCTGGCCTCGAAGCACTACGCCGAACACAAGGGCAAGCCGTTCTACGACGACCTCATCGACTACATCACCGGCGGCCCATCGGTGGTGGCCATCGTGCATGGCGAGAACACCATCGAGAACCTCAGGATGATAATGGGCGCGACCGACCCGCTCGACGCGACCCCGGGCTCCATACGTGGCGCCTATGCTACCAGCGTGACGCACAACCTGGTGCACGGCTCCGATTCGCCTGAGAGCGCCGAGCGTGAAATAGGCCTCTTCTTCGGGGATTCGCGCACTTGTTAACTACTGTTATTATTGTCAAGTTGTGTTAAACTCTCAAAGTGACTTTGGCTGCTTTTTGTGCATAATTGGTTACTTGAGCCAGAAGTAGCCGCACGAAGCGCGGGCTTTACCGCGCAATCAGGACAGGAGAAAAACCTAGTTGTCGTTTTTGTCTAGGATGCTCGGGGCCGGGTCCTTCGGGAAGGACATGGCGGTCGACCTGGGCACCGCCAACACGCTGGTCTACGTAAAGGGCGAGGGCATCGTCCTCAACGAGCCATCGGTGGTGGCGGTCAACACCATCACAAACGCCATCATCGCGGTCGGTGAGGAAGCCAAGCGGATGGTCGGGCGCACCCCCGCGCACATCGTAGCCATCAGGCCCCTCAAGGACGGCGTCATCGCCGACTTCGACGTCACCGAGAAGATGCTGCGCTATTTCATCCAGAAGGTCCACCAGCGCCGGGCGCTCGCCAGGCCCCGCGTGGTCGTGGCGGTACCAAGCGGCATCACCGGCGTCGAGCAGAGGGCGGTCGAAGAAGCCACCATTCAGGCTGGCGCGCGTGCCGCGTTCATCATCGAGGAGCCGATGGCGGCCGCCATCGGAGCCGGCCTCCCGATCCACGAGCCCATCGGCAACATGGTCGTGGACATTGGAGGTGGAACGACGGAGGTCGCCGTAATATCTCTGGGTGGCATCGTCACCAGCCAGTCTCTCCGCGTGGGCGGCGACGAGATGGACGAGGCGATAATCAGCTACATCAAACGGGACTATCAGTTGATGATAGGCGAGCGTACATCCGAGGCGTTGAAGCTCAAGATAGGCTCCGCTTTCGAGATGAGCGGAGATGGCGAGTTAGAGGACGAGATCAAGGGAAGGGACCTCGCCTCGGGCCTCCCGAAGACAGTGGTCGTTACAGCCGAAGAGGTCAGGCATGCTATCGAGGAGCCCGTGAGCCAGGTCGTTCAGACTGTCAAGGACGCCCTGGACAGGACCCCGCCTGAGCTGGCGAGCGACATAATGGACGAAGGCATAATCCTGGCGGGCGGAGGCGCGCTGCTGCATGGGCTGGAGGAGAGGATCCGCAATGAGACCGGGATGCCGGTCCACACCGCCAAGGATCCGTTGCTCTGCGTCGCAATGGGCTCCGGTAAGTGCCTGGAAGAGTTCGACATAATGAAGAAGGTGTTGATTTCGTCCGCTGGCCAGTAAGGGCCATCCGGATCAGCCATGCCGTCCGCTCCTAGAAGCAATAGAAACCGCATCATCCTGATAGTAATCATCCTCGTCTGCATAACCGTGGTCACGCTGTACGTGCGCGAGAGCGACAAGGGCCCGCTGCACAAAGTCCAGAACTTCTTCCTCGACCTCGTTTCCCCCGTGTCGAGCGCGTTCGCGAAGATCTTCAGGCCCATCAAGGACGGGGTCGTGAACCTCTTCCACCTGCCGTCGTTAGCAAAGGAGAGGGCCGACTTACAAAAACAAGTGGCGGAGCTACAGAGGGAGCACGTCGAGACGAAAGAGATGGAGCAGCAGATTGCGGAATACAAGCAGTTGCTCCACTGGTCGGAGACGCAGGCGGAGCTCGAGACGGTGGGAGCGGACATCATCGGCCAGTCCCCCAATAACTGGGAGAGACTGATGATTGTAAACCGCGGGTCGTCGAGCGGCGTCAAAAAGTACATGTCCGTGGTTACGGAAGCAGGGCTCGTGGGCAGGATCATCTCTGTCGGCTCGCGCTCCTCCGTCGTCCAACTGATGACGGACTCGCGCTCGGAGATCGGCACGCGCGACCAGCGCTCGCGGGAGACGGGTATTGTGGAGGGGAAGAACGATGCTACCGTCAGGTTCACCCCTATGAAGGAAGACGCCGACCTGAAGGTGGGTGACGTCATGGAGACGAGTGGCCTGGGCGGGACGTGTCCGCCGGGGATCGCGGTCGGGAAGATCATAAAGGTGCAGAAGCGCGAGAGCGGCCTCGACAGGTACGTCGAAGTGAGGCCTTTTGTGCAGTTTTCCAAGCTCGACAAGGTGCTGGTGATAATCACGCCCGAGCCTGAGTCGGTCATCCTGAGGGAGGCACAGTGAGCCGGAACCGTCAGATATTCCTGATGGTAGTGGTAGTGCTCGCGTTCGTGCTCCAGCTCGCGGTCATGCCCCAGTTCAAGCTGCTCGGCGTGTCGCCGGACCTGATACTGGTCGTCGCAGTGGTGATCGCCGTCCAGGACGGGCCGGTCGCGGGGGCGATAGTGGGTTTCTGCGGAGGCATGCTGCAGGATATAACGAGCCCGCAGGTGATGGGCGTGAGCGCCCTGACCAAGACGCTCGCCGCCTTCGCGGCGGGGATGCTGAAAGACTTTTTCATGACTTACTCGATACTGCTGCCGGTGCTGCTGGTGTTCCTGGCGACCATCTTCGAGATGTGCCTCTACCAGGGGGCGCTGGTGGTGCTCGGGCAGGAGCAGTTGCCGCCGTTCAGGATCGCTACGATCTTCGCGGAATCGTTATACAACGTCATCGCGGTGCTCATCGTCTACCCGTTGATGCGCCGGTTCAAGTTCCCCCAGAAGGAAGACTCGGTTATCCTCACCAGGCCGAGCAGGACTTAGGCGGCCTGGCGTGGCGGTGGTTGAATGAAGTTGTTTAACAGAACAGGGCTCAGGATCAGGCCCGACGAGACCACTTACAAGCGGCCGGACACCGCTGCCGAGAGCCTGCAGCGCCGGGTCGCCATCCTCGGGCTGATCATGCTTGCGGCGTTCGCCGTCCTTTTCGCGCGGCTATGGTTCATGCAGATCGTCTCGGGGAACGACTACCGCAAGAAGGCCGAGGGCAACCGCATCCGCGAGATATCGATCGAGGCCCCGCGAGGAAAGATCCTCGACCGCAGCGGCAAGGTCCTGGTCAAGAACAGGAACGCCCTCACCATCTCGATCGTGCCCGCCGAGATGCAGGACCAGAAGGAAGTGGTCATCGAGAGGCTGTCCAGGCTGCTGGGTATGGGGCAGAAGGAGATAGCTTACAAGATCGAGAAGTCGCAGGCCCCCAACAGGCGCGCCGTGCTCGTCAAGAGCGACGTGGGAGAAGAGATCGTCACCTACGTCGACGAGCACCAGAGGGAGTTCCCCGGGGTCATCGCCGGAGCCCAGCCTATACGCGAGTATCCGTACAGCACGGAGGCGGCGCACGTCATAGGGTACCTCGGCGAGATCAACCCCCAGATGTTGAAAGAGAAGAAGAAGAAAGGATACCAGGCGGGAGACGAGATCGGGCTCTCCGGCGTGGAATCCACGTACGATGAGGTCTTGCGGGGCTCGGTGGGCAAATACCGCCTCGAGGTGGACGCCAACGGCAACTCGATCCGCGAGATCTCGCGCGTGGAAGCGCATGCAGGGTTGAACCTGGTCACCACCATAGACCAGGACGTCCAGACGCTGGTGGAAGCCGCTCTCAAGTCAGGCGTCGACGCCGCGCGTACCAGGCAGGACCCGGAGTCCCCGAAGAAGTACCAGGCGACCGGCGCGTCGGCCGTGGTCCTCGACCCCAAGACCGGCGAGGTCATCGCGATGGCGAGCTACCCCACCTTCAATCTTAACGACTTCACCGGCGGGATCAGCCAGAAGACCTGGCAGGCGTTGAACGACCCGAAGAACATGTACCCGCTGAACAACCGCGCGATCATGAGCGAGCTGCCGCCGGGCTCGACCTTCAAGGTCGTCACCGCGCTCTCCGCGCTGCAGGAACAGATCTACCAGATAAACTCCGCCTTCGACTGCAACCACGCCTTCACGGTAGGCGCGTTCAAGGATTACCCCAAGTACTGCTGGAGCACGCACAACCACATCGACCTGTTCAACGGCATAGTGCAGTCCTGCGACATCGTCTTCTACACCCTCGGCTATCAGTTCTACCTGCGGCAGGGGTTGAACCAGGGCAGGCCGCTCTGGGAGTGGGCGCGCGACTTTCAGCTTGGCAAGCGCACCGGCATCGACCTAACGAGTGAGATGACGGGGCGCATCCCCAGCCCCGAATGGAAGAAGGAGTTCAACAAGGACAACCCCGCTTTCCAGGTCTGGTACCCGGGCGACACCGTCAACATGGCCATCGGGCAGGGCGACATCCTCACCACGCCGCTGCAGATGGCTTACCTCTATGCGGGCATCGCGAACGGCGGCAAGTTCATGAAGCCGCACGTCATGAAGCAACTCGAGAACAGCGACGGCAAGTTGACCAAGGCGGCGGACACCGAGGTCGCCGCGGAGATCACCATCGACCCGACCATCAGGCAGAACGTCGTGAACGCGCTCATGAGGGTCGTGCAGGGTAACGGCACCGCGGCCGCGACCTTCGAGGGCTTCCCGGTCGCTCAGATACCGGTCGCCGGCAAGACGGGCACCAGCGAGATCGCGGGCAAGCAGCCGACCGCGTGGTTCGTATGCTTCGCGCCCGCCGGAGACCCCAAGTACGTCGTGGCGGTCGCCATCGAGCAGGGCGGGCATGGCGGCGAGAGCGCGGCCCCGGTCGCGCGCCGGATACTGGAGAGGTTGTTCAACCTCCAGCCCCAGGGCGAGATCCGGCCCAGCGTGGGCGACTAGGCGGTGATGCAGCGGTGATGGACAGGAGAGGCACCGCCGATTTCTCGCCAGGCCTGGTGAGGACGAGCGCCCCCAAGGCAATCCTGGGACGGCTTCCGTTCCGCAACATGGACAAGCTGCTGCTGTTCTCGGCCCTCGCGCTTGGCATGTTCGGGGTCCTCATGATATTCAGCGCCACCAGGGCGGATAACCCTTCGACGTACTACCTCAAGCGGCAGTTGATGTTCTTCATAATCGCGATTGTGGCGATGCTGCTGGCTGCGAGCTTCGATTACCGGAAGCTGATGCCTTACTCGAAGATAATATACGCGGTGACGCTGGCGCTGCTGCTGCTCGTGCTGGTGTTCCCGGCTCGCCTCGGCTCGCACCGCTGGATACCGCTGGCTTTCTTCGACCTGCAACCTTCGGAGATCGCCAAGGTGGCGGTGATACTGGTGCTGGGGACGTTCCTCGCCGACCGGCACATGGAGATCGGCTCAAACAAGGAGTTCGTCCAGGGGTTGGCCATAGGCATGGCGGCGATAGTCTTCGTCTTTGTCGAGCCGGACCTCGGGAGCACTCTTTCCATCTTCGTCATCACGATCGGCATGTTGCTCATCGGTGGGGCAAGGTTGAAACAGATGGCCGTGCTGGCGGGCGGTACGGCGGTGGTGGTGGCGGCCGCGGTGGGGCTCAAGCTGCTGAAGGCCTACCAGGTGGCGCGCCTGCTTGTGTTCATCAAGCCGGACATGGACCCGCTCCACAGCGGATACAACCTGGTCCAGTCGAAGATCGCCATCGGGTCGGGACAGTTGATCGGCACAGGGCTGTTCCACGGCACCCAGACGAACCTGAAGTTCATCCCGGAGCACCACACCGACTTCATCTTCTCAGTCGTGGGCGAGGAGCTCGGTTTCATCGGCGGCGCGATACTGCTGACGCTGTTCGGCATACTCCTCTGGCGCGCACTGAAGATCGCGATAACCGCGCGCGACCCGTTCGGGACGATCGTCGCGGTGGGGATCGTGGTCATGTTCTTCTTCCAGATCATGGTGAACGTCGGCATGACAATGGGTATGATGCCCATTACTGGAATTCCGTTACCCTTCATGAGCTACGGAGGCGCGTCGCTCATTGTGAACTTTCTGTGTATAGGTCTGCTCTTAAACATCGGCAGCCGCCGGTTCCCGCAGGGGGCCTGATGCTGCCGACGGTCGCCGCCGGCGTTGCGCCGCACAGCAAGGGAGATTGCCTTGGACGATGACTCGCAGTACCGGTCGGGGTTCATCGGGCTGATCGGCCGGCCGAACGTCGGCAAGTCCACGCTCTTGAACGCGATAGCCGGCAGGAAGCTGGCGATCACCTCCGACAAGCCGCAGACCACGCGCAACCGCATCCGCGCGGTGGTGACGGGCGAAGACAGACAGTTGGTGTTCGTCGACACTCCCGGCTTTCACAAGCCCCGAGAAGCCCTGGGGGAGAAGCTGAACGCCATGGTGCTCTCGACGCTCCGCGACGTGGACGTCATCGTATTCGTCCTGGACGGCGCGCAGACCATAGGCAAAGGTGACCTCTTCATTGCCGGCGAGCTGGAGAAGGTAAACACTCCCGCGGTGGGCGTTATCAACAAGACGGACCTGCTCGATGAGGCAAAGGTGTTGTCGCAGACCGAGGTGGCGAGGCACCTGTACCCGTTCGACGAGGTGCTTGGAGTCTCTTCCAAGTCAGGCCGGGGCGTGGGCGACCTCGTCGAGCTGCTCGCGCGGTTCCTTCCGGCGGGCCCACAGTATTTCCCCTCCGATATGACGAGCGACCAGCCCGAGAGGGTCCTGGTGGCGGAGCTGATCCGCGAGAAGGCGCTGGAGCTTACCCGCGACGAGGTGCCCCACAGCGTGGCGGTGCTGATCGAGGAGATCAAGCCGCGCGGGGACGACGAGCTTATCGACATCGAAGCCGTGATCTACGTTGAGCGCGAGTCTCAGAAGGGTATCATAGTAGGCAAGGGCGGCCGGATGATCAAAGAGATCGGCACGAGGGCACGGCAGGAGATCGAGCCCCTGGTGGGAAACAAGGTGTTCCTGGACCTCCGGGTGAAGGTGCAGAAGGACTGGTCGAAGAACCCGGAGTTCATCAAGAGGCTCGATTACCAGTAGCTTAACACTAGGGGTCAGGTCCGTTTTCTTGAGTTTTCTGTTACGCGACTTGACTTCGACCTCCAGGACTCAAGTCTGACCCCGGCCCCGGCTCGATGTAGTCCACAGACGGGACAATGCTATGGAAGAGCGCAACAGAGTAATCCTCGACACGGTGCGGGACATGCTTGCGCGCGGCGACCTGGAGCAGGCGGTCACCACTGTCTCCGGCCTGCATGCCGCCGACAGCGCGGAGGTGCTGGCGCGCCTCGAGAGCGAGGACGAGGTCGAGATCCTGGTTAGCCTCGACCCCGCCGCAGCGGCGCGCGTCCTCTTCGAGATGGAGGAGCCGCATCAGGTGGAGGTCGCGGCCCGCCTGAGGACCGGCGAACTGCACGAGCTCCTCGAGCGGATGCCGGTCGACGAAGCGGTCGACCTGCTGGGCGACGTCCCCGAGGCCCAGCGGGCGAGGCTGCTGAAGCTCTTCGGCAGTGAGGAGGCTTTCGAGCTCAGGGAGCTGCTGGCGTACAGCGACGACACCGCTGGCGGCCTGATGACGACGGACTATTTCGCCGTCTCTCCCGAGGCCACGGCCGCTGAGACTATCGACCAACTGCGCCGGGTATCGCCGGAGATCGAGACCATCTACTACGTGTACGTGGTCTCCCAGGAAGGGCTGCTGGAAGGCGTGCTATCACTGCGCGAGCTCATCGTATCGCAGCCGGAGAAGCGCGTCGGAGACCTGCTGGCTGCCCCGGCGATAACGGTGGCGCCGCAGCAGGACCAGGAAGAGGTCGCGGAGGTCATCAGCAAGTACGACCTCCTCGCCGTGCCGGTCGTCGACGAACGGAAGAGGATGCTCGGCATCGTAACCGTGGACGACGTCATGGACGTCCTCACCGACGAAGCCGAAGAAGACATCATGCGCTTCGCCGGGGCGAGCGGGCTGGAGGAGGAGGCGGGAGCGGGAGGGCTGATGTCCAACCTCGGCCGTCGGCTCCCGTGGTTCATAGTGGCGGTAGTAGTGGAGGTACTGGTCGCGGGCGGGATTCTGAAGCTGTACTCGCCTATCTTCGCAAAATTCATCGTGCTGGTCTTTTTCATCCCGCTGCTCGTCACCATGGGCGGGAACATAGCGGTGCAGTCCTCGACGATCATGGGGCGCTGGGTCTCCACCGGCGCGCCGCCCCTCAAGCGCAAGACCCTGCGTGCCGTCCTGGGAGAGGTCGCCTGGGGCGTGATGGTAGGGCTGCTCTGCGGCGGGATCGTGGCGGGGATAGCCTTTGCGTTCAACCAGGAGTGGTGGATCGGCATAACGGTGGGGCTATCGCTCGCGCTCACCGTGGTCGCCGCGGCCCTGGTCGGCTGCGCCTTCCCCATCACCCTGAAGGCCCTGCGGCGCGACCCCCACGCGATATCGGGACCCCTGCTGGGCACCACCATGGACGTATTGAGCCTTGCGATATACCTTGTGATCGGAAGGTTGCTCATATGGTAGGCGGAAAGTGACAGACCGATACGGGAGGCAACGGAGATGACAGACGAACTGAGCGTTGAGGGCCGGCCGGGCAACGCGCCGGTGGACCCTGATTCGCTTTCAACCGAGGACCTGCTCCGGCTCATAGACTACACGCTCCTCAAGCCCGAGAAGACCATCGACGATTACACCGCCTTCATTGCGACCGCGCGTAAGTGGGGTTTCAAGAACGTCTTCGTGCCCCCTTGCTACGTCCCGCTCGCCAGCGGGATGCTCGGTGTGACCGGCATCGGTGTGGGCGCGCCCATCTCCTTCCCGTACGGCTACGCCGCCACCGAGGTCAAGATCGCCGAGGCCTTGACCGCGATGGAGGAAGGCGCCACCGAGGTCGACCTGGTCATGAATGTCTCGGCGGCCCGCTCCGGGGAATGGGACATGGTCGCCGAAGATTTTATCGCGGTGGTAGAGGCGGTACGCGGCTGGGAGCGGCTCACCGTCAAGGGGCCGGTGGTGGTGAAAGTGATCCTCGAGACTCCCTACCTTGATGACGAACAAAAGCGCGAAGCCTGCCGCCAGGCAGTCAGCGCCGGCATGGACTTCGTCAAGACCGCGACCGGGCTGGGACCGGGCGGCGCCACCGCCGAGGACGTGCGGCTGATGCGCTCCGTGGTCGGCGATGAGACAGGCGTAAAAGCCGCGGGCGGCATCAGGACGTGGGCCGACGCGCGCGCGATGCTGGAAGCCGGCGCGAACAGGATCGGGACGAGCGCCGGTCCGGAGATAGTCGAGGACTTCATCAGTGCCAGCAACTGAGCCCTGGATGGAGCAAGCGGGCGATGCGAGCGGCGAGTCGTCCGGCCCCTCTCTCGAGCGGACCCGGCGCGGCAGGCCCGAGTACAAGGATGAGGGTGTGGTGCTGAGGACCTACAGGCTGGGCGAGTCGGACAAGATCCTGCGCGTGCTGACGAGGGAACACGGCAAAGTCTCGGCGGTCGCCAAGGGCGTGCGAAAGACGTCGAGCAGGTTCGGGGCCAGGGTCGAGCCGCTTACCCGTGCGCGCCTGTTCCTGCACCGGGGACGGACACTGGACACGGTCAAACAGGTCGAGATCCTCACCTCGTTCCAGGAGCTGCGCGACGACCTTGACCTGTTCGTGAAGGCCCAATCGATGGCGGAGCTCGCCGACAGCATCGCCACCGAGGGTGAACCGAACTCGAGGCTCTACGACATTTTGCTCCTCGGGCTGCAGTTGCTGAAGGAGTACCCATCCCGGGCCGGGTTCGTCGCGGCATTCTACGAGTACAAGGTGATGGGGTCCGAGGGATTCGAGCTGATGGTCGGCGGCTGCGCCAACTGCGGGGGCGAGCTGGGAGAGGACGTATCCTTCTCCCTGAGGCTGGGAGGACTTGTCTGCGGCGATTGCCGCTCGGGCAGGTTCGTCGACACCGGCAAGCTGATCAGGGTCAGTCCCGCCGGCGCGGGCCTGTTGTCCTGGATGGCTGCCCACAGGCTGGCTGAGTGGCCGGGCGGTGAGTATGAGAGCGCCTCGCTGGAGGTGGGTCTTCTGATGGGAAAGGTGCTGGAGCACTGGATGGAAAGAGAGTTCAGGTCGCACAGGGTGGCCAGGGCGATCCCCGGGCCACCGGCTGGAAATGCGCTGGAGGGTGATCATGTCTGACGTGGAAGGCCTCGACATCCCGAAGAACGTCGCAATCATCATGGACGGCAACGGCCGCTGGGCGACGCAGCGCGGCCTGCCCCGGATAGAGGGCCACCGCGAGGGAGAGAAGGCGGTCACCGCAACCGTCCTCGCCGGCGCCGACATCGGGCTGGAGGCGCTCACGCTCTATGCTTTCTCCACAGAGAACTGGAAGCGCCCCCCCGACGAAGTCCGTTTCCTGATGAACTTCAACCGCGAGCTGCTCGACAGGCGGGTCGCCGAGTTCAACGAGAACAACGTCAAGATCAGGTTCATAGGGCGGAGGGACCGGGTGCCGCGCCCGCTCGCGCGCAAGATGGGCGAGTCGGAAGAGATCACCCGCAAGAACACCGGGATGAAGCTGAACGTCGCATTCAACTACGGGGGCAGGGCCGAACTGGTCGACGCGATGCGCGCGATGGGGGAGGAGATCGCCGCCGGGAAGCTGAAGCCGAAGGGCATCAGCGAGAAGATCGTCGCCAGGCACCTGTACCTGCCGGACGTCACCGATTACGACCTGATGATCAGGACGGCCGGTGAGATGAGGATCAGCAACTTCCTGTTGTGGGAGCTGGCATATGCAGAGCTCTACGTGACCGAGGCGACCTGGCCCGAGTTCCGACGGGACCACCTGGTCGAGGCGATCACGGAGTACAACCGCAGGACCCGCAAGTTCGGTTCGATCTAGACCGGCCAGGACTGAAGGTCAGGACCCGATGCCCACGCCCCCCGGCCGCTCGTCGATGGCCAGGCGTTTCAGTTCCTGCTCGGTGGGGATGCCGACCTCGTTCCACCCGCGCAGCCGGTAATACTTCAAGAGCATCTTGTTGAGAGGGACCACTTTGCCCGTGACGGGCCCCTCGCGGAACGGCTCCCCGACAAACCTCAGCGGAAGGGAGTCGTCCTTGCTGGTCAGCCCCTCCCTCAGGTTGAAGAGCCGCTCGAGCGTGAACGTCCGCTCGCCGGCACGGAGCATCGCGCGCCGGTTGTAGTGGACTCCGGTGATGAACGACAGGGCGCGGTGGTAGTAGTAGAGGTCGACCATCTTGGTCGAGGTGTTGGGCATCCGTCCCGCGAAGAAGCCGACCATCCAGGACGGCATGCTCCCCACCCAGTCGGGTACGGTCACGAGGCAGTAGGCGGCCCGGTGGCAGGCGACCAGGCAGTCGAGAGACGCGAACATGTTCTGCGTGAAGATGGTCAGTTTCACTTTGCCCGGGTTGGTCGGCCCGGGTATCGAGACCGGCTTGCCCAGCGACTCCGAGGAGACCATCATCGAGCCGATGTGGCTTCCGCCCGCGGGGCATGTCGCATACGCGAGGCCCTGGCCCCAGCATCCGCGGGGGTCATACCCTGGCAGCTCCAGCCCCTTCACGACCATGGCCAGGTCCGGGAAGCCGTACTTGAGCACCAGGCTGGTTGCGCCCTCCGCGAGCTCGTCCCCGGGCCCTTTGCGGTTGGCGATGATGTTCAGGAGCGGCCCGATCTCCGCCGCGCTTCCGAACTGGATAGGCAGGTCCATCCGGGCGCGCTCGGCCAGCTCCATGGCGAGGGCAATGGTCCCTCCCGCGCTGATCGGGTCCATCCCGAGCAGGTAGCAGAGGTAGTTGTTGCGGACGATAGCCTCCAGGTCGTCGATGAGCAGGTTGCTGCCCAGCATCACCAGCGGCTGATAGCCCGGCCCTTTCACCCTGAGCGTGCCTGACCTGGTGGCGACCTTCATCTCAGTGGTGCAGTCCACCGGGCAGCCCTCGCAGTCCTGGGCCTTTCTCCGGATCTGGGCCCTGAGGGCGTCGCCGGTTATCTTGAGGTGGCGGTCGAACGACCCGGCGGTGAAGTTTCGAGTCGGAAGGACGCCCTTCTCGTTGGCGACCGCGACGTTGCCCGCCGTCCCGTACTTGGGGAACGCGTCAGAGGTCTTCAGCCTGTCCTTGACCGCGTCGACCGGCTTCTGCAGCCTTTCCCTGTCGAAGACAGGGGTCTCGAAGGAGCCACCGACCCGGATGGCCTTGACCCGCTTGGAGCCCATCACGGCTCCCGTACCCCCGCGCTGGGCGGTGTGCTCGCCGGAGGCGATGGTCGCGAAGCGGACCAGGTTCTCACCGGCCGGGCCGATGCAGATGACACTCGCTACCTTGCTCTCGAGGAGCTCCTGGGTGCGCGTGACGTTCGCCCCCCAAAGCTTGCCCGCGTCGCGTATCTTCCAGCGCCCTTCGGTGATGTCGATGATGACAGGGCGCGGCGACCTGCCCCGCAGGATGACACCGTCGTAGCCGCAGGACTTGAGCTTCGAGGCGAAGTCGCCCCCGATGCTGGAGGCGACGATGGTGCCCGAGAGCGGGGATTTGGTGCACACGCACAAGTGGTTAAGCCCGGGGATGCCCAGGCCGGTCAGCGGGCCGGTCATCAGCAGCAGCACGTTCTCGGAGGACAGCGGGTCCACGTGGGGCTCCAGCCCTTTATAGAGCAGCCACGCGCTGAGGCCTCTACCGCCCACGTACTTCTGGATTATCTCCTCGGGGACGATGAATTCCTTGCCCGTGCCGTCATTCAGGTTCAGGTTCAGGAGCTTGCCTGCGTATCCGTCCAAGTGAAACCGATCCGATCGAGGATTCGTCAAACTTTCTGCAACAACAAGCGAAATGCTGCCCGATGTATTTTACGACAACGGCAGTTGTTAGACCTGTGTGACAGAGTATCCAGTGGCAATCGTCACCGTTATAATCAAGTGTAACCAGTCGGGAGCGGAACCCCGAAACTCTGTTCACGAAACTCTCAGCGAGGTGACTGATGAAGAAATTGCTGGTCCTTTTGCTGCTCGTGCCCCTGGCGCTGGCTCTTCTGGTGACGCTGCCGGGGTGCTTCGGCCCGAGCGCCGAGCAGATACTGAAGGACGCTACCAAGGCCGATAAGGACCTGACTTCGGTGCATTTCATCGCGGAATCGACCCAGAAGCTCCCCCGCGCCCCGATACAGGCCGGCAAGGTCCAGAAGCAGGTGTACGTGCAGAAGTCGGAAGGCGACATCGACCTGCAGACGAAGGACGAGCGCGTGAAGACCGAGTTGGCACCGGGCATACCGGTCACCAAGCTCCAGATCGGCGACAAGCAGTACTGGGAGCTCGCGGGCAACTGGTACGAGGTGCCGCCGTCGGTGCAGGAGACCCAGGCAGCGACCCAGTTCCTCTCTGTGTCGCAGTACATCAAGTCCTTTAAGAGCATCAAGAAGCTGGGAGACACGCACGTGGGCGGAGACGCGGTCTGGCACATCCAGGCGGAGCCCGACATGAAAGAGTTCGTTAAGCTGCCTATCGTGACCGACCTGTTGAAAGACCCGAGCGGGAAGCAGATCCGCACAGTCGACGAGCTCGCCGCGGCTCAGATAGTACTCGACCTCTACGTGATGAAGTCCAACCACTTCTTCAAGCGGGAGGACGTGGGGATCGACATCCGCGCGAACGAGGAGCTCATCAAGCTCGGCTATGCGCAGCCCGGCGACAAGGTCAAGCTGCTGCAGAACGTCACGTTCAGCAACTTCAACGAAAAGCTGAAGTTCCAGACCCCGTCGAACGTGAGCCCGCTGCCCGGAAAATAGTAAAAACGCAAAAAGGGGACAGGCACCTTTTTGCATCAATAAAACAATGCACCGCCTCGAAAGCGGTGCATTGTCACATCAGCGAACGGAATGCAAAAAGGTGCCTGTCCCCTTTTTGCGTTTATTCGAATATCTTCTCTTCGTCGTTGAATGCCTCGGGAGCGTCGAACTCGGTGTCGCGCCCGGCCGGCGTAACGTCGGCCCCCATCTCCTTGTAGTACTCGTGCTGGATGATGAGGTTCATGATCTCGTTGGTACCGGTCCAGATCATGATGAGCCTGCAGTCTCGCAATCCCCGCTCTATCGGGTAGACGTTGGTGTAGGCGATGCCGCCCATCGCCTGCATGGCGTGGTTGACCACATGCCACGTCATCTCGGTCGCGAACTTCTTGGACTCGGAGACCATGCGGCGCAGCCTGCCCGCTGACACCTGCCCGCTGTCGATTGCCGCCGCGGTCGTGTACACGAGCGAGCGGGCCGCGTCCAGCTCGGTGATGCACTCGGCGATCTTGAACGAGACCGCCTGGAAGTTCTTGATCTGCTGGCCGAACGCCTTGCGCTTGGTCGTGTAGCGGGCCGCGACCTCGAGCGCCGCCCTCGCTCCGCCGAGCGCGCCCGCCGCGGAAGTCAGTCGCTCGGGGATCATCATCCTGTAGAAGATCTTCCCTCCCTCGTTCGCCGCGCCCACCAGATTCTCGACCGGGACCCGCGTGTCGTGGAACATCACCCGGCCGGTCCCGCCGCCCCGGGCGCCCATGAGCCCGTACACGTGCTTGACCTCGACGCTGTCGTCGCGATCGACGAAGAAGCATCCCAGGCTGTCCCTTGCGGGCGCCTCGGGGTCCGTCTTCGCGTAGGCCATGAAGTAGTCCGAGCCCTCCGCGCCGACGATGAACCTCTTCTGGCCGTTAAGGATGTAGTGGTCGCCGTCGCGTTTCGCTATCGTTGTGGCGCCGAAGAAGTCTGAGCCGCCACGCGGCTCGGTCAGGGCCTCGGAGCAGAAGATCTTCCCTTCGCATGTCGGCTTGAGGTATTTCTCCTTCTGCTCGGTCGTGCCGAACGTGTTGGTGCACTCACCCACGATCGACACGAGCCCGTAGAGACAGGCCGGCGGTATGCCGAGGGTCGCGACCTCCTCGAGGGCGATGCACTCGTCGACCCATCCCAGGCCGCGCCCGCCGTACTCCCTGGGGAACCGCAGGCCCAGCAGGTTTCGCTTCGCGGCCTCGACGAGTATCTCCTTGGGGTACTGTATCTTCTCCGCGTCCATGTCGAGGAGGTACTGCCGGTCGATCGAGCGTGTGAAGTCCCGGACCTCCTCCTGCAGTTCTTTCTGCTCCCCGGTCATCAGGAAATCAAACATAGCTGCCTCCTCGTGCCAGCGGTCAGTGTGGTGTGCCGGCCGGGCCGCTTCGCGCCCGCGCACGGCATCTATTATAGAATAGGCGGAAACCGAAGTGAGGTAATTGCCGCCTATGGCCAAGAAAAAGAAGAAAAAGAAGCCCGCCGGGGCAAGAAAATCCACCTACGCCAAGGGGAAAAGGGTAGAGGAAGAAGAGGCAAAGCCCCTCAAGCGGCCCGCTTCGGGCGCGGGGGCGAAGACGCCTGAGAAGACGGCCGGGGGCGCCGAGCCTTCCAAGGGCTCCAAAGTGGCGGCATCGGGCAAGGGTTCCAAGGCCGAGCCGGCGCCGCAGGCGGTCCAGTGGAACGTGGTCAGGCGCGGCACCCTGGAGATGAAGGTCTTTACGGCCCTGCTGGTCATCATCGGTGTGGCGGTGCTCTTCACCTACCCGCTCGCCATCCAGGACGCGAACACCACCTACAACCAGCTCAAGAAGAGCTATCCCACCGATCTCAAGAAGTTCCAGGAGAAGTACAAGACGCCCGCGGAGCAGAAAGCGCACGCCAGCGCAAAGCCGGTCGCGCCCAAGAAACCGACGTTCGGGGACTTCCTTCTCTACCAGGCGCTATTCCTGTTCATCCAGGGCGCGCTGTTCGCCTTCATCGGTTTGAACGTACAGCGCAGGACCGACCTTCAGACCCCGCTCTTCGATAAAGCGTTCACTGGCGGAGCCACGTCTCGAGACTACGCCGACCTGTTCAAGTGGTCCGTCCCGTTCGGGCTGGCGGTGCTCGCGCCTGCGGTCGCCTCGACGCTCATCGGGAAGTCGCTGGGGTTCGTCAAAGGCTCGGAGTTCAAGAAGACGCCGGCCTGGAAGTTCTCGCTCTCCTACGTCAACATCGCGATCAACAACGAGATCCTGTTCACGTTCCTGATCGTCTCGGCGCTGGTCTACGTCTTCGTGAAGTACAATGACCGCGTCCACCTCGAGCCCCACTGGACGGCGATCGTGATCGCGAGCCTGCTCCACTTCGGCTACATCTACTGGATCAGCAAATCCGCGGGGGAGACGGCCGCAACGAGCGTTGTCGGGGCGGCATTCCTCGCGCTGTCACTCGTGACCGTCCTGGGTTACCTTTACTGGCGCAAGGGATTAGAATACTCGTTACTGGCCGGGGTTATTGGCTTCGGCCTTTATCCGTTCGTGGCCCGATTAATCATCAAGTAGGATTCGGAGCCTTGCATGGCGCTGACGATGCAACAGATCATACTGTCGCTCGAGACCTACTGGTCCGACCGGGGTTACCTGCTCGCCCAGTCGTACGACCTCGAGGTGGGGGCGGGCACCTTCCACCCGGCGACGCTGCTGCGCTGCCTGGGCCCCGAGCCCTGGCACGTCGCCTACGTCCAGCCGTCGAGGCGCCCCACCGACGGGCGCTACGGCGAGAACCCGAACAGGGTGGGCAGGCATTTCCAGTTCCAGGTCATCGCCAAGCCTTCGCCTGAAGACATCATCCAGCTCTACCTGGAGAGCCTGTACGGCCTGGGCATCAACGCGCGCGAGCACGACATCCGCTTTGTCGAGGACGATTGGGAGTCACCGACCCTGGGCGCCTGGGGCCTCGGCTGGGAGGTCTGGCTCGACGGCATGGAGATAACCCAGTTCACCTACTTCCAGCAGGCGGGAGGGTTCGACTGCCGCCCTGTCTCAGCCGAGATCACTTACGGCCTCGAGCGCATAACGATGTACGTCCAGAATGTGGACAACATCTTCGACATCGCCTGGAATGACGAGGTCTCCTACGGGGAACTCTACAAGCAGTCGGAGGTCGAGTGGTCGACCTACGCGTTCGAGGAAGCCGATACCGCCGTCCTCTACCAGCACTTCTCGGACTTCGAACAGGAGAGCAAGGCCCTCCTGCGGAAAGGCCTTCTGCACCCCGCGTACGACGCGTGCATGAAGTGCTCGCACGTCTTCAACCTGCTCGACGCGCGAGGAGCGATAAGTGTCACCGAGCGCACGGGCTTCATCGCGAGGGTGAGGGCGCTCGCGCGCGGGTGTGCCGCCGCCTTCCTGGAGTGGCGAGAGGCGCAGGGCTACCCGCTGCTCGATTCGAGCAAGCCAGAGGGAGGGCGGTGACGTTGGCCGACCTGCTCCTCGAGATAGGAACGGAAGAGTTGCCTTCCTCGGCGATATACGGGGCCCTGGCACAGGTCGAGTCGATGATGCCGGCCCTGCTCACAAAGGCGAGGCTGGCTTTCGAGGAGACCTGGACGCTTGCCACCCCCCGGCGACTGGCGGTGACGGTGAGGGGCGTCGCGGACCGGGCCGCCGGGCAGGTGACACGCAAGAAAGGGCCGCCTCTGGCCGCGGCGCGCGCGGAGGACGGCTCCTGGACGCAGGCCGCGGTGGGCTTCGCGAAGTCCCAGGGCATCGACCCCGACGACCTCCGGATAGAAGAGACCGACAAAGGCAGCTACGTCGTCGCGGTCACCGAGACCGAAGGCGAAGAGGTTGAGGACGTGCTGCCGGGGCTGCTGCTCGAGCTCGTCACCGGGCTGCGGTTCAAGAAGTCCATGAGGTGGGGGAGCTCCGAGGAGCGCTTCAGCCGGCCCGTCAGGTGGCTGGTGGCGATCCTCGAGGACAAGGTAATACCTTTCGAGTACGCCGGCCTCGCGAGTTCCAACGTGTCGCTCGGGCACCGCTATCTGTCGAGCGGGACGGTCACGATCGCGACCCCGCGCTCCTACGAGCACTCGCTCAGGGAAGCGTTCGTGGTCGCAGACCACCGGGACCGCCTCGCGGAGATAATCCGGTCGGCGGAGAAGGTGTCCGCTGAAGCTGGCGCGGTCCCGGTCCTCGACGACGAGGTCCTGGAAGAGGTGGTGCAGCTCGTGGAGTGGCCCGGAGTGGTGCTGGGCTCTTTCGACGAGCGCTTCCTGCGGCTGCCGCGGGAGGTCCTGGTGCACGCGATGGAATCCCACCAGCGTTACTTCCCCGTGGAGGCGAAGGACGGCTCCCTCTCTAATGGCTTCCTCGCCGTCCACAACGGCGACCCGGCGAAAGCCGACATCATCACCAGGGGGCACCAGAGGGTGCTCGCGGCGAGGCTCGCGGATGCCGAGTTCTTCTTCGATGAGGACCTCAAGCGGCCTCTCGCCGACAGGCTGGACGACCTGCAGCACGTGGTATACCAGTCGGAGCTCGGCAGCATGGCTGAAAAGTCGCGCCGGCTGGCGAGCCTGGTGGAGAAAGAGTGCGCGGAGCTGGGGGAGGACGGCGAGCTGGCCGAGCGGGCCGCCCGCGCCGCGTTGCTCGCCAAGTGCGACCTGGTCACGCACATGGTGATCGAGTTCCCCGCCCTCCAGGGTACGGTCGGCTCTATTTACGCCCGGAAGGCCGGCGAGGACGCGCGGGTTGCCAGGGCGATCGGCGAGCAGTACCTGCCACGCCGGCTGGGAGACGCGCTTCCCGAGACGACGGAGGGCGCCCTGCTCTCTATCGCTGAGAAAGCTGACAACCTCGCGGCGTCGTTCGGCCTGGGGCACGTGCCCACTGGCTCGGAGGACCCGTACGCGCTGCGGCGCCAGGCGGTGGGCATGATGCTGATACTCCTCGAGCACGGGTTCGCCTTCCGCATCTCCGAGCTCGTCCGTGCCTCCGCGGCGGAGCTCGAGGGTGAGGCCCACGGCTTCAGTTGGACGGAGGAGGCCGCGGGCGCCTTTGCCGAATTTTTCGTGAGCCGTGAGCGAGTGTTCTTCACGGAGCGCGGATACCGGTACGACCTCGTCGAGGCCGCCCTGGCTTTTGACTGGGACCTCCCGCTGTCGGCGCAGCGGCGCCTGGACGCGCTCGTCGAGGCGCGGGAGGAAGGCCTGCTGTCCCGGCTCTACACGGCTTTCGAGCGCTGCCACAACCTCTCCAGGGGGCAACAGGCGGGAGATGTCTCCCCGGCGCTGCTCGCCGAGCCGATCGAGCACGAGTTGTTCGAGATGCTATCCGGGGTGGAGGACCGCCTGGAAAGCGCGCTCGCTGTCCTGGATTTCGAGGGCGCCCTGTCGGCGCTCGAGCCGCTATGCGAGCCGGTGGACCGGCTCTTCGATCAAGTCCTCATCATGGCCGAGGACGAGGCGGTCAAGGCCAACCGCCTCTCGCTCCTCGCGCGCATCGACGCTCAGTTCAACAGGGTCGCGGATTTCACACGCCTTACCTGGGATTGAGGGGCGGGTCCGCGAATAAGTGATGGTCGGACATCATTCATAAGGGGGTCAGGGATGGGCACGAAGTACGTCTACGACTTCGCCGAAGGCAACAAGGACATGAAAGAACTGCTCGGGGGCAAGGGCGCGAACCTCGCCGAGATGACCTCGATGGGGATCCCTGTTCCGCCCGGCTTCACCATAACCACGGAGACGTGCGTGAGTTACCTCAAAGAGTGCGAGTACCCCGCGGGGCTCTCCGAGCAGATCGAGGTGCACCTCGCCGCGCTCGAAGGCAAGATGGGGAAGAAGCTCGGCGATGAGAGCGACCCGCTGCTGGTGTCCGTCCGCTCGGGGGCGCGAGCGAGCATGCCGGGCATGATGGACACCATACTCAACCTGGGTCTGAACGACGCCTCGGTCGAAGGGCTCGCCGCAAAGACCGGGAACCCGCGTTTCGCCTATGACTCCTACAGGCGTTTTGTCGCCATGTACGGCGACGTCGTGCTCGGCATGAAGCCTGAGGCCAAGGAGGAGCGAGACCCCTTCGACGTCATCCTCGATGACAAGAAGAAAGAGGCCGGAGTCGAGCAGGACAACGAGCTCTCGGCGGACGACCTCAGAGACGTGGTCGCGCGCTTCAAGGCCGAGATCAAGAACCGCAAGGGAATGGATTTCCCGCAGGACTCCACCGAGCAGCTGCGAGGGGCCATCATCGCCGTCTTCGAATCGTGGAACAACGACAGGGCGGTGGCCTACCGCAAGAAGTACGACATACCGGTGGAGTGGGGCACGGCGGTCAACGTCCAGGCCATGGTGTTCGGCAACACCGGAGACACCTCCGGCACCGGTGTCGGCTTCACGCGCAACCCCGCCACGGGCGAGAACGAGGTCTATGGAGAGTACCTCCTCAACGCCCAGGGTGAGGACGTCGTCGCCGGCATCCGGACCCCCCAGAGACTCGAGGAGCTGGAGAAGCACCTGCCCGAGGCCTATCACGAACTGCTCCGCATACGCGACGTCATCGACAACCACTACCGTGACATGCAGGACTTCGAGTTCACCATAGAGGACAAGAACCTGTGGATGCTGCAGACCCGCACGGGCAAGCGGACGGGCTTCGCCGCCGTGCGCATCGCCCTGGACCTGGTCGATGAAGGATTGATAGGGCCGGACGAGGCGGTGACGCGCGTCGACCCGGAGGGCCTCAACGACCTGCTTCGCCCGATCTTCGACACCGCCGCCAAGGAGAGGGCCAAGAAGGAAGGCCGCATGGTCGCCACCGGGACCAAGGCCGGACCGGGCGCCGCCACCGGCCAGGTGGTGTTGTTCGCCCAGGACGCGCACGAGATGAAGTCCAGGGACCCTGAGGCCAGGCTGCTGCTGGTGCGGCACGAGACGAGCCCCGAGGACATCAAGGGCATGGACGCCGCTGAAGGCTTCCTGACCCAGTTTGGTGGGGCGACCTCGCACGCGGCGCTCGTCGCTAGGCAGATGGGCAAGGTGTGCATCGTCGGGTGCGCGGCGCTGGACATCGACTACGGGAACAGGATGGTGCGGATCGATTCGGGCGGAAAGACGGTGGAGGTCGCGGAGGGCGACTGGATGTCCATCGACGGGACGGCGGGCGAGGTGTACCTGGGAAGGATCGAGACCAGCCCGTCGGAGGTCGAGCAGGTCCTCATCGGCAAGACCCTGGAGGCGGCTGACTCGCCGGTCTTCCAGCAGTTCGAGAAGCTGCTGGGGTGGGCTGACGAGCGCAGGCGCATGAAGATCAGGGCCAACGCCGACACCCCCGGACAGTCTGAACAGGCACTGGCGTTCGGGGCGGAAGGCATCGGGCTGTGCAGGACGGAGCACATGTTCTTCGGCGGCGACCGCATCCTGGCGGTGCGCCAGATGATCCTCTCGGACACCGTCGAGGGCCGCAGGGAGGCGCTCGAGAAGATCTTCCCGATGCAGAAAGACGACTTCGTCGGCATCTTCCGGGTGATGGGAGAACGGCCTGTGACCATCCGGTTGCTGGACCCGCCGTTGCACGAGTTCCTGCCGCATGAGGTCAAGGACATGGAAGACGTTGCCTGCGAGCTGGGTTGCTCGGTCGAGGAGGTCGAGGAGCGCAACCGCCGCCTCAAGGAGGCCAACCCCATGCTCGGCCACCGTGGCTGCCGCCTCGGCATCACATTTCCTGAGATCTACGAGATGCAGGCGAGGGCGATCATCCGGGCCGCCTGCGAGGTCGCCCGCGAAGGCGTCGATGTAAAGCCGGAGATAATGATCCCGCTGGTCGGCTCGGCGAAGGAGATGTCCATCATGCGCGAGCTGGTGGACAGGGTCGCGGGCGAAGTCATCAAGGCAGAGGGCTCCAGCATCACCTACATGGTCGGCACCATGATCGAGCTGCCAAGGGCGTGCGTGGTCGCGAACACCATCGCCGAGAACGCTGAGTTCTTCTCCTTCGGGACAAACGACCTGACCCAGACCACCTACGGCATCTCGCGCGACGACGTCAAGGGGTTCATGCCCGAGTACATCGAGCAGGACATCTATCCGAACGACCCGTTCCAGCGGCTCGACCAGGAGGGCGTTGGCGACCTCATGAAGCTCGCCATCGAGCGTGGGAGGTCCACGCGGCCGGACATCAAGCTCGGGATCTGCGGGGAGCATGGCGGCGAGCCGACCTCTGTGAAGTTCTGCCACCGGCTGGGGCTGGCCTACGTGTCGTGCTCGCCATACCGGGTCCCGATCGCCAGGCTGGCCGCGGCTCAGGCCGCCATCGAAGACTGAAAAAGAGGGGTCAGGCACTTTTTCGCCTATATTTTTCACCGTGCATGGAGGTGCATTGAGATGCTGGTAGTAGGGGTTAACGGCTCGCCTCAGCGTGCCGGGAACACGTATATGCTGCTGGATGCCGTCCTCAAGCGGTGCGCCGAACTGGGCGCGCGCACGGAGATCATCCACGTGATGGACGCGCTCGAGGAGCAGGAGGAGCCTTACTGCGTGGCTTGTGCGTCACCGTGCCCCGAGACCTGCCACACTTTTCAGGGCCTCGCAGACGCCTACGACCTGCTCCGCGACGCCGACGCGCTCGTCGTCGGCAGCCCCGTCTATTTCGGCACTCTGAGCGGACAGCTCAAGGCGTTCTGGGACAAGAGCAGGAACCTGAGAGGCGAGAAAGCGCTGGTGAACAAACCAGGCGGCGCGGTCGCGGTGGGCGCGGGAAGGTTCGGCGGCCAGGAGACGACCATCCGGGCGATACAGGACATCATGTTCGTACACGGGATGCGGGTCATCGGCGACGGCTCCATGGCAACAGGCCCGGGCCACCAGGGCGTGGCGGCCCAGCGACCAGCCGACGAGGACCAGGCCGCCCTCGAGAGAGCGAGGGCCCTGGCTGAGGGCCTCGTCGAGGCAATATAGTTACGTCGTTCGTTTTACACTTTTCTTTACACTTTTCGGACGGCGGTGGCGGTGGAGTGATAAAAAGTGTAAAGAAAAGTGTAAAACGAACGACGTGATATGGAGTGATGATGCTCGTCAGCGAGAGGACTGAACAAAACGAAAAGGCCATGCTGTCGCCCCGCGCGGCGCACGTGGCGGACAGCAAGGGGAGGGAGAGGCCCGAGGAGCCTTGCACCATCCGCACCGCCTATCAGCGCGACCGCGACCGGATAGTGCACTGCAAGTCTTTCAGGCGCCTCAAGCACAAGACCCACGTCTTCCTCGCCCCGGAGGGGGACCATTACCGTACCCGGCTCACTCACACCATGGAGGTAGCGCAGGTCTCCCGGACCATCGCGCGCGCGCTGGCGCTCAACGAAGACCTCACCGAGGCGATCGCGCTCGGCCACGACCTCGGGCACACCCCGTTCGGCCATATCGGGGAGAGCGCGCTTTCGAAGTTCCTGCCCCATGAGTTCAAGCACAACGTGCAGAGCCTGAGGGTGGTGGAGGTCCTCGAGAACGGGGGCATGGGGCTCAACCTCACCTGGGAGGTGAGGGACGGCATCCTGAACCACACCGGCGAGCACATGCCGGCGACGCTCGAGGGTGAGGTGGTGCGGCTCTCCGACCGCATCGCCTACATCAACAGCGACATCGATGATGCCCTGCGCGCCGGCCTGCTCGACCTCTCAGACCTGCCCGCCGGGCCGGTCCGCACCCTGGGCTCGACCTCCAGCGAGAGGATAGACGCCCTGGCGCACGACACGGTGGATAACAGCACGGGCAGCGACGACATCCGCATGAGCGCTGCCACCTGGGCCCTGATGGACGAGCTTCGCGACTTCCTGTTCGAGAACGTATACATCGGGTCGATTGCCAGGACCGAGGAGGACAAGGCCGTCCGCGTCATGGAGTCGCTCGCCCAGTACTACCTGGACCACCCCGAAGAGATGCCCGCCGAGTACCGGCCGGAGTCGGACAGCGAGCGCGCCCTCAAGGTGTGCGACTACGTGGCCGGCATGACCGACCGGTACGCCCTGACCAGGTACGGCGAGTTCTTCCTGCCCCGCTCGTGGATGGTGGATTGAGCAAGGTGCAACTTCGGGGCCGGTCGAACGATATTACAGCAACCAGACTAAAGGCAGGGATCAGTGTCCCCCGGCGGTAGAATCAAAGACTCCGATATCGAAGCCGTGCGCGAGCGCACGGACATAGTCCAGGTCATCTCCGAATACGTGCCGCTCAAGCGGGCCGGCCGCGAGTTCCGGGGCCCGTGCCCGTTCCACCAGGAGAAAGACCCCTCCTTCTACGTCAACCCCGCCAAGGAGGTCTACTTCTGTCACGGCTGCAAGGAGGGCGGAGGCGTCTTCAACTTCGTGATGCGGATGGAGGGCCTCGCTTTCAACGAGACCGTGGAGCGACTCGCGGACCGCATCGGCTACCAGGTGTCATACGAGGCCTCCTCACCCGAGGAGACCCGCGGGCGCCTCGAAAAGGACAGGCTCTTCAAGTTAAACCAGACCGCCGCTGATTTCTTTCACTACAGTCTCCTGGAGACGCCGGTGGCAGAGCCGGCGCGGGACTACGTCGCTTCCCGGGGTTTCGGCGCGGAGATCATCGAGGAGTTCAAGCTCGGGTTCGCTCCCGCCGGCTGGGACAACCTCGCGGGATTCCTCGCCAAGAAAGGCTTCAAGGAACGGGAGATCGTCACTGTGGGCCTGGGTAAGGAGCGCGGCGGCGAGCAGGGGGGCCGCGGCATCTACGACATCTTCAGGAACCGGGTGATATTCCCCATCCTCGACCACCGGGGCAGGGTGGTCGCGTTCGGCGGACGGCAGATACCGGGCCCGGGCGACGAGGAAGGCCCCAAGTACCTCAACTCGCCGGAGACCCCGGTCTACAGCAAAGGCCGCACCCTCTACGGGTTCTATCAGTCGCGCCCTGCCATCCAGGACTCCAGGGATGCGATAGTCGTGGAGGGCTATACCGACCTGCTCGCCCTGCGCCAGGCGGGGGTTGCGCCGGTAGTGGCGTCCCTCGGAACGGCCCTGACTGAGCACCACTTCGAGCTCCTGGCGCGGTTCTGCGACCGGGTGTACCTGTCCTTCGATGCGGACCGGGCGGGCATCGAGGCGGCAAGGCGCGTCCTCGAGTTCTTCAACCGGTTCAGCATCGAGGTCTTTGTGGTGATGCTTCCCGCGGGAGAGGATCCCGCGACCCTGGTCTCCAAAGGCGGCGCGGAGGCGTTCCTGGCCCTCAAGGAAGGCGCCGAGTCGCTCCTGGACTTCTCGATAGCCAGGATCATCGAGTCGGCGGACACCAGGACGCCGCTGGCGCGCCAGCGAGCGATGCAGGCGTGCGTCCCCGTGCTCTCGAGGGTGGCGGGCGATGAGATGCGGCCCGTGCGCAACGAGCTCATCCGCATGATCTCCGGCATGCTCGACATGCCAGAGGAGACCGTGCAGATCCTTGCCAGGGATGCCCTGCGCCCGCCCGGCTCGCGGGCCCGCTCGAGCGACGACCCGGCGCGCGTGTCGGTCATGAGCGACAAGGTTGAAAAGGAGGCGCTGCAGGTGCTCATCCACGATCCGGTCGCCCTCCTTGAGCAGCAGCACCTGGACGTCGACTTTTTCTCGGACCCGCTGAACAAAAATATTTTGGCGATATTAAAGGAGTTTCCCGTCTGTGACGAAAACGTTTTACTGGCTGAATATGACGCTTTCTTAAGGCGAAAGGTCGATGGGGTCGAGGACGAAGACCTGCGGCGCCGCATCATGGAACTGCTCGTTGAATCGCCCCCGGAGTGCAGCCCTGGATACGAGAACAAGGTCTTCGACAGGCTGATGTACATGTTTCTGAAGCGACGGAAACAGAAGGTCGAGGCCGACATAAGGAAGACGAACAAGAGGCTTGAGCCGAAAAAGTACGACGCCCTTTGCGAGCAGCTTCTCGAGCTCCAACAGTTGATACGCGACCAGTTCCCCTATGACCATGGTTGACCGACGTGGTGGTATGGCTACAGACAAGGCGGGTGATGTCCCCGAATGGCGGAAGACTGGAAAGACCTGGATATAGCAGAAGTGCGCGAGCTTGCCAAATGGGGCAAGGAGCAGGGCGGGCTGTCCACTGACGAGATCGTCGAGCGGCTGAAGACGGTCGAGCTCACCCCCGACCAGGTAGACAGCGTCTTCGTGCTGCTCTCTGACATGGGGATCGAGATAACCGACGCGACCGTGGACGAGATCAAAGAGGAGATGGAGGAAGAGGAAGCCGCGGCCACCAAGGCCGGGCGCAAGGCGGCGGAGCTCGACCTGTCCGTCCAGCCCGTGACGAACGACCCGGTGCGCATGTACCTCAAGGAGATCGGCAAGGTGCCTCTGCTCACCGCGGAGCAGGAAGTCTCGCTTGCCAAGCGTATCGAGGCGGGGGAGGCCTCGGGCGTGAGGCTCGCCTCGGAAGAAAAACTGAACGCGAAGCAGATAGAGGAATTGCAGGACATCGAGGCCGACGGGCTCGAGGCAAAGCGAAAGCTGGTGGAGGCCAACCTGCGCCTGGTGGTCAGCATCGCCAAGAGGTACGTCGGGCGCGGCATGCTCTTCCTCGACCTCATCCAGGAGGGCAACCTCGGCCTGATCAGGGCGGTCGAAAAGTTCGACCACGGAAAAGGCTACAAGTTCAGCACTTACGCGACCTGGTGGATCAGGCAAGCCATCACCCGCGCCATCGCCGACCAGGCGCGGACTATCCGCATCCCGGTCCACATGGTAGAGACCATCAACAAGCTGGTCAGGGTCCAGCGCCAGTTGCTGCAGGACCTGGGGCGCGAGCCGCTCCCCGAGGAGATAGCCAACGAGATGGAGCTCACCCCGGAGAAGGTGCGCGAGATCCTCAAGGTCAGTCAGGAACCCGTCTCACTCGAAACCCCGATAGGAGAGGAAGAGGACAGCCACCTCGGCGACTTCATCGAAGACTCGGGCGCCGTGGTACCTGTCGACGCCGCCGCGTTCAAGCTCCTGCAGGAGCAGCTCGAGGAGGTCCTCGACGACCTCAACACCCGCGAGAAACGTGTCATCCAGCTCAGGTTCGGGCTGCTTGACGGCCAGCCGCGCACGCTGGAAGAAGTCGGCCGCGTGTTCGGCGTCACCCGGGAGCGCATCAGGCAGATCGAGTCCAAGACGCTCTCCAAGCTGCGCCACCCGTCCCGGAGCGGCAGGCTCCGCGACTACATCGAAGACTAGGAACAGGGGTCAGGCACCGTCCACTTTTTTGTCCACCACGTCCTCTGATACTCGCCGGTTTTCAATCACGTTCCGCGCTCTGCCTTCGCGCAGCAACACGCCCGGCGGCCGAAAAGTGGACAAAATAGTGGACGGTGCCTGACCCCTATGTGAGAGGGTTCGAGGTTCCTTTCGCCAAATCGTACTGTGTGTGTCACGGCCAAAGGAGGGGAAGATGTGCGCTGAAGCCTACCATGAGCCTTTCGAGCTGCTGCCGGAGGAAGGAAGAGACCACCACAGGGCACTCGTATCGATGATCGAGGAACTGCAGGCGATCGACTGGTATCATCAGAGGGTGCTTGTGACCAAGGACGGCGAGCTGCGGCAGATCCTGGAGCACAATCGCGACGAGGAGAAGGAGCACGCCCTGATGCTCTTCGAGTACCTGCGCCGCAAGGACCCGGCTTTCACAAAGTACGCCAGGCGTTTCATCGACAGCGTCGGGAACATCACCGAGCTGGAGGAGGACTGAACTCGAAGGCGGACCTGCGCAAAGCGCTCGACGATCTCTACGCCGAATACAACCACAGGCGGTACGTACACCCGGACCCCCTGGAGTTCCTCTACGACTACGATGACGTTCGCGACCGCGAGGTCGTGGGGCTCGTCGCCTCCGCGCTCGCTTACGGACGCGTGGCACAGATCCTCAAGAGCGTTTCAAGCGTTCTCGACGTACTCGGGCCGGCGCCCGCCGAGTTCATCTCCAGCCGATCGAGGAAGCAGATGGAAAGGAAGCTGGACGGATTCAAGCACCGCTTCACAACCGGCGCGGACATGGCGGGACTTCTGGCGGGGGCGCGCGCGGCGATTCTGAAACACGGTTCGCTGAACGATTGTTTCGCAGGAGGGCTTGGTGAATCCGATGAGACGGTGACGGACGCTCTGGAGAAGTTCGTATCCGAGCTCACCGGCCCGGATCCCGGCCTGTGCGAATTTCTCCTGCCTGCGGCGGCAAAGGGCAGCGCCTGCAAGCGCCTCAACCTCTACCTGCGCTGGATGGTGCGCAGCGACGAGGTGGACCCCGGCGGCTGGACCGGCATCAGGACTTCGCAGCTCGTGGTGCCCCTGGATACCCACATGCATCGCACTGGGCTGGCGCTGGGACTCACCAGCCGGAAGCAGGCAAACCTGCGCACCGCTCTCGAGATAAACGAAGGCTTCAGGAGAATTGTCCCGGACGACCCCGTGAGATACGATTTCTCCCTGACGCGGCTCGGCATAAGGTCGGGCGACTCGCTGGAGGAATTCCTGGCGCGGGTTGAGCAATCGTAAGGTTAGCAAGCAAAGGCTGTGATAGAAAACGTCTGACGCCGGCCGATGGCTGCAACGGGACAGGGTAGTATCAAGGAGGAAGAATGGCACAGCTCAAAGGTTCACAAACCGAGAAAAACCTCATCACGGCGTTTGCCGGTGAGTCTCAAGCGAGGAACCGGTACACCTACTTCTCGACCAAAGCGCGGGAAGACGGCTTCGTCCAGATAGCGGACATCTTCGAGGAGACCGCGAACCAGGAGAGGGAGCACGCCAAGCGCTTCTTCAAGTTCCTCGAGGGGGGCACCGCTGAGGTGAACTTCCCGTTTCCCGCCGGCGTGATCTCCACGACGTCAGAGAACCTCAAGGCCGCCGCCGCCGGCGAGAACTACGAGTGGACTGAGATGTATCCGGGTTTCGCGAAAGTCGCCCGCGAAGAGGGGTTCGAGCCCATAGCCAAGGCATGGGAATCGATCGTGGTGGCCGAGAGGCAGCACGAGAAGCGCTACCTGGGGCTCCTCGCGAACGTCGATGGGGGCACGGTATTCAAGAAGGACAAGCCGGTGGTCTGGCGCTGCCGGAACTGCGGCTATCTTCACGAGGGGCCCAGCGCGCCCGAGGCGTGCCCCGCGTGTGCCCACCCCCGGGCTTATTACGAACTACTGGCGGAGAACTGGTAAGAGGGCGAAGGTGCGGATGTCTGCTGTCCGCTAGGAGAAGCTGCCCGGCCGTCGAAACTTTCTGGTAAATCAAGCCAGGCCGGGATCGATAACACAGCGAGGTGGGGTCCGGATGCTCACTGACAGGATGCAGGAGGCGCTGAACGGTCAACTGAACGCCGAGCTCTATTCCGCTTACCTCTACATGTCGATGGCGGCATTCTACGAGTCCATCGGGATGCCCGGCTTCGCGAGCTGGATGCGCGTGCAGAGGCTGGAGGAGCTGGTGCACGCGATGAAGTTCTTCGACTACATAGTCGAGGCCGGCGGGAGGGTGCTGCTGGGTCCCATCGAAGGGCCGCCCACGGAGTGGGAAGGCGGGACGCTCGGCCCGTTTGAGGCCGCGTACGCGCACGAGCAGAAAGTGACAGGCTTGATAAATGCGCTGGTCGACGTCGCCAGGGAGGAGAAGGACGAGGCGACCGAGGAGTTCCTCCAGTGGTACGTCGACGAGCAGGTGGAAGAAGAGGAGTCCGCGAGCTCCGTGGTCGAGAAGATAACGGCGGCGGGCGACTCGTCCGAGGAGCTCGAGAAGCTGGACGGCGAGCTCGCGATGCGTAGCTAGCGCGGGCGTGATGGAGTGGAGGGGGTCGCATGGCTGAGAAGCATGACGCGGTGAGGGTGAGCGAGCACGTCTACTGGGTGGGAGCCATAGACTGGGACATCAGGGACTTCCACGGGTATTCGACGCTGAGGGGCTCGACCTACAACGCCTACCTGATAATGGCCGACGAGGCCATCCTGATCGATACTGTCAAGAGGCCGTTCAAAGACGAGCTGATGTCCCGTATCGCATCGGTGATCGACCCGAAGAAGATCAAGTACATCATCTCCAACCACTCGGAGCCGGACCACTCGAGCAGCCTTCCCGAGGTCATCGAGGAGATCGCGCCGGAGAAGGTCTTCTGCTCCAAGCTGGGGCTGAAGGACCTCGCGGGTTACTACGACCTGCCGGGGCTCGAGGCGGTGGAGAACCTGTCGACCGTGAAACTGGGCGGGGTCGACCTCACTTTCGTCGAGACCCGCATGATCCACTGGCCCGACTCGATGATGACGTACCTCGCGGACGACAAACTGCTCTTCTCGCAGGACGGCTTCGGCATGCACCTGGCGACCAGCGAGCGCTTCGCGGACGAGATCCCCGAGCGCTTGCTCTACGAGGAGAACGTGAAGTACTTCGCCAACATTCTGCTGCCTTACAAGCAGCTCATAGTGAAGCTTCTCGACAAGGTGGAGGAGCTCGGCATCCCGATCGACGTGATCTGCCCCGACCACGGGCCGATCTGGCGAAGCGACCTGGACAAGGTAATCATCCAGTACCGCAAGTGGTGCGCCCAGAAGCCCACGGCGAAGGCTGTCATCACGTTCGACACCATGTGGGGCAGCACCGAGATGATGGCGCGGGCCATCGAGGACGGGCTCGAGAAAGAGGGCATAGACGTCATCGTCCTTCCGCTCAAGGGGAGCGACAGGAGCGTCGTCATGACGGAGGTGCTGGAGGCGGGAGCGTTGCTCGTGGGCTCGCCGACGATCAACAACAATATCTTCCCGAGCGTTGCGGACGTCCTCACTTACATGAGAGGGCTGAAGCCGGCGAACCTGGTGGGCGCGGCCTTCGGTTCCTTCGGCTGGAGCGGTGAGGCCGCCCGGCAGGTCAACGAGTACCTCGAAGGGATGAAGGTCGAGCTGGTGAGCGAGCCGCTCAACCTTCCCTTCCGTCCCGACGATGAAGGCATCGCGAAGTGCAGGCAACTGGGCAAGGACGTCGCGAGCAGGCTGAAGGAAGTGATCGAGAGTGGCACTTGAGATGGACCCGAGGGCGATGTGGAGCTTGAGCTACGGCATATTCATCGTGTCATCGTGCTTCGAGGGCAAGGCTAACGGGCAGATCGCGAACACGGTGTTCCAGATATCCGCGGAGCCGGCGCGCGTCGCCGTGGCGATCAATAAGGAGAACTACACCCACCAGTTCATCGAGAAGAGCCGGATGTTCAGCGTCACGGTGCTCGACGACGAGACTCCTATGAAGCTCATCGGCGTCTTCGGCTTCAGGACCGGCAAGGACGTAGACAAGTTCGAGGGCGTCGAGACTATGGAGGGCGACTTCGGATGCCCGGTGGTGACCGAGCACGCCGTATCGGTCTTCGAAGCGAAGGTCTTTGACAGCGTGGACGTGGGTACGCATACTCTGTTCGTGGCCGACGTGGTCAACGGAAAGATGCTCACCGACAAGCCGCCGCTGACCTACGCGCAGTATCATGCCAACAAAGGAAAGGCGCCCGAGAAAGCGCCGACCTACCGTGGGGCGGCTGGAGAGAAGGCCCCGACCTACACCGGCGTAGAGCCGCCCAACGCCCCGACTTACAGAGGCCCCGAAACCGGTAAATGACAAGGCTCCCGGCCAGAGAGGAGAATCGATGAAGAACTACGTGTGCGCAATCTGTGGCTACGTGTACGAGCCCGCCGAAGGAGACCCGGACAACGGCGTGCAGCCCGGAACCGCTTTCGAGGACCTGCCGGACGACTGGGTCTGCCCCGTCTGTGGAGCGGACAAGAGCGAATTCTCGCCTGAGTGACGGTCGACAGCCGGCGGAGGTGCCATGGCAACCAGGAAGATAGTGAGCATCGATGAGGAGAAGTGCGACGGCTGCGGCCAGTGCGCGACCGCGTGCGCCGAAGGCGCGATAGAGATAGTCGACGGCAAGGCGAAGCTCCTCAGCGAATCATACTGTGACGGGCTGGGCGCCTGCCTCGGCGAGTGCCCTCAGGACGCGATAACGATCGAGGAGCGGGACGCCGCGGAGTTCGATGAGGCAGCGGTGGAGAAGCACCTCTCGGCAGCATCTCCCACAGCCTGCCCCGGAACCGCGCCGCAGAGCATCGAGCGCTGCGAGCTCGTTGACGCGAAGGGCGAGATCGCGTCGGCCTCCGGGCTGCCTTCGCGCCTGTCGAACTGGCCGGTCCAGCTCATGCTGGTCCCCACCAGGGCCCCCTACTTCGACGGGGCGGACCTGGTGGTCGCCGCCGACTGCGTGCCGTTCTCCTATGCTGACTTTCACGAGAGGTTCATGCAGAGCAAGACGCTCGTCATCGGGTGTCCGAAGCTCGACAGCGCCGAGTTCTACAGGAAGAAGCTCGCCCAGATATTCATCCAGAACGACATCAAGTCGATCCAGGTCATCTACATGGAGGTGCCTTGCTGCTTCGGCCTGGTCCACCTGGTCCACGAGTCTCTCAAGGAGTCCGGCAAAGACATCCCACTCGAGCTGATCAAGGTGGGCATCAAAGGCGACGTCATCGAGACGATACCTGTCTCGAGTGGTGATAACTGATGGACGTCATCTGTCCCGGACAGAACACCCTCTTCTGGAAGCCCGAGGACATCTTCGATACCCCGTGCCCCGTCTGCGGGGAGACGGTGGAGTTCTTCAAGGACGACGCGTCGCGAAAGTGCCCGTCCTGCGGCTTCCGCTTCCCGAACCCGAGGCTCGACCTCGGTTGCATGGAGTGGTGCCCGTACGCCGATAAGTGCGCCGCGGCGATGGCTGAGGGTAAGTCCCCCGGAATACCGGCGGGGGAAGGGGAGCCGCCCGAACCGGATGGCGACGGCAACTGATATCATTAGGTTGCGCGGCTAACACAAGCTTACGGGAGGCGGAGAATGATCAACGTCGTAAAGTATGAGAACGTCCCTATCGCCGACACGCCTCACCAGGTCGACGTCAGGCAGCTGTTCGAGAACGACCACGTGGCGGTAGTCGAGATCAAGCTGGGCCACGGCCAGGGGCTCAAGAAGCACGTCACCCCGGTGGACGCGCTGTTCTACATCATAGAGGGCCACGGCATCATTGAGATCGGGGAAGAGCAGGAACAAGTATCGTCGGACATGCTCATCATCAGTCCCAGGGGAATACCTCATACCATGAGGAACGAAGGCGACGAGCCTCTCAGGTTCCTGGTCATCAAAGCGCCGGCCGCAGAAGCAGAATAGGGGAGAGACCACCTTCCCGCGTTTTTGCACCAACCCGCGCCGTTCTCTATAATTGGACTTCGTAACTGCGGATTGCACCGTTCCCCGGTAGCTCAATCGGTAGAGCAACTGGCTGTTAACCAGTGTGTTGCAGGTTCGAGTCCTGCCCGGGGAGCCATTTCTGAGAATTCCAAGGCCTCAACTCCAATTCTTGACGTGCTCGTCATGGAATTCTCAGAAATGGCTCCCCGGGCAGGACTCAAGGGGGGCGATGGGGGCGCAGCCCCCAAATAAATACAAAAATGGGGGGGTTCCGTAGGGGGGGCGCGAGCCCCCCATGCGGGAGCGGAACCCATCTCAGCAAACCAGCGCCTACTTGGGATCGCCTATGGGTGAAGCGACGTCCGCCCGGGGAGCCCCCAAATCATGTTCCCCGGGCAGGGCTAATGGTGAAGCGACGTCCGCCCGGGGAGCCAAATCGGACGAAGTCCCGATCTTCTTGGCTGGCTTCTACGCCCTCTTAATAGTCAACATTGATGAACCTGCTAAAACGTTACTTTCCGGCTCTAAGGCCGAACTCGTGATAAAGTGACGACGTTGGAGGAGGCACCTGGGGAACACCGACTTGAAGGAGACGATAAGATGTCGCGCGCACAAAATACGAATGATGGGTTTGAATTAAGGGAATCGCCTGAAAAGGGCGAAGGGATTTTCGCTACTAAACCTTTTGAGGTTGGTGACACAGTAATGGTTGGCATTATTGAGGAAGTACTGAGTGCGAATCACAGCCATGCTTCACAGATAAGCGAAAATGAGCATGTACTTCACGCAGGATTGATAAGTAAGGTCAATCATTCCTGTGGCCCCAATTGTGGCATCAGAGTAAATGAAACTGGCGCACATGATTTCATTGCGATGAAAGGCATCAGCGTCAACGAAGAAATAACGTTCGATTATGCCATGAGGAACTATACTATCGACCATTTCCCGCAGCAGTGCATGTGTGGCTCGGCGAGATGTCGCGGTAGGATCACGGGATGGCAAGACTTGCCGGACGAGAAGAAGAAAGAGTATGAAGGTTTTGTGGCTCCATACCTGCTTGAGTTGGACGCAAAGCATTCTTGAGAGGGCGGGGACGGATACGGTCTGAAATAACTTCACGAGTTTGTCGCCACGCTGACGGCATGGTTTGTCCAGTTTTGTCCTCAGTTCCTGAAATGCCACTGCACAGGAAAATGGACTGACTTGACCTGCTATTAGCCTGTCTCAACAGCTGAATCACGGTGCCCCTCGCACCCCGTGGTAAGATTTCGGTGTCGGCAGCGGCAGTTGGGGAATTCCGTGTAGATAATGGAAGCTGGTAAAGTGGAAACTGGGAAACAGAAAAAGTGGATGCTGGGAGACTTAGAAGATGGAAACTTGAATACTGGAAAGATGAAAGAGCGAAAACTGAGAAGGCGAAAACTGATAAAGCGGAAGCCGAGGGATGGGAGGCGTGAATGGGGAGCCGGGGTAGGGGGGCGGTAGACAGGTAATGTCGATGGATCATGAAGTTCTTGATATTGAGGGAGAAAATGATGAAGAAACTGCTTATGGGCCTATTGTTGGTAGCCGCCATTGGCGCGGTTGTTTACTTCAAGATGAATAAGGGATGCGCTCCTTGCTGCGACACAGACGAGAAGTGCTGCTCGTAGACATGCCAGCATGACCATTCTTTAAGCTGATCAGTATTACGATATTGCCGATGGAATTCGGCACAGTGCCAGCATGAGGGTACGAGACGGCTTGAGCAGGCCCACGTCGTCGTAGTGGTGAAGCGTGCGCACGCTGACACCCGCGAGCTTGGCCAGTTGCGAGATCGAGTATTCCATGAATGGATTATGAACCATGACGTAGCGTCAGGGTCAATGGAGAAGCGGAATCCAGGACAGCAAGAAAGAGACTATGAATCAGCGCCGGCTTCAGCCCGCAGCTTCTACTTCGTCCGCCCTTCACGCCTGCACTTCTTCACTATTCGGTCCAGGTACAGGTCCACGAATTTATGGGAGATACCGTTCAGTCGATAGAGGAGCTTGGTGTCGAAGTCCATCATGATCGTGAACTTGCCTTTTTTAAAGGCGGCGATAAAGGCATCGGCTACCTCGCTGGAACTCATCGTCTTCGCGCTTTCCGAGATAGCGTTGCACTCCACCGGCCTGGTCTCGAGCTCCACCGCGTGCCCGGGCGTCTCGGTGTCGGGAGGGTACAGTACCGAGACTTCCAGGCCTTTGCTGCGCAGCTCCCGGCTGACAGCCTCCGCGAGCGAGATGACCGCGGCCTTGGTCGGTCCGTAGCTCGAGTAACCGAAAATCCCTGTCAATCCGACGGTCGAGGACACGAAGACGACCGCGCTCTTCTTGTGCTTCAGCAGGTGCGCAAGAGCGGCCTTGGTGGTGAAGACGGAGCCGAGGTAGTTGGTCCTGTCGGTCCTCTCGAACACCTCGACGTCCTGGTCTTCAAAATAGTCCGGGATATAGATGCCCGCGTTGTTGACGACGACGTCGATCCCGCCGTTATCGGTGGCAATCTGCTCGATGGTCTGCGAGATGACGGCCCAGTCGCCCACGTCACCCTGGTATCCCTTGACGGTGCGGCTGCCCCGCACGTCTTTCTTGAGGTCCTCGACGGAGGCGTCGAGCTTCTCCTTGTTGCGGGCGATGGTGAACACGTTCGCGCCTTCTTTCAGGAAGGCGCGCGCAATCTCCAGTCCGATCCCGTACGACCCACCGGTGATCACCACGTTCTTTCCGTTCAGGTCTTTCATCTGGTTTCCCCCTCGGGCATCAGTACCGGACCACCCGCAATCGTATTCTCTTCGCGATCAGCTCCCGGCGGTTACGCCCGCGCCTCCAAGGAGTTTCTTTCCATACTCGTAGGCCCTCTCGACCTCACCGTCGGACAGCGGCCCCTTCCGTCCGCTCACGCCCGCCCGGAACGGCTCGGCAAGGGGTTTGAGCCCTTTCTCCTCGAGCGCCTTGTGGATGTCATCGGCCGCGATGGGGTCGCCCTTGGGCAGCCACTTTGCGAGGCCGGTCCCGAAGGCCGCGAAGCGCGCCGTGCCGTCGCCGACGTCGAGGTCCTTCAGGAAGCGCCTCACCGCTCCCGCTGAGCGGCCTGCCCTGGTGGGCGAGCCGATGACGACGAAGTCGAGTCCGGACAGCGTTGCCGCCGCCGTCTTGACGTCGGTGATGGCCGCATCGGCACCGGAATCCACGAGGCCTTTGTGGATGGACTTTGCGACCTGCTCGCAGTTGCCGTACTTGCTGTGATAGATGACCGCGCCCTTCATGCCTTCCACCTCCGCCGGTCTGGTATAGTCCGCCTCATATCATCTCACCGCGTGGTGCGATGTCAATGCAAGGGATGTGACGGAACAGTGGGCGTCAGCGATTGATGACCGTATCTCAGCCTTCGCTATTCTCGAGAGTCGCCACCAGCCATGCCACATTCTCGGCGAACCGCTGGACCGTCTCCACGCCTTCGGTGTCTTCCCAGACCTCTCCCGGCATCCTGCCGAAGACCATGTTCCAGTAGTTGGAGCCGGCGACGATCATGTCGTTGATGAGGAAGAACATGAGCAGTTCCTGTATGGTCGCCGTGTGGCCGCCCCGGCGAGCGACCGCGATGGGCCCTCCCACCTTGCGCGACAGGAACTTGCCGTTCGCCTTTGACACCATCCCGATGCGCTGGAGAGCGCACATCACGTCACCCCGCGCCGTGCCGAAATACACGGGCGTGCCTACGATGAAACCCCGCGCGCCGTCCTTGAGCTTCTTGATTATCTCGTTGACGATGTCGTCGATCGCGCACTCGCCCGTCTGTTCGCACTTGCCGCACGCCTTGCATGCCGCGACGCTCTGGCCAGCGAGAGACACTACCTCGGCTTTGACCCCGTTCTCTTCGATGACGCGCGCGCAGTCCTTGAGCAACTGGGCAGTGTTGCCGTCTTTCTTGGGGCTCCCACTGAGTAAGAGGACTTTCTTCATCATCGCACCCCCGGTCTACTGGTTCTGGCTGAGTTCCTTGAGCAACTGGTCGAGACGGTCTGAGGACTGTCGGATGCGCCCGATCGAGGCCTCCAGGCCCGTGACGACGCTGCCGGTCTCTTCATCGGTCGGCCCGCTCAGCCTCTCGAGCCCCGCGATTATCACAGATATGTCGCGAGAGAGGTCGTCGGTGGCGCGGACCAGTTCATCCCGCTGCTTCCGCATCCCCGCCTGTACCGGGGTGTCAAGCGCCCACTGCCTGATCATGGTCACGTGGTCGAGATACTTCCGGTACCTGGACAGGTAGCGGTCGGCGATGGACGCACCCGGGGTCCCGGTCGTCGAGGGGCTCGGCGGGTTCTCGGGCCCGTCCGCCACGACGTCGAGCGACGCGAAGCAATTGGAGGCACCGCTGCTCGGAGGGCCGTACGTGTCGGTGAGGTCCTTCAACAACGAAGAAGACGTAGTGGAAACGGTCTTCAGGGTCAGGCGCAGGCCGGACGTCAGAAAGACCAGGTTGACCCTTGCTGCGCTCTTCGAAAGCGGAAAGGAGAGTTGGATCGATTTACGAGGATGGCTTGCAACGGGGGGCTTGGCCTTATTCACCTGTTTGTGTGGTTTCGCGGACGTGCCGGAGGTGCTGTTCCCGGTAATGGACACCACCAGCACGACGACGATCGCAGCAGCCCCCACCGCGACGACCGCAATGAGCCAATGCCCTGAACCTGTAATGCCTTCCCACCAGCCGCGGGTCGGTCTCCGGTCGTGGTGATGCACGAGGAATTCGGGCGGTTGAGACTTGTCGCCCCAGCCCGGAACGGTGCTGTTGTTCGGTCGAGCCTCTCTTCTTGCCATTCCTACCCCAGCCGTGTCGGGCCCTGGCGCCCGAGGCCCCCGCCCCCGTGCGTCCCGTCCGTGAAACCTTGTTCGATAGCGCGAGCATTGTTCCCCCCGGGTCCGCGGCCCTGAAGAAGCGAAGGAACAAGATTATAAGCCAAGCGCAAGGCGATGGCCAACCGACACGACGTCTCGCGGACGGCGCCGGGCCGCGTCAGTCTGCTATCATCACAGCACAGCAGTCCACCGGGGCGAATGGAGGAGCGATGGCAGAGGTAGAGAGCGGAGACGGTTATATCGAAGCGGGTGCGGGCCTGCCCGTGGTCATGCTCCCGGGGATGGAAGGCTCGAGAGAGTTCTGGCGCTACCAGGTGGAGGCCCTCGCGCCGTCGTACCGCGTGGTGGCCTGCGACCTGGCGGTGAGGAAGCCGTCGCTGTCCGGCACCATCGCCGACTACGCCGCAGACACTCTGCGCATCATGGACTCGCTCGGCATTAACAAGGCTGTAGTGGTCGGAGAGTCGATGGGCGGGATGGTCACGCAGCACATCGCGACCCACCACCCGGAGCGCGTTCTAGGGGTCGTGCTGTGCAACACGATGGACAGGCCGCGGCGCGGCGGCTTCGGGCTGAACATGTTCACGCTCGCGACCTTCGTGCACAACCTGGCGTTCCTGCCGTTCCTGACAGACAACATGCGCAGGGCGATACTGCGCTGGGTCGGCAGGCACCACGGCTTCGTGATGGACCCCACCCCCGGAAACGAGATGCTCATCGACTACCTGTTCGCGCACGGGACCGAATGCGGCGGGCCCGCCTACCTGGACAGGATCATCGCCGGGGGGAAAGCGTGGTACACGGAGCTGCTGTCAGGCATATCGGTGCCAGCGCTCGTATTGAGGGGGACCGAGGACAGGCTCGTCGGTCCAGGGACCGCATGCGAGATCGCCGGCAGGATACCCGACGCGGAGATCGTCCTTATAGAAGGCGGGGGCCACTGCTGCACCCACACCATGCCGGAGGAGAGCACCGGCGCGATCCGCTCCTGGCTCACCAGGCACGGCTTCGTCTAGGCGGCATCGACCCGCGACGCGCTTTTGGGTGGACAAAAAAGTGGACGGTGCCTGACCCCTGCCTTGACCCCTGCCTTGGACGGTGCCTGACCCCTGCCTCAGTCGGATTCTGGATCTTCGAACGTGCTCCTCATCCCTTCAGGGATGACTACCTCAGCCGTCCCAGCCGAGCACTCCGGGATTGCCAGGACCAGGTTGGCGATCCGTTCGTACGGCACGGTCAGAAAGACAATGTCCGGCGCGTACTTCTGCATCCGTCTTGCCGTCCAGTCGCCCAGCGTGAGGTTGGTGTTTCCCGTCACTACAGGATAGCTGATGGCGGCGTGGCAGAGAGAGCCTGTCAACTCGACATGCGGGGGCTTGCCGTCCCAGTAGTGGTCCAGCGTCACCAGCCTGCAGGCGCTCTCCGCGTTGCAGACGAACACGACGATGTCCGGCCTGATGGGAGCCGCGTCCATAGGGCCGAGGAAGATGCGGTCGCTCATGCCTGTCGGCGGGGGAGAGCCGAGGGTCTGCATCCTGTGGAAGCTTGTGATCGAGGCGGTCAGCTTCTCGCCGCGGGTGAGAAAATGTTGCAGCGCCCTTCGCCCCTGGGCGGCGGGAGGCTCCGAGAGCCCGCAGTGCCAGGAGCCGCCCGGACAGGCAGACGTTTCCTTGTCGATGACGAACGGTTCACCCGCAGCGGCGAGCTTCAACGCCCTGCACATCCACATGCGCCGTTTCTTCTCGACCTCGACCTCCTCGTTGGTGAAAGTCACCGCGACGGGCTTGCTGTCCAACCCCAGCGTGCCGACTATCTCCTCCGACTGGCTTTTCCAAAACTCGCTCACGCTCGTCACCTCCTGCGACGAAAGATTCAACCATGCAGGTATAGTAAAGTGCTGGCGCGCCGCAAGCGCAAGTGCGCCCCGCCCTGAAAACAATTAGAATTCGTAGCGTCGGCTTCCCGCCGGCTCACGGTCCGTGAATCGTGGAAAGAGGATGCGGTTGAAGGTAGTCAGGCCGGTGGTCGATAACAACGCCGTCGAGCGCTTGAGGGAGCAGACCCTGTCTGTGCTTTCCGGCGGCACCGGGCGCGCCAGCAATGAGACGCTCAGGGCGCTTGACGCCGCCATCGAACGCGCCGTAGAGGTCGCCGAGCCGTGCGGCGGCTACCGATTTGCCCGGCTGGTCGACGTTTACGAGGACGGGGTCAAGACGATGTTCGGCGCGGTCGAGAGCACGAAGTTCGCCATGATGGCGCGCGAGTCCTCAGGCGACCCCCGCGTCGCGTTCGCGCTCTCCACGGCCGGCGCGTCACTCGACGCCGAGCTCGCGCTCGACATACCGCTCCTCGAGAAGTTCGTCCTCGACGCGGTCGGCTCCGAGCTGGCCGAGATCGTCGCCGACATGGTCGAGGCGGAATGGAAAAGGGACGCAACGGAGCAGGGCCTGGAGTCCAGCGAGCGGATGAGCCCCGGGTACTGCGACTGGCTTCTACAGGGGCAGTCAGTGATATTCAAGGCCATCGACGCTGAGGCGATCGGCGTCAGGCTTACCGACAACTTCCTGATGATACCGGCGAAGTCGGTGTCGTCCGCCGCGGTCCTCGCCGAGCGCGTCCCGCTGAGAGTACAGTGCCTGACGTGCACGCAGGCCGACTGCCCGTTCCGGCGCGCCCCACAGGACGAAGCGTGGTCGGGCGCAAGGCGAACCGCTCTCTCAGGAAACGGAGAGGAGGCGGAGTGAGGAAGTACGGGTGGTATATTCTGGTCGGGGCCGGGCTGCTCGTCCTGTCAGCCATGCTGTACTCGGTGCACTATGCGATCTTCCGCAACGCGCACCACATATACCTCTACCTGCTGGGGGACCTGGCTTTTCTGCCCATCGAAGTCTTCGTCGTCGCGCTCGTCGTGGACCGCCTGCTCTCGGCGCGGGACAGGCGCGCCACCATGGAGAAGCTGAACATGGTGATCGGGGCGTTCTTCAGTGAGGTCGGGACCGAGCTGATCAGGCGGCTGGCCGCCCTGGACCCGCAAAGCGACGAGAAGCGACGGGTGCTCGAGGTCACCGGCGATCTCGATGACCAGGCCTTCAGGAAAATGAAAGACGCTATATCAAAGCTCGACTTCAAGGTGCAGCCCGCGCCCGCCGATTACGAGGGCCTCGAGTCGCTGCTCGTAGACAAGCGGGATTTCATGGTGAGACTTCTGGAGAACCCACTGCTCCTCGAGCACGAATCGTTTACGGATGTCCTCTGGGCTGTCTTCCACCTCACGGAAGAGCTTGCATGCAGGCCGGGTTTCTCCGCTCTCCCCGACAGCGACCTGGCTCATCTGGCGGGCGACAGCGCGAGGGCGTACGGGCGGACCACAGCCCAGTGGCTCGATTACATGCAGCATCTCAAGAAGAGTTATCCGTACCTCTTCTCGCTTGCGCTGAGGCGCAACCCGTTCGATCCTGAGCCGTCGGTGCTCGTGAGCTGAGGGAGGACCGGATGACCAAGAAAGAAGACCGCCGCTCCCGTCGTTCGAAAGCCGGGGCAGCAGTCATACTGGCACCGGTGTACATACCTGCGTTGTGGCGCGTCCTTGACCACAGGCGGCCGGAGGGTGAACCGCTTAACGGCGATGGGCTGGACCTCGAGCAGATCTACTTCGATTCGATCGACGGCACGCGCCTGCACATGACAGCATGCGGAAAGGGCAAAGACACGCTCTTCTTCGTGCACGGCTGGACGTGCAACGAGACCATCTTCCGGTACCAGCAGGAGCACTTCAGCGACCGCTACAGGGTCTATACCCTCGAGCTGCGCGGCCACGGAGGCTCGGAGATCCCCGAGAGCCTGGATTACCACCCTGAGAGGCTGGCGGAGGATCTGGAGGCCGCAATACGACTGGTCGACCCCGAGTCATTCGCTGTGGGCGGCCACAGCATGGGAGGCTTCACGGCGTTCAAGTGGTTCGAGCGCTTCGGCAGCGAGTACGAAGGCCGGCTCAAAGGGCTGGCCATCATCGACTCTACCGGGACCGACCTCACCGAAGGGATCATATTCGGCTCCGCCATCAAGCGGCTCTATCCGTTGCCCGTCGCCAACGTGCTGCTGGGCGTGGGCCACCATAACAAGATATCAGTCCTTTTACGCCATATTGATTATATAAAAGCGAAAGAAAGCACGGTCATTATGCGTGAGTTAAT
>DAIUEJ010000015.1:0-58836 GCA_036845225.1 Candidatus Anoxymicrobiaceae bacterium | reverse complement strand
AAAATGGCTGGGGGAGAAGGATTCGAACCCTCGTACCTGGAGCCAGAGTCCAGTGTCCTACCGCTAGACGATCCCCCAGCGGATTCAAACCGATGATAGCGAAAACCGGGCCGACCGGCAAGATATGACATCATGTTGACACTCGGGTTTCACTCAGCGGCGTTGCATTTCTGCGAAACGCACCACCGCTGTGAGATTTGAGGCGCCAATGCGCCGTCTGGTCAGGATAAATCCTGCCCGCTAAGGGTAGACGGTGCCTGACCCCTCAGGTGGGGTCGTGGGGGCGCGCGGGAATACCGAAGCTGAAGATCGAACCCGTTGGCAGCCGCAACTCCGCCCTTATCCAGCCCCCCTGCGCTTCGACGAGCGTCTTTGCTATGTAGAGACCGAGGCCCATTCCCTCCTTGGAATGGTGCGCGATTTCATCGACCTGGTAGAAGCGGTCGAAGACCTGCTCCAGCGACGACTCCGGGATGCCGGGCCCCAGGTCAGAGACCTTGAACACGACCTGTTGGTCCGACTGCACGAGTTCCAGGTCGATAGCGGCGTCGCGCGGAGAGAACTTGACCGCGTTGTCCAGCAGGAGCCCGATAGTCCGCACGATCTTCTCGGCGTCGACGCGCACGGGTGAAGTCTTCCTCGGCACCTTGATATTGAAATCGTTGGAGGCGCCTTCCGCCTGGATCACCTCCACTGCTTCCGTGACCAGGAGCGCCGGGTCGCATTCCTTGAGCCTCACCTTGAAGTCCTGGCTCTCGAGTTTCGAGCTCTCCAGCAGGTTCTCCACCAACTGCGTCAGCCTGTCAGACGCCTTGTCGATGCTCTCGAGCGCCTGCTGCGCCATCTCGTCACTCATCTCGGCGCGCTTGTTCAAGAGGAGCTCGGAGTACGCCTTGAAGATTGTCGCGGGGTGCCGCAACTCGTGGGCCGCTATCGATACGACGTCCGAGAGCTGCCGCGCGCGCGTCTCCGCTTCTTTCGTCATCTCCGTCGCGCGACGCTCCGATTCGCGAAGCTCCCTCTCCATCTTGCGGCGGTCGGTGATGTCTCGCGTGACTACGGTCGCCAATGTCGCGTTGCCTTCTCCGTCCGTAACGGCCGTCACGCTTGTCTCGACGAAGACGTCCGAACCGTCTTGCCTCCGTGCCCTGTGCTGCATATTGCGTACCGTGCGTCCCGCGAACACCTCGTCTATCGTCCTTTGCAGCATATCCAGGTCCTGTGGGTGCACCAGATTGAAAGCGCTGCTGCCCAGAAGCTCCTCGCGCTTGTACCCGAAGAGCTCGGAGGCGTAATCGGAGACGTACGTCAGCCTTCCCTCGCGATCGATGACGCCCACAGCGTCGGGAGACGTCCGCAACAGAGTCCTGTAGCGCTCCTCCGATTCCCTCAGCGCCTCTTCCGTCTTTTTCTGCTCGGTGATGTCGAGGATTGTCGTGAGGAGTGTCGGCTTGCCGGCTATGTTCACCATCTTGATGGTGGCCATGAGGTCGGCGACCTCGCCGCTCCTGCGGAACATCTTCACGTACTCGAAATCCGCTACCTTTTCACCCGCGACCAGCTTCTGAAGTGTCTCGCCGAAGAACCCCCTGTACTCGGGCAGGAGCATGTCGAACACCTCTCCGGTGCCGGTGAAGTGCTCCGCAGGGTACCCCGTTATGGCCAGGACCCGGTCGTTTATGTAGACGAGGCCCGACTCATCCACCAGGGCTATGCCGAACAGGGAGTTGTCCGCTATGGTCCTGAACCTCGCTTCGGACTCCTGCAGCGCCTTTTCGTAATCCGCGAGCGCTTCGTCCGCGCGGTGGCGCTCGGTCAGGTCGCGCCCGATCCCGACCACTGCCAACGGCTCACCGGTCGATTCATCTTTGACGAGGGTCGCGAAGAACTCGTAAGCGCGCGTGGACCCGTCCTTCGTGACGGGTTGGGTCTCGATGGTGGCGTGGCCTTTTTCCAGCAGTTCGGCGATGAAGGCGTACTGCTCCTGCTGGCCTTGTTCGCCGAAGAAGTCCAGGACTGTCATGTTGGAGAGTTCCTCGTCGGAATACCCCGACTTCTCGACAAACGCGCTGTTCCACCTGAGGAATTTCCCCTGCGGGACATCGACCACGTAGAAGATATCCTGGATCGCGTCCAGGGCGACATCCGTGAAGGATCTATCTTCGTCCATTACAGGTCTCTCCTGTCCATGGGCGTCGGCCCATCGTTCGGGAGATGAAGACGGACACGCGCCAACCAGCCACCACCATTATATCGGCTGTGAGGGAGCACGACAGAAAGTTCTACAAAGAGCGCTCGAACCATTCCCGTATCTCGGCCTCGCGCCCCTTGAGGTCGGCGTGCCAGGCGCCGGCGACGGTAAGCGTCTCTTTGGGAGGTGACACACGCTCGGTGAAGCGGTCGATCTCTTCTGGCGGGGCTACCTCCCATTCGCCGAAGACCAGAAGCTTGGGAAAAGCGTCGAGCCGGGCGGCGACGTCCGCGGGCGACGGGCCGCAGTCAGGGCTCTTGTCAGCCCGGAGACCGAGGAGCCTCAGGACAGCGCGCGACGCCACCGGATGGTCACGCCACATGGCGACATCGGGGAACTCGGGCGGGCAGCCGATCGAGGCGAGCGCGTCGATCCTCGTGCCTGCAGCCGCCGCGAGGAAGGCGGCCGCCGCGCCGAGCGAGAACCCCGCGACTCCCACCTCCTCGAAGCCCAGGCCCCGGGCGCGGCGCACCACGGCTTCCAGGTCCATCGCCGGGCCGGAGAAACCCATCGCGCACCTGCCTCCACTGCGCCCGTGTCCGCGAAAATCGAAGAGGAGGACCGAGAAGGAGCGCGCGAGTTCTTCCGCGAGCGTCACGACCTGGGCGTAGCGCGAGCCTACCACGGCGGGGTGGGCCACTACGACCGCTCTGCGCGAGTCGCCCGGAAGCAGCCTGCAATCGATGCGCACGCCGTCCGACGCGACCACGGGCACCTCATAGCAGTACACGTCGTCCCGGCGATGCCCGCGAACCTCCCGGAGCGCCGGAAGGAGCGCCGCCGCAGTCTCCTTTACTGAACTCTTTTCTTTCATGCTGCCACCATGCGTAGTCCGACAGCCGGCCTCACAGCGGTAGTATAATCGAGCGGGGGGCGGACAGAGTGGCAAAACGCGTACCGAATCTCAAAGATATTTATAAGAGCATCAGGAAGCCGATGCCACCGCCGGGCCGCGCCGAGCGCGACAGGCGCGACGAACTCGAACGCAAGGAAGCCGCCCGCGAGATCGAGGAGCAGGAACGCCGCCGAGGCCGCGGCGACAAGTCCCAACCGCCTGATTGAACTGACTCATTCCGCTGCGGTCAGGACCCTCTCCTGCCCCAGCCGCCGCCGCCCGGGGTCCGCAGCCTGATGCGCTCGCCGGCCTTGAGCTCGAGGTTGCACTTCGAGGGGATGCGCCTCTCTCGTCCCGACGAAACCACGGTATCTCTTCCGGGCTTCCCGTTCGCGCCGCCAGCGAGCCCCCAGGGGGCTCTCTTCCTGCGGTCGGCGATGAGAGTCACGCTGGCATCCTCCAGCATCTCGACCTCGCGCTCGAGCCCGTCGCCGCCGCGGTGCAACCCCGCGCCGCCGGAGTTCCGCCTGATGCCGCAACGTGTGACCCGCAGCGGGTACTCGTACTCGATCGCTTCAACAGGCGTGTTCAGGGTGTTGGTCATGTGTGCGTGCGTGCCGCTCATGCCCTTGCCCCGGGGATGTCCACCGGTCCCGCCTGCGATCGTCTCGTAGTAAGCGAAGCCCTTCGGCGAGCCCGGCACGGAGCCGATGGCGAGGTTGGTCATGGTCCCGTAGCTCGCCGCGGGTATCTCACCGGGGAGCGCGCCGGCGAGCGCTCCGAGCAATGCGTCGACCACGCGCTGGGACGTCTCCACGTTCCCGGCCGCCACCGCGTAGGGGCGCACCGCGTCGAGCAGGCAGCCCTCCGGTATCTTGATGTCGATCGGGCGGGTCGCTCCATGGTTTGCGGGGATGTCCTCGCCGGTGATGCACCTGAACACGTAGTACGTCGCCGAGTGCGTCACCGCCCGGGGGCAGTTGAGCGGGCCATGCACCGCGGGCGATGTGCCGGAAAAATCCACGAACGCCTTGTCCGCCTTGATCGTCACGGTGGCGCAGATGGGGATGTCCTCAGCGCCGAAGCCGTCGTCATCGAGGTAGTCTGTGAACCTGTAAGTCCCATTGCCGATCTCCTCGAGGGCGAGCCTTGTGAGGACCTCCGAATAATCCATCAGCGCTTCGAACCGGGAGAGCAGTTGCCCCCGTCCGTATTCCGACGCCAGCGCCAGCATCCGCCTCTCGCCCACGGCGTGAGCGCCGGCCTGGGCCTGCAGGTCCCCGCTCCGCTCGCCTGCGTTCCGTGCGTTTGAGCAGATGATGTCCTCGATATCGCGCATGTACGTGCCGCTGCGGCGCAGGAACACCGGAGGGATTATCAGCCCCTCCTGGTAGATCTCGCTCGCGAGCGCAAGAGAGCCGGGCGCGAGCCCGCCTACGTCGGAATGGTGAGCGCGGCTGGCGAGCAGGGCGACCAGGCGGCCGCCGGAGAAGACCGGCGAGACCATAGAGACGTCCGGCAGGTGGGTGCCGCCGAGAAACGGGTCGTTGAGGACCACGAGGTCTCCCGGCTCCAGCTCGCGGCGCTCGAGGACGGCCCGCACCGTCTGCGGCATCGCCCCGAGGTGGACAGGGATGTGCTCCGCCTGTGCGACCAGGCGCCCCTTCGGGTCGAACACCGCGCACGAATGGTCCTTGCGCTCCTTGATGTTCGGGGAGAAGGCGGTGCGGTGCAGCGCGGCGCCCATCTCATCGGCGACCGAGCTGACCAGGTTGCGGAACACCTCGAGGGTGAAGGCTTCGTCTTTCATCGCGAAGCCTCCAGGTCGAGATTGCCCATGACGTCCAGGGCCGCGCGCCAGCCGGGGGGCACGACCGTGGTGGAGTCCTCCTGCACGATCAGCGACGGGCCGGCGACCGACTGTCCGGCGGCGAGGTCCCACCGCGTGAAGACGCCGCCGCGCGCCTTGCGGCTCCCGAAGTAGATGGTGCGCTCCGCGATGGGCCGGGAACGCCTCTCGCCCCTCGGAGGCGGGCCGGCCGGCACGTCGCGTTGAGGGGCCCTGCAGCTCAGCCGCACGTTGACGATCTCGATGGCGCCCCGCTCCCGCAGGTAACCATAGGCGGCAAGGTACGCCTCCTCGAAGTGCCTGAGGATGCTGGCGGCGGTCGCGCGCCTCACGGTGACCTCCACCTCGTGCGATTGCCCCCGATAGCGCATGCCGAGGCTCCTCCTGAAGCGCAGCGCCGACTTCGAAAAGCCTTCGGCGGCCATCTCACGCACGGCGCGGGCCTCGAGCTCGGAGAGGACCGCGGCGAGCGCGTCCTCGCAGGACTGGTCGAGCCCCAGGAGCACCGTCCTGGTATGGTCCCTGCCGGCATCGGCGAGCAGCATCCCCATGCTGGAGAAGAGCCCCGGGTACACAGGCACCAGCACCCTCGGTATCTCGAGCCTGTCCGCCAGCTCGCAGGCGTGCATCGGCCCCGCGCCACCGAACGCGACGAGCGCGAACCGCCGCGGGTCGTAGCCGCGCTCGAGGCTGACCTTCTTGACTGCCGCCTCCATATGGGAGAGGGCGATGTCCAGGGTCGCCCGGGCGGCCGCCAGGACTCGCGACGAGCCGGACAGGGACGCGAAGGCGTTTGTGCTCCGGCGGGGGAGGAGCACCATCCTGCCGCCAAGGAACCATGAGGGTTCGATGCGGCCGAGTACCATGTTGGCGTCGGTGACCGTGGGCAGCTCGCCTTTCCCGTAGCACGCCGGGCCGGGGTCGGCCCCGGCGCTATGAGGCCCGACCTTGAGGACGCCGGCGCGGTCGAGGTAGGCGATCGAGCCGCCGCCCGCTCCGATGGTGTGGATGTCGACCATCGGGAGCGCAACCGGAAGCCCGCCGATGCGTGTGTCACGCGTCACGGTCAGCTCCTCGCCGCTGATGAGCGAGACATCGGTCGAAGTGCCTCCCATGTCGAAACTGATGACGTCGCCCGCGCCCGTCGACGCGGCGAGCCAGCGCGCCGCCACCACGCCTCCCGCCGGCCCGCTGAGGACGAGGTCGGCCGCCCGGCGCCGCGCCATGTCGACGGAGGTAGTCCCTCCCGCCGAGTGCATCAGGCGTACCCGCGTCGCGCCCCCTTCGCCCATCGAAGAGACCAGCCTCTGCAGGTAGCCGTCGATGACCGGAGAGACATAAGCGTTTATGACAGTGGTGCTGGCGCGCTCGTACTCCCTGTACTCCGGCAGCACGAAGCTCGATATAGATACGTTCACGCCCGCGCGCTCCAGCTCCTCACGCAACATCTCCTCGTGCTCCGGATGCTCGAAGGAGAACAGCAGGCAGACCGCCGCGGATTCGACCCTGGCGTCGACGCACGCCTGCGCGACGCGCCGCGCCTCCGCCCTGGTCAGGCGCTTTATCACCTTGCCGGGCACCACGCGCTCGCGCGCCTCGAACCTCAATGCGCGCTGCACCAGAGGCTGCGGCTTGTCCACCAGCAGCCTGTATAAGTGAGACCTCTCCTGTCGCGCGATCTCGATGATGTCGGAGAAACCCTCGGTGGCGATGAAAGCGGTCCGCGCGCCCTTTCTCTCCAGCACGGCGTTGGTGGCGACCGTCGACCCGTGTATGAGGGGGCGGCCGGAGGCTCCGGCGCGCTCCGCGGCTTCGATCACGGCGCGCTCGGGCGCCTCGGGAGTGGAGGGTAGCTTGAAAGCTACCAGGCGGCCGTCGGCGATGCCGAGCAGGTCCGTGAAAGTCCCTCCCACGTCGACCGCGGCGAGCTCGATGGATGGTCCGTTACCGCTTTCGATTTCTTTGATGACCATAGAGGACTATTATAGAATACCGGGAAACCAGTCAGAGCAAGCGGAGAGCCGCGCGCGGAAAAGGTCGCGGCAGGCGGGGGACATCTTGAGCTCATTCTCCCAGAAACGGGCCGTCAAAAAGATGGTCCAGGCTTACCGAAAAGGCCTGGGCGAAGAGAATAGCGGCGAACTCTGGGACGACCGCACCGAGCAGGTCGTCGAGAGCCTCTACCTGGGGCTGAACAACTGCGTCGACGACGAGCTCTACATCCAGGAGTTCCTCCCGTTCGGCTCCGTCTACCGCATCGCGGGCGAGCACGGCGTCTACCGCCGAAACCGCAAGGTCCCCATCGAAGAAGTGATGCAGGAACACATCCTGCTGCGCGACGTCTTCTGGGAGTCCCGACGGGCGCGCTCAGACAAAGAGCACGACTTCGCCACCGAGAAGCGAGTGTGCCAGTGCTTCAACAACCTGCTCCAGGCCACGGTCCAGGCGTACCAGACGCGCGAGCCGACCATGGACGTGCTCGACCCGCTGCGGGACGAGCTCACCGGAGTCTTCAACTCGCTCTACTTCATGACCCGCCTGGAGGAGGAGGTCAAGCGCTCGGAGAGGTACCTCCGCGACGTGACGGTGGTGCTGTTCCACGTGGACTCGGTCTTCGAACCTTCGTCCGACGAGGACAGCGAGTTGATGCGGGCGGTCGCCCGCGTGCTGCGCAGGAACTGCCGCGCCTCGGACATCCTGGCGCGGGTCGAGTACGAGAAGTTCTCGATACTGATGCCCGAGACACGAACCGACGACGCGGCGAGGGCCTCCGAGAGGCTCAAGACGCAGGTCCTGGAGTACCTGGCCGGCATGGGCGAACACTACGCTGAGGTGAACATAGAGATCGGCATAGCTTCCTATCCCGAGCAGGGCGACGATGGCGAGATCCTCATGCAGGAGGCGACCGAGAGCATACTCAGGGAGGGACTCGAGGGCGCCTGACGCCCCGTGGAAGCCATGACGCTTGATTTCGAGAGAATAGCGCGCCCGGAGATCAAAGACCTGCCCGTCTACAGTCCGGGGCTGGACATCGATGACGTCAAGCGCCGTTACGGCGTCGAACGCGTCATCAAGCTCGCTTCCAACGAGAACCCTCTCGGCCCCTCACCGATGGCGGTGGAGGCGCTGAGGGGAGCGCTCGACGACATCAACCTCTACCCGGACGGCGCCTGCATGCTCCTGCGTGAGAAACTGGCGGACAAGCTGGGGGTGGCGCCCGAGCGTTTCATCTTCGGCAACGGGACGGACGAGGTCATCGACCTCATCTTCTTCGCTTTCTTCAACGCGGGCGACGTCGCGTTGATGGGCGACCCCACCTTCTCTTCGTACTACCTTTCGGGCGCGACAGTGGGCGCGGCGCTGGAGTATGAGCCGCTGTCCGAGCACAGGCATGAGATCGACGGGATGCTCAAGCGCGTCGGCAGCCGCACCCGCGCGTTGTTCGTCGGCACCCCGCACAACCCGACGGGGACGATCTGCACGACGGCGGAGCTCGAGAAGGCGCTCGAGAGCCTCCCGGAGGACGTCCTGCTGGTGTGGGACGAGGCGTACGTCGAGTACGTAGACGACCCCGACTACCCTGACAGCGTCCCTTACCTTCAGGACCATCCGAACCTGATAGTGCTGCGCACGTTCTCGAAGTGCTACGGCCTGGCGGGCCTGCGAGTGGGCTACGGCATCGCGCATCCCGGCATCGTCAACTACCTCGAGAAAGTGAGGCCGCCGTTCAACGTGAACCGCCTCGCCCAGGTCGCCGCGGTGGCGGCGCTGGACGACACCGCACACGTGGAGCGGAGCCGGCGGGTCAACTCCGAGGGCAAGCGCTTTCTGGCGACCGAGCTGGGCGCCATGGGCCTCGAGCCGGTGCCGACGCAGGCGAACTTCATACTGTTCAAATACGGCCACAAGATAGACGGCCTGCCCGGGCGGCTACTCGAGCGCGGCATCCTCGTGCGCGACGGGGGAGCCCTGGGCTACCCGGGGTTTATCCGCCTCACCATCGGGACCCCGGAGGAGAACCAGGCCGTCGTCACCGCGATAAAAGAGATTGCCGGGCTCCAGCGAGCCTGCTGACGGGGACAGGACAAACGGGAGGGGAGGAGCCTTGCGCGCAACAATAGTCATTCCTTCGTACTGGGGACGCACGACCGCCGAGGGGTTCGACGCGAAGGACACGGTCTACGACCACCCCACGCCGATAGACCAACCCGGGACGCTCCACCGCGCGCTGGAGAGCATAAGCGTGCTGCGCAACCGCGACTTCAACGTGGTGGTACTGGCCTGCGCCACGTCCCCGGACATCAAGGACCTCGTGGAGGGCAAGGTCAACGACCAGGTGACGACCTTCAAGAATTACTTCCCCGTCGAGGTGATCAGCCACTCGTTCGAGGCACGCATGAAGGAGCGGCTCGAGAAGGAGCGCACGTCCGGGGCAGGCGAACTCGAGGGAGACCTGGTGTCTCTTTCGGGATACTCGAACATCCGCAATATGTGCCTGATCGCCACTGAGCTCGCGCGCTCGGAGGTCGCGGTGCTGCTCGACGACGACGAGGTCTACGAGGACCCCGAGTACCTCGACAAGGTGTTCGAGAACATCGGGACGACGCATGAGGGCAAGTTCGTGGGCGCGCTCGCCGGGTACTACCAGAGGCCCGACGGCAGCTACCTGCTCCCGCCTCCCGACGAATGGTGGATGGCGGAGTGGCCGATGGTGAGCGCCATGAACGAGGCGTTCGCGATAATAGGCCAGGAGCCGCGGCTCAAGCCGACCCCGTTCGTCTTCGGGGGGAACATGGTGATCCACCGGGACGTCTTCCGCAAGATCTCGTTCGATCCTCACGTCCGGCGCGGCGAGGACATCGACTACCTCGTCAACTGCAAGTTCTTCGACATCGATTTCCTGCTGGACAACAAGCTCGCGATCAAACACCTGCCGCCGGCGACGAACGTCCCGCCGTGGGCGCACTTCCGCGAGAACATCTACCGTTTCGTCTACGCGCGCGAGAAGCTCCGCAGGCAGGTGCCGAGCGAGGGCGTCCGCAAGGTGGCGGTCGAGGAGCTCGACCCGTACCCGGGGCGCTGCATGAGGGACGACCTCGAAGAGATGATATTCAGGACCGCGGTGCTGATGGGCCTGCACCAGCTCAGGAGGCCGGGCGACCGCAGCGTGCTGACGCCGACCATCGACATCGGATTCGAGGAGTCGATGAAGAACGTCCACATCGCGAGGTTCGACGCCGTGCCGCAGCAGGACCCGTTCCGCTGGTACATGGACTTCAGGGCGAAGTGGGAACGGCTCATGGGGTTCCTCGCGACCGACGAGGCTCTCTCCCGGGACTTGCTCTCGGGCATGTGAGCGCGCTGGCGGCAGGTGAGACCGGCCGCCCGGCGAGCGCGATTGAAGGCTTCTTTACATTCCGCAAAGGAAGCGACTGTCGGCACTCGTATATTTACACAGAGGAAGTCACCAGCACCGATAAGTCAGAAGTGATGATTTGAGCGTACTCGAACAGACCGTGCTCGACGAGGTCGAGAGCATCGGCCAGGCCGACATACTGGTCGGCATACCCTCTTACAGAAACGCTGACACCATCTCATACGTCGTAAAGCAGGCCGCCCACGGCCTGGCGGAGTACTTCCCGGGTATGAGGCCGGTGCTGGTGAACTCAGACGGCGGCTCGAGCGACAACACCCGTGACGTGGTGCTGGAGACGCCTGTCCCTTCCGAGGTCCGCAAGATCGCCACCCCGTACCGCGGCACGCCCGGCAAGGGGAGCGCGTTCCATACCATCTTCGAGATAGCGGCAAGGCTTGAGGTCAAGCTGTGCATCGTGGTGGACTCAGACTTGAGGAGCATCACGCCCGAGTGGATGAAGTTCCTCGGCTACCCCATCATCGAGGAGAGGTTCGACTTCGTGACCCCTCACTACCTGCGGTACAAGTACGACGGGACCATCACCAACTCCATCGCCTACCCGCTCACCCGCTCTCTCTACGGAAGCAGGATAAGGCAGCCGATCGGCGGCGACTTCGGCTTCTCGGGCGACCTCGCGAAAGTGTACTCGGAGCGGCCGGTCTGGGACACGGACATCGCGCGGTTCGGCATCGACATCTGGATGACCACCCTGGCGATGAACGAGGGCTTCGACATCTGCCAGGCTTGCATGGGCCTCAAGCTCCACAACAACAAGGACCCGGGCTCCGACCTGGGCGCGATGTTCCACCAGGTCTGCGGGACCATGTTCGACCTCATGAAGCACTACGAGCGCAACTGGATGGAGATCGAGGGCTCGTCGCCCGCGCCGGTCCTGGGGGAGGAGTGCAAGGATGAGCCGGAGGTCGCCGAGGTGTCGGTCGAGAACCTGCTCGGCCACTTCCGCAACGGGTTCGAGGAGATGGGAGCCGAGTGGCGGCTCATCATGCGCCCTGAGAACTACAGGCAGGTCGAGGAGGCTTACAGCCTTACCGATTCCGCCTTCGAGTTTTCGAGCGGACTGTGGGTGAGGCTGGTGTACGATTTCGCGATCGCCTACCACTTCGGGTCGGTGCCCAGCGACAGGGTGGTCGACGTGCTCACCCCGCTCTACTGCGCCTGGACCGCGCACTTCGTGAAGAAGACAGAGGACCTGACCTCGTTCGAGGCGGAGATAGAGGTCGAGCGAACGGCCGAGACGTTCGAGGCGCTCAAGGATTACCTGCGTTACTACTGGCGGGAGGCGAAGGAGGCCTCGGAGGCCTGCGCGTCCTAGCAAGGGGAAGGGAGAGGGGCCTTGGATTTGATACCTGCCGTTTCGGGTGAGATCGCTCGCGCGGTGGCCGAGGTGGGCAGCGCGGACATGATGGTCGCGATACCCGCTTACAACAACGAGCTCACCATCGCGCACGTGATGAAGGTGGCCGCGGAAGGCCTCTCCACTTTCTTCGCGGACAGGAAGTGTGTGATCTTCGTGTGCGAGGGCGGCTCGCTGGACGAGACAAAGAACGTGGCGCTGATGACGGACGTGGGTCTGACCGTGTGCAAGATGGTCGGGACCTATCGGGGCGATTCGGGCAAAGGCAGCGCGCTTCGCGCCATCTTCAAGGCCGCGCTCGACCTCGGGGTTGCTTCCTGTGCGCTCATCGACGGCGACAACAGGAACCTCACGCCGGACTGGGTCAACAACATGCTCACCCCGATCGCGCGGGAAGGCTTCGACTACGTGGCGCCTTACTACAAGAGGTACAAGTACGACGGCACCATCACCAACCTCATCGTCTATCCGCTGGTGGCGTCCCTCTACGGCAAGAAGCTGAGGCAGCCGATCGGCGGCGACTTCGGGCTCTCCGCGAAGTTCATCGAAGTGCTCGCCGGCCAGGACGTCTGGGACGTGTTCGTGGGGCAGTTCGGCATCGACGTCTGGATGACGATCTCGGCCATCACCAACGGGGTCTCGATATGCCAGGCGAACCTGGGGGCGAAGATCCACGGCGCCAAGGACCCCGCATTCTCCCTCGGCCCGATGTACCTGCAGGTGATATCGACCGTGTTCCGCTCGATGGCGAAGTTCGCCGACTTCTGGAAGGGCATCGACGTGGTGACAGAGGTACCGGTCAAGGGTACGGCGCTCCCCTGGGAGCCGGAGCCCATACCGATCAGCGTCACCAGGCTGGTGGAGGAGTTCAACCTCGGGATGACGCACTTCTCCTCCCTATATAGAGAGATACTGAGCGAGGAAACCTTCGGGCGCCTCGAGCAGATCGCTAAGTCGGAGGTGTGTGTGCCGGAAGGCTACTGCGACTTCCACATGCCGCCTGACCTCTGGGCGCGGATCATCTACGACGTCGCCGTGGTCTTCAACTGCTGGAAGGGGAACACGCACAAGCTCATCGACCTCACTTCGCCCCTCTACTTCGGGCAGGTGGCGTCGATCGCGAACCGTACGCAGGACCTGGGGCACGCGGAGTCCGAGATGGTGGTCGACGACATCATCCGCGCCTTCGTGAACGAGAAGGTCTACCTCCAGCAGCGTTGGAAGGACATGGGCGCGGGCAAGGTCTGCTCGATGTAACAGTCCTTATGTCGTTCGTTTTCCACTTTCCATTACACTTTTCCCAATGCGCAGACATGACCTCACGAGTGTAAAGAAAAGTGGAAAACGAACGACGTAACTTTCTTTAGCCCATTGACATGCGGAGGGTCGCTTCCAGGTTCAGCGGCGGCAGGTCCTCCGGGTCGATGATGACGTCGACCACGACCGGCCCTTCCTCGGCGAGCGCTTTTTCCACCACCGCTTCCATGTCTTCCTCCCGGTCGAGCCGGTAGCCGGCCGCGCCGAAGCTCTTCGCGAGAGCGGCGAAGTCAGGGTTGCCGTGCTCGGTGCCGTGGACCCGCCCCCCAAACGACAGCTTCTGGCGCATGTTCAGCACGCGGTACTGCGAGTCGTTCATCACGAAGACCTTGACGCCGAGCCCCTCACGCACGCACGTCTCGAGGTCCTGCAGCGTCATCGAGAAATCGCCGTCTCCGAGCATCGAGATGGCGGCCCTTGCTCCGTCGATGGCTTTGGCGGCCATGTTCGCCGCGAAGCCGAAGCCCATCGAGCCGAAGTTCACCGTGGACATGAAAGTAAGCGGTTGGTGGGATGGCAGGAAGTCCATGGCGTAAAGGAGGTGCGTCCCCGCCCCGACACAGATGACCGCGTCATCGGGGAGCAACTCTGAAAGCCTCTTTGCCAGGCGCGCCCCCGAGGGGAGCTCGGAGGGCCGCGAAAGCCCCGCGTCGAGCAGCATCTGCCAGGTGGCGCGGGCGTCGGCGAGCGTCTCGTCCCAGGCGGTCCTGGGCTCGGCGACGCCGATGAGCTCGCCCGTGGCCTTCCGCAGGAACTCTTTTGCGTCGCAGAGGACGATGGAAGCGGGCGGCGCCTGAGGCGCCATGTACCCCGAGATGCTCGCGACCGTGATGTCTTTCATCCCCAGCGGCATTGTGAACTCGTAGGTGGTCATGTCGCTGATGCCGCACCCGATGCAGAGCAGCGCGTCCCCGCGCTCGAGCGCCTTGTCGGCGACGACGCTGCCGCCTCCGAATCCGGCGCGCCCGAGGCAGAGCGGGTGGGTCTCGGGGATGACCCCGCGCCCGTTGCCAGTGGTGGCCACAGGCACCTGCAGCTTCTCGGCGAACTCCACCAGCAGTCGGGAGGCCCCCGCGTACGCCACTCCGCCCCCGGCGAGGATCAGCGGCAGCCTCGCGGTGGAGAGCATCTCGATCGCCGCGCGAACGTCTTTCTCCTGGACCTCGGGCGGAGCGTCGGTCTCGAGCACCATCCCGTCGAGGTCCACTTCAGCGGTCTCCGCCCACACGTCCTCCGGGACCTCGATGAGGACCGGCCCGCGCGCGCCGCTCATCGAAGCCCGGTACGCGGCCGCGAACACCGAAGGCACCTCCGACGCGGACTCCACGCGGAAAGTCCCCTTGCAGAGCGGGGCGAACAGCCTTCTGTGATCGAGCTCGAGCATCCCATCGCTCCGGGCGAGCTTCCGCTTGACCGCGCCGGTGATGATGATGAACGGGGAGGAGTCTTTGTAGGCATTGCCTGCGGATATCATCGCGTTCAGCGCCCCGGGCCCGGAGTGGACCAGCGTGACGCCGGGCCTGCCGGTCAGCCTGCCCTCGGCGTCGGCCATGCTCGCGGCGACCTGCTCGTGCCTGCAGGATATGTATCTAAGCCTGTCCCTCACGTCGTAGAGCGCGTCGACGAAGCCGAGGTTGGAGGTGCCGATTATCCCGTACACTCGCTCCGCGCCCATCCTTATCAGGGCGCCGGCCAGCGCCTGGCCCCCGCTCATCTGCTCAGCCATGATCTACCTCCAGGTGGTGACCGGCGCCAGGGCGGGCGCCGGGGGCAGCCTGCCTCAATCGAACTTCGGCTCAACGCCATTGACGATGAACTGGGGGACCTTTCCCTCGAGCACTCCAGCCACGTTGTCCATCGCGACCCCGATGATCCGGAATCTCGATTCATTGGTGGCGCCGGCGGTGTGCGGTGTCAACAAGGTGTTGGGCGTGCCGAGCAGCGGATTGTCCGTTGTTATCGGCTCCTCGGAGAAGACGTCCGCCGCCGCGCCGGCGAGCCGACCTTCTTTGAGCGCGTCGGCGAGAGCCTGCTCGTCGACGAGGCCCCCACGCGCCACGTTGACCAGCACCGCGCCCGGCTTCATCATCGCGATGCGCTCGGCATCGAGCATGTTCGCGGTCTCGGGCGTAAGCGGGGCGTGCAGGCTTACGACGTCGGACTCAGCCAGCAGCGCATCGAGGGTCCGCGACGCGACGCCAAGGGCGGCTTCCTCTTCGGCCTCGAGGGGCTTGACGTCGTAATAGACAACAGCGCACCCGAAAGGCCTGGCGCGCAGCGCGACCTCTCTGCCGATGCGGCCCATTCCGATGATCCCCATGGTCTTGCCGTAGAGCTCGAACACCCCATGCGTGGCCATCTCGTCCTGCGCCCACTGCGCCGCCCTGGTCTTCTCCTGCTGCATCAACAGCTTCTTCAGGAGAACGAGGGCCGCCATGATGGTGTGCTCCGCCACAGCTATGGCGTTGGCCCCGGCGACGTTGGCGACGGGGATGCCGGCGGCCGCCGCGGCATCCACATCGATGTGCTGGTAGCCGACGGACGGCTGCTGGATGAGGAGGCATGGCGCGGCGGCTTTTATGACCTCCGCGTCCATCTCGATGGTGAAGGTGTAGTCCCCGATGATGACGTCGGCCCCGGAGACAGACCTCAGAAGGTCCTCTCTGCCTGTGCCGGCGTAGGCCTCGATCTCGATCTCGGGTGGCGACGCGCTCTCGGCCATCTTGGCGTCGAAGAGCGCTTCGATCAGGGCCTGGGGAAGCGGTGAGAGCACCAGTATCTTTTTCTTGGGCATCGGATCCTCCTGCGCCGTTATCTGACGTGCCGTTAATTCTATCTGTTAGAATCCTCGAAGACGAACAGACGCGGGTTCTCGCGCGTGCGGCGGCTCATGGAGGTCTGAGATGGTTCAAGTCCCGAACAGTGAAGAGATGTCAGGAGTGCTCGAGAAGACGATCGAGCTTGCCGAGAAGAGGCTTGGCACCGAAGAGGTCAAGCGGCTGGCGGAAGTGATGAGCTGCTTCTGCCTGGAGCTCAAGGACATCGACGGCCGCTACTACGTGGCTTTCGACCCGGCAGGCGAGACTGCGTTTTCTCTCGAGGACCCCGGCACCCTCCCGATGCTGATCATCAGCACGACCTCCGAGACCTTTCACAACATGGCGACCGGCGCCTCGAACCCGGCGGTCGAGTTCGCGAAGCGCAAGGTCAAGATGGCGGGTGTCCCGATCCCGAAACTCGGAAAGGTCGGCGGCAACCTTATCGACAGCCTCTTCCTGTGCTACCGCACGGTCGTGGGGGAGGAAGAGCAAGCCTGAGGCTGGTCCAGCGACCCCCCGTTAGAAAAAAACCGGCGAAAAGTGCCTGACCCCCGTTCTTCTTGACCCCCCGTCTTCTGCACTTTTCCACAGGGACAGCTCTCCACATCCATATATAGTGGTACAAAGCCGGACTATCCACAAAATATTCCACAATTCCCACAAAAACATGGTCTTTCCATGACGATCCGGCCCCGGGTCCTCAATAATTGTGGATTTTTATGCCAAAGAGTGTTGCAAAGGGGCGAGAAATGGTTTAATGTGGGGAGTCGTGGCGAGAGATAAGGCAGGGCTATGCTGGTAGGAGCATCAACAAGGACGGTCGACCCCAAAGGTCGCATCATCCTGCCCCGTGAATACAGGCGGGATTTTGAAGGCGGTCTGATGGTCACCAAGGGCCTCGATGACTGCCTGTACCTGCTGCCCATGAAAGAGTGGGACCGACTGGTCGAGAAGATCGACCAGCTCCCCTCCGGAAGCGAATCCACGCGCCGGTTCTCACGCGTCTTCTTCGCCTCGGCGAGCCACCTGGTACCCGACGGGCAGGGGAGGATCCTCATCCCCCCGCGCCTCAGGGAGATGGTGGGCATCAAGAAAGACGTCGTGGTGGTCGGCCTCCACAACAAGGCCGAGGTCTGGGACCCCGAGGTGTGGGAGAAGTACGAGGCCGACAGCGCCGGCCATTACGAGCAGTCGGCGTCCGACATCGGAGTCTGACATGTCCGGGGAAGCCGGCGGCCACAGGCCGGTGATGGTCGACGAGGTCCTCTTATATTTGAGGCCCGAGAGGGGAAAGGTGATCGTAGATGGCACGCTCGGAGCAGGTGGACATGCTGAAGCTATCCTTGAGCGAATCACCCCGGGGGGCCGGCTCATTGGTATTGACCGGGACCCGGAGGCAATTGCTCGCGCGGAGGAGAGGCTGGGCAAGATGGCTGAGGCGGTCAGTTACTATTGCGAAAATTTCAGAAGTCTACTCTCCGTCCTTGATGCTGAGGGGATAGAGAAGGTCGACGGCGTCTTGCTCGACCTGGGGGTGTCCTCGATGCAGCTCGACGATCCGGAGCGCGGCTTCTCGTTCCGGGGAGACGGGCCGCTGGACATGCGCATGGGGCCCGACGAGCAGCGGACGGCGGCGGACATAGTCAATCAGGATTCAGAGGATGAGCTCACGCGCATCCTTTACAGGTTCGGTGAAGAGCGGTGGGCCAGGCGGATCGCTCAATTCATTGTCGAGGCTCGGGAGCGCCGACCCGTACGGACTACAGGGGAACTGGCGAAGATCGTGGAGAACGCCGTGCCCGCAGGCGCGAGGCGCGGCCGGAAGCACCCGGCTCGCAAGACGTTCCAGGCGCTCCGCATCGCGGTCAACAATGAGCTCGAGGATCTCAAGGAGGGTATAGCAGAAGGGATCGGGAGCCTGGCCCCTTCCGGGCGGATAGTCGTGCTGGCATACCAGTCACTGGAGGACAGGATTGTCAAAAGCACTTTCAACTCCCTGGCAAGAGGATCAGACTATCCGCCCGGGCACCCGCTCGACAAGCCACCCATCCTGGAGGTCCTGACCCGCAAGCCAGTGCGGCCGACCCCTGAGGAGATAGAAGAGAACCCGCGGTGCGGGAGCGCCAAGCTCCGTGCCGCGCTCCGCAGAGAGGGGCAGGATGTCTGATCGCAAGCCCCTCAAGCAACTACCGAAGACCAGGCGCTCTCCAAAGCCCGCGCAGAAAGCCGGGAGCGCCGGCTCGAAGAAGGAGAAGGCCGCGCCAAAGGCCGCGGCTAAGTCTACTGCCAGGACCAAGGCCGCTCCGAAGGCCAGGGTCTCCTCGCCGCGCAACCGGGGCTTGAACTTCGGCTTCCTGATCGTAGTGTTCCTCTTTCTTGCCGGCACCGGCGTGTTCATGCTGGTCCAGCACCAGTACGCCGTCCGCTGCGACCTCAAGACCACAAGGCTCGAGACCGGGATCGCGAACGAGAAGTCCAGGCAGGAGGCGCTGCGCCTCAGCCTGGCGCAGCTCAAGTCGCCGGGGCGCGTAGCGAGGATCGCGGGAGACGAGCTGGGCCTCGGCGAGCCGACCGGCGTCATCTACCTGAAATACGCGCGGGATGCCAACGGCAACATGGTCTGCCAGAGCACCTTTGAAGAGAGGACCAGCCCCGAGCCGCCACCAGGCGCGGCTCAGCCCGAGAAGACCGGCAACACTCAGGCTTCAGTCGTCGAGGGTCCCGGCGGGGCCCTCACGCGAAGATAGGTGTTCAGATGGCCGCACGAGAGTCCAGGGACAAGCGACTGACGATAGTAGCCGCGGTGCTGCTGGCGGGGCTCGCGGCGGTCACGGGCAAGCTTGTGCTCATCCAGGGCATACAGGCGGCGCACTACAAGAAGCTCGCCAGCGATCAGCGCGACACCGCCATAAGCATCGCGCCCCGCCGTGGGACGATCACCGACCGCGAGGGCGAGATCATGGCGATCAGCGAGGACTGCTCGACCGTGTATGCCACCCCCTATCTGGTGAAGAACAAGAAAGCCGTGGCGGAAAAGCTCGCGGGTGTCCTCGGTGAAGACCCGGCGGACCTCCAGAAGAAGCTCAGCGCCAACAGCGGTTTCGTCTATCTCGAGCGCAAGCTCGACAAGTCCATCGCGGACCGCCTCAAGAAGATGAAGCTGGACGGCATCGGGTTCATCGACGAGAGCAAGCGTATTTATCCCCTTGGCTCGCTCGCCTCGCAGATACTAGGCGTGGTCGACGTCGACAACAAGGGCCAGGCCGGCCTCGAGCTCTATTATGAAGACCTGCTGGGCGGCAAGGTCGGAGAGGTCTTTCTCGAGAAGGACGCCGCCGGCAACCCCATCCCGGGGAGCGAGAAGGTCCAGCGCCAGGAGGTCGACGGCGTCGACCTCCAGCTCACGATCGACAAAGACATACAGGCATGCATGGAAGAGTCGCTCGCCTCGGCGGTGGAGAGGTACAGTGCCAAGGCCGCCACCGCGGTGGTGATGGACTGCAACACGGGCGACATACTGGCCATGGCCTCGTCACCGACGTTCGACCCGAACAACCGTGAGAAGATCGACCCCGCGTCCATGCGCAACCGCGCGATCACCGACGTCTACGAGCCCGGCTCGGCGCTCAAGATCGTGACCGCGGTCGCGGCCCTGCAGGAGGGAGTGGTCAACCCGAGCACCGTGATCCAGGTGCAGTCGCAGTTGAAGATAGCCGACAAGACTTTCAAAGATGCCGAGATCAAGCCGTCTCGGCAGTTGCAGTTCTCCCAGATAATAAGCCAGTCCTCGAACGTCGGCACCATCCAGGTCGCACAGGCGCTGGGGGACAAGCACCTCTACGATTACCTCGACAGGTTCGGGCTGGGGCACCCGACCGGGGTCGACTTCCCCGGTGAGGTAGGGGGCGTTCTTCCCGCCCTCGGCTCGTGGACCACGACCAGCCTGCCGGCCATCGCCATCGGCCAGGGCATCTCGGTCACCCCGCTGCAGTTGACCTGTGTTGCGGGCACGGTCGCGAACGGCGGGAGGAAGATCTGCCCGCACTTCATGAAAGCGAAGATCACCGATAAGGGAGTCCGGGACATGGGCCTGGGCGGGCTCGGCGAGGAGATATTGAGCAAGGACACCTGCGGCAAGATGACCCCGATAATGGAGCAGGTGCTCGCCCCGGATTCAACCGGCCCCAAGGCTGCGGTCAACTACTACCGCGTCGCCGGCAAGACAGGGACCGCGGAGAAGCCGGCAGTGGGCGGCGCCGGCTACGCGGGGACCTACATGGCAACCTTCGTGGGATTCGCGCCGGCGGAACGCCCCAGGCTGGTGTGCATGGTCGTGCTGGATGAGCCGACCCCGATATGGGGCGGAGAGACCGCTGCGCCGGTCTTCAAGGACATGATGAGCTACAGTCTGCAGCACCTGAAGATACCGCCATCGTGGGGGATGCCGGCCGCGGCGAAGTGAGGTCCGAGCCATGGGAGAGACAGCCAGGCTTGCCGTAGAACTGATGAGATGCGGGGTTCACCGCGAGGAAAGGCGTTACTTGACTTTCACCAGACCCAAGTCTACAAGGTACCATGGAAATGCCGGCCGAGAGCATGCTACGAGGTACAGAAATGCTTCTAAGCGAAATACTGGACACCATTGATGAGAAAAAGGTTTCGGGCCCCACCGACATAGAAGTGGGAGGGCTCGTGTACGACAGCCGCGTGGTCGAAAGAGGCGACGCGTTTTTCTGCATCAAAGGGCTCGTGACTGATGGCCACCTCTACGCTGGCCAGGCGGCAGCACGGGGGGCGAGAGCCCTGTTCGTCGAGCGCGACCTCGATGCCGAGCTCCCCGACGGCATGGTCGTCGTGAGGGTGCCTGATACGCGCTTCGCGCTCGCGGAGGCCGCGGCCCGCTTCTACGGCCATCCCTCGGAGCAGATGAAGCTGGTGGGGGTCACCGGCACAAACGGCAAGACGACCACGGGCTATCTCATCGAGAACATATTCAAGAAGGCCGGCTACGTCGCCGGCCTCATCGGCACTGTCGAGAACCACGTCGGTGAGGTGGTAGAGCCGGTCACCAGGACTACGCCCGAGTCGCTCGACCTGCAGAGGCTGCTGAGGAGGATGGTGGACGCCGGTGTGGAGGCCGCCGTGATGGAGGTCTCGTCGCACGGCCTCGAGCTGCACCGCGCCTCGGGGTGCTCCTTTGACGTGGTGGTGTTCACCAACCTGACACAGGACCACCTGGACTTCCACATCTCGATCGAGGAGTACTTCGGCGCCAAGCGCAGGCTCTTCGAGGGCGACGACTTCGGCGCGGACAGGACGGCGGTGGTGAACCTGGACGACCCGTTCGGGGCGAGGCTGCTCGAAGAGACCGGGCTGCCGTCGCGCTCGTTCGGTATCGACCCGGGTGCTGACGTAAGGGCGGACGAGGTGGTCGTCTCGGCGGGGGGCAACACTTTCCGGCTCCTGCACGGGGAGAGCATCCTCGAACTCGCCACGCGCCTGCAGGGCCGCTTCAACGTCTACAACTGCCTCGCCGCCGCGGCCGTGGCGGTCGAGATGGGGCTTGCCGAGTCCAGCATCGCCGACGGCCTCGAGACCCTGGCGGGAGTACCCGGGAGGTTCGAGAACATCGATTGCGGGCAGCCGTTCACGGCTCTCGTCGACTACGCGCACACGCCTGACGGGATACACAACCTGCTGGAGGCGTGCCAGGAGGTCACCGAGGGCCGCGTGATAATAGTGGTGGGATGCGGCGGAGACCGCGACCGCTCCAAGCGTCCGTTGATGGGGAAGGTCGCGACCGAGATGTCAGACCTCTGCATAATCACCTCCGACAACCCCCGCGGCGAGGACCCTTCCTCGATAATCGAGATGGTGCTGGAGGGGGTGCGCGGCGAGTTCGGCGAGGACCGCTACGCGGTGGAAGTCGACCGCAGGTCGGCTATACGCAAGGCCGTTGCCGAGGCGCGGGACGGGGACCTGGTGGTGATTGCAGGGAAAGGCCATGAAAGTGGCCAAAGCTTTGCTGACAGGGTGATTCCGTTCGATGACAGGCAGGTCTTGCGAGAATGCCTTCAGGAGGTCCTGGGTGCAGAGTGTCAGCCTTGACAAGGTGGCCGACGCCACCGATGGGAAGCTCGCGGGTGAATGGCGCCGCCGGGCTGTCTCCAGCGTGGGCACCGACACGCGCGACCTCGAAGGCAAGGACCTCTATTTCGCGCTGACGGGGCCGCGCTTCGACGGACACGCTTTCCTGGACGACGCCGCCCGCGCGGGCGCCAGGGCCGCGGTTGTCTCCGCCCGGAGCACGCTCGCCCTGGACTTCCAGAATAAGAACCCTTCGTTCCCGCTGGTGCTGGTCAGAGACACCCTGAAGGCGCTGGGCGACCTTGCGGCTTTCGTCCGGAGCGGGCTCGACCTGAAAGCGGTGGGGATCACCGGCACGACCGGAAAGACCTGCACCAAAGATTTTCTCGTCTCGATATTGTCGCGGGACAACCGCGTCTGCTCCTCCGAGCGGAGCTTCAACAACGAGGTCGGCCTGCCGCTCACCATCTTCGGAGCCGGCAGGAAAGACGCGTTCCTGGTCGTCGAGATGGGGGCGCGAAAGCCGGGCGACATCAAGCGGCTCGCGGAGATCGCGCGCCCCGGCACCGGCATCATAACGAACATCGGCCCGGGGCACCTCGAGCTGTTCAAGACACAGGACGCCGTGGCGAAGACCAAGAGCGAGCTCGCGCGCTACCTGCCCGAAGACGGGCACCTCCTGCTCAACGCGGGCGACCCCTGGACACGGCGCATCTCCCGCGAGACGCACGCCGCGGTGACCAGGTTCGGACGCGGGCGCGGGTCGAGATACAAGGCGGACCATGTGAGGCTCGACGCCGGGGCAAGGCCTTCTTTCGAGTTATGCGGGCCGGGCTTCCGACTGGATGTAAACCTCCCGGCTGTCGGGAGGCACCAGGTCGACAACGCGCTGGCGGCAGCGGCATGCGCTCACTTGCTGTCCTCATCGCCGGCCAGCATCAAAGTGGGCCTCGAGAAAGCGACCCTGTCACCGTGGCGCGCCGAGTGCACAGAATGCGACTCGGGCTACCTGGTCATCAACGATGCCTACAACGCCAACCCCAGGTCGATGGAGGCTGCGTTGCGCACCCTCGCCGAGGTCGGCGGGAGGCGCCGCACCATCGCAGTGCTGGGTGGCATGGCCGAGCTGGGCGCCGCGAGCGCCGAGTACCATTTGGAGACGGGGGAGAAGGCGGCCGAGCTCGACATCGACGTCGTGGTGACAGTGGGACGGCGCGCCCGCCAGATCGCGGCAGGCGCGGCCTCGGGCGGGCTCCCCAAGGGGAGCGTGTTCCGGTGCGAGGATGCCGACGAGGCCCTGCGGCTCCTGGCGTGCATAGTCGAGCCCGACGACGTGATCCTCGTCAAGGCGTCCAGGGTCGCCGGGCTGGAATCGGTATCGGAGAGTCTGTCCTCACCGGCTTTCATGAAGAGGAAGCTGGTGGCGAATGTATAGGGTCCTCGGGGCCGCCGCAGTGGCAGGATTCATCTGCGTTTTTCTCACCCCCCTGCTCATCAGGTTCCTGCGGAGGATGGAATACGGGCAGGTGATCCGCGAGGATGGCCCGCATGCCCACTTCGTCAAGAAAGGCACGCCCACCATGGGCGGCATCCTGATAGTGCTCGGCACGGTGGTTGGCTACCTGGTCTTCTCAAAATACACCCCCGAGGGCTTCGCGGTGCTGGGCACGATGGTGGCCTGCGGCCTGCTGGGCTTCATCGACGACTTCACCCAGATCAGGAAGAAACGGTCGCTCGGCCTCAAGGCCCGTTACAAGGTCCTGGGGCAGGTGATAATCGCGCTGGGGTTCACGATCGTGGCGACCCAGGTGCACACCGTGGGGCACCCGGCCCTGCCGATGAAGCTGAGCTTCCTGGGGGGAACGTTCCTCAACCTCGGCTGGTTCTTCTTCGTGTGGGTGTTCATCATGATCATCGCCTCCTCGAACGCGGTCAACCTGACCGACGGGCTGGACGGGCTCGCGAGCGGCTCGATGATAATGGTGATGGCAGCCTACCTGCTTATCGCGTTCACCATGTTCCGGCACCCCATCACGCAGCACCCCAATTTCTATCCTTTCACGGGAGAACCGGCGCTCGATATCGCCATCATCTCGGGGGCGGTGCTTGGGGCCTGTGTGGGGTTCCTGTGGTGGAACGCCGCCCCCGCAAAGATATTCATGGGGGACACCGGGTCACTCGCCCTCGGTGGGGTGATGGCCGCCATTGCTGTCATGACGCGCACCCAGTTCCTGCTGCTGCTGCTGGGCGGTCTGTTTGTGATCGAGGCCCTCTCGGTCGCGATCCAGGTGGGATTCTTCAAGCTCAGCGGAGGTAAACGGGTGTTCCGGATGGCGCCGATACACCATCACTTCGAGCTGGGCGGGTGGTCGGAGTTCACCGTCATGGTGCGCCTCTGGATTGTGTGCGGCTTCTGCGTGCTGGTAGGCTTCGCGATGTTCTACGTGGATTTCGTCGGCAGGGTGCCGTCATGATCGATCTTGCGGGCAAGAGCGTTCTGGTCGTCGGGCTCGGCTCGAGCGGCGAGGCGGCTGCCCGGGTCCTCCTGGAGCTGGGCGCCTCCACGGTGCTGATCGACAGCTCCGAGGAGCCCGCGCGCGCCGAAGCGGCTCCCGGACTGCGTGAAGCAGGCGTGGACGTACGGCTCGGCCTCGAGGTGCCGGACGAATTGGCGTCCTTCGACCTCGTGGTCGCGAGTCCGGGGGTTCCGGACCGTGCCGCCGTACTGGAGAAGGCGCGCGCCGCAGGCCTCCGGGTGATCAGCGAGCTCGAGCTCGGCTACCGTCTCCTGTCCGAGAACACCATCGTCGCGGTCACGGGCACCAACGGCAAGACGACCACCACGCATATCATCGCTGCCATGCTCGACAGGCCGGAACGCAGGGCGATCGAGTGCGGCAACATCGGTACGCCTGTCGTGAGCCTCTACGGAGAGGCCGGCATCGACGACATCCTTGTCTGCGAGGTCTCGAGCTTCCAGCTCCAGAACATCGAGCGCTTCCGCGCGCGCGTCTCAGTGATGCTGAACCTGGCGCCTGACCACTTCGACTGGCACGAGGACCTGCGCGACTACGCGAGGGCGAAAGCGCGAATAATAGAGAACATGCGGCGCGACGACTTCCTGATCTACAACGCGCAGGACGCGTTCTGCAGGGAGGTTGCCTCCAGGGCCGCGGGGACGGCCGCGGGCTTCAGCCGCGAAAAGGTAGCCGGCGCTTCACTCTGGGTTGAAGAAGGCGCTATCGTGACCGGGCCGCCTCTGGCACCATGCAGGCTTCTCGACGTCGCCGATCTCAAGCTGGTGGGTGCTCACAACGTAGATAACGTGATGGCGGCCGCCGCCTCTGCGCTGGCGCTGGGTGAAGACGCCGGCAGAGTGCGGGATGCCGCACTCGGCTTCAGCGGCCTCGAGCACCGGTGCGAGCCTGCGGGAGAGGTCGGAGGCGTGGCGTTCTTCAACGATTCGAAGGCGACGAACCCCCACGCTTCCATTCACGCGGTCTGTTCGTTCGATACGCCGTTCGTCGCGATCCTCGGCGGCAGGAACAAGGGGCTCGACTTCACGGAGCTCGCAGGCGTCCTCTGCTCCAGGCTGGACGAGGGCAGCCTCCGCGGCATAGTCCTTCTCGGAGAGAGCGCTGGTGAGATCGAAACTTCACTGCGGGATGAGTGCGGCCGGGCCGCGAACGGGCACGTGGTCATAGCCGCCGACATGGACGACTCAGTCGCGAAGGCGTTCGAGATGGCTGGCGGCGGCGCCGCGGTGCTGTTCACGCCCGCGTGCGCGTCTTTCGACATGTTCACCGACTACCAGGACAGGGGACGGGCGTTCAAGGCCGCTGTCGACAGGCTCGCGGGAGGTGTTTCTCGTGGCGGCATCACCTAGCGCGGCCAGGAGGCCGGCCCCGCGCTCGAGCACTGGTCCGCGCGCCGTTCCAGCCCATGGAAAGCCTGCATCCGGCAGGGAGGCTCCGCGCAAGTCCTCCGGCGCGAAGGCGCCGGCCCGGGGCACTTCCAGGGCAGGCAACGCCGGCTCCAGGGAAGCACAGAGAAGGGCGAGCGCCAGGCAACGCGCTTCACGGCCGCAGCCGAGGACCCTTATAAACCGGACCCCGCTGGCATACCTGATACTGATACCTGCGATAGCGCTCCTGCTGCTTGGGCTTGTGATGGTCTTCTCAGCGGGCTCGGTCGTGGGGGCGGACATGCAGGTGGGCGGCTACCGCACGTTCCTGTTCCAGCTCGCGTGGGCCGCGTTCGGCCTTGTCCTGATGGTCTTCTTCGCGAAGTTCGACTACCACAAGCTGGGCAAACTGTCCTGGGCCGGAGTGCTGGCCTCTTTTGCGCTGCTGGGTGCCGTCCTCTTCCTGGGCAGGGAGGCATACGGCGCCAGGCGATGGATCGTCCTCGGGCCCCTCAACCTGCAGCCGACCGAGATCGCCAAGTTCGCGATAATAATCTTTGCCGCATATGTCATCGCCACCAAGGGCGACAGGATAAAGAAGTTCTCGCAACTCTTCTTTCCCGTGATACTGGTCACCCTCATCGGCGCGGGCCTCATGCTGGCGCAGCCCGACCTGGGGAGCACCCTGGTCCTCTGCTTCTCGCTCATGGTCGTGCTGGGAGTCGCCGAGACCAGGCCCGCTCACCTGCTGGCCCTGGGGACCACCGGCGCCGCCGTCGCCCTGTTCTTCGCGCTCTCAGAACCCTACAGGCGGTCCAGGCTCTTCTCGTTCATCAACCCCTGGAAGAGCCCTAAGGGATACGGCTATCACGTGATCCAGTCCTATATCGCCCTGGGCTCCGGGAACATCAAGGGCCTGGGGCTGGGCATGAGCAGGCAGAAGTTCCTCTACCTGCCCAACGCTCACACCGATTTCATCTTCGCCATCATCGGCGAAGAGCTCGGCATCGCCGGCACCATATCAGTGGTGTGCTGCCTGGCGCTGTTGACCTACGGCGGCTTCAGGATAGCGCGCAGCGCGCCCGACGAGCTCGGACGGCTACTGGCCGCCGGCATAACCGGACTGGTGGTAATACAGGCCCTGGTCAACATGGGTGGCGTGACGGGACTGCTGCCCATCACTGGAGTCCCCCTGCCACTGGTATCCAGCGGCGGGTCCAGCCTCTGTGTCTGCATGGGTTGCATCGGCATCCTCCTCAATATCGCAGCGCAGAGCCGGGCGCGGAGGTGAGGGCGTGCGGCTCGTGGTGAGCGGTGGCGGCACGGGAGGCCACATCTATCCCGCCATCTCGGTGGCGAAGTACGTCACCGAACACCAGCCCGACGCTTCGGTCACCTTCATCGGCTCCTCGGCGGGTCCGGAGGCTGCCGCGGCGCGCGACGCGGGCATACCTTTCGAAGGGTTGGATGTGGAGGGCGTTGCAGGCCGTGGCTTTGCCAGGGCCCTCAGGGCGTCGTTAAAGTTCCTGGCCGCCTCACTCCGCTGCCGGCGGATGCTCAAGCAGCTTGACGCCGACTGCGTGCTCGGCACCGGGGGGTACGCTTCGGCCCCCGCCTGCCTCGCGGCTCTCACTCTCCGCAAACCACTCGTCCTTCACGAGATGAACTACGAGCCGGGGCTGGTGACGAAGCTCTTCAGCCGTTGCGCCCGCGCGATCGCGCTCGCCTACGAAGGCACCGTTCCGCTGCTACCGAAGCGCGCGCGCAAAGTGGTGACGGGCGTTCCGGTCAGGCCCGATATCGAGGCTATCGCTGACGCGGCGCAAAGAGAGCGCGCGAGGAACGAAGCCGTCGAACTGTTCGGGCTGGAGAAGGAGAGAAGGACGCTGCTGGTCTTCGGCGGAAGCCAGGGCGCTGAAGCCCTTAACGCTGCCGTCTGGAGCGCGTTGCCTGCACTGGCCGGAAACGAGGGACTGCAGCTCCTGCACCTGACAGGCAGGAAGAACTTCGATCTCGCGGAACGCGAGGACGCGGAGAACAGCCTTGCCGGCGGCGCGCTCATCTACAGGCCCGTGGATTATCTCGAGCGGATGGACCGGGCGTACGCCGTGGCGGACATCGCGCTCTCGAGGGCGGGGGCGGGGACCATCGCCGAACTGATGGCGGTCGGGCTGCCGGCAGTCCTGGTGCCGTTCCCGTACGCGGGCGGGCACCAGGAGAAGAACGCCAGGGCCCTCGAAGCCTCCGGTGCGGTCAAGGTGGTGACCCAGGCGGGCGGCTCGGCGGACGCCGGGATGGCGGAAGCCATCAGGGTGATCGAGGAAGGGCCGACTCTGGAGAAGATGAAAGGCGCGGCGGGCGCTGTGGCGCGCCCGGGCGGCGCCAAAGGGATAGCGCAACTGCTGGAAGAATTGAGATAGAAGATGGAAGAAAGACGCACCAGAAAACCCGGAACCATAAGCCTGGAGGATTTTCCCCGCGGGGCGAAGATGCACCTGGTCGGCGCGGGAGGCGCAGGAATGAGCGCCCTCTCCGTCGTGCTCCTGCAGATGGGCTATCACGTCGAGGGTTCCGACCTCAAGGAATCGTCTTACGTGAGGCGCCAGCGGGAGCTGGGGGCGGCGATCGGCCTCGGGCACCGCGCCGAAAATGTCGGTGACTGTCAGGTCGTGGTGCGCTCTTCGGCGATCAGGTCGGACAACCCTGAGATACTGGAGGCTGAGCGGCGCGGCATCCCGGTGATCTCCAGGGCCGAGATGCTGGCGGCCATAATGGCGACGCGCCGGGGCATCGCGGTCGCGGGGACCCACGGCAAGACCACGACCTCGGCGATCGTAACCTGCATGCTCATCGGCTGCGGCGCGGACCCGTCCTATCTCGTGGGCGGACAGCTTAACGGAATCGGTGGAAACGCCCACTACGGCTCGGGCGAGTTCCTGGTGGCGGAGGCGGATGAGAGCGACGGCTCCCTGCTCTACCTTCGTCCCGAGGTCGCGGTCCTGACCAACATCGACTGGGACCACCTCGATTACTTCGACAGCCTCGATCACACCGCAAGGGTGTTCCGCGATTTCCTGGACGTGCTTCCTCGCGACGGCTTCGCAGTCATCTGCGGCGACGACGCCAGGGCGCGCGTCACGGGCGAGGAGTTCCGCGCCGCGGGCGGCGACGTGACCTTCTATGGAGAGCTGCGCGACAACGACTACCGGTTCGAGGTGACGAGCGGCGAAGCGGGCGGCAGCCGGTTCGAGGCCCTTCTGGACGGCGAGGTGCTCGCCGACGCCACCACGCAACTGCCCGGCGTGCACAACGTCTACAACTCTCTGGCGGCGTTCGCGGTGGGCCACCGCCTCGGGTTCCCCGTGGACGGTATCCTGGAGGGGATCGCCGACTGCCGCGGGGTGCGGCGCAGGTTCGAGCAGGTGGGCGAGCGGGCGGGCGTCGTCGTGGTCGACGATTACGCGCACCATCCTACTGAGGTCAAGGCCGTGCTGGACATGGCAAGCGATATTTCCCCATCCCGCATAGTCGCGGTCTTCCAGCCGCATCGCTATACCCGGACCAGGATGCTGGGCAGGCAGTTCGGAGAGAGCTTCAGCGGCGCGGGACTGGTGGTCGTCACCGACGTTTACGCCGCGGGGGAAGAGCCGGAGCCAGGGGTCACCGGCAAGCTCGTGGCGGACAGCATCCAGGAGTGCGACCCTTCCAAGGAGGTCGTGTACCTGGAGTCGCGCGCGGAGCTGGCCCGCGGGGTAGTCGGACTGCTGGAGCCCGGCGACCTCGTGATCACAATGGGCGCCGGAGACATAACCGATTGCGCCCGAGAGATCCTTGAGATGCTGCCCCGCAGCGAGGGTTGAAAGTGACCGCCAGCTCGCCTGATATCGCTGACGCGCTGTGCAGCATCAGTGGCTGCTCGGTCGCTCTGAACGTTCCCCTGTCGGGCTTCACCACCTGGAAGACGGGCGGCCCCGCGCGCTACATGATCCAGGTGGAAAATCGCGAGGCCCTTCGAGATGTTCTGCTGCGCGTCCGGGAGGCGGGAGTCGAGACGCTGGTACTCGGCAACGGTTCCAATGTGCTCGCGGCGGACCGGGGATTCACGGGCGCCGTGCTGCGCCTGAAGGGCAGCCTCTCTCTCGTCGACATCGATGGCGACGTGCTGTCAGCCGGGGCCGGCGCCTCTCTCGGGGCCGCCGTGCAGGGCGCGGCGCGCGCGTCTCTCTCGGGCCTGGAGTTTGCGCTCGGCATACCCGGGACCGCGGGCGGCGCCGTGATGACAAACGCCGCCACTCGCACCGGGAGCACGGCCGGCGTCCTCCGGGAGGTCGAAGTGCTGAACGTGGATGGAGACGAAGAGAAGCTGACCTCTTTCGCTGACGCGTACCGGGAACCCCTGGTGCCGCTGGATAACATCGTCACTGCTGCCAGCTTCAAGCTGGACCGCGCTGAGGTCGGTGCCATCAAGGCGAGGATGGAAGAGGCGCGCGCGAAACGGGAAGCGACCCAGCCTGTCGGCGCGGCGACAGCCGGCTCGGTGTTCAAGAACCCGCCTGGAGACTCGGCGGGCAGGCTGCTGGACGCGTGCGGGCTCAAGGGTAAGTCCATCGGGGCGGCCACGGTCTCGCCGCTGCACGCGAACTTCATTGTTAACGTTGGCGGAGCGAAGGCAGCAGACATCAGGGCGTTGATGGAGACGATGGTTTCTGAAGTGAAGGATCGTTTTGGAATTGACCTGAAGCCGGAGGTGCGGCTGATCGGATTCAAAGAGGAGCGATGAGGCAGATGAAAGTAGCTGTCCTGATGGGAGGCATGAGCGCCGAGAGGGAGGTCTCGCTTCAGACCGGGCGCGCGATAGCGGGCGCCCTGCGCGACCTGGGGCACGAGGTCGTCGAGGTCGACGTGGACAGGACCTTGCCGGCCGCGCTCGCAGGAGAGAACCCCGACGCCGCATTTATGGCGCTGCACGGCAGGGGGGGCGAAGACGGGACCGTCCAGGGGCTGCTCGAGATCATGAGGATCCCCTACACGGGGTGCGGGGTGATGGCCAGCGCGGTGACCATGGACAAGGTCACCACCAAGGAGGTCCTCTGCGCGCACGGGCTTCCGCTCATCGAGGACATGGTCATCCAGGGCGGCTACGCAAGTGAAGACCTGCGCCAGATCGAGGAGGCCCTCGGGTTTCCCGTGATGGTCAAGCCCGCCAACGAAGGGAGCAGCATCGGCGTGGTGCAGGTCGACTCGCGGGAGCAGCTCGCGCCAGCGCTGGACGACGCGCTCCAGCGCGACAGCCGAGTGCTCGTGGAACGCTTCGTCGACGGCCGCCTGCTGACTGTGGGAGTGCTCGGGAACGAGCCGATCGTACTGCCGGTACTCGAGATCAAGCCGAGGCAGGGCTTCTACGATTATGAAGCGAAGTACCAGCCGGGCATGACCGACTATGAAGTCCCGGCGAAGCTCGAGGACGAAGTGGCCGCTGACGCCGGGCGCATTGCCCTCGAATCGTTCAAGCGGCTTTGTTGTGAGGGGATATCGAGGATCGATCTCATGCTGGAGGCATCCACCGGAAAGCTGTACGTCCTCGAGGTGAACACCATCCCCGGGATGACCGCAACGAGCCTCCTGCCCAAGGCCGCCCAGGCCACCGGCATGAGCTTCGAAGAGGTAGTGGCGATGGTGCTGGACTGCGCGCGGCTCAAGACAGACCTCGCGGGGTGATGGCGCTTGAAGCGTCTGAAGAGATTGCCTGACTCCAGCCACCGCCCGAGGCTTCCCAACGCCGGGCGTCTCCTCAAGCGCGCCCTGGTCCTTCTGATAGTCCTGGTAGTCCTCGCGGCCGGTCTTGCCGCCGGGCTGGCATACTTCACCGGAGTCTGCCAGATACGCCAGGTCAATTTCACCGGCAATAAATACCTTCAGGCGGACAACCTCAAACAACTCGGTGGCATGGGCTCCTACGCCAACCTGGTCACCCTGCCGGTGGGCAAGGTCGCGCGCAGCCTCGAGAGCAGTCCCTGGGTGCGGGACGCGCAGGTGCAGCGCCACCTGCTGCACACCGTCAATATCCGGGTGGTGGAACGCACGCCTGTGGCGGTGCTCGATTGCGGCGGGACAGGCTTCCTGGTGGACGGCGACGGATTCGTGATAGCACAGGCGGCGAACGACCAGTTCAAAGAGCTGACGCGCGTTCACGGCGGCGACATCAAACCGCCGGCGATCGGCACCAGGGTGACGGACGGCAAAGTGCTTGGTTGCCTAAGCGTGATCAATTCGATGCCGCAGTCGGTGCGGGGCCTCATGTTGCTGGGCAACCCTTTCGACAGCCGCGGGCCGGTGTTCATCACGAGCCTGGGGTTCAACGTCGTCTACGGTGCGGCGAGCGGCTTCAGCGCGAAGAACGACGTGCTGGAAGCTATCATCGTGGACGTGAAGAACAACAGGCGGAAGATCGCTTATATCGACCTCAGGGTACCCGACTCGCCAGTGGTGAAACCCATCTGACGCGTGCGCCACTTGCGCGTCAAAAAAGCAGACATTATACTAAAGCCTAAACTAAGGTTAAGATATATCTGTAGTAAACAGTGATTATCTGTTAGAATAACTCTCACTCAATCGTTCTAACTGGAGCGGGAGAAAACGAGAAGCCGCGCGAGCGGCTTTCGCGCCACCGGGTGAGGCCAGGGGCGCGGTGCCCGTCGGGCAGGGGAAAGGAAGCAGTCATGCCAGAAGACCTTAAGCAGTTTTTCGCGGTGATCAAGGTCGTGGGTGTAGGCGGCGGCGGCAACAACGCTATCAACCGTATGATCAGAGACGGTATGACCGGCGTGGACTTCATCGCTGTCAACACTGACGCGCAGGACCTGCTTGCCTGTGACGCGGACGTGAAGATCAGCATCGGTGAAGAGCTGACCCACTTCCTCGGCACGGGTAACCAGCCCGACATCGGGCGCGAGTCCGCGGAGGAGCACCGCGACGAGATCAAGGAAGCCCTCAAGGGCAGCGACATGGTCTTCATCACCGCTGGTGAAGGAGGCGGCACCGGCACCGGCGCCGCGCCCGTGGTAGCCGACCTGGCCAGGGAGCTGGGCGCGCTCACCATAGGTGTCGTGACGAAGCCGTTCGACTTCGAAGGCTCGCACCGGCGCAGGCAGGCGGAAGAGGGCGTCGAGACGCTGCAGGATAAAGTGGACACCCTCATCATAATCCCTAACGACAAGCTCTTTGAACTCACCGATTCGCGGATAAGCATCGAAGAGGCTTTCAAGAAGGCTGACGAGGTCCTGCGCTACGGCGTCCAGGGCATCACCGACCTCATCAACATCCCGGGCTTGATCAACCTCGACTTCGCCGACGTCAAGAAGATCCTGTCGATCCCCGGCTCAGCGCTGCTGGGCGTTGGAGACGCGAGCGGCGAGGACCGCGCGATCAAGGCGGCCGAGAACGCCGTGTCGAGCCCACTGCTCGAGTCGTCCATCGATGGCGCGCAGGGCGTCATCGTCAACGTCACCGGCGGCGCCGACATGAGCCTGCAGGAGGCGCGCGATGCCGCCGAGATCATCAGGGGCGCGTGCGACCCCGACTCCGAGGAGATATTCGGCGTCATCATCGACCCCGCACTCTCGGACAAGATCAAGGTGACGGTCATCGCCTCCGGTATCGAGCTCGGAAGGCTCGGGTTCGCCAGGCCGGCGGGGACGGCGGCCAGCAGGCGCCGGGTCGAGGCCGAAGACGAGATGGACCGCGAGCTCTCGCGCACATCGGAGCGCGAGCGCCCCTCCAGGGGAGAGCGTGAGCGGGAGCGACCGAGCAAGACTATCTTCGAGGAAGAGGACATAACCATCCCGCCGTTCCTGAGGAACAGATAAAGTCTATATCTATACTTTATGCCTGACTTCAGGGTTGGCTGAGGGATTACTCGAGGGTTTCAAGGACTGTGAGCCGCGCCTAACAGGCGCGGCTTTACACTTCAAGAGGACGTTGCGGTCTGACGCGGACTCCCTGGTTGACATCGAGAGCGGTACGAAGACCGTCTCCTGGAGGGCGCCGGCATGGGTCCGGGACCACACCGCCGCATCCTTGTAGCAGGGTCGGGCAGTCTGATACGATTCGTCAATCCCGCATGGTGCTGGACGATGCGGACAAACGAGAGGTCATTTGAATGGAACTGAGCGCCGGCCAGCCGCGGCCTTATGTGGCAGTGATCAAAGTGGTCGGGGTCGGCGGCGGCGGCAATAACGCGGTCAACCGGATGGTCGAGTCCGGCCTGCACGACGTGGAGTTCATCGGGCTCAATACGGACGCCCAGGCTCTGCGCGGGTGCCTGGCGGACATCCTCATCCCCATCGGCGGCGAGATGACCCATGGCCTCGGGGCGGGCAACGACCCGTCGATCGGGCAGCAGGCCGCCGAGGCCAGCTCCGACGAGATCAAGGATGCGATCCGGGGCGCGGACCTGGTGTTCGTGACCGCCGGCAAGGGCGGGGGCACCGGGACCGGAGCGGCGCCCGTGGTCGCCCGTCTCGCCATGGAGACAGGTGCCCTGACCGTAGGGGTGGTCACCCGGCCTTTCACTTTTGAGGGCCGCAAGCGGTCCGACCAGGCGGACGCGGGCATCGAGATCCTCCGCGAGCACGTCGACACCCTGATAGTGGTCCCAAACGACAGGCTGCTGGACCTTGCCGACAACATCCCGGTGGTGGAGGCGTTCAAGCTCGCGGACGACGTGCTGCGGCAGGGCGTTCAGGCGATAACCGAGGTGATAACCGAGCAGGGAGAGATCAACGTCGACTTCGCCGACGTCAGGCACGTCCTCGAGGGCTCGGGCACCGCTCTTATAGGAATAGGCCGCGCCACGGGAGAGGACCGTGCCAGGCAGGCCGCCATCAACGCGATCGACAGCCCGCTCCTGGAGTCCAGCGTCGACGGCGCGACGCGGGTCCTCATGAACATCTCGGGAGGCTCGGACCTCGCGCTTTACGAGGTCAACGAGGTCGCCGAGGTCGTGGCCCAGGCGGTCGATCCGGAGGCCAACATGATATTCGGCGCTATTGTGGACGAGGCGCTGGTGAACCACGTCAAGGTGACGGTGGTCGCCTCCGGATTCCGCGACACCGTGCGCGAGAAGTCCCCGCGGCGCCCGGCGAAGCCGGCCGGCCGTCCCGACAAGGACCGCGGGCCGGCGCGCGATGTCGAGCCGGTGGACATCCCCACCTTCCTGCGGAACCGGTGAACCGGCTTCAAATGCGACACACTGGTATAATCATGGCTGATAGAAAGTATTTACGCGTGGCGACAAGTGCCACGCTTTAATAATTACCCGGTAAGGTGAACTGCGATTTGAACGACATATCTTCCGGCGGGCTCGCCGAGAGGCTGGCGCCGCTCCTCCTGCGCGTCGAGCGCCCGAGCCGCTACACGGGCGGCGAGTGGAACGCGCCACTTATAACAGAAGGCGGCACGACCGTCGTGCTCGCGTACCCGGACGTCTACGAGATCGGCACCAGCAACCTGGGGCTGTCTATCCTGCGCGAGGTAGTGAACGGGATGGACGGCGCGAGCGCTGAGCGGACGTACTCCCCGTGGGTCGATATGGAGTCGGAGATGAGGGAAGCGGGAATGCCGCTGTTCTCGCTCGAGACCCACAGGCCGGTCGGCGACTTCGACATCTTCGGGATAACCATCCCGCACGAGCTCACCTATACCAACATACTGAACCTCATCGACCTCGCCGGCCTTCCGCTTCTGGCAAGCGATAGAGACTCCGGCCCGCTGGTCGTCGGTGGAGGGTGCGGTACCGCAAACCCCGAGCCGATCGCTGAATACTTCGACCTCCTGTTCCTGGGGGACGGCGAGGAAGCGATCGTGTCGCTGGTGGAGACGGTCGCGCGCGGCAAAGCCGAGGGCTGGAGCAGGGCGCGCACGCTCGATGAGGCCTCGATGCTGCCCGGCGCCTACAGGCCGGGCGACTACCAGGTCTCTTACGAGGCCGACGGCCGCCTGTCCGGGGTCGCGAGGCGCGATGGCGCCGCGGGCCGTCCGACCAAGAACCTGGTCGACCTTGACCGCTGGCTCTACCCCAGGCGTCCGATCGTTCCGTTCTGCGAGGCGGTCCATGACAGGCTCAACGTTGAGCTCTTCCGCGGGTGCACCAGGGGTTGCCGCTTCTGCCAGGCGGGCATGACCTACCGCCCCGTGCGCGAGAGGACGGCGGGCGAGGTCGTGAAGCTGGTCGAAGAGCTCGCCGACGCCACCGGCCACGACGAAGTATCGCTCTGCTCCCTTTCGTCAACCGACTACAGCCGCATCGCCGACGTCGCATCACAGGTCGCCGAGATCTGCCGGCACCGCCAGATGATAATGTCGCTGCCGTCGCTGAGGATGGACTCCATGTCCGCAGAGCTCGCCGCGAGGCTCGACCGAGGCGGCCGCGGAGGGCTGACCTTCGCCCCCGAGGCTGCTACGGAGAGGCTTCGCAATGTCATCAACAAGCCCATCTCGGAGAGCGAGATGGCCGAGGCAATCGTCTGCTCGGTGAGAGAAGGGCGCCGCCGCATCAAGCTCTATTTCATGATCGGGCTTCCGACCGAGACGGACCAGGACGTTGAGGAGATAGCGGGGCTCGTGTACAGGCTGCGCGACGCCGTGCGCGCCGAGAAGCTCACCCCGCCGTCGTTCAACGTCAGCGTATCCACTTTCATACCGAAGGCACACACCCCGTTCCAGTGGTGCACGCAGGCCGACATCGAGACCATCCGGCGCAAGCAGCAGATACTCAAGTCGTCGCTGCGCGCCAGGAGCGTGAACCTCTCCTGGCACGACAGCGAGATGAGCACGGTGGAAGGCATGCTCGCCCGCGGCGACCGCAGGCTGGGCCGCTTGGTCGAGCAGGTCTGGTCGTCGGGAGCGCGATTCGACTCGTGGACCGAGCATTTCGATTTCGACCGCTGGATGGACGCGGCCCGGGGCCTCGGCATCGACCCGGGTTTCTATCTGGAGAGGGAGCGCGCCTCAGACGAGGTGTTCCCCTGGGACCACCTCGACTTCGGGCTGGACAAAGGCTTCCTTCGCGACGAGTTCGAGCGAGCGCTCGAGGCCGGTCTGACTGCCGACTGCCGGCAGGCCGAGTGCGCCGGCTGCGGCGTCTGCGAGCGTCTGGGCACCGAGCCGGTCCTGAAGGGGGTGGCGGCGGATGGCTGAGAGCGGAGCGCAGCCGCTGCGCCTGCGGGTCCAGTTCACAAAGGAGGGCAACGCGCGCTACCTCTCACACTCGGAGTACTCACGCACTCTGATGATCGCCGCGCGGCGGGCTGGGCTGCCCGTGGAGTACGCCGGGATGAAGATGTCGCGCATGAAAGTGTCATTGTCGCCGCCGCTGCCCATCGGCATCACCAGCGAGTCCGAGTTCGTCGACTATAACCTGGTGGCGTACATGCCGGCGGCCGAAGCGCAGCAGCGCCTCGAGCAGGCCCTGACCGAAGGGATCAGGCCGGTCCAGTGCCGACTTCTCGGCGCCGACGCGCGGCCGGTAGGCAAGCTGATCGACACCGCGACCTTCCGGGTCGACCTGCCCGCTGAGGCCGGCTCCGAAGGTGACTGGAGCGGGGCGGTTGAAAGATTCCTAGAGAAGAATTCCGTGCCTTACGAGAGGGTCCAGCCTCGCCGCACGAGAGTCGTCGACCTGCGCCAGGGGGTCCACACACTCATCATCGAGGATCGAGCGGCGGAGGGCGACGGCGTCAGGCTGGGCATGACGCTCGACGACGGCATCGCCGGCACCATCAAGCCGTGGGAGGTCGTGGAGGTCCTGGCGGGCCTGGCGGAGGTCGATCGCGATGTATGGGAGCGGGCGAGGGTCCACAGGACAGGGCTCTTCGCGAGGCGCGGTGAAAAGCTGGTTTCCCCAATGGAGCTCGGCAGGACGAAGTCCGCAGCGGGCAGGGGAGCAAGGGGAGGTAAGTATTGAAGAAGGTAAAGAAAGAGCTGGTCGTGACGTGTGAAAAAGGCAAGTGCAGGCTCGCCCTTCTCGAAGACGACGAGGTCGCGGAGGTCTATCTCGAGAAGCCGCGTCGGAAATCGATAGTCGGCAACATATACGTCGGGCGCATAACAACTGTCCTGCCCGGCATGAGCGCGGCTTTCGTGGACGTCGGGGTGGGGAAGAACGCGCTGTTGTATCTGCAGGACCTGGTGCTGATGGAAGACGGCTCGCACGTGAGGCCGCGGCGCATCGGCAAAGCGCTCAACCAGAACGACACCATCGTGGTCCAGGTGACCAAGGACCCCATGTCAGGCAAAGGCGCGAGGCTCACCACCTACATCAGCCTGCCAGGGCGGATGATGGTCTACATGCCGCAGTCGAAGCGGTCCGGCGTGAGCCGCAGGCTCCCCGAGCGCGAGAGGGAGAGGCTGCGCAAACTCCAGCGCGAGATCAAGCCCGCCGAGGGTAGCACCATCACGCGGACCGCTGCGCAGAAAGCGCGCAAGAAAGACCTGCAGCGAGACCTCGATAACCTGCTGCGACAGTGGGATGAGACCAAGAAGAAGATCGCCGAAGCCAAGCCCCCGGCGCTGGTCTACGCGGAGCAGGACCTTGCCGTGAGGGTTGTGAGGGACACACTGAGCCGGGATTTCAAGTCCGTCTTCGTCGACAGCAAGACGGAGTACGGGAGGATCAAGGATTACCTCAACCGCTCCGCCCCCGACCTGATGGACAGGGTCCAGCTATATAAGGAGAAGGAAGAGAAGGAGCGGCTCTTTGCGCGCTACAACGTCGACAAGGCTATCGAGGCTGCACTTCGCCGCAAAGTCGGCCTGCCTTCAGGAGGCCACATTGTCATCGACGAGGCAGAGGCCCTGACCGCCATCGACGTCAACACAGGCTCCTACACCGGGAAGAAGAGCCTGGAGGACACCGTGGTCAAGACCAACCTCGAGGCGGCAGTCGAAGTCGTCCGGCAACTGAGGCTGCGGGACATCGGCGGGATCATCGTGATCGACTTCATCGACATGGAGAACCCGGAGAACCGTGCGAAGGTCCTCGAGACCCTCGAGACGGAGCTCGACCGCGACAGGACCAAGAGCCAGATAGTGACCCTCTCGCGGCTGGGGCTCGTCGAGATGACGCGCAAGAACGTCACCGAGGGCCTGGCTGACATCATGGGCCGCACCTGTCCGCGCTGCGAGGGCCGCGGGCTGGTCTTCGACGATAAAACCACTTAGCGCGCCAACCGTCGGCCTTTTCGACACAATGACGACGTAGTGTATAATGCTTAGATTAATCGGACGCCGGGAGAACAGTATGTACGCAGTGATAAGGACTGGTTCCAAACAATACCGGGTAGCGCCTGGAGACGTCATCACGGTCGAGAAGCTCGATGTCGAAGAGGGCAAGAAGCACAGCTTCGAGGACGTCGTGCTCTATCACGACGGCAAGAACGTGATCGTCAACCCCAGGGAGCTTTCCAAGGTGCGCGTTGCGGCCCGCGTGGTGAGCCAGGGGAGGACCAGCAAGACGGTGGTCTTCAAGTACAAGCCGAAGAAGGGCTATGCCCGCAAGAAGGGGCACAGGCAGCAACTGACGCGCCTCGAGATCGAAGATATAATTGTTAGAAAGAGCGCTCCCGGGAAGGCGGCGGAGAAGCCGGAAGCCCCCGCTGCCGAGGGTGCTTGATCGGAGGTTCGGATGTCCAGTAAGAAGGGCGTAGGCAGCTCCAGGAACGGCAGGGACTCAGCGTCCAAGCGCCTCGGCGCCAAGAAGTTCAGCGGCCAGCGCGTCAACGGCGGCAACATCATAGTGCGGCAGTGCGGCACCAGGATAAAGCCGGGCGACAACGTGGGCCTCGGCCGCGACTACACGCTTTTCGCGAAGGTCGACGGTGTTGTCCAGTACCAGACAAAAGGCAACAGGGCCGTTGTCAGCGTGATCCCGGAGGAGCCTGCGACCTGAGCGCGGGGCTGGCCGGAGCCGCGGTTTTTTGAATTCGTTCGCGGGCGACGCCCGTGTATAATGGTCATAGTTGTGAAGTCGAAGCACTGGAGCGCATAAATTGACCAACAAGCGGAAGATCCTCGTGGTGGACGACGATCCCACCATGGTCAAGCTCATCAACGTCAACCTCAAGCTCAACAACTATTCTGTCGTCGAGGCGACAAGTGGCGAGCAGGCGCTGGACGTCCTGGACAACGAGCCGCTCGACCTGGTCGTCCTGGACATCATGATGCCCGGCGTCGACGGCTGGGAAGTGCTCAAGCGCATCCGCAGCAGCGGGGCGACCCAGGAGATGCCGGTGATCCTCGTCACCGCCAAGACCCAGGACAGTGACGTCATCCGGGGCTGGGAGCTCGGCGCCGACGAGTACGTCATCAAGCCGTTCAACCCGCTCCTGCTGGTGGAGGTCATCAAGATGGTGCTCGACCGCAGCTACGAGGAGCGGCTCGAGCGCCGGAAGAAGCAGAAGGAGAAGCTTGAGGTGCTTCGCAGCCTTTCGCGACCGCGGCAGGAGCCGGCGACCTAAGCCTCTTCCGATCCCCTTTCAACACTGGAAAGCGTGGAATCCCCATGTTCATTGACGAGGCGCGTATCTTCGTAGAGGGAGGCCGTGGCGGGGACGGCTGCGCGTCTTTCCTCCGGGAGAAATACAGGCCCAATGGCGGCCCGGACGGCGGGAACGGCGGCGCGGGAGGCGCGGTCGTGCTCGAGGCGACCAACAGCGTGAGGACACTCTCCGAGGTGTCCAGGAAGAGGAGCTACCGCGCGGGCCACGGAGCGCGAGGGGGTTCCAAGAACAAGAGGGGCGCACGGGGGCGGGACCTGGTCATCCTGGTGCCGCCGGGCACCGTTGCCAGGGACGAGGACGGAAGGGCGTTCGCCGACCTCGTCGAGCCCGGACAGGAGTTCGTGGCGGCCTGCGGAGGCAGGGGCGGCAGGGGAAACGCGGGGCTCGTGCAGGAGGCCGGGCCGCTTCCCAGGTTCGCCGAGAAGGGCGAGCCGGGGGAGGCAAGGCTCATCAAGCTGGACCTGAAACTCATCGCCGACGTCGCCATCGTCGGTTTCCCGAACGCGGGAAAGTCGAGCCTGATATCGAGGATATCGGCGGCGAGGCCCAAGGTAGCGGACTATCCGTTCACGACCCTGGAGCCCAACCTTGGGGTCGTGGTGGGGCTCGATTCGGATTTCGTGGTGACCGACGTGCCCGGCCTGGTCGAGGGGGCGCATGAGGGCAAGGGGATGGGGACCGCTTTCCTGCGTCACATCGAGCGGGCGGCGGTGATCCTTTACCTGGTGGACATGTCGCCGGACAGCGGCAGGCAGCCGGTCGACGACCTGGTCGTGCTGGAGGGGGAGCTGGGTAGCTTCAATGAGTCCCTGCTCGCGCGACAGAGGCTGGTCGCGGCCAACAAGATGGACCTGAGCCCGCCGGCGCCCGAGGTGGAGAGCCTCGCCGAGGAGTGCGGCCGAAGGGGCCTGGAGCTGTTCGAGATCAGCGTCGTAACCGGGCAGGGGATAAAGAGGTTGCTGGGCCGGATGACCGAGATGGTCGACAGGGCTCGCGAAGAAGGGGTGCTCACGGGAGAGCGTGTGACTTACGAGCCGGCGATCGAAGACGAGACGATGACCGTCACCTCGGAGGACGGCCGTTTCATGGTTATCGGGGCGCGCATCGAGAGGCTGGTCCGCATGACGGACTGGAACAATGACGAGGCCAGGACTTTCCTTGCCCGCAAGCTCAGGGCCGTCGGGGTCGAGGACGCACTGGCGCGCGCGGGAGCAACGGCGGGCGATGATGTCGAGATCGCGGGACGGACTTTCGAGTACCTCCCTGAGGGCCGGGAGGCACCGGTTGCAGAAGCGGCCGGCGACGGCGAAGAGGAGCGCGCGGAGAGCGAAGATGGATAACGTGCGAAGGATGGTCATAAAGGTCGGTACGGCCACCATAACCGAGGAGTCCGGGCGCCTCAGCCCGGAGCGCGTGAAAGCGCTCGCGACCCAGGTCTTCGCCGCGCGAGAAAAGGGTATTGACGTCGCGCTGGTGTCCTCCGGTGCCATTGCGGCCGGCGTCGAGAGGCTGGGGCTGGAGGCGCGGCCCATGGACGTCGAGACCCTTCAGGCGGTCGCGGCCGTCGGCCAGGGTGTGCTGGTCCGTATCTACACGGACCTCTTCGCGGCCGGCGGCATCACGGTTGGGCAGGTCCTGCTGACCCAGCACGACATAACGCACAGGCAACAGTACCTCAATGCGAGGCACACCCTCGAGCGCCTCTTCGAGATGGGCGTCGTGCCGATCGTCAACGAGAACGACACGGTGGCTACCGAGGAGATAACCTTCGGCGACAACGACATGCTCGCGGCGCTGGTGGCATCACTGGTCGGCGCCGACCTGCTGGTGCTCCTCACGGACACCGGTGGGCTGTTCACGGAGGACCCGCGGATGAACGAAAGCGCGGAGCTGATCAAACACGTCGAGCGGGTGACCGACGAGATAGCCGACCTCGGTGGGGCGGCCGGCGACATGGGGCTTGGAGGCATGTCGTCCAAGATACTCGCCGCGAAGGCCGCGTCCTCGACAGGTGTCAACACGGTGATCGCGGACGGGAGGGTTGCGACCACCATCACGGATATCCTGGCGGGGGAAGAGCCGGGCACGTTCTTCAAAGCCTCCGGAAAGGTGGCTTCGAAAAAGCACTGGATCGGTTACGCGAGGATCAGCAAGGGGCGCCTCCGCGTCGACGAGGGCGCGGCGCGCGCGATCCTCGAGCGAGGCAAGAGCCTCCTGCCGGCGGGAGTGGTTGCCGTCGAGGGCGAGTTCGACGTGGGGGACTGCGTCGATATACTCGGGCCCGACGGTAAGCTTATCGCACGTGGGCTCGCGAGCTATGACTCGCGGGAGGCGGCCGGGGTGATGGGCTTGAGGAGCGAGGAGATACTGGAGGAGCTTGGCGAGAAGGGCGAGGAGATGGTCCACCGCGACGAGCTCACGGTGCTGGACTGAAACCGAAAGGCGGGCTGATGAGCGAGGTTGAGGAACAAGGGCGCAGGGCGAAGGCGGCGGCGGTGAAGCTCGCCACCATGACCACGCGCCAGAAAGACGCCGGCCTGGAGGCGATGGCCTCGGCGCTGGAAGCCGATATCGCCACGATACTCGAGCGCAATTCCGAAGACGTTGCGGCCGGGCGCTCCGAAGGCATGAGCGATGCGCTTATGGACCGGCTCACACTGACGGAGGCCAGGGTCCGCGAGATGGCGGCCGGCCTGCGTGAGGTCGCGGCTCTGCGCGACCCGGTGGGTGAGGTGGTGGACGGGTGGCGCCTGCCCAACGGCCTCGAGGTCCTGAAAGTCCGCGTGCCCCTCGGCGTGGTCGGCATCATCTATGAGGCGCGGCCGAACGTGACAGTGGATGCCGCCGGACTGTGCCTGAAGAGTGGAAACGCCGTCCTGCTGCGAGGGAGCTCCAGCGCCGTGAACTCCAACTCGGTGCTGGTGGACGTGATCTCCGCGGCCGCTGAAAAGGCGGGACTGCCCGCCGACTCGGTCCAGTTGCTGCGATCGACTGACCGCGAGGCGGCCCGCGAGATGATGAGGCTCCACGGGCTCATCGACGTTCTGATACCACGCGGCGGCGCGGGGCTGATAAAGACAGTAGTGGAAAACTCGTCGGTGCCCGTCATCGAGACCGGGACCGGCAACTGTCACGTCTACGTGGACGAGGGCGCGGACCTCGAGATGGCCGCGGCGATAATCGTCAACGCCAAGACCCAGCGCCCCGGCGTGTGCAACGCCGCCGAGACGATGCTGGTGCACCGCGAGGTTGCGGGCGCCTTCCTTCCCCGGGCGGACAGAGAGTTGCGCGAGAAGGGAGTCGTGCTGCGTGGCGACGCCGCGACCCGCGAGATAATCCCGGGCGCCGAAGAGGCCAATGAGGACGACTGGTACGAGGAGTACCTCGACCTGATCCTGGCGGTGAAAGTGGTGGACGGCATCGATGAGGCTATCTCGCATATCTCCAGGTACGGATCTGGGCACTCGGAGACCATCGTCACCAGCGACTATCGGAGAGCGCAGAGGTTCGTCGAGGAGGTCGATTCGGCGGCGGTCTACGTCAACGCTTCGACGAGGTTCACCGACGGCGGCGTGTTCGGGATGGGCGCCGAGATCGGCATCAGCACGCAGAAGCTGCATGCCAGGGGGCCGATGAGCCTCCCCGAGCTCACCAGCACCAAGTTCATCATCTACGGGGAGGGACAGGTCAGGGAGTAGCCTGCCTGGCGGCAGGAATTCCCGGGGCGGCCGCCTCTTGCATAATTATGCATAGTGTTGTATATTATGCAGCACGGGCGCGCCGCCGGGCGCGGCCTGTTATTTTTGAAGCGTCGGCAATGGGAGATGGCAGTGCTCAAAGCAGCGGTGATAGGCGCATCGGGATACACGGGGGCGGAGCTCCTTCGCATCCTCTGGGGGCACCCGGAGATCGAGGTGTCGCTTGCGACCGCGAACCAGTACGCGGGCCAGCCCATCGGCTCGCTCTACCCTTCGCTCGCGATGCAGTATCCGCAGAGCTTCGTACCTTTCGAGCCCGGACTGCTCGATGAATGCGACATCGCGTTCTGCGGGCTCCCGCACGGCGAGAGCATGCAGGTCGTATCCGCCGCCGCCCGGGCGGGAAAGAAAGTCGTGGACCTCTCGGCGGACTTCCGCTTGACGGCTGAGGAGTACCTCCACTGGTACGGGACCGAGCATAGCAGCCCCGACCTGCTGTCGGAGGCCGTGTACGGCATCCCGGAGCTGCATCGGGAGGAGATCTCCACCGCTTCCATCGTGGCGAACCCCGGCTGCTACCCGACGGCCGCTCTCCTCGGGCTGGCGCCACTTGCCTCCAGAGGCCTCATCCAGGGCGCGGTGATAGTCGACGCCAAGAGCGGGGTGTCCGGCGCGGGAAGGAAGGCGACCGCCGGAACACACTACACCCAGGTGGCTGACGGCATGACCCCGTACGCGGTCGCCGTCCACAGGCACACTCCCGAGATGACTTCGGAGTTGGCCGGGCTGGCCGGCGCGGCGCACGACGTTGTCTTCACGCCGCACCTGGCGCCGATGAACAGGGGCATCCTGGCGACCATGTATGTGACTGTCGACAGGTCTTTCTCCTACGAAGAAGTGAGGGCCCTGTACGAGAGCGCATACGCGGTCGAGCCGTTCGTCCACGTCCTTGCGCGTGGCTCGTTCCCTCAGACGAAGGCCGTCCAGGGCTCCAACAACTGCCATATCGCCGTCGAGCCCGCAGGAACGGACGGGATGATGATCGTGATGTCAGCCATCGATAACCTGGTCAAAGGTGCGTCGGGCCAGGCGGTCCAGAACGCAAACATAGTCCTGGGCCTCGAAGAGCCGGCGGGGCTGCTCGCCCCGGGGCTCTTCCCGTGAGCGGACCAATAATACAGGGGTGATAAGGATGAACGCGATGGGATTCGACAGGATTCTCGGCGGGGTGTGCGCCCCGATGGGCTTCCTTGCGTCCGGCGTGGCGTGCGGCATCAAAGAAGACGGGCGCCCCGACCTCGCGCTCCTGTACTCCGAGGCCCCGGCGGCAGCCGCCGGCGTCTTCACCACCAACGAGATGAAGGCCGCCCCGGTGTCCCTCTCGACGAAGGTCGTCGCAGGAGGCCAGGCGCGCGCGGTCGTGATCAACAGCGGATGCGCGAACGCGCTCACCGGCAAGCAGGGTATGGATGACGCGGCGGGCATGGCGCAGGCGGCCGAGAAAGCCCTCGGCATTCCCGCGGGACAGGTCCTGGTCGCCTCGACGGGCCATATCGGAGAACTGCTGCCGATGGACCGCGTCCGGTCGGGCATCGACCAGGCGGCGGCAGAGTTGAGCCCGGGCGGCAACACTGACGCGGCAAAAGCGATCATGACCACGGACACCTACCCTAAAGAACTCGCGGCCGAGATGGAGATCGGCGGCAAGGTGGTCCGCATCGGCGGAATGGTCAAGGGCTCCGGCATGATCCACCCCAGCATGGCGACGATGCTCGCGGTGATAACCACGGATATCGAGTTGCCTCACGAGACCATGCAGGACTGGCTGTCGACGGCCGTGGAGTGGTCCTTCAACCGCGTTTCGGTCGACGGGGACCAGTCCACCAACGACACCGTGCTCATGCTCTCGAACGGCGCCGCGTTTCCCGACGGCCACGTGCTGACGCGCGAGGAGGCGGACCTCTTTTACAGGGTGCTGTGCTGGCTGACCGGCAACCTGGCCATGTCGCTGGTAAAGGACGGCGAGGGGGCGAACAAGCTGTTGAGAATAGTGGTCAACGGCGCTCGTGACGACATGGAGGCCGTCCGCGTAGCCCGCGCCATCGCCAACTCGAACCTGGTGAAGTGCTCGTTCTACGGCGAGCGGCTGAACGTGGGCAGGATAGCGGCCGCGGCGGGGAGCGCGGGGGTGCCCCTCGACCAGTCAAAGCTCTCGGTCTTCCTTGGCGAGCACAAGGTCGCCGATGGCGGCATGGTCCTCGAGAACGACCCTGAGGACGTGCAGAGGATGATGAGGCGTGACGAAGTCGAGCTTACGGTGAACCTCGGGCTGGGAAACGGCTCGGCATATTTCCTCACCTGCGACCTGTCGACCGAGTACGTCGAGTTCAATGCCCGAGAGAAGAGCTGAACAGGAGGGCGGCGTGAGCACAGAGCAGGAACTTCAACTCAAGGCGCGGGTCCTCACAGAGGTCCTCCCTTACATAAAGATGCACCGCGGCCACACCATCGTCATCAAGCTGGGTGGGAACGCGATGGAGAACGAGGATATCAGGCGGATGTTCGCCTCAGACGTCGTGCTGATGCGTTACGTCGGCATCCAGCCCGTGATCGTGCACGGCGGCGGCCCGCAGATAACCTATTACATGAAGCGCCTCTCCAAGGAGGTCGAGTTCGTGGGCGGCCACCGGGTGACCGACTCCGAGACCATGGAGATCGCCAAGATGGTGCTGGTCGGCAAGGTGAACAAGGAGATCGTCTCGCTCATCAACAGACACGGGACCCTTTCCATGGGATTGTCGGGCGATGACGGCAACCTGATCACGGCGTCCAAGAGGCTCGCCGAGGACGGGTCGGACATCGGCTGGGTCGGGAACGTGAGCTCGATCAACGCACAGATAATCGAAGAGCTCCTGACCTATGAGCTCATACCGGTGATAGCGTCGGTCGGCACGGACTCCGAAGGCAACAGCTACAACATAAACGCCGACGTGGTCGCGGGCGAAGTGGCGATGGCCGTCAACGCCTCCAAGGTCATCTACATGACCGACGTCAAGGGGATCCTCGACGCGTCGGGTGAGCTGATCAGGCAGCTCGATCCCAGCGGCTGCGAGCGGATGCTTCAAACCGGAGAGGTCTCGAAAGGGATGATACCCAAAGTGGGAAGCTGCCTGCGAGCGGTGAGGGGCGGGGTCGCACGGGCCACCATCCTGGACGGGACGGTTGACCACGCGCTGCTGCTGGAAGTATTCACTGATGAGGGAGTCGGGACCATGATCACGGAGAACGGTGTCGAGTGATGGACGAGAAACTGGAGCACCTGCAGGAGCTGGATTCTCGGTTCGTGATGCAGACCTACAAGCGTCTGCCCGTCGCGTTCGTGCGCGGCCAGGGGACGAAGCTGTGGGACTCGGCCGGCAATGAGTACCTTGATATGGTGGGAGGGCTTGGCGTGACCGTGCTCGGCCACTGCCATCCTGCGGTGACAGACGCCATCTGCGCGCAGGCCTCGCGGTTGATACACACCACAAACCTCTACTATGTCGAGCCGCAGGCGGAGCTTGCGGAGATACTGGTCGAGGGCACCTTTCCCGGGTCGCGCTGCTTTTTCGCGAACTCGGGGGCCGAGGCCAACGAGGGCGCACTCAAGCTGGCTAGAAAATACCACTTCCGCAGCGGCTCGCCCCGCAGCAAGGTCGTCGGCTTGCTGGGGGCCTTCCACGGCCGGACTCTGGCGACGCTGTCGGCGACAGGCCAGCCCGCGAAGTGGGCGCCATTCGCCCCGGTGGTCGAGGGTTTCGAGCATGTCGCGGTCAATGATGTCGAAGCACTGCGGCAGGCCGTCGACGGCGATACCGCGGCCGTGCTGATGGAGCCGGTGCTGGGCGAGGGAGGCGTCTATCCCCTCGACAGCGGGTTCCTGCGGGCCGCCCGCGAAGCCTGCGACGCCACCGGCGCACTGTTCATCGCCGACGAGGTCCAGAGCGGCATGGGCCGCACCGGCACTTTCTTTGCGCTTGAGCAGTCGGGCGTCACCGCCGACGTGGTGACGATCGCCAAGGGGCTCGCCAACGGCGTTCCCGCGGCGGCGTTCATGGCCAGGGGAGAGCTTTCAGAGGTGCTCGAGCCGGGAGACCACGGCACGACTTTCGGCGGGGGCTTTCTTGCCTGCGCCGCGGCGAGGACGACGGTCAAGACCATCCTCGACGAGGGACTCGCCGGCAATGCGGCCGCGGTGGGGGCCACTCTCATGGCGAGGCTGGAATCGATGGTCGGCAAGGTGCCCATCGTCACCGGTGTGCGGGGGAGGGGGCTGATGCTCGCGGTGCAGCTCGACAGGGACGCGGCGAGGGACGTAGTGGTCAAATGCCTGGAACAGGGCGTGATCTTCAACGACGTTTCGCCCAGCGCCGTGCGCATGCTGCCCGCGCTGATACTGACCGAGGAAGAAGCCATGGCGGCTGCCGACACGCTCGAGCAGGCGCTCGCGGGGATCGCGGGAGACTAGACTGGAGGGCGCGAGGTGCTCAAGAACAAGCTGAGGGGCGCGGACTTCCTGACGCTCGCCCCGCTCACGGGCGAGGACCTGGAAGCCCTGCTCGAGGAAGCGATACATCTCAAGAACGAGGGGGTCAAAGGGTACAAACCCCTCTCCGGTAAGGTCATCGGACTGATATTCGAGAAGCCGTCGACGCGGACGCGGGTCTCTTTCGACGTCGCTGTCCACAGGCTCGGCGGCCACTCCATTACCCTGACCGAGAGGGACCTGCAGCTCGGGCGGGGCGAGACCGTCGAGGACACCGGCAGGGTGCTCTCGAGGTATCTCGACGGCCTGGTCGTGCGCACGTTCGGGCAGGACCGCATCGAGGCGCTTGCCGCGGCCTCGACGGTGCCGGTGATAAACGCTCTTACCGATGAGAGCCACCCCTGCCAGGCGCTGGCTGACATGATGACCATCCTGGAGTACAAGGGTGCGCTGCCCGGACTCAAGCTGGCTTACCTCGGCGACGGAAACAACGTAGCCAACTCGCTCATGCGCGCCGGCACCAAGCTCGGCCTTGAGGTAACAGTGGCGGCCCCCGCCGGCCACGAGCCACCGGCTGAAGTGGTCGCGGAGTGCGCCGCTTACGCGGAGCGATCGGGAGGATCGCTGGAGGTGGGCAACGACCCGCGAGAGGGGGCGGCGGGCGCCGACGTACTCTACACGGACGTCTGGGTCAGCATGGGACAGCAGGAAAAAGGTGACGCCCTGGAGCACTTCCAGGCTTTTCGTCTCGACCAGGGGCTCCTGGAGCTGGCGCATGAAGACGTGATGGTGATGCACTGCCTGCCCGCGCACCGCGGGGAGGAGATCACCGCGGAGGTGCTTGACGGCAGCCATTCGGCGGTGTGGGACCAGGCCGAGAACAGGCTGCACGCGCAGGTCGCGCTCCTCGGGCTCATATTCGGTTAGGTGGTTGGCGTGAAAAGACAGAGGCAGGCGGCGATACTCAAGGTGGTGAGGTCCGGCAAGGTGTCCAGCCAGAAGGGCATCGCGGACGCCTTGAGGTCGCAGGGTTTCGACGTGAGCCAGACGACGGTCTCGCGGGACCTCACTGAGCTGGGGCTGACCCGCCTCCGGGACTCCGCCGGCGCCAGGTATGCGGAGGCGGCCGGCGCATCTCGTCGGCCCGCGGACGACAGCGCTCTGAGGAGGACCGCTCCACAGGTGTTGCTGACGGTCGAGCCCGCTGGCAACATAGTGGTGGTCAAGACCCAGCCGGGGAACGCGCAGGGGCTCGCCTGGGCCATCGACGCCGCAACACTTCCGGGCGTCGTCGGGACGGTCGGCGGCGACGATACCATCCTGGTGGTCTGCGCCGATGCCGCGAGCGGCCGGAAGGTCGGCAAGAGGCTGATGAAATACGCACTTGAGCAGGGGTGAGACGATTGGCGGATTCTGAGGATACAACAGCAGGCTCGCGGCCCAAGGTCGTGCTGGCATATTCAGGGGGGCTGGACACCTCGGTGCTCGTCCGCTGGCTCTCCGAGGAAAAGGGCTTCGACGTGGTCGCGGTGTGCGCCGACCTCGGCCAGCCCGGGGACATGGAGAAGATACGGCAGAAGGCGCTCGACACAGGTGCGGTGGCTTCGGAGATGATCGACGCCCGGGAGATCTTCGCGCGCGATTTCGTGGTCCCGGCGCTATGGGCCAACGCGCTCTACGGTGGCTCGTACCCGCTGGCGACGGCGCTCGCACGGCCTCTTATCGCCCGGCTGCAGGTCGAGGCGGCACACCGGTACGGAGCCACGGCGGTCGCCCACGGCTGCACCGGCAAAGGAAACGACCAGGTCCGCTTCGAGGTCGCGACGGCGGCCCTCGACCCGGAGCTCGAGATAGTGGCGCCTATGCGTGAGTGGAGGATGACCAGGGAGGACGAGATCGCCTATGCGAAGGAGCGTGGCATACCGGTGCCGGTCACCGTCGCTTCGCCGTACAGCGTGGACGAGAACCTCTGGGGCCGGTCGTGCGAGTGCGGCGTGCTGGAGGACCCGTGGGTCGAGCCGCCGGAGGACGCCTATGAGTGGACGACGGCGCCGGCCGAGGCGCCAGGCGAGCCTCTCTACCTGGAGATCGACTTTGCCTCAGGCGTCCCCGTCGCCATGGACGGACAGCAGATGGGCCTCACCCGGATCATCGAGAAGCTGAACGAGGTGGGCGGTCAGCACGGTGTCGGGCGGATCGACGTGATCGAGGACAGGCTGGTCGGGATAAAGTCCCGCGAGATATACGAGGCGCCCGCCGCGGTGATATTGATCGCCGCGCACCGGGACCTCGAGCAACTGACGCTGACTCGGGAGGCGCTCGCCGGAAAGCGCCCGCTCGAGCAGCGGGTCGCGGAGATGACATACGAAGGGCTGTGGTTCAGCCCGCTCAACAAGGCCATAGAGGCTTTCAACTCGTCCATGCAGGAGCGGGTGAACGGCACCGTCCGGATGCGCCTCTTCAAGGGCAGGGCGGACGTCGCCGGGCGCAAGTCGCCAAACTCGCTCTACGACGTCGGGCTCGCCACCTACGATGCGGCCGACGTGTTCGACCACCAGGCCTCGAAGGGCTTCATCGACCTGTGGGGCCTGCCGCTCAAGACATGGGCCCGGAGCGAGAGGGCGCGGGAGGAAGAAAAGTGAAGATGTGGGGCGGCCGTTTCGGAGAAGAACCGGACAAGGGGTTCATGGCGTTCAGCGCGTCGATCGGCTACGACATGCGCCTCTACCCGTACGACATCGAGTGCACGCGCGCCTGGTGCAAGGCGCTCACGCGCGCCGGGGTGCTCACGGCCACTGAGGAGAAGGTGCTCACGGAAGCCCTGGACGCCGTCAGGAGCGAATTCGATTCGGGCTCTTTCGCCGTCGAGCCAACAGACGAGGACATACACACCGCGGTCGAGCGCAGGCTGGTCGAGATCGCCGGCCCGGCAGCCGGCAAGGTTCGCACCGGGAGGAGCAGGAACGACCAGGTGGCCACCGACATGAGGATGTTCACCCTCGAGCAGTGCGTGCTGCTGAAGGAAGGCGTCAAGGCGCTGCAGACCGCACTTATCGACCAGGCGGAATCGGCCGCCGACGTCGCGGTGCCCGGACACACCCACCTGCAGCAGGCGCAGCCGGTATTGCTCGCGCATGAGCTGCTCGCCTTCGTGCATATGCTTCAGAGAGACCTTTCGCTGCTGGCTGCCGCGGGCGAGGCCGCGGATTGCCTGCCTCTGGGTTCCGGCGCCCTCGCGGGATCGACGGTCGCGGTCGACCGGCTCGAGCTCGCGGACATGCTCGGTTTCTCCAGCGTCTCCGCGAACAGCATGGACGCCGTGAGCGACCGCGACTTCGTCTGCGACCTCTCCTACGCGATGTCGATGGTGATGGTCCACCTCAGCCGGCTTGCCGAGCAGGTGGTCCTGTGGGCGTCGGCGGAGTGGGGCCTGGCTGAGCTCCACGACTCCTGGGCGACCGGCTCCAGCCTGATGCCGCAGAAGAAGAACCCCGACGGAGCCGAGCTGGTGCGCGGAAAGACCGGACGGGTCATCGGTTCTCTAGTGGGGATGCTGACCGTCATGAAGGGCCTGCCGCTCGCTTACAACCGCGACCTCCAGGAGGACAAGGAGGGGCTGTTCGATTCGGTCGATACCGTGCTGGGATGCCTGTCGGTCATGGAGGGCACCATCGGCACCATCACTTTCAACCGCGAGCGGGCGGCCGAGCTGGTGTCCGGCGGGTTCATGGCCGCGACCGATCTGGCCGACTACCTCGCCTCGAAAGGCATGGGCTTTCCGCAGGCGCACAGCGTGGTAGGCGAGGTGGTCGCTTACTGCCTGGAGCAAGGCAAGGGGTTAGAGGCGCTCACACTCCCTGAGCTGGCCGGCTTCTCGACTCTCTTTGAGGAGGACGCCCTCACCTGGCTGACGCCCGCCGCGTCGATTGCGCGCAGGTCATGCACGGGGGGCACGGCGCCCGACGCCGTCAAACGACAAATGGCCGACGCCCGGGCGATGGTCTCAAAGTCCTAGCGCGACGCCTCCTTCTTGCTTGAACGGACCGCGGCACCCTTGTGATATTATTCCGGTCAGGCGGCGCCACTCGAAGAAGGAGCGTGGACGTGGAGGTCAAGAAAGGCGTAATCGTATCACTCGGGTACGGCAAGTATTTTCTCTCCGACAAGATCGTCGGTTTCGTGCCCATCGAGGAGAACCGCGGGCCGGCCCGCAGGACCCTCGTCTACATCGATGGAGTCGCCGAGCCGGTCGTCGCTTCGAAGACCGAGGCGACCATGCTCAAGGATATGAGCATGGAGGGGCCCAATGAGATCGAGTGCGCCATGGCGCTCGACCTCCTCGAGAGGATACTCACCGACTTCCAGCACGTCGGCCGGATGTTGCGACGGTCCATCAAGGACGAGGTCGGCCTCGACATCGACGACCTGGAGAAGCGCGTGAAAGAAGTGTTCGCCTCCGACGATCCCTCCGCGGTCCAGGAAGGCCTTTTCGCGCAGGAGGACAGGGACTGACCGGCTTCTCTGAGCGCGCCAGGTTGACCACGGACTTCTACGGGAGGGACACCCTCACTGTCGCGCGGGAGTTGCTCGGCTGCCTGCTGCTCCATGAGACGGACGCCGGGGTCACCTCGGGAATCATCGTCGAGACCGAGGCATACCTGGAGCGGGGCGACCTCGCGAGCCACGCGCGCTTCGGCCGGACCGAGCGCAGCCGCGTCATGTTCGGGCCTCCGGGATACGCATACGTCTACTTCGTCTACGGAATGCACTACATGTTCAACATCGTGACCGAGAAAGAGCACACCGCGGGGGCGGTCCTCGTCAGGGCGCTGGAGCCTGTCGACGGAGTCGACCTCATGGCGGCCCGGAGGGGCACTGACAAGAGCCTTGCCAACGGGCCCGCCAGGCTGTGTCAGGCCATGGCGATATCGCTGCGGCAGAACGCCTGCGACCTCACGGGCGGCCCGCTGGGCGCGTGGCGGAGGAAAGAATACAGGGACACAGAAGTTGAGGTTACGCCGCGGATCGGCGTGGGTGGCTCCGTGGAGGAGCCGTACCGTTACCTGGTAAAAGGAAACCCTCACGTCTCCAGGTGAGGGAAGAGGAGGGGGATATCCGGTGAGACTCGAGGAGATCTACAGGCTTGCCGTCGAGGCAGGCAAGAGCGTCGACCCGCGCGGAAAGGACGGCATCAAAGAGGTCCTGGCCGACGTGCAGAAGGAGTACGACGGCCTCAAGGGGGACGATAAGCGCTTCTTCGATAAGGAGCGCCTTGTGAACCCGTTCGCGGACACCCGCATCCTGTTCGGAGACCCCGACCTCGAGGTCTCGAACGTGATCGCCGGCATCGACATCGAGGCGCCCGAACTGGTCCTCGCGGACCGGCTGCGTGAGAAGGGGATGAAGATCGACCTCTGCCTCTCGCACCACCCTGAAGGAGCGGCCCTCGCCGCGCTCTCCGACGTCATGAAAGTGCAGGCTGACATCTGGGCGGTCCAGGGGGTGCCCATCAACGTCGGCGAGGCGCTGATCGGCGAGCGCATGGGAGAGATCAGGCGGGCGCTGCTGCCACAGAACCACCAGCGCCCGATCGACACCGCCAGTCTGTTGGACATGCCCTTCATGTGCGTTCACACGCCGGCTGACAACCTGGTGACCGACTACCTCACGCGGATGTTCAAGCGGGCGAAGCCCAGGCTGGTCGGCGACGTGATAGACCTTCTCTTGAAAGAGAAAGAGTACCGGGCATCCGCCGAACTCGGGATGCCCCCGACCGCTCTGGTCGGCGACAAGAAGAACCGCGCCGGGGGGATACTGGTCGACATGACCGGTGGCACGGAGGGCCCCGCGTCGGCTCTCGAGAAGCTCGCACAGGCTGGAGTGGGTACGATAGTCGGCATGCACATGGGCGACAAGCTGAAAGCGGAGGCCGACAAACAGCACATCAACGTTGTCATCGCGGGTCACATCGCCTCTGACAACATCGGGGTGAACCTGTTCCTGGACAGGCTCGAGAAGAAAGGGGTCAAGGCCCGCGGTTTCTCGGGTTTCAAGAGGTTCTCGCGCTTGAAGAAGTGAGCAGGGCCCGCCCGGCTAGAAGATAAAGGGAAACAGGAAGCCCAACCCGCCCCCGCCCTTGGTCACGGAGATAGACACGGTCGAGCCGGGGGTCATCCTCGTTCCCGCCGACGGGCTCTGGCTGACCACCAATCCCGGCGGCGTGCCCGGCACGTAGCTTACACTCGCAGCGAAACCGGCGGTGGAGATGCTGGTCCTCGCCGCCGATTCTGTCAGTCCCACCACCCCCGGAACAGAAGCTTGAGGCGCTCCCGCAGAGACATAGATGGTCACGCTGCTGCCGGACGGCAGGACCGTGCCCGCCGCGGGGGCCTGACTCAGGACCGTGCCCGCCGGCTGCGAGCTGGACTCGTTCACCACCGACGTGGAGTACCCCGAGGTCTCGAGCGCGCTCCTCGCGGAAGAGCTGCTCATGCCGACGACGTTGGGGACCTTCCTGGAGTTCTGCGCGTTGTGGAGCGTGCAGTAGGAAGTCGGCTCCTGGCCGCGCCGGAACAGCTGCTCGTGAGTGTTCGGGCAGTTGGGCGTCGCCAGCAGCCCTGACTGGTCGCATATGGTCACTGTGATCGACTCGGATTGCTGCTGAGGCGTCTGGCCGCTGTCCTCGCTGTTCGGGAACGGGGTGGCCGGGACGTTGTCCAGCGCCTTCTCCATGAAATTGCTCCAGATGGAGGCGGGGAGGCTGCCGCCCGTCATCCCGTGCATGGAGATGCGGCCCTGCGGATAACCGACCCACACCGCGGTCACAAGGTCCGGCGTGTATCCAACGAACCAGGCGTCCGCGTAGTCTTCGGTGGTGCCGGTCTTGCCTGCCTGCGGCCTGCCGATGCTCGCGCCCCTGCCGGTCCCGCTTGAGACGACCTGGGAGAGGATCGAGTTCACCTTCGACGTCACCTTGGGGTCGAGGACCTGGCTTGTCTCAGGCTTGCCCTCGTCGATCACGTTCCCGTCGGCGTCGGTCACCTTGGCGGTGGAGCGTGCGACGGCGTGCACCCCGTTGTTCGCGAGCGTCCCGTAAGCCGACGCCATCTCGAGAGGCGTGACGCCGATGCGCAGCCCGCCGAGCGCGATAGCGGGATCGGGGTCGATGGTGGTCTGGATGCCCATCGCATGCGCGAGCTCCGCGACACGGGAGGGGCCGACGTCCATTATCATCTGGGCGTACACACAGTTCACAGAGTGGATGGTAGCGTCCCTTATAGTCATGGAGCCGCTGCCGTGCCCCTCGTAGTTGTGGACCTTCCAGACGCCTCCACCCGGTATGTTGATGGTCCTGGGGGACGAGGAGTCATACGTCTGGTCAGGCGACACGCTGTCCGCGAGCGCCCGGGAGAGGACGAAGGTCTTGAAAGAGGAGCCCGCCTGCCGGTGGCCGTCGGCCGCGACGTTGAACTGGCTCAACGCGTAGCTCTTCCCGCCCACCATCGCCTTGATGTACCCGGTGCGTGGGTCGATGCACACCAGCGCCGCGTCCGGACCCTCTTTGGGGTCCGTCATGTTGACGATGGTCCTCTCCGCCATGCCCTGCAGGGCGACGTCGAGGGTGGTGTAGATCCGCAGGCCGCCACGAAGCGCTTCCTGCTCACCGAACTTCTTGATGGCATATTCCCTCATGTAGTCGCAGAAGTACGGCGCCCTGCGGGCAGCGTGGTAGGTGTTGGGCGGGGCGAGGTTCATAGGCTCCTTGTCCGCTCCGTCCAGCTCGGCCATGGTGATCATCCCCAGCTTGTGCATCTGCTCGAGGACTATCTTGCGGCGCTGCAGGACTTCCTGTGGCTTGCTGTAAGGGTCGTAATAGCTCGGCGCCTGGACGATGCCGGCCAGCATCGCGCACTCCGCCAGGGTAAGAGCCTGGGGCGGTTTCCCGAAGTAACGGTTAGCGGCCGTGAAAATGCCGTAGCAGCCTTTTCCGAAGAGGATGTCGTTGAGGTACAGCTCCAGTATCTTGTCCTTTGAGTACTTCTGTTCGAGCTCGAACGCGAGGTGCGCCTCCTCGATCTTCCTCCAGAGGTTCCGCTTGGGCCCCACGTAGGCGTTCTTCACATACTGCTGCGTGATGGTGCTGCCGCCTTCGACCACCGAACCCTTTACGATGTTCGCCCAGAGCGCCCGCGCGACCGCTTTCCAGTTGACGCCCTTGTGGTGGTAGAAGTCCGTGTCCTCGATGGCGACGATCGCCTTCTTGAGGGCGTCGGGCATCTGGTCCAGCGCGATGATCTCACGGTCCTGGTCGCCCTTGAGCTCGCAGAGCAGCGAACCGTCGGCGGCGAAGACCTTGGAGTTCTGCGCGGCCTTGTAGCTGTTGAGCGAGGAGAGCTTGGGCAGCCCTATGCCCGTGTAGAACCAGGCGACCATCCCGCCCACGGCAAGGACGACCCCCAGTACGATCACGAGCGATATCCGCAGAGATACTTTCATACCACCGTCACATAAGTAACATCTTCAACAAGGATAACATCCTATAAGACGCCAGTTGTACTGTTCGGGTTTACACCGGGCGTCTCACATATCATTTTTCCGCCTGCAGCGGCATTCTCCTTGGGTGCGCGGTTCACGCACACCCCTTAGGTTATAATACGCAAGATCGTGGTACGGCAGGACAAGCGCGACAGAAACAGCGAGGCGGACACATGGCGCTGAACAAGCGAGTCGAAGAGCAGATGAGGCTCATCGCTTCGGGCGCGGTGGAGGTCCTGCCCGAGGAGGAGATGCGCCGCAAGGTCGAGCGCTCGATCGAGACCGGCAGGCCCCTCATCATCAAGCTCGGGGTCGACCCGACCCGCCCGGACCTGCACATCGGCCACTCGGTGCCCCTCAACAAACTCCGCCACTTCCAGGAACTGGGACACCAGGTGGTTCTCCTGATCGGGGACTTCACAGCCCTCATCGGGGACCCGAGCGAACAGGACGCGACCAGGCCGGTGCTGACAGAAGACGAGGTCGCGCACAACGCACGCACTTATATAGAACAGGCCGACAAAGTGCTCGACACACGGCGCGCCCGCCTGGTGCGCAACAGCCAGTGGCTGGCGCCGCTCACCTTCAAGGACCTCCTCGACCTGGCTTCGAAGTTCACAGTCGCGCGGATCCTCGAGCGGGACGACTTCTCGAACCGGTTCGCCGCCGAGAAACCGATCGGCCTGCACGAGTTCCTGTATCCGCTGATGCAGGCGTACGACTCCGTGATGCTGGCCTCGGACGTCGAGCTCGGCGGCACCGACCAGAAGTTCAACCTGCTTGCCGGGAGGAACCTGCAGCGCGCGGTCGGACAGGAGCCGCAGTGCGTGGTCACCCTTCCCCTCCTGGAAGGCACCGACGGCGTCCAGAAGATGAGCAAGAGCCTGTCCAACGACGTCGGCCTGACAGACCCGCCTTCTGAGATGTTCGGCAAGCTGATGTCGATCCCCGATGTGATCATCTGGAAGTACTATGAGCTCGTGACCCAGGTCGACCCCGACGAGATAACGCGGATGCGCGCGGCTGTGGATTCCGGCCAGATGAACCCGCGGGACGCCAAGGAGCGCCTGGGCATGGAGGTCGTGAAGACATACTACGGCGAGGGAGACGCACGCGATGCTGCGGATTCGTTCCGCAAGGTCTTCGGGCTGAAGGAGATGCCTGAGGACGTTCCCAAGGCGCGGGTGGAAGCCGCGCGGTTCGCCGGCGGCAGCATCTGGGTGGTGGACCTGCTCGTGTCGCTCGGCATGGCGGATTCCAACAGCGAGGCAAGGCGCCTGATAGAGGGCGGCGGCGTCTCCATAGAGGGCAAAAAAGTCGGTGATTCCTCCCTTGAACTGCCCCTCGAGGAAGTCGACGGGAAGCTGTTCAGGAAGGGAAGGAAGACTTTCGTCAGGGTGGAAGTAATTGACGCTTCCGGAGAGTGAACTCGCATTGACACTGTATGGGTGCGATGTTAGTATCATCTGGAACCTTGAAAGTGGCCAAAGGAAGTAAACTTGGCTTTGCTCGAAAAAGGGACAAGTTTGAGGCTCGATCTTAAGACCTAGCGGACCGGTTTAACCGGTTTACTGCCGCTGGACTTGAGTTCAGCGGTTTTCTTTTTGGTCATATTCGGTGACACAGGCGAGTGGAATCGTCTTGGTACCTTGAAAACTGAACAGTGGTTT
>DAIUEJ010000014.1:30788-59424 GCA_036845225.1 Candidatus Anoxymicrobiaceae bacterium | reverse complement strand
TTTTTGGCTTTCTAATGCATACTTAAGCAAAGCAAGGGGAGAGTCCTTCCCGTTTCATATGATTAATGCAGGTTGGATACAATTACGATGAAGCGGGGAAGGCATACACGGAGGCCTTCAAGATAGACCCGTCCTTCCTGTGGGCCGCGGGGGCGATGGTCTCCAACCTTCAAGACCTGAAGGTGTGGGCCGAGGCACTCGGTACGGGCAAGCTCATAAGCAAGGCGATGCAGAAGGAGAGGGAACGCTTCATTGACATGGTGCCTCCGGGCCTGCCCGAACCCGCCAACGGCATGGACCCCGGCTACGGACTGGCGATGGTGAAATACGACAACACCCACAACTTCATCGGAATCACCGGAAGGACAAATGCCTGCGACACGCAGGTGTTTTACCTGCCTTCAGCACAGGCGATTCTGATAACATTCACCAATACGAATACTGCCGACGGCGATGGGCCACTTTTCTTCGCGACCGTCTCGAAGATGATATTTTCTGGCTCATTTCCTGAATTGTAGAAGGTGTGGGCACAACTGCCGTGGATATGGCGTAGAGTAACGGAGAGCAAGGGGTGAAACATGGGAAAAGTCATCGGTGATATTCTGCCACTGGCGGTGGGGGTCGGCATAAGTCCGGTTCCGATCATCGCGGTGATCCTGATGCTGGGCACTCCGCGTGGCGCGGCGAACGGTCCGGCGTTCCTGTTCGGCTGGCTTGCCGGAGCGGCAATCGCGGGAACCGTCGTTCTCGTCATTGCCGACGCCATCGGCATCACCAGCGGCGAGCCGTCGCAAGGAGCATACTCGTTCAAGATCCTGCTCGGAGTCATACTCCTCTTTGCGGCTTCCAGGCGGTGGCGAAAGAGGCCGAAGGAGGGCGAACAGCCCGAGATGCCGAAGTGGATGCAGGCGCTTGACGAGTTCACCTGGCCGAAGTCGCTGGGCCTCGGGGCGGTCCTCTCCGGGGCCAATCCCAAGAACCTCCTCCTTATCGTAGCGGCCGTCGCGACGATCTCGCAGTCGGGGATCTCGGTCGCGCAACAGATCGGCACGCTCATCATCTTCATAGTCATTGCAACGATCGGTGTGGCTCTCCCGCTGATCGTCTACTTCTCGATGAAGACTCGCGCGGTGGAGATTCTCGGCGGATGGAAGACGTGGCTGGCTGCTCATAACCCGGCGGTGATGGCAGTGTTGTTCCTGGTCTTTGCCGCCGTCCTCATCGGCCAGGGCATCACCGGCCTCAGTTGATAGACCGATTCGAGTCGATGCGATGGGACAAGTGACTGCCATGAGTTCTGAGAAGAGCAGCGGTGCGGGCTTCCTGCAGACATTCTTCACAGGTTTCTTTATCGTGCTGGTTTCGCTCACCGTGGCGGGGGCTGTCCTCGCTGCCTGGGTACATGACACGGCTCTGGACACGGCGCGATTCGTCGACACGGTGGCGCCGCTCGCCAGGAACGCGGCAGTGGACAAGGCTGTCAGCCAGCAGGCCATCAAGGTGCTATTTGAAAAATATGACCTCACCACGCGCATCGAGAAGGAGATCAAGAAGCTCCCCGAGCCCCTCAAGTCACAGGCAGGCATGGTCGCCTCAGGCGCCAGGGATCTTGCCGGGACCCTGACCGCCGAAATACTGAAGAGCGGCGCGTTCCAGGCCGTGTGGAAGGGGATCCTCACAACGGCGCATTCGGAGGCGGTAAAAGGGGTACGCGCAAGTGGGCCGGTCCATCTGAACGAGCAGGGCCAGGTCATCCTCGACGTGTCGGCGCTCATCACGGACGTGAAAGACAGGCTCGCGAACAACGGCCTGGGGTTCCTCAAGGACCAGAGCATCCCTGGCGGCCTCGGGCGGATCGTGCTCTACCAGAACTCGCAACTCGGCAACGTCAAGCAGACCGTGACCGTACTGGATCAACTGTTTCTGGTGCTGCCCTGGAGCGTCGTGTTCCTGCTCATCCTGGCGGCTTCGGTCTCGAGTGACACCAGGCGCGCCGTCATCTGGGCATCTGTCGGGATGATAGTCGCGCTGGCGGCGCTGGTCATCATCTTGAAGGTGGTCCAGTACCATTACATCAACCCCATCAGCAATGCGACCAACCGCAGCGCGGCGGTGGCTGTGGCGACGCAAGTCCAGGGGAGCCTGATCCTCATTGTCATCGGGCTCGTCACATTGAGCTTCCTGAGCATCATCGCGGCCGTTGTCGCGGGGCCGTACCGCTGGTCCGCCGGGATGCACGATGCGATATCACTCAACGCACTGAGGAAGAAGCGCCACCCGGATGTGGCAGTCGAGCCGGGCTTCGTCTCCCGTTTTGCCTGGCCGCTCAGAGTGGGAGGCCTCTGCGTCGCGATACTGCTGATGCTCTTCCTGCCGTGGACGAATGTGGCCGTGGTCACTGTGATCTGCGTGGCGTACCTTGTTTATCTTTGCGTGATAGAGTTCCTCAGATGAAGCCGCGGTAGACAGGAACGGCAACCCCTGACAGGTCAGTGAGGGCGTCAGGCTTTGTCCTCGAGCTTGTACTTGATCTGGCAGAACCCGACGGGCTTGCCTTCTTTATCGACACCTTCCAGCGTGGCCTTCTTCCCCATCACCCTCGAGATCGCCATCATGCCGGTGGGTGTGATGGGGCAGAGCGCCTCCTCGCCGGCCTTCTTGAGGATGTCGTTCCCGGGGCAGATGATGCACCCGCCGACGTCGATCATCAACTCGTCGCCGCTGATCGATACTCTGCTCTCATCGGCGAAACCAAGGTCGATGAGGAACTGCTGGAAACTTGCCCGGAACTCCTCCGGGTCGGTTATGCTGTCGCCGACCTCTTCCATCCAGTCCTTGACCCACTCGGACGCGATTTTTGGCTTCATCTTGTCGAGCTGGCCCTTGTTCGCGCGAGCCACCGCGACGTGGTACCGCTTCATGAATTCATCGGCATTGGACATCTCTCGCCTCCCGTAGATTGAGACAGTGTTCAAACATCAGGCAGCGCACGCCTTCACCTGGCGTCGACACAAGAGGTTGCCAGAGCGGCCCGCGCACTGCTCACCTGCTCTGCTTTCTGTTCGACGAGTCCGCTCCGTCCCCTGCCGCACACGATTGAGCGCCCCATTGGCGGTCTTGACGCCGCAGGCGCAGGAATTGCTTGCAAAGGTTAGAATGTGGGCACGAATAACCGGCACGCTTCGTGCGCGGTGCGGTGATCAAGGAGGGGGCGGTAGCTGTGGCTAAGAAGACAACCAAGAAGCACGACGACGTTCTGAAGGGGCTTTCGTTGCAGGACAGCGGCATCATCGAGTCGGCGCTTGCGATGCAACTCAACAACATCGAGCAGTCGGGCCTGGACCCGAAGACCCACGCGATGGTCCGCATCGCGGCCCTGATCTCTGTTGACGCGGCGCCCGCCTCGTTCATGTGGCAGATCGGAGTCGCTCTCGAGAGCGGTGTCACTCCCGATGAGATCTTGGGCATCATGGTCGCGCTGGCCCCGACGATAGGCATGGCAAAGATCGTAGCCACAGCACCGGAGATCGCCCTTGCCCTTGGTGTAGAGCTCGACGACATCATGGCATGAAATAAGTTAGGAGGCCAGTTATGGGACTGTTAAGGCGGAGACCGTTGATGAGAGCGGCGGTTGTCGGCGGAGGCGCCTACGCCGTGGGAAAACATGCCGCACGAAAGGAAGAGGCGACAAACCAGGGCATACAGGAAGCCCAGACGGAGGCACAGCAGGCGCAGCAGATGGCTGCCCAGGCCGCGGCCGCTCCACCCCAGTCCGCTCCCGCGGGCGGAGGGATGACCGAGGAAGATATCAACAAGCTGAAGGAGCTGGCCGAGCTGCACACTCAAGGGGTGCTGACCGACGAGGAGTTCGCACAGGAGAAGAAACAGATCCTGGGGCAGTAGCCACTGAAGGGCGGGTTGAAGACCCTTGCAGGTAGGGGAAGCGGGAGACCACGGGGTATCCAGCAAGAAGGAGGAGGAAGGTGGGGGAGAAAGGGTCCGGCTGGCTGGTGTTCGCTTCGATCATGATGATCGTGGCGGGGATCGGCAACGTAATCTGGGGCATCGCGGCTGTCTCTAAGAAGTCGCTCCTCATCACACAACTGTTGTTCGCCAATCTCACTTTCTGGGGCGTGCTCGGGATCATCTTCGGCGCCATTCTCGTTATAGCGGGGTTCGCGGTGCTCAACAAAGTGCAGTGGGCGAGGTGGTTCGCGATAGTGTGGGCGACCGTCAGCATCATCTTCTGGCTGTTCGTCATCTGGGCTTTCCCGGCGCTGTCGATACTCGTCATCGCCATCGACGTGCTGGTCATATACGGGCTGACCGAGTACGGGGACAGAATGCCCTCTGAGGCTTGATGAGCCTGCGCTGAGGGAGCGAGGGCACACCGTGGGGGACAGTCCGGAGCGGGATACGCCTCCAGCCGAGGGGGCACAGCCGACCATGAAGGAGCTCCTCATTCTCGAGTTCGTCATCCTCGGTGTCATCGAGACGATAAAGGGCATTGTCGGCCTGGTGCACTGACCTGTATGCTGATGGTCCGGACGACGACGCTGGAGAACTGGTCTGATGACGACGCCATTCAACTTCCATCTGCTCGCGAAGCCCGCGGGCGCGGCATGTAACCTGCGCTGCGATTACTGCTTCTTCCTCAAGAAGGCCGGCCTCTACCCCGGCAGCAAGCTCCGCATGGAGGACGATGTCCTCTGTGCCTATATCGAGCAGCTCGCGGAGTCGCAGGTGGGCCCGGAGGTGACCGTCGCCTGGCAGGGCGGGGAGCCCACTCTCATGCGGCTCGACTTCTTCCGCCGTTCGATCGAGCTGGAGAGGGAGTTGGAGCGGCCCGGGCTTCGGTTCGAGAACACCATCCAGACGAACGGGACGCTGCTCGACGCGGAGTGGTGCCGCTTCTTTCGCGAGAACGACTTCCTGGTCGGGATCAGCCTGGATGGCCCGCGCGAACTGCACGACGCGTACCGCAAGGACGCCCGCGGCAGGCCGACCTTCAACGAAGTAACCAGCGGCGTGGAGCTGCTGCAGGAGCACGGCGTCGAGTTCAACATCCTCTGCACGGTCAACGCCGCGAACGGAGACCACGGGCTGGAGGTCTACCGGTTTTTCAGGGACGAGATCGGGGCGAAGTACATCCAGCTCCTCCCTGTCGTCGAGCGCGACATCGAGACCGGGTTCCAGGAAGGCGAGGCGCTCACCGGCCGTTCCGTCTCACCACGCCAGTACGCGGGTTTCCTGACCTCGGTATTCGACGAGTGGGTGGACCGGGACGTGGGAGAGGTGTTCGTGTTGACGTTCGACTGGGCACTCGCGGCCTGGGCGGGCGAGCCCTCGGGGAGCTGCGCCTTTGCGCCCACCTGCGGCAACGCCCCGGCGCTGGAGCACAACGGGGACCTCTACTCGTGCGACCACTTCGTCGAACCGTCTCACCTGCTGGGGAACATCCTCGAGACCCCGATGGGGGAGCTGATGTCCGGTGAGAAGCAGAGGGCTTTCGGCCTGGAGAAACTGGACGGCCTGCCGCAGTTCTGCCTGGACTGCGAGGTGAGGTTCGCCTGCCACGGAGCATGCCCCAAGGACAGGGTGGCGAAGGCGCCTGACGGGGAGCCGGGGCTCAATTACCTGTGCGAGGGATACAAGGAGTTCTTCAGCCATATCGACGAGCCGATGAAGCTGATGGCGGAGCTCCTTTCCGCCGGCCGGGCTCCTTCCGAAGCGATGGACTTCCTTGCCGAAGCCAGAAGGCGGGCCTTCGCATTAGTGGGGCGCAACGAACCGTGCCCTTGCGGGAGCGGCCTGAAATACAAGCATTGCCACGGGAAGTAGTCCTCCAGGCGCGAAGACCCGTCAGCCGGAGCCCTCTGACGACGTGCTGGATAGCACGAGCAGGAAACCGCCTGCCTCCAGCTTCATCCCTTTCGAGTAGCGCTCGAAGCCCTTGTCGGAGCTGGCGACCAGCGGCATGACGTGCTTCTCGCTCAACAGGAACATCTCCAGTTCGTCCCCAGACATCCCGGCCATCTTGTCGTCCACCGGCAATTTCGAAAGGCCTTCACTCGGCTTGCTCGAGATCAGCTCGCCGATGAAGGTGATGAGTCCGAAGTGCTTTGCGGAGCGCGCCATGAGGTTGCCGAGCAACATGTTCGAGTCGAGTATCTCGTCCACGCCCGCGAGCTGGAGGTGGCTGATGTTCTCGGGTTCGAGCACCTCAGCGGTCATCTGGATATCGGGGTTGAGCTTCTTCACGCTGAGGGCGGTCAGCACGGTCCTGGCGTCCCCCTCGCAGTCGCTCTCACCGCCACTGATCGCGAGCAGGATGGCGGCCGCGGCCGCCGGCGCGTTGGCGCGGAGCAGGTCACGCTCGGTGGTCGGACGGCCCTTGAGGAACAGGACGTAGTCGTCTTCATCCGGCTGCTCCTCCTCTTCGCTCATGACCACGATAGGGACCCTGTCCGGCTGTAACATCTTCTTGAGGGTTTCTAACAAGAACGGAGCACGGTCGTTCCATCCCAGGACCAGGTAATGGTCACGGCTTGTGATCTTCATCCTCAACCCCCGCCTTTTATCCTGTATGTCCTTCACTTTCTTCGCAGATTTCACCGAAAAGTACGTGGTCAGCATTCCCACCCCGAGCACCATGATCACCACGATCGTCAACTTGCCGCCCCCGGTGACGGGGTAGTTGTTCCCGTAGCCCACGGTCGTGATCGTCACCCAGGTCAGCCACAGCGCGTCATTGTAGGTCTTGACCCTGGGGTTATAGTCATGTTCGAAGTGGAGGAGAAAGAGCGAGCCCACCAGGATGACGATGAGGACGTTCACCATTAGAACAATGGTCGCAGCCTTCAGGCTCAACCTCATGCGGGTCACGTCTCTGCGGTAATTCAGCCTCGTCCCGAGACTCGCTTTTGCCATCGGTATCCACCCCCCAAGCAATCCTACCCGTGTCAAGAGTCCTATTCAATGCAGGCCCCGTCGTCCCTCAGGGACGGAAACGGCGGCGATTGCCGCGTTTTGAGGCGTATCTTGCGGGAACGGACATGATCTTGGTGTATTGTGACTGATATGGGACCTGAGCCACCGTCCGGCAAGCCCGGTGCAGACCTGGCACCGGGTGTTTTAAAAAAGACTTTTTCGTCGCTGAAGATACGCAACTACCGGCTGTACTTCATCGGACAGGGCATATCCCTGTGCGGGACCTGGATGCAGATGGTGGCGCAGGCCTGGCTGGTGCTGCAGATCACGAACTCCGGAACGGCGCTGGGCCTCGTCCTGGCCCTGCAGTACCTCCCGATACTCCTGCTGGCACCGGGCGGCGGCGTCGTCGCCGACCGTTTCAACAAGCGCAAGGTCCTCTACTTCACCCAATCGGGTTCAGCGGTGGTAGCGCTCGTGCTGGGCATCCTGGTCGCGACCGGCGTGGTACGGCTCTGGATGGTGTTCGTGCTCGCGGCGTCGCTCGGCATGCTGAACGCGGTGGACAACCCGACCCGGCAGTCTTTCATCCACGAGATGGTGGGCGGCGATGAGCTAAGGAACGCGGTGACGCTCAACTCAATAGAGGTCAACCTCACGCGCGTTATCGGCCCGGCCATCGCCGGGGCGTTGATCGTGGGCGTAGGGATTGCTCCGTGCTTTTTCATCAACGCGGGCTCGTATGCCGCGGTGCTGCTCTGCCTGTTCCTGATGCGGAAGACCGAGCTGTCGTCGTCCGCGCCCATCGCCAGGGCGAGGGGCCAACTGCGGGAGGGGTTCGGCTACGTCCGCCGCACACCCGTGCTGCGCGACGTCCTGGTGATGATGGCGATCATCGGCACGCTCACTTTCGAGTTCGGGGTCGCCCTGCCGCTCATGGCGAAGTTCACTTTCCACTCGGGCGCCAGGGGGCTCGCGCTTCTGACCGCCTTCATGGGCGCCGGCGCGGTGCTGGGAGGCCTGGCAACGGCAGGCAGGCGCTCGACAGCTCCCAGGGGTCTCATCTCGGTGGGGTTCGCGTTCGGTGCGACGGTGATACTGGCCAGCATGGCCCCGAGCCTCCTGCTCTGCGTACTGGCGATGGTGCTGGTCGGGGTCTTCTCGGTGATATTCATCTCGCTCGGCAACACCATATTGCAGCTCGAGAGCGCCCCGACCATGCGCGGCCGCGTCATGGCGCTCTGGGCGGTCGCGTTCCTCGGCTCGACCACCATCGGCGGGCCTGTCGTAGGCTGGATCGGGACACACGCCGGGCCCAGGTGGGGGCTGGCGGTCGGTGGCGTCGCCGCGCTCGCGGCAGGGCTCTACGGGCTTATCGCTATGCGCAACTACCCCTCGCAGGAGGCCCCGCCCGAACTGGTGATAGCGACGCCGATAGCGGCAGAGGAGGATACCCGCGTCGTGTGAGGCTCAGCCTGTCCTGTAGCGGTCGGTGAGCCTCTCGGTCAGCGACGAGAACAACCTGGTGTAGGCGAACCAGGCTCCCTGGAAGTGAGTGCGTGTAAAAGCGCACAGCCGGGAAAAGGGCGTGGTCACCACGATGAAGCGGTTTCTCTTCACCGCTCTCAGTATCTGCGCCGCCGTTTTCTCGGGCTTCTCGGCCACGAGCATGTTGACCTTGGTGAAGACGCGGGCCCTCTCGTCGAACCCCTTGAACTCGGCCCTGTCGTAGATGGGCGTCTTGACGTTGCCGGGGCAGGCGCAGGTGACCCTGATGCCGTGTCGCCATCCCTCCACCATCAAGGCCTCCGAGAGGCCGACCACGCCGAACTTGCTGGTCGCGTAAGGGGCTATGTAAGGCATCGGGATATAGATCCCGTTTGCTGACGACACGTTGACGATGTGTCCCGACCCCCGCTCGACCATGTGGGGCCAGATGGCCCGGTCGACGTTGATGCTTCCCCAGAGGTCGATGTCGACGACCCGGCGCCAGTCGGCGAGCGTCAGGTCTTCCATGGCGCCGAATATCCCGATGCCGGCTGAGTTCACGAGCACGTCGACACACCCGCAGCGCTCCACCGCTTCTCTTACCACGCGTTCGACCGAGTCCGCGTCCGTGACGTCCATCAACATCGCCAGGCTGTCGCACCCCAGCCGCTTGAGGTCAGTCACCGTATGCCCGAGCCCTGCCTCGTCGATGTCACACGCGACGACCGCGCGGGCTCCCTCCCGGGCGAAGGCCAGGGCGCACGCCCGGCCGATGCCGCTCGCGGCTCCCGTCACCAGCACCGACTTCCCCAGGACGTCCGTCACGGGAACACCTCCACCTGTATGCCCCTAAGCATCGATGCGACGCACCATGTCGATCACTATCTGAAGAGCGATCGCGAGGGACTTCGGCTGTATGTTGTCGATCGTGTCGAGGCGCGTGTGGTAGTTGGGGGCCAGCTTGTCGTTCTCTGCCAGGCAGAGGCTGACAGCGGGTATCCCGGCGATGGCAAACGCGCTCGCATCCGTCGCCCCCAGCGGGAGGGAGCGGACGTCCGCCTTGAAGCCGCTGTCTTCGGCCGCCTTCGCGGCGATATCCACCAGGCCAGGGTCCATCTTGCTGCCCGGCCACAGTTCCCTGCGGAATACGGTGAGGTAGCGCTCGTCGTAGATGCCGTCCAGGAATATCGAGAACAGAGGCAGCGGCCCCGGCTCCTGGCGCAACTGCGAGGCGCAGCGCTTGGCGCCCCTCAGCCCCGCCTCTTCAGAGGACATCCCGAGCAGGACGACCTCTGTCGCCTCGGGGTAGAAGTCTCCAATCGCGCGCGCGTCCTTGAAATACTTCGCGAGGCCGGCCAGGACGGCGATGCCTGCCATGTCGTCCATGGCGCCGGGCACGAGGTCCCGGGTGTGGAAGAAGGCGTTGATGGCTACGAGCGGGGAGAAGCCGATAAGGATGTAGCCGAGGATCCAGTAAACCCCCTCGGGCAGGCCGGCCGGCTGCGCCGCGGTCCTCGCGATGCTGAAGCCGAGCAGGAGCAGGAGCCCGAAGATCCCCACGCCCATCAGCGGCGCCGAGAAGCCTTTGAACCAGTACCAGAGCTTGAACTCGTATGCGGAATCGAAATGAGCCGAGATGTAGACGCGCCGCGTGGGCTCGCCGCTCGGCTTCACGTACCCTGCAACGTTGGCGCCCTTGCGCCTGGGGAAGATGGGGTCGAGCAGCTCCCTGTAACGGACGACTTCGAAGTAGAGGACCGCGCCGCCGACAAGCGCCAGCGCGACGGAGACGGCCGGGAGGAAGAAATAGAGGACCACGCCCGCGAGGTACATCAATACCAGGTACGGAAAGAAGCCGAGAAAGGCTGTCGGGCTGCAGGTGAACTCTTGAGTTTCAACCCTCTCGCAGGCTTCGGAGATCTCGGAGCTAAAAAGCCGCCCGAGCTCGCGCTCTTCCTCGCTGCACGATTCCCGAGGCCCGATATCTTTCATGACCTTGTCGATGAGGCCGTACATGTAGTCGGTGTATCGCTCGGCAGTCATCGCCATCCCTCAGCCACCTCCGTGGTCGTTCCGCCCGGCATTTGCAACCAGATAATATGTCAAAGGCAGCGGAGTGAGAACAGGTGACAGCAGTTTGACTGGGGAGGCGGCGCCAGGGTGACGGCTCGTGTCGTTGTTGGCAGTCTGCGGAGGGGGCTTCGCTAAGGGCGCACGGCCCCGGCATAGTCACCGCGCGTGGAGAGTACGGTGAGCTTGACAACGTCTCCGGTGTGCGGCGCCTGGATGAACTGGCCCCCGCCTATGTAGAGGCCCACGTGGCCCCACCCGTGGAACCCGAGGATGTCGCCCGGCTGCAACTCGCTCACGGCGACCCTCGGGCCGCACACGGCCTGGTCGTACGAGCTGCGCGGAATGTTCATGCCCGCGCCAAGGCGGTAGCAGTAGGAAGTCAGCCCCGAGCAGTCGAAGGAGTTCGGCCCCGTGGCGCCCCAGACATACGGCTTGCCGAGCTGGGCGTACGCCACCTGGACCACTCCCGGGTGAGGCGTTCCCGGCGGCACCGCCCTGTAGAGGACGGAGTAATCGACTCCCGCACTCGCCATGCGCCTGGCGTTTGACGCCTCAGCCTCCGCGGCCTGGCGTATCATGGCCTGGCGGATCTGCTCCTCGACGTTCGCGAGCTTGCCCTTGGATTTTGTAAGTTCAGACTCGACGGCGGCTTTGCTGGACGCCATCGCCTGTGTCGCCTCTTCCTGCTGGGCCTTGAGCGACTTGAGCTCGGCCCTCGCGGTCTCGAGGTGGGCCTTGGTGCTTTTAACATCCGCGACCAGCGTCGCGTCCTTGCGCCCGACTTTCTTGACGAGGTCGATGCCCACCAGGAACTCGTCGAAGCTCTTGGCGTTAACGGCGACGTCGACGAACTTGCTCTGGCGAGAGACGTACATCGCCCGGACCCTCTTGTTGAGCGTGGTCTGGCGCGCAGCGAGTTCCTGCTCGGCCTCGTCGAGCCTGGATTTGTTCTCGTTGATGCGAGCCCTGGTGTCCTCCAGTTTTGAGCACGCGGACTTGTACCGCTCCACCGCGCTCTCGACGCGCTGCTCCAGCTGGCTGACCTCCTGCTGGGCCTGCGCCCTCTGCTGATCGAGCGGCTGCGCGGCCACGAGCTGGGGGAGAAGGACCGCGATGGCGAGTACAGCCATCAGGGCGAATATCAGTATGTCTCTCGAGCGTCTCGGAGAAATCGTGTGACCTCCTGAGTCAACAAATCCGGGCCCATCGGACCCGGCGGCAAACAAGTGTGCTTCTTGATTCAACTCAAGTGCGGATGCTACCGTTAAAATTGTTAACAAGATACACTAATTGTTCATTTCTGGCAAGTAAGCACCGTCAAGAATAGGCAGGAATTGCCAGCGCAGTGGCAGTATTGAGCATGTCATCGCCCGCGGCTGGTTCCGGAGCGAGCTGCGTCAGACTGAGTGTCTGGCCCTCCGCGCACCGCCGCTATGCCAGGCGATATCCAGGATGACTCCGAGGACGACCCAGGCCCAACGCCAGCCTGTCACCCCGATCCCCGGGACATAGACGAGCGAGTATATGAGGGTCGTGAACGGCAGGATTAGGAGGCCCAGGAACGGCCAGATGAAACCGCCATGGAAGGCGCGGCTCACGTATGGCGTGAATATCCAGACGATGAGAAGCGCGATGCGGGGCGCAAACGCCGCCAGTATGAATATGAGACAGCCCACAGCCCACCTCCGGGTTTCGTGTCCTTGTAGTACTTGATTGCACGCGCTGGCTTGGATTCCTGCCGGAAGTGAGGCGCTTGAGCAGGAAAGCGCTGAGATGGAAAGAAAATGATACCGTGCTTCCAGTCAGGCACTGAACCATTACGTCTGGTTTCTTACGAGGGTCCGAACACTTGAACGACTGGTGAAGCCGAAGATGGCAGGCGTGCGATGCTGCCCTGGGACAGGGAGGATATGGTGGGGAACAGTGAGTGACGCGGCAATACTTGTCGAGGGACTTGTAAAGACATACGGGGACATCGAGGCGCTCAAGGGCATAGACTTCGAGGTCCCGCACAAGACGATCTTCGGATTGTTGGGCCCCAACGGAGCCGGCAAGACGACCGCCATCCGGATACTCAGCACCATCCTGCACCCGGACGAAGGCCGTGCCGAGGTGATGGGGTACGACGTAGTAGGCGACCCTGTGGCAGTGCGCTTCCAGATAGGGCTCGCCGGCCAGAATGCCGCGGTCGACCAGAACCTGACGGGCAGAGAGAACCTCACGATGATCGGGCGCCTCGCGCAGCTGCCGCGCCGGGTGATCGCGCCACGTGTCGACGAGCTTCTGGAGAATTTCGGCCTCACCAAGGCGGCCAACCGGCCGCTCCGCACCTATTCGGGAGGCATGACGCGCCGCCTCGACGTCGCCGCCGCGCTCGTGCCCAGACCCCCGGTCCTTTTCCTGGACGAGCCGACCACCGGGCTGGACATCCAGAGCCGGACTGAGCTCTGGCAGTTGATCCGCAACCTGGTCTCGGAAGGCTCCACGGTCCTGTTGACCACACAGTACCTCGAGGAGGCAGACCAGCTCGCGGACAGGATCGCGGTGGTCTCGAGCGGCAAGATCGTCGCGAACGACACCGCCTCGGCTCTGAAATCGCGCCTGGGCACCACGACGATCGAGATCGAGATGGCGGACGAAGATGCGGGCGCCCGCGCCGCGGAGGTGGTCTCCCGTCTTGTCGCGGACAACATGCATCACGAGGGGAAAACGGTCCGGCTGATCTCGGACAAGGGGCCGCTGGTGCTGGTCGAGGTGCTGAGCGCGCTCGAGTCCGAGGGGCTCGTCCCCGACGATCTCTCCGTCCGGGAGCCGACCCTGGACGAAGTGTTCCTGAGGCTTACGGGTGACCACTGCACCACTGGCGAGGAAGACGACCCGGGAGGGGTGCCCTGTGACTGATTCAGAAGCGACAGCATACATGCCGGAATCGTTCCGGCGTCCGACGCCCGTCATAGGCGCGATCCACGATACGATGACGATCGCGCGGCGGAACATCATAGACCTGCGCAGGGTCCCGCAGTTGTTCGTGTTCACCATGATCCAGCCGGTCATCTTCGTGATCCTCTTCAGGTATGTCTTCGGGGGGGCCCTCGCGAAGATCCCCGGCATCCCGTACGTGGACTACCTTATGCCCGGGATCTTCGTGCAGACGGTGACCTTCGGCGCCATCACCACCGGTATCAGCATGGCGACCGACGTTAAGAGCGGGATACTCGAGAGGTTCCGGTCGCTGCCCATGGCAAGTTCTGGCGTGCTGGCGGGGCGTACGGTCGCTGACCTCGGGCGGACCGTCCTCGTGGTCGCGCTGATCTCTCTCGTGGGATTCGCGGTCGGCTTCCGGATACACGCCTCGTGGCTCGCGTATATCTTTGCGATGCTGGTGGTGCTGCTGTTCGCGTATTCGCTGCTCTGGGTGTTCACCACGGTGGGCCTGGTGCTCGGCAACCCGGAGAGCGCCCAGGCCGCCTCGTTCCCGGTGGTCGCGCCGCTGGTGTTCGCGTCCTCAGCTTTCGTCCCCGTTGCGACGATGCCCTCATGGCTCCAGGGGTTCGCGAAGTATCAGCCGGTATCGGTGACGGCTTCGGCGGTGCGCGCGCTGGTACTGGGACTCCCAGCGCGCTCCTGGGTCACCCAGTCCATCCTCTGGTCGGTCGGCATCTTCCTGGTGATGGCGCCGCTGGCGGTATGGCGATACCGCAAGTCCGTCTAGCCCGGGGAAGCGAAGCACTGACCGCAGGTCGCCGACCGACCATTCCATGCGTCCGGTACCGCTGAGAACTCAGCGGACGAGTTCGATCACCGCAAGGTAGACCAGCAGTATGATCACCGTGAGGATGATGGCAAGCCCCGACACGGTCGGCAGGAACACCAGGACCAGCACCGCGACCGCCAGGCCCCCGATCCTGAACCACCAGTCGTACTTGTCCATGAAGGCCGAGAACGGGGTCTTGCCCTTCTTGCCCTCACGCCGCGCGCGCCAGTTGACGAAGAAGTCGCCGACGTGCGTGCGAACCCAGACCGCCCACTTCGCAGGACCGGCTACCGCGGCGGCGATACCCACCACGATCCCGAGGGCCAGCAGTCCGAACACCGCCTGCCTGAGCCCGGCCAGCACATGTCCCCAGATGACCTGGGCGGCCGCCGCGTTCTGGGCGACCTTGATCTGGTTGAAGATCTGGTTGTGGGCGACCTTGAACACGATAAGCACGATGAGCATCGATATGGCGAGCCCGATGGCGGCGCGCAGGAGCCCCTTCCGGTGGTCGATCGCGATCCAGACCGCCGCGATGAAGAAGAGAAGCGCAAGCAGGGGAAGCACCCAGGCCAGCGTGTCGAGCAGGTTCACCAGTGACTTGACCGAACCGAGTTGCTTCGCCGTGAACAACTTTATCTGTCCTAGATCCGGTGGGACTGTGACCTTGTCCAGAAAACCCAGACCGGCGTTCACGAGCTGGTCCTTTACCTGGAGCAAGAGCGGCGAGAGGTTCAATATCACGGTGTCCCCCTGGCTGGTCAGGACCGCGTTGCTCTTGCCCTTTATGATGTTGACCATCGCCGTGTGGGCCGTGCGGAGGGTCTTCTCCCAGACCTTGAAGAAGGCGTCGCTCGTGAGGATCTTCTGAGCGGCCGTCTTCGCGAAGCTCTCGAGCCCGTTCGAGATAGGCCCCGCGATGACAGACAGGTTGACCTTCGGGATCGGGAGGTTGGGCGGCGCGGCCTGCTCGATGGCGTTCTGGAGGTCGTTCAGGCCGGCGGTTATCTGGCCCTGGACGTCGTAGGTCTTGAACAACTTGGTGACCGCGGCGTCGCTCACCGCCTTGGCCACTGCCGGGTTCTTGACGAGCGGCCCAATCGTGTTGACGAACGCGGTTGTATCAAGGGTTGTGGTCTTGACCCAGGTGGACAGGGTGCCGGTTATCGCGAACAGGCACGCCAGGACGATGAGCAGCCACACCACCAGGCTTCTCCAGAAGTGCCGCTGCTTGCGAGCCTTCTTGGAAGCCTCCAGCTTCTCTTTGAGCGCGAGGTTCTCCTGCCTCAGCATCTCCACCTCGTCGGTGGATGGCTCGCCTCCGGCAGCCTCTTTGTCGCGGTCCTCTGTCATGGGTGGCTCCTTTTGCACTTCAACGTCCCTTAAGTGACGTGGCCTCAGGGGCGCTGTTCTACATCTGGCCCCGCTGCATGTCCGACACGCTCTTTTCCACGGCGACGATCAATCCCTTAGCCGTCGGGCTTCTGACTTCGACCGCCTGCTCGACTGTGGTCACTTCCGTGGGTCCCGCGCTGGACCCCGCCTCGACCATCGCCTGCTCGCCGTCGAGGAACCTGCTCATCTCCCTCTGGAGCTTGCGCAGCTTGTTGATCTCCTGCTCGAGGACCTCTTCTTGAACTGAGTAAGTGGTCTCCGGCTGCTTTTTCTCGAGAAAGGTGGCCATCTGGTCCACCACCCCGGTGACCTGTGAGATGTCTTGAGAGATGAAACGGTTGCCGATGTCGCGCACCTCCATCAACTCGTCGAGCCGCATCACCACGTAGTTCCTGAAGCGCACGGCCGTCTCGACCCTCTCCGTCTCGCCCGCGATGGTCAGGCGCATCACGCCCGCCCCTATGTGCGAATCGACACTGTCTTTGATTCCCTCGAGGTTGAGGTCGAGCATGCTCTGGACCATGCCCTTCAGGCCTTCGCCGTAGCCTTCACCGCCAGCCCTGTCCATAAGGCCGCGGGCGCCCTGCAGCAAGCCTGATATATTACCTGCCAGGTCCGTAAAGGATTTGAAAGGATTCATCAACCCATCCCCCCCCAGGAGTCGGAGCCAGCCGACATCGTCGGCTCCGAGAAGCATGACGCCTATGTCCGCGCTATCGCCTTCCCTGAGATTCTGTAGCAAACGAACACAATACTTGAATCCTTATTCAAGACGATAAAGTGAATCCCTACGCGCCCGTGTTGACGCGCATGGAGGATTCGTTCTTCCAATGCTTAAACCATGTCTGTGGAAGGGCGGAGTGCTGGAGAAAAGGGAGTCCTTGGAGATCAAGCGGATGGGTACAGTGACGAACGACCAGGTCCGTGATCGATGCCGGCGAGACGCCGGCGTTACGAACATACCGGAGGAGTGACATGGAGAAGAAATTCGGCAAGGAAGAGGCGGCGAAGATCCTGGACGGCCTGGGCCTGTCCGACAAGTACGATGCCAACGAGTTCTACATGGGGATCAACGTCGAGCTGGAGCACGGCACCGTCGACCCCGCGACGAACGTGACGGACGACGACCCCACGATGACCGCGAAGATCGCACTCGCCCACCTCAACGAGATACCGAACTACTACACCCTGCTCGAGGAGATGGAGGAGAAGGGTGAGGCAATGATGAAGTGAGGACGCGCGCGGGTACAGCTACCCGAGCAACCTCACTGAAGTTATGTTGCCGTTGACCCGGACGACGGCCCGGCCCTCCTCGACATCGACGGGACCCAGGTCGCGCTCCCTCGCGTCGCAGAGAGACGCCTCCTTGATGCGGCCGGGTCCCGCGTCCAGGCGCGCCGTCACCGGCCCGCCAGCCCATGAGAAGAGCCTCACTACGTAGCCGCTGCCGTTCGCCGCGGGCTTCACAGCGACGACTTCGACATCCGGATGATCCACCAAGACTGCCCGGCCGGCGAGCGCTTCTATCCTCGCCGCGTCGGGGTCGCGCCAGGGCGGCGTCAGCGCCTGGGGGGCGATGAGGTGCAGCCCGTTGTCCCGCCAGTCACCGGGCCCGGTCGCGCACACTGCGTAATCGGTGACCTGGATGGAAGGGTCGGCTCCGTTGGCTGGAAAGGCTACCACGGGCAGGAACCCGAAAGCGCGCTCCCTTCTGGCGTTCCTGGCGACGACCCACTCGATCCTGCCGCCGGCGCGCCCCGAGACAGTGGCCGGCACCGCGGAGAACAGGGCGAGGCCACCCCGGTCCGCCCTGTCCCGGTAGTGAACGAATCTCTGGGCGGACCAGAAAGTGGGGGAGTAGGTCTTTTCGAGAGGGCGCTCCGCCACGCCTCCGGCAACGTCCATGGAGATCACCATAGGGTCGAACGCGGTCGAAAAACTGCAGGTGAGCGTACGGTAGTCGCCGAGGGACGCCAGGGTACGCATCCATATCAGAGGGTGGTCGGCCGTGAACCACATCAGCCTGGTCATCCAGAGTGGCCCGAGCCGTGACTTGACGGTGACCTTGAGCGCGCCGTCCTCTTCCTGCGCCAGCAGCGAGGCAGGCGACGCGCTTGCGCGCCCGAGCTCCGTGAACTTACCACCCCTGAACTCGCATCCCATCCTCCAGAGCCCGCCGGAGTCCTGGTAGAGCACGAGGTCGTTGCCGCAGCCGGAAAGGACCCGGGTGCCGCTCGATGAGTCGGTGAGACTGGTGATGCAGCCGCCGCGTTCCTCAACGAGCTCTACGTTGTAGTGCGGCGACTCCACTGTCAGCACCCCGCCCCGCAGGCTCCACGAAGGGGCCGACAGGCTGGTTGGCTCAACAGTCTCGTTGGCGGCCGGTGCCACCGACAGGGCGGACTCAAGCGCTTCCGATGCGAGCAGGTTCGCGTCGCGGACCCAGGGGACCTGTTCCTTGTCGTAAACGCGGTTCGGCGCGGTGCCCGTGATGAAGTCGTGGTGGTTGGTCACGACCGCCGTCTCCCACGCCGAGGCCATCTTTTGCTGGACGGACAGGGCGCTTCCCGGAGCATCGCCGCTGGAGAAGATCATCTTCTCGGCGGCGAGGAGCCTCGAGACCAGTGTGCGGCATCCCTCCTTCAACTTCGGCCGGCTGAAGTAGAAACCCATGAAGTTCGGGTTCGGGTCGAGGGCGGCACGCGGCAGGCTGTCGCGGTGCCAGGCGACGAGGTCCATGTAATCCTCCAGGCACGCGAGCACCACGTAAAGCCCGCTGCCGGGATACCGGGTCCTGTTGTAGCGGTCAAGCATCGCCGTGAGGTGTGTTATCGGGCTGTTAAAGTCCCCGCCGATGGGGCAGAACATGTAAGGCGTTACGCTGTACGGTGAGAGCTGCCCGGTGAACCAGCGGATCATCCTGGCCACGTGCCGCTCGGAGCGAGTGGGTATTCCGACGGGTATGCCCATCCACCTCGCCACTCCGCGCAGCGCAATGAACCCGCCGAGGTCGTAGGTCATGATGTTGAGGTGGTAGATGACTTCACTGTCGTCCGGGCCGAGCCATACGATTTCGGTCGACTTGAGCTTCTTGAGAAGGAGCTCGGCGCTCGAGCCCGGCAGCGGGTACTTGCCGGGCAGCGAGTACTCTCCGCCGGGGAAGAAGTGCCCGTCGATGCGGCTGCCGGCGACGTGATCGATGCCAAGCGACCTGCAGATGGATGGGAAAGCCGGCGACAGCCCGAAGTCGTCAGCCATGTAGGCGACGCGAGGCCGGGCCTCGATGCCGTTGTCGTGGAGCCACTGCTGGCCCATTTGATAGTCCCGGATGATGGCTTCGGTGGAGGGTATCATGGTGTCGGGCTGAGTGAACCCCGTCCCGGAGAAGCGCAACCTTCCCTCGTTGGCAAGAGCCCGCAGCGTCCGGTGCCTGCCGGGGTTCCTGTCCCAGTACATCTTGAAGAAGAAGATGCTCTCGATCGAGAAGACGCGCCGCGGGTCGGCCTGCAGCACGCGCAGCGCCTTGTCCATGATCCGCGTGATGCGAAGAGAGTAGTATTCCTCCGAGGTGAGGAGCCAGTCGGGGTCCCAGTGGCTGGATTCGGCGAACACCATGACGCGGGCGGCGTCCTCGGGGATGCCCAGCCGCAAGCGGATATCTTTCTCGCTCTCCACAGGCTCCCCGTCTCCCATTGACGCGCAACGCCGCGCGACGACCGCCGCGCGGTCATTATTCTATCAAGTCGCGATGCGGCTTGACGCCCGCCGCATTAACGAGCTATCAAGAGAAATCGGAGTTTGTGTTAAGAAATTGCCGGAGCAAGGCGATTAATAGAACATGTCGTGGGCACATGGGATTCATCAAGGTTGTCGAAGCCCCGGCTCTCTAGAATGGTGTCAGGAGTCTGTCCGATTGTCTGGTGCCCGTTTCGATCGCTCGGAGAGAGAAATGCATCAAGCTCATGATTGAACCTGTCCCGCCGCCCCGCATACTCGTCGTCGAAGACGAGAAGGACGCAGCAACCCTGCTGAAGGGCCTTCTGGTCGACGGTCTGGCCGCCACTATTGAAGTGGCTGCAGACTGCGCCGCGGCAAGGAAGGCGGCCTCTTCCAGGGATTTCGACCTTATCACGCTGGACCAACAACTCCCTGACGGCGACGGCATCGAGCTCCTCGAGGAGTTTCAGGCCGCGGGCGCGCACCCGCCCGTGATCATGGTCACCGGCCGGGGAAGCGAAAAGATGGCCGCCCGATGTTACAGGGCCGGGGCGGCCGGCTATGTGATCAAGGACGCCAGGCTCAACTTCTCGCTCCTCGACGCTGTGAGCCGCGTCCTCGAGTTGTCAAGGGCCGAGAAGGAGCTGCGGGAATCAGAGACGCGATACCGCTCCCTGTTCGAGAACATGATGGAGGGGTTCGCCTACTGCAGGATGGTCTATGACGACGAGGGCCATGCGGTGGACTGGGTCTACCTCGATACCAACAAAGCGTTTGGGCCCCTGACAGGGCTGAAGGACGTCGTCGGCAAGAAAGTCTCCGAGGTCATCCCGGGCATCCGGGAAACGAATCCCGAGCTTTTCGAGGTGTATGGACGGGTCGCCTCGAGCGGTGAACCGGAGCAGGTCGAAGCGAGGCTCGAGCGCCTGTCGATAGACCTTTCCATCAAGGTCTACAGCCCCCAGAGGCAGCATTTCGTGGCGGTCTTCGAGAACATCACCGAGCGAAAACAGGCGGAGAGTGACTTGTCCGCGAGCGCGGAGAGGTTCCAGCAGATGTTCGACAGCATGAGCAGTTGCGTCGCGGTGTATCAGGCAATGGACGATGGCGACGACTTCACTTTCGTGGACTTCAACAAGGCTGCCGAGAGGGTTGAGGAGATCTCCAGGGATGAACTGCTCGGCCGCTCGGTCACCGAAGTCTTTCCCGGCGTGGAGGATTTCGGGATCCTCGAGGTGTTCAGGCGAGTGTGGACCAGTGGCGAGCCCGAGTCCTTCCCTGCAGGCAAATACGAAGACGGGCGTGTTTCAGGCTGGAAAGAAAACTACATCTACAAGCTGCCCACCGGCGAGATAGTAGCGGTCTATGACGACGTGACTCAGCAGAGGCAGGCGGAAGAGTCCCTGCGAGAGAACGAATCCCGGTTCAGGTTCCTCGCCGAGAACATGAACGACCTTGTGTTTACGGCGGACCTGGTCATGAATCCGACCTATGTGAGCCCTTCCATCAAACGAGTGCTTGGATTCACCGTCGAGGAGCGTTTGAGGCAACGCCCTGAGGAGATGGTCACCCCGGAGTCGTTCAAGGTCGCTGCCGACCGGATGGTCGATGAGCTGCTCCATGACACAGAACGAGACCCTGGCAGGATAGACGTCGTAGAGCTTGATTACTACCACGCTGACGGCTCGACAAGGTGCCTGGAGACCTCCATATCGTTCATTCGTGACGAGAATCAGGTGCCAATCGGCATCTTCGGCCTGTCCAGGGATGTGACCGAGCGGAAGCGGATCGAGGCTGCGCTCCAGTACAGCGAAGAGCTTTTCCGTGAGATGTCCGAGGTCGCTGTCGACGCTATCGTTGTCCTGGACTCCGCCGGCAGGGTCAAGTACTGGAACCCCGCCGCGGAGAGGACCTTCGGCCACAGAGCTGAGGACATGCTCGGAGCTGATCTCGCGCTGGTGCTCTCACATCCGGAAGACCGCGAGAAGTATGGGAAGATCGTGGATGAGTTCCGTGAGACCGGAGCGGCCCCGATGCTTGGCCAGACCTTCGGGACTTCTGCGGTGAGCAAATCCGGCGCGGTGATCCCGGTGGAAGTCTCCAGCGCGGCGTTCATGGCGGGCGGTGAGTGGAACGCCGTGGTCAACATCAGGGACATCACCGAGCGGCGAGAGGCGGAAGAGCTGGTCAAGCAGCATGCGGAGGAGTTGAGGAACCTGGTGGACGTCGCAGCGCACGAGTTGCGCCACCCGGCGACCATATTCAAAGGCTACTCGGGGATGCTCCTCCATCACGGCGGCGACCTGGACGACGAGGTCGTCCGCGACGCGATCCTCGCCATAGACGGAGCGGCCGACCGGCTGGCGGCATTGATAAACAAGCTCCTCGATACTTCTAACATCGAGAGCGGGAAGATGGAACTCAACATCTCGCGCGCCGACCCCTGGAAAACCGTGCTGAGGGCAGTGGAGGAAACCCGGGGGCGCGGCGGTGATATCGACTTTCTTGTCAAGCGCGACTCCGAGGCATGGACCGTGGAGATGGACCAGGAAAAGATCAAGGACGTGCTCGTCATCCTGCTCGACAACGTCATCAAGCACGCCCCCGGGACCGGTGAGGTCGAGATCGGGTGCGTCCCGGCGGGCGGGGAGACCGTTTTCAGGGTCTCTGACAGGGGGCCGGGGATCTCCGAGCGCGACCGAGAGCGGATCTTCGAGCGCTTCTACCAGGTGGGAGAGTTGATGCACCATTCAACGCCCGGCATCGGCCTCGGCCTGTACATCGCCAGGAAGTACGTCGAAGCGCACCGTGGCTGGATCCACGGTCGAAGAGAGGGCCGGTGGCGGCTCGATGTTCTGCTTCGGAATACCCAACTCGCTGGGCGGCTGGCCCCACACGCCTTGACCGACAACAATCATGGAAATGCTCGGCCGTCGGCTGTAAGCTTGAGCCGACGTCAACTAAGGAGGCGAAGCGCATATGCGCACAAAGGAAGAGTATCACGATTCCCTGAAAGCCATGAAGCCCAACGTGTACATGGGCGGCGAGGTCCTGGGGCGGGTGGGCCTCCCTGGCACCGACATCCTGGACGTTACGTTCGACATCGCCCAACTGCCGAAGTACCAGGAGATCACGACCGCCACATCGCACCTCACCGGTGAGACCATCAACCGCTTCTGCCACATCCACCAGTCGCCGGAGGACCTGCTGGCAAAGCAGGAGATGACCCGGGTCGAGGCGCGGCTGGTCGGCGGCTGCATCGCGCGCTGCATGGGCATCGACGCGCTCAACGCGCTCTCGGTCATAACGCACGCATGCGACGAGGCCAAGGGCACCGAGTATCATCAGAGGTTTCTCGAGTTCCTCCGCGGGTTCCAGAAGAACGATACGGTGGGCTGCTGCGCCCAGAGCGACGTCAAGGGCCACCGCCTGCGCAGGCCGTCCGAGCAGGCCGACCCGGACATGTACCTGAGGGTCGTCGAGAAGAAAAAGGAAGGCATCGTGGTCCGCGGGGCCAAGGCCCACAACTCTTTCGCGCCGCTCGCTGAAGAGATCATAGCCATCCCTACCCGGTTCCTTCGCCCCAACGAGGGGGACTGGGCGGTCGCTTTCGCCATACCGGGCGATTGGCCGGGCGTGAAGCTGGTCTGCAGGGGGGCGCGCTACAGGGACAGGTGCCCAGAGCTCGCCGGGCTGCACTCCGGCAAAGGCGAGATAGAGTCTCTCACCATCTTCGATGACGTCCTGGTGCCATGGGACAGGGTATTCCTGTGCGGCGAAGCGGAGTACGGCGGACAGATGGCCCTGTTGTTCTCTTTGTTCCACCGCCACTCCTATACGGGCTGCAAGCCCGCGATGAGTGACGTGATAATGGGCACCGCGGCCCTCGTCGCCGAGTACAGCGGGATCGAGAAAGAGGACCACGTGGGCTCGAAGCTCGCCGAGCTGATCAGCACCGCGGAGCTGGTCTACGGTTGCGGCATAGCCGCCTCCGTGAAGTCAACCAGGATGCCCAGCGGCACCCAGGTGCCCGACATCGTCTACTGCAATGTCGCCCGCAAGCACGCGGGGCTCAACATCTACCACGAGTACGACATCCTCACCGAGATCGCTGGTGGCCTTCCGGCCACGCTGCCGTACGATACCGAGTACCAGAGCCCTGAGGTCGGCGACCTGGTCAAGAAGTACCTGGCGCGGGTGGACGGCGTCAGCGCTGACGACATCTACAAGCTCTACGCGTGGATCAGCGACTACACGTGCTCGGGGATGGCAGGCGTCTACCAGTACGCCGGAGTCCACGGCGGCGGCTCTCCGATCATGGAAGACATCGCGATACTGAGGACCTACGACCTGGAGGAGAAGAAGCAGCTCGCCCGCTGCCTCGCCGGGATCGAAGAGGTCGAGGAAGGCCTGATGAGGTAGCGGCGGCCCGGCTGCGTAATAGTCCGGTGGGGGAGTCGAGTGAGAGGGGGGTTTCTGCCGATGGATGACTCGGGCTTTGGTGGTCGTCAGGCGTGGCCCCCCGACCGCAGGCGGAACGCCGGCAGGAGCAGCCTCAACATGGGGTTGCTTGCCCTCGGGATCGTGGCCTTCGGCTACCTGCTCGGCTTTCTTCTCCCCCTGCTGGTCAACTCCGGGCGCGGCCTCAGCGCCGGGCGCGTGATGTTCCTGCCGTTCGGCGGCATAGCCTCGCTGTTCGCGGCCGTGATGGCGATATCGATCGGGCGGAGAGTCAAGAAGTTCGCGTCCGGGCTCCAGGAAGAGCAGCGCGACCGGCTCTCCGACTTCGTCGACCTGGAAAAGCAGGAAAGGTTCGCAACCGCCGGAGTCGTCCTCGGAGTCGCGAGCATCGTCTTCAACCCACTCATCGCTTTCGCCTTGGTCGCGATCTTCACCAGGTAGCGTTCACCGCGGCACTCATGCGTACACGGTTGACAGATGAATATTGCGCACATAATATTACGACCATAATATCAAGTTGAAAAGAGACTGGAGGTAACGATGGCGGACGAGATCTACCATGAACTGGCGGCGCACCTCGACAAGGCCCTGGCGGGCGTGCCGACGTCCCCGACACTCATCGAGATACTGAAGATCCTCTACCCCGGCGAGGAGGCCGAGGTCGCCCTCAAGCTCGAGATCTATTCGAACAAGACGCTCGAGCAGTACAAAGAGGTAATCCCCGAGAAAGCCGACAGGCTGGAGCAGATCCTCGACAGCATGGCCCACCGTGGCACGGTCCTCACCGAGCAGAAGCCCGGCAGGGACCGGATATACAGGCTTCTTCCCATAGTCGTCGGGTTCGCGGAGGCGCCGTTCCTCTCAGGCGAGGATACCCCGGATAAGAGGGCGCTCGCTCCTCTTTGGTACGAGTACCTGATGGAGGACTTCGGCCGGGAGATGGAGCGCGGGGTCCCGCTGATCAGGGTGGTCCCCATCGGCGAGTCGCTCGAGGATGAGGCGGAGGTGCTCCCTGACGACGCGCTGGCTCAGAAGTTGGACGAGGCCACCTTCATGGCTGTCGGGCATTGCCCGTGCCGCCAGATCGGCACCTATCTCGAGAAAGGCTGCGACCGCTCCACGGAGAACTGCATGCACTTCGGCAGCATGGGCCGCTACATCGTCGACGTGGGCATGGGACGCCAGATCGACAAGCAGGAGGCCCTCGAGATACTGAGGAAGGCCACGGAGGAAGGGCTCGTCCACGTCTGCGACAACGTGCAGGGCTCCCTGCATACCATCTGCAACTGCTGCTCCTGCTGCTGCGCTTTCTTCAGGGCGAAGCTGGTCAACAAGTACGACACGGTCTCACGCTCCAACTACGTCGCGTTCGCCGACCCGGAGACCTGCACCGCTTGCGCCGTGTGCGCGGACAGGTGCCCCGTCGAGGCCATCACCGTGGATGATTTCGCGGTCGTCGACGAGGACGTATGCATCGGGTGCGGGGTATGTACCCCGACGTGCGGGGGCGAGGACGCCATACGGCTGAGGGTGCGCAAGGAGACAAAGCCTCCCCCGGACGCACAGGAGTTCTTCGCGGCGAGGATGAAGGCGTGAGCCCGGTGAGCGACAAGACGCCCAGGAAAGAAGCGAGCAGGGAGAGGATACTCGAGTCCGCCGGCGTGCTGATGCGCGAGAAAGGCATCGCGGGCGCGAGCGTCGCGAGCGTGATGGGCGGCGCGGGCATGACCGTGGGCGGCTTCTACGCGCACTTCCCGTCCAAGCAGTCGCTGGTCGCCGAGACCCTGCGCTCGACGCTGCGCAAATCGCGGGCCGACCTTGAGTCCTACGCGGGCGACCGGAGAGGCGCGGACTGGGTCGAGGCGGTCACCAGGAGCTATCTCTCTCGCGCGCACAGGGACAACCCCGAAACCGGCTGCCCGCTGCCCGCGACTGCGGGCGAGCTGGCCGCGGCCGACATGCAGGTGCGCGAGGTGCTCGCTGAAGAGATCGACGTCTATGTCGCAGAGATGGCTCGCCACCTGAGAGAAGACGGTGCCGACGGCGCCCGGAGCGAAGCCCTCGCCTCGCTGGCGACGATGGTAGGCGGCCTGACGCTGGCCCGGGCTATGAAGGGCACTCCGCTCTCCGATGAGGTGCTGAAGGCCAGCCGCGACCACATCAAACGAAGCCTCTAATAAGAGGGGTCAGGCACAGTCCACTTTTTTGTCCACTCCGTGGTGATTCTTAGACGGAAAAAGTGGACAAAATAGTGGACGGTGCCTGACCCCTGTCTTCAGTCGAGCCAGGTGACCGCTTCTTCCATCGAAGGCCGCCAGGTCGGCTCGGGCATGACCTTCGGGTAACCGATAACGCAACTGTCCAGCCCGAACTGTCCCGCCGGGATGCCGAGTATCTCGCAGAACTCCTCGTTGTCTCCCTGCTGCGTGGCTACGGATATCAGACGGAAACCAAGGCCCAGCGCCGTGGCTTTCAGCCACATGTTCTGCATGACGTGCGCAAGTGAGCGAGCCTCAGCGGGGGGAAAGCCTTTTCGTTCCGCGACGATTATCCAGTAGGGGACATCCTCAATACCGAATGGAGCGCCATCGCCTATCGCACGCACCCTCGCCGCGAACGGCGCTGCCTTCTCCTGGAACTCCGGGTTTTCGGCCATCGCCTTCTCGAGCGCCGCAGCAGAGCCCGCGGCCTGGGTCTTGATGATCGCCCTGGCGCGCGTGATCGCCTCCGAGCCTTTCGGTATCACGAAGAACCGTCGGAAGACGTCGCCCTGTGAAATCGCGAGGGCCGCGTAAGGGGCGTGCAACCCTGCTTTGATAATCTCTTCGATAAGCGCGCGGTCGGGCGTCTCTTCCGTGAACGACCGCACCGTCCTGCGAGCCTCGATCATACTGTCGAGTCCCCTGTTGAGATCCGCATCGAATACCATCCCGGTTCCTCCTTATCGGCTCCACACCGCAGCCATCATTCTCCAATTCGACGGCGGCTCTCCAACGCCGCCCTCGTGGGTGATATCTTAACAGTGTCGGAATGCGGCACGGGAGGAGTGGCGTGGGATTCAGGCTGCAGCGCCGGGTGCGGATCGCGCCCGGGCTCACGATGAACATCAGCAAGAGGGGCCTCGGCATGAGCGTTGGCCCGCGCGGCGCCAAGGTGAGCATCGGCCCGAGGGGGACGAGGGAGTCGGTAGGCATCCCCGGCACGGGCATGAGATACGAGGTGCGCCAGGACCGCAAGGCAACCCCGAGCAAGAGGGCGCCTCACCCGCAGCAGCCGCGGACGGCACCGGCACCGCCGGTACTGCCGGCCGCCGCTACCATCGGCTTCCTGGGAAAGGCGTTCAAAGCTCCCTTCGAGAAGGAGTTCATCGAGGGGGCGCAGTGCATGCTGAAGGGCGACCACGCGGGGGCGGTCGACCGCTTCCGGAACGCTGTCATGATGAACCCTGGTTGCGTAGATGCCGAGCTGCTCGCCGGCCTGATGTCCATCAACTGCGGTGAATACCCGGCAGCGCAGGCTTACCTCGAGAGGGTGACGGCATCCGGGACGAGCGACTTCCCCCTCATACTCAAGTACCTCGGCAGGGACAGCGTCGCCTTCGAGCTGCCGGTGACCGAAGAGGTCACCGCCTCGCTCCAGTTCGACATGCGCGCGGCTTACCTGACGCTCGCGGAAGTCTACCAGCACCAGGGCCGCACGCAGGACGCCGCGGGCGTGGTCAAGACAGCCATCGCCGCCGGCTACCGCGACCCCCTTCTCGTGCTGTCGCTTGCGGAGCTCTACAACGACCTGGAGATGGATGACGAGCTCATCGCGATAGCACAGGGGGTCGAGAACACGGACGACGTGAACCTCGCAATCATGTTCTACATGGGGCAGGCCATGACGCGAAAGGGCTACTACGATGCGGCCGTCACTGTCCTCAAAGCCGCGGTGGCAAAGCGGAAGGACCGAAGCGGGGCGCTGCTGATGGACGCCCGTTACGCTCTCGCCCAGGCGTACGAGCAGAGCGGAAAGAAGGCGATGGCGAGAAAGCAGTATGAGCAAATCCTCGCGAAGGACTTTGACTACAGGGACGTGAAGGAACGGGTGGACAGGCTGGCCCCGGGAGCGCCCCGCGGCGCCTGAGGCCGGCCCGGAGGTTCGAGAAGTCCCAACAAGAATAGAATGTCGCAGGGCGGGTCCAGCCATAACCGGGAGGTCGAGATGCTTTCGAAGAAAGTCCCACTGGAAGACGACACGGTAGCCAGCACTTACAGCACCAGGTATTTCGAGGAGGGCGTGCCCAAGTACAAGCTGCCCGAGCACGGCATGCCGGCCGAGGCGGCCCTCCAGACGATAATGGACGAGCTCAACCTGGAGGGCAATCCTCCACTGAACCTGGCGAGCTTCGTCACGACATGGATGGAGCCCCAGGCGGAGATCCTCATAGCGAAGAACAACTACCGCAACTTCATCGACCGCGAGGAGTATCCGCAGACGGGGGTGATCCACGACAGGGCCGTCAACATGCTGGCGAGGCTGTTCAACGCACCGGAAGACCAGGAGGCCGTGGGGACCAGCGCGATCGGCTCAAGTGAGGCCATCATGCTCGGGTTGCTGGCGCACAAGTGGAACTGGCGCAAAAAGCGGGAGGCCGCAGGCCAGCCGACTGACAGGCCGAACCTGGTGATGGGAGCAGACACTCACATCGTATGGGACAAGTTCGCGCGCTACTTTGACGTCGAGCCGCGCATCATCCCACTGCAGCCCGACCGCTTCGTCATCACTGCTGAGGAAGTGGTGGCGCTCTGCGACGAGAACACCATAGCGGTCGGC
>DAIUEJ010000014.1:0-30688 GCA_036845225.1 Candidatus Anoxymicrobiaceae bacterium | reverse complement strand
CATCACTGCTGAGGAAGTGGTGGCGCTCTGCGACGAGAACACCATAGCGGTCGGCACAACCTTCACCGGCGAAACTGACCCTGTCAAAGATACCAACGACGCGCTTGACGACGTCTTCGAAAAGAAGGGCTGGGACATTCCCATACACGTGGACGGCGCCAGCGGCGCGTTCTGCGCGCCTTTCCTCCATCCAGACCTGGAATGGGACTTCCGCCTGCCGAGGGTGAAGTCCATAAACGTTTCCGGCCACAAGTACGGGCTGGTCTACCCCGGGGTGGGTTGGCTTATCTTCAGGGATAAATCCGACCTGCCCAAAGACCTGGTGTTCACGGTGAACTACCTGGGCGGGGAGGAGCACACCTACACGCTCAACTTCAGCAAGTCGGCGAGCCAGGTGCTTGCGCAGTACTACAACTTCATCCGGCTCGGGTTCAACGGCTACAAGCGGATAATGGAGACCACTATGGACAACGCCCGCTATCTTGCCGAACTCGGCCAGAAGTCTGAGCACGTGATAATGCTCGTGCCGCCCGAGAAGCTTTTCATGCCGGTCCTTGCCTGCAAGGCTCCCCATCCGGAGCGATTCACGGTGTTCCAGATATCGGATCAGTTGAGGAGGTTCGGATGGATTGTGCCCGCCTACACCCTTCCTCCCAATGCCGACAAGGTCGCAGTGGCTCGCATAGTTGTCAAAGAGAACTTCAGCCGTGACATGGCCGAGATGCTGGTCGACGACATGAGGAAGAGCTACACGGCGATGACCGGCGAAGACCCGCAGGCGCACGAGAAGAAGCGCAGGGGCCAGAGGGGCTCATGGTAGTGGCAGACAAGGCGGGCGGCCAGGGGATGGACCGCGTCTCACTGGTAAGGTGCGAGGGTTACGACCCGGCCGCCGTGAAAGAATCCGTAGGACGCGCCTTCGAGTTCCTGGGCGGCGCCGGCGAGATAGCCGGCCCCGGCGAGTCCGTCTTCATCAAGGTGAACGCCGTGATCGCCGCGGAGCCCTCGAGCGGCATCGTCACCAACCCGGCGGTCGTCAAGGCGGTAGTGCAGGAGTTCCAGAAGGTCACCGACAGGGTCGTTATCGGCGACAGCCCTGGCGGCCCGTTCAACCATACGCTCCTCAAGCGGGTCTACGAGAAGACGGGCCTCGCCCAGGTTTCGCGGGATACCGGCGCGGATCTGGCGTTTGACACCAGCACCATCGAGGTCCCGTTTCCCGGGGGGCGGTCCATCAAGAGGCTTACGCTCTGCAGGCCCATGATCGAGGCCGATCGCCTGGTATCCGTATCGAAGTTCAAGACCCACCGGTACCTGAACGTGACCGGGCCCGTAAAGAACCTCTATGGGGCGGTGCCCGGTACCACCAAGTTCGTCTACCACTCGAGGTTCGACGACGAGCGGGAGTTCGCGAACCTCATTGTGGACGTGCACCTCGCGTGCCGGCCCGCGTTCCACGTCCTCGACGCGGTCGAGACCATCGAGGGGGACGGGTCGCGCAAAGGGACCCTGAGGAAAATGTCGGCGATCGCCGCCGGCGGCAACGCGTTCGCGCTCGAGGGCCTCGTCATGGAACTCGCGGGACTCGAGCCTTCTGATAACAGGGTGCTGGAGGCCGCGATCGACAGGGGCATCTGCCCGGCAGGGACGGCATGGTTTGTGGTCGATGGCGAAGACCCGGCGAGCCTGAGGCTCGACGACTTCCTCCTTCCCAGCGTGAACCTCTTCAGCGAGCGCGTCCCCGCCATCATCAGCGAAAGGCTGAGCAGGTTCACCTCCGTGAGCCCGAAGCCCGTCGAGGGGGAGTGCACTTTGTGCGGCAAGTGCGCGGAGATATGCCCGCGCTCCGCGATAACGATGGGTCGCGAGGTGGCCGAGGTGGACCTCAAGAAGTGCATCAGGTGTTTCTGCTGCGACGAGTTGTGCGAGCACAAAGCCATTGGGATAAGGCGGCCGCTGCTCGTCCGCCTGCGCCGCGGAGGCGGATAGAGGCCGCTCAAAGGCCGGGCCCAGGGGGCATCCCATCTCGGTAACCCCGGACGGTAAACTCTTCACCCCTTGACTCCGATATCTTGGATAGGAAAAGAAGCCCGGCCGCAGAAATCGGTGCGGGGCCGCTCACCATGACCGCACGGGGATTGAAATGAAGGGAAAGGCAGCGCCACCGCGCTCTTACATGTGGTTCTTCCTCGGGATATTCCTGCTTGCCGAGGCGTGCCTGATCGGCCTGGACCTCTACTACCTCTACGGCCAGCACGGCACCGTCAGTGACTTCCTGTTCGACTGGGGAATTGTTACCGGGATAATACTTACTCTGGTCCTTTTGACCTATTTTGCCGTCCGGCAGATCCTGCTGCGTTACATGGATTCCGAGGAGCGGTTCCGCGAGCTCGCCGGCCTCCTTCCCGAGGGAGTCTTTGAGTCTGTCGACACGGGATTGCTGAAATACGCCAACGAGCGCGCGATTGAGTGGTTCGGCTACACGGCGGGGGAGGTCGAGGCGTGAGAGCTCAACCTGCTGCAGATGATCGCGGAAGAGGACCGGAAGCGGGCGGTCGAGAACGTTCGCCGCGTCCTGGACGGGGAGCTGGCCGGCTCGCGGACCTATACCGCGCTGAAGAAGGACGGCACGAAGTTCCCGGTGATAATCTCCTCGAACCGCGTCGAGCTGGACGGGCGGGTCGTGGGCATCCGCGGCGTGGTTACAGACATCTCGGAACAGAAGCGTGCCGAAGAGGTCGTCCGCGAAAGCGAGCGCAAGTACCGCGAGCTCGCCGACTCGCTCCCCGAGGTCGTTTTCGAGATGGACACGGAGGGCAACTTTAAGTACGCCAACGTGAATGCGTTCACAATCTTTGGTTACGATGCGGATGTCCTCAAGAGAGGACTGAACGTCCGGGACCTCATGGAGGACGGCGAAGCAGCGCTCGCGGACATCACCCTGATGGTCAGCACCAGGACGGAGGAAGCCACCCGGGAGTACACCGCGAGGATGAAGGACGGCAGGACTTTCCCTGTGGTCATCTCCGCGCGGCTCATCATGGAAGCCGGCGAGCCGGTCGGCATCCGCGGGATTGTGACGGACATCACCGCCATCAAGACCGCGGAGGAAAACCTGCGCAGGTCCGAGGAGAAGTACAGGAGCCTGTTCGAATCGAGCATCGACGGGATCGTGGTGGTCAGCCTCTCGACCGGGAACATCACCGAGGCAAACGAGGCGTTCCTGGACATGGTCGGCTACACGCTCGAGGAGGTCCGCGAAAAAGGGTACTGGCAGATGACGCCGGGCAAGTGGTACGACACCGAGAGCGCGATACTGGTCGAACAGGTGCTGGAGCGCGGATACTCCGATGAGTACGAGAAGGAGATCATCCGCAAGGACGGCTCGGTCGTCCCCGTGAGCATCAGGCGCTGGTTGATAACCGATGACGAGGGAAATCCGGTCGCCATGTGGAGCCTGGATCGCGACATCACCGAGCAGAAGGAGCGCGAGAAGGAGATAGAGCAGGCCAACGCGGCGCTCAAGGGTTACGCGCACACTGTCTCACACGACCTCAAGAGTCCGATACACCAGGTGACGCTGGCCTCATACACGCTGGAGCGCCTCCTCGAGGTTGAACAGACCCCTGAGGTTCAGCAGTACAAACAGGAGTCCATAGACGCCCTCAGGTCCGGGCTCGACCGTGCCAACAACCTCATCGACGAGATGCTGGTGCTTGCCGAGTCGGGCCAGGTCCCGAGGGAGGTAGTCGCGGTAGACGTCTCGGAGACCGTGAAGGAGGTGCTCACCGAGCGCGAGTCGGACGTACTGATCAAGGGAGTGTCGGTCAGGGCGGACGACGACCTTGGCGTGGTGGTCGCGTCCCCCACTCACGTGTACCAGATATTCTCGAACCTGGTGAAGAATGCCATCAACTACAACGACAACCCCGAGCCGTCCCTGGAGATCCGCGCGCTCCCGGACGACGGCACCGGCGCCCACAGGTATCTCGTCCGCGACAACGGGTCCGGCATCCCCGAAGACCTCCTGGAGGAGATATTTGTGCCCTTCTCAAGGGGAAAGGCCGGTGACACGGGCATAGGCCTTTCTATCGTGGAGAGGATCGCCCGGGTCTTCGGGGGGCAGGTCAAGGCGTACAACGACTCCGGGGCCTGCTTCGAGTTCTCTCTCTACGACTACCCGGTGTAAAAAAGGTGCCTGGCACGGTTCTTACACTGAGACGTTCTTGACGAAGCTCTCGAACGGGACGTCGTGTTCCGCCACAAAAGACTCCTCGAAACCCCTGCCTTCGTCGTCGGCCATGTACTTCTTGGTGATCTGGAGCGTGGGCAAGGGCGCTTCCAGAATGGTCCTGGCGAGGGACGCTGCCTGCCCGAGCAGGTCTTCGCCGCCGGTAACTTCGCTGACCAGTCCGATGCGGCGGGCTTCCTTGGAGTCTATCTGTCTGCCTGTCAGGCAGAGATCACGGGCCATGCCGGAACCGACGATCCACCGCAGCGGAGTATAGAGCGGGGCCGCGCCGAACTTGATCTCCGGGTGGCCGAACACCGCCCCTGTATTGCAGATCCTCACGTCGCAGAGCGTCGCAAGGTCGAAGCCGCCGCCGAACGCGTGACCGTTGACCGCCGCGATGGTCGGCTTTCCGTAGTTCCAGACGACCCGGTGGTAGACGGCCGAAGACTTGAAGACCTCCTTAGCGAGCTCCGGCTTGCTGAACTCCTTGAGGTCGAACCCTGCGGAGAAGACAGGGCCTGCGCCCGTTATGATCACGACTCCTACGCTCTCGTCGCCTTCCCATTGCTCGAGGCAATCCGTGATTTCCTTTCTGACGAGTATGGAGAGAGCATTGCGCTTCTCCGGACGGTTGAGCGTGATGGTGCCGATCTTCTCGGTCACGTCGACTTGAATGGCCTGGTAATCCATTGTGCCCCCCGCCTGTTTCGAGATCTCCCGGTTCTCACTTGACGCCGCCATTCTAATACGATTGCGCGCTGGCGGGCACCGCCGGCGGCCGGCGGGGCTGGCGCCCGCGTCCCGAGACTAATACTGTAGTAGAGGCGGATAGCAGGATTACTGCGGAAGGAGCACGCATTGTCTGAGATAAGCCGAATAGGTTTGCTGACCGGCGGGGGCGATTGCCCTGGCTTGAACGCCGTCATCAGGGCCGTGACCAGGACCGCCCTGCACCACGGCGTGCAGACCATGGGGGTGCTGGACGGCTTCAGTGGGCTGGTCAACAACCAGTTCCGGCTGCTGCACGAGAACGACGTCTCGGGCATCCTCCCTCGCGGAGGGACCATCCTGGGGACGAGTAACAAGACCGACCCCTTCAACTGCGCCCAGGTCGGCACTGACGGGGAGATCACCCACAGGGACTGCTCCGACAGGGTCCTTTTCAATATCGAGCGGGCCGGCATCGATGCGCTGATCGTCACCGGCGGGGACGGCAGCCAGACCATCGGGCTCAATCTCTTCAAAAAGGGCGTCAACGTGGTAGGTGTCCCGAAGACCATCGACAACGACCTGATGGGGACGGACATCACCTTCGGTTTCGACTCGGCGCTGCACTGCGCAACGGACGCCCTCGACAGGCTCCACACCACGGCGGAGTCGCACCACAGGGTCATGGTGCTCGAGGTGATGGGGCGCAACTCGGGTTGGATAGCTCTGATGTCGGGCATAGCCGGGGGCGGTGACATCATCCTGATCCCCGAGATAGATTTCACCTACGAGACCATCGTCAGGCGGATCCAGGAGCGACGCGAGGCCGGCAAGAAGTTCAGCATCGTCGTGGTCGCGGAGGGCGCGCACCTGCCCGACGGCCAGGTGGTCAGCAGGACGGCCCCGGGCGGCAATACCGTTCTCGGCGGGGTCAGCGCATTTATAGCGGCGCAGGTCGAGGCGATCAGTGGGATGGAGACCAGGGTGACCGTCCTGGGCCACCTGCAGAGAGGCGGCAGCCCGTCCCCGTTCGACCGCATACTCGCGACGCGTTTCGGCGCCAAAGCGGTCGAGCTGGTGATGGAGGGCCGGTTCGGACGCATGGTGTGCCTGCACACGCCTGACATCAGTTCCGTGACGATCGAGGAGGCGGTCGCAAGACAGAAGAAGGTCCCGTGCGACGGGGAGATCGTGAGGTTCGCCCGCTCCGTGGGAATCTCTTTCGGCGACACCTAGGCGCCATGGAGGTGGCATGATGGCAAGGAAACAGATGACCGTACAGGCTCCGGGGCAGCCCGGCGCACCGGGGGTGGTGGTCAACGTCAGGACGCACGGCATCATCGTCCGCGCTCTCTACTACATCTTCATCGGCTGGTGGTTCGGGCTCGTCTGGGCGCTTCTTTCCTGGCTGATGTACGCGACGGTCATCGGCGCTCCGCTGGGAGTCAAGATGATGAACCGGATCCCCGGCGCCATATCGCTCAAGGCGCGGGAGAAGGACGTCAAGGTCGTGGGTGAAGACAGCGGCTACAAGGTGACCGAGGTGGACCGGGAACAGCACGCGTGGTGGGTAAGGGTGCTCTACTACCCGATCGGCCTGGTGCTGAGCCTGTTCGCGATACTCCTGGGCTGGGCGCTCTGCGCGGCACTGATCACGCTGCCGCTGGGGATCTTCGTGTTCAACAAGGTCCCGGCCATCGCGTCGCTGCGGCGTTGAGCCCAGTGGTGCACGAAGTGAGCCCGGCTACGCCCCCCAGACGCTGAAGACACGCTGGAGCGCGAGGTCCTGTTCCCTGGAGGAAGACCCCACGAACACGCTGTAGCGGATCTCTTCGACGACCCATGCGCCCTTGGCCGTGTCGTAGTACGCGAGGTCCTCTGCGGACAGGCGCAGTGAGACGGTCTTCGTCTCGCCCGGCTCCAGCGCGACCCGCACAAAGCCCTTGAGCTCTCGGACTGGCCGGTCGACACTCGAGCCCTCGTAGCCCACGTATAGCTGCGCGACCTCCACGCCCGCAGACTCTCCCGTGTTCGTCACGTCGGCTTCCACCAGCAGCGTGCCGGTTTTGCTGATGGTGTCGTCGCTCAGCCGCAGGTTCGAGCATGCGAACTCCGTGTAGCTCAGCCCGAAGCCGAAGGCGAAAGCGGGCTCCATAGCCTTCTTGTCGAAGAGCCGGTAGCCATGGTAGTAGTCGTACACGGCGCTCTTCGCCTTCTTGTCGAACGGCGGGTTCTGGTCGTTCGAGGCCGGAAAGGTTACCGGGAGCTTGCCGCTCGGATTGACCACACCGAAAAGGACCTCCGTTATGGCAGTGCCACCCTCCATGCCAGGGTACCAGGCCATCACTATCGCATCGACGTCGTCTTTCCAGGCGTCGACCAGTATCGCGGAGCCGCCTTCCAGAACGACCACGCACCTTGTGGACTCCGCGGCGACAGCCTTGATCAGCTCATCCTGGCCGCGCGGGAGCCGGAGGTCCGCCCGGTCGCCGCCAGTGTGGATGACCGGCAAGAACTCGCCCTCGTCCCTGCCGGTGAACCCGACGAAGACGACCGCCGCATCGGCCTCGCGGGCGGCACGCCTGGCAGCCTCGATATCCTTGCCGCTCTGGTAGACGATCTCTACCTCGCCGCCGACGAGCTTCCTGAGCCCCTCGAGAGGGGTCACCACGTAGGGTGGGCTGACCCGGCTGCTCCCCATGTCGCCGATGTTGGCCTTGTCGGCCAGGCGGCCGATCACCGCGATGCGCCGGACCTCTTCACGGTCGAGCGGAAGGGCGCCGCCCGCGTTCTTGAGCAGCACGATGCCCTCGCGCGCGACTTCAAGCGCCAGGCGGGTATGGTCACCGCAGGCGACCTTCTCCTCGCCATAAGCCCCGGCCTCACCGACGCCGGCGAACCTCGCCTTCTGGCGCAGCACCCGCCCGACCGCCTCGTCGATATTGGCCTCCGGCACGCCGCCGTGCTTCACCGTTCCCTTGAACCCGATGCCGAAACGCCACCTGTACGGCATCTCGATGTCCATGCCCGCGTTCGCGCTCCTCTTGCCGTTGCGGACCCCGTACACGAAGTCGGACATGACCAGGCCATCGAAGCCCCACTCTTCCTTGAGGATGTCGCGCAGCAGGTGGCTGCTGTGCCCGCAGAAGTCCCCGTTGACCTTGTTGTACGCGCTCATTATCGAAGCGACGCCCGCGTCCACGCACATCTTGAAGTGGGGGAGATAGACCTCCCTGAGGGTGCGCTCGTCGATGCGCACGTCGACGTAGAACCGCGCCTCTTCCATGCTGTTGCACGCGAGGTGCTTGGCGCACGCCATCACGTGGCGCTGCACGCCCTTGACCATCGCGGAGCCCGATACACCGAGCAGGTACGGGTCCTCGCCGAACGTCTCCTGCGCCCTGCCCCAGCCCGGGTGGCGCGGCACGTTGATGCAGACCCCGCCGTAGAAGTCGGCACCCTGGGACCGCGCCTCGATGCCGACCGCGGAGCCCACGCGCTCCTGTAGCTCCTCGTCCCAGGTCGCCGCCCGAGCCATCGCCACGGGAAAACAGGTGGAGTGGTTCAGGCAGATACCCCTGGGGCCGTCGGTGAACCTTATGGGAGGGATGCCGAGGCGCTTGTTTCCGCCCGAGTCGTAGGTCTTGTGACCGTATGCCACGAGCATCCAGGCGAGGCCGAGCAGGCCGGCGCTGCCAGCCATCTGCCTGACCTTCTCCTCGAGGCTCATTCTGGAGACGAGCTCCGTTATGAGGCGCTCGCGCTCTTCGCCCTGAGCGGCGGAGACGTCCGCGAAAGTAACGTTTGAGGCCGTGCGGTCCTTTGTCATCAATGCCCTCCATAGATTGTTAATCGTACAGCGCCGGCTATGGGCTGAGCAGCCCGAGTCTTCGATATATCCGGGTGCGCCAGGCGTCCTTGAGCTCGATAGCCTGCTCCGAGCACAGCTCCATGCAGCAGAAGCACGCGATGCACTTCGAGTAGTCGTAGCGCGGCACCTTGCCCTCGATGGTGATCGCTCCGCCGGGGCAGACGTCCCGGCAGTTTCCGCAGGCGGTGCACACCGCCGGGTCCACCTCGAAGCCCGGCTTGTCGAGGTCGGGGTAGAAAGCGCGCAGGAGCGGCTTGGACATGACATCCGGCATCATGCGGGTAGGCTTCTTGAAGCCCTTGAGAGGGCTGGCGTCCCCCGCGATGTCGATGCGAGAGAGGTCGATCTCGCCCAGGCCTTCGCTCTGAGCGCGCACCAGCGCCGGGTTCTTGTCCGGCTTGAGGCCCATCATGTGCGCCATCACCGCGTCGAGCGCTACGCCGTTGTCGGATGCGAGTATCTTACCCACGGGGTAGAGGCTCTTGCCGGACGGGCCGTTGCCCTGCATGCCCACCACGCCGTCCATGATGACCAGGTCGGGGACCCTCAGCTTGTAGACGTCCACCAGCATCCTGCCGAAATCGCTCGGGGAGGGAAGGTCGCGGTGCAGGCGGTTCTTCTCGGCGCCGACCACGAAGCCGAAGCTGTTCTTGATCGCCCCTGAGATGCTCGTGAGGACGTGGGTCTTGAACTTCGGGAGCGACACCAGGACGTCGGCCTCCAGGACCCTGCGAGAGACCCCTGCCGAGAGGCCGCACCCTTCCAGCGTGACGGTCTCGACATCGGTCGCGATGTTGGCGTAGCTGCCCAGTGAGGCATCGAGTATCCCCGAGACGCGCGCGCTCTTCTCGACGGCGCCGTAGCCGCGCGCACCCGGGTTGTCGGCGACCGTCACCTCGCCGCCCGAGGCGCGGAGGCGCTTGACCACTGCCTCTACGACGGCCGGCGCGGTGTTCACGTGGCGCTCGGGAGGAAATGGGCCGAGGATATTCGGCTTGACGAGCACCGATCTGCCGTCCACGTCCAGCGGGAACTGTTCGAGGACCCGGTCGATCGCGGTACCGATATCCCCATACGATGCTTCGATGATGAGTACCCTGGACATCGCCCCTCCCATGTCGAAAGTTACTCTAGCACATGGGCTTTTCGGTGGGCACGGGGGTCAGTCAGCGAGCAGTCCGTTCACCGTTATCGTGGTGCGGCTTGTGGGTGGCAGGACGTAGGAGAAGTCCTGGGTGGTGCCGTCCTCGAGCATCAGGGTCACGGTCGCCTTGGTCTCGGTGGTGTTCGGGTTCTGGAGCGTGAGCCACTCCTCGAACCCGTCGCGGTTGGTGCCCTCGGCGAAGTACCACGTCCGCGCGCCGCCGCGGCACCCGAGCTCGACGTCGCCGCCAGGCAGGGCGCTGTGGTAGTTGTAGTAGGTCGGCCGCTCGACCACGACCGGGGTGTTGCTGGTCACGTGCACCGAGACGTCCTTGTCCGGCCCGACCTCATCGTTGACGAGGACGGTCTGGCGCGAGTGGGGCGCGACGCTCTTGTGAGTCGTGGTGGACGAGCCGTCGCCGAACATGTACGTGATGTTGACGGTCGCATGCGAGGCCCCCGGGTTCAGTATGCTCAGCCACTCGTCAAAGGCGCCGTCGATGCGGTTGTGCCGGGTGGTGCCCTCCGCGAAGTACCAGGACGTCCCGGGCGAGGTAGCGCCATACTGGCTCGACCCGCCGTTCCAGGCGCCGTGGTAACTGAAGTACATCGGGCGCTCGGCGATTATTGGCACGTCAGAGGAGACTACCGCCGACACGTCGCGGTTGAGCCCTACCACGTCGTTGACCATCACCGTCTGCCGCGAGTGCGCCGCGACCGTGACCGCTTGTGCCTTCGTCGCGCCTCCAGGGAACATGTAGGTTATGGTCACCTTAGCGTTTCGCGCATCGGGGTTCATGAGCGACAGCCACTCGATGAAGCCCGGCTGGGTGGCGCCCTCTGCGAAGTACCAGCGCGTCGCGGGCCCCGGCACCGCGGAGGCGATGGAACCTCCGGTCCAGGCGCCGTGGTAGTTGAAGTACATCGGGCGCTCCACCACCACCGGCTCGCTCGCGTCTATCCGCGCGGAGACGTCTTTCCCGGAGCCCACCGCGCTGTTGACGTCCACGGTCAGACGAGAGTGCGCCGCCACGCGGACAGACTGCTTCTTCGTTATGCCTCGTTGGAACATGTAGGTGATGCCCACGTCGGCGTCGGTGGCTCCCGGGTTCTGGATGCAGATCCACTCCTCGAAGCCGGGCCATGTGGCGCCCTCGGCGAGATACCAGGTCTTCCGCGGCTGCGTCACTCCGCTCTCGGTGGTTCCGCCCGCCCAGGCCCCCTTGTAGCTGAAGTACATGGGGCGCTCGGCGATGATGTTGTTGGCCGCCTGCACCTTGATGGAGATGTCGTGCTGCGGAGTCGAGAACCAGATGGGTGCCGAGAGAGCGACCTGGTTGCCCCGGTGTGACTCGTCCTCCTGGTTGGTGTCCCGCTCTGTCACCTTCACGAAGTAGTAGGCGCGGGTGGAGGAGAAGTCCACCTCAGGGTGCCACTCGAACTGCTTGAAATGCGTCGTCTGCTTGAAGACCTGCTGGGCTACGACCCTGCCGCCGTTCGAGACAAGCTCGAGCTTGGCGATGTCCTCGTCGTCCTGTACCAGCACGTCGAACGCGTACCTTCCCTTCGCCCTGGTGAGGCTGGACCCCATCCAGTCGCTGCCGGACTTGAACACCACCTGCATGTCCGGGTCATCGCTCGAGTAGACGCGCCTGCTGGCGACACCGTCCATCAGGCTCGCGGGTGTGAGGCCGCGTGTGACGATCGCGGTCCGGTGCGAGTTGGTCTTGAGCGAGTGGTTGTCCTGGTTACTGGTAGGGGCGACCTTCCAGCCCTTGTCGAGCGCCTTGATGAAGTAGTCGTAGAAGAAGCCGGTGTTGTTGCCCGCCCCGGTGTTGCCCGTCTCGACTGCGCGCATCCTCTTTGCCGACGGGTTGCCGGAATATTCGAACTCGTTGAACGTGCCCGCGATGGTCGCCGGGTGGTTGAACTGGCCGAGGCCACCGTTGGAGCCCATCCAGTTGTATAGAGAGTCAAGGGTCCTGGTCTGCCCGGTGCTGGTGTAGGCGGCGGTGTTGAGCACGTTCACGTGGCCGACGCCGCTGGACCACTCGAAGCCGGCGAGCGCCGCGAAGGTGCCCGCCTTTGTGAACTGCGCGGCCCTTCCTCGCGTGTCCTGCCACGCGGCGGGGCTCAAGTACTCCGCATGGTCGGTGATCGCGTAGAAGTCCAGGTGGGCGGTGTCACGAGCCCACTGGAACGCTTGCTCCGGCGTCCCTTCACCGTCCGAATAGGCGGTGTGGCTGTGAAGGTTGCCGAAGTAGATGTGCATGTCGCCCATGGCGCGCGCCATGTCCTGCTGGAAAGTCGAGGCGGCCCCTGCGTCCGCCGCGAGGGCGAACGGCGCCGTCGCCAGCAGGATGCTGACCAGCAGCGCGGCTATGCCGATCGTCTTCTGGTATTTGTTCAAGAGGAGGGACCCCCCGGGGCCATCGATATTCTTGCCATGGACAAGGGTACCACAATCCGGTTACGTCGTTCGTTTTCCACTTATTTTTACACTCGAGGACTGATGGCTCAGGCGACATCGCGTAACTCCGCCTCCTTTTTTGTTAGGATAAGGTTCAGGGGTAGGATGAGAAGTGAAAAAGGCCATGGCAGCTAACGAAAAGTGTAAAGAAAAGTGGAAAATGACTGACGTAAATACTGGACATTACCCCGTCCTGATAATCCCGGGCTACGGTGCCCCGCAGTTCCAGAGCGACCTGGTAGGCAGGCACCTGCAGGCCGGCGGGCTCGACACAGTCAATATCAAGCTCCCGTGGATGGCTATGGGGGACATGACCCGGTCGGCGGACATCGTCGCCGAGCAGGTGCGGCGCCTCAGGGAGTCGCTCGGCTACGAGAAGGTCAACCTGTTCGGCTACAGCCTCGGGGGCATCGTCGCCAACTACTACCTGCTTGAGCTCGGGGGTTACCCGGCGCTGGGCAGGGGCGCGTTCGTCTCGGCACCGAACTCGGGGACCTACATCGGCTACCTGGGTTTCTTCTCGCCGGCGGGCCGCCAGGTGCGCCCGACATCTCAGCTCATCCGGCGGCTCAACGAATCGCCCCTTCGCCACGAGATCGCGGGCAGGTGCCTCTCGATCTACGTGAGGTGGGACGGCGTCATCGTGCCGTTCGCGAGCGCCTACCTCTCATACGGATACAACATCGTCCGCCAGCGGCCGGTGTCCCACTGGCGCGCAGTGATGAGCAGGGACGTGGTCGCCTGCGCCTCGGAGTTCCTCAGCGGCGGGCTCCCGGAAGGGGCGCATCCGGGGCACGAGATCGGGATGCTGGAGGCGGGCGGCGTGTTCGCCGTACCGGTCGAGTTCGATGAGACCGGCAAGCGCAGGGTCTGGCAGACGGTCTCAAAGCCTTTCAAGGTTCTGGGAAGCCGAGTGGCATCCATATTCCGTAGGTGAGCAGATGGACCAACCCATGCCGCCAGCAGGAGGCCGCGCGGGCCGGGTCCTTTTCGCTGGGCTGACGGCCGCGGCAACTGTTCTGCTGGTGCTGTTGCTCGCGTCATGCGCCGTGGCTTCGCCGCAGGTGATAGTCGAGCTCGAGAACAACGCGCGGGACGCCACGCGCGCGAGCACTTTTCCCTCCCAACCAATCGCCGGCACCGACGGTGCCCGTAAGCAGGCTTACAAGTTTGAGAGGGAGCGCCAGGGGGGGAACTTTGCCTATTCCATCGCCGGGCTGCGTCCCGGTGGCATATACGACATCGAGGTTTCGTTCGTCGAACACGATTTCGCAACTCTGGGACAGCGGGTCTTCAACGTGTACGTGCAGGGAGCCCTTGCGGTAGGGAGCCTGGACATCTCCAGCAGGGTCGGCTCCAACAGCGCTCTTCAGTTCGGCCTGCCGGCCTCGGCAGACGCCCGCGGGGTCATCAAGATCGCGTTCCGCTCGGATGTGCCGGGAGGGGTGAACCTTGCCACCATAAGCACCATCACGCTTTCGGAAGGGTCCACCGACGTCGTCGAGGTCGACGCCTCGACCTCCAGGAACACGCTTGTCCCGCCACCGGTGCGGCGCTACAACAACTCATCCCAGGACGCCTATGAGGTAGTGCTGGGAAGGCTGGGCTCGCGCGCATGCCTGGATCTCCTGCCGCAGCAGCTCTTCGGCAGGTACTCGTCCCTGGGGACATGGACCGGCGACCTCGCAGAGATGGTCATCGCGGTCAAGTACGCCGGGAAGGTACGGGCTCTGCCCTTCACCGACCGCTTCCCGGTGTGGGAGCGGATCGACCAGTCGGAGACCATGACAGGCGTCACTTTCAAGTGCTCCTCGGACGCGATGCCCTTCGAGCTCACCGTCGCCTTCCGGGCGCCTTTCTATCCCCAGAACGAGAAGGTGTCCTCAGCGCCGTTCTTCTACATCGACATCACGCTCGTCAACAAAGGGAGCAGTACGGCCACACCGAGCCTCATCTTCGCGATGCCGCACAAGGAAGAGCTGGCCTTCAGCGGGCTTGCGCACCTTTCTGATGGAACCGCCGCAGGCATGGCCTGGCGGACGTCATACAGCTACTCCGACGAGACGGTGGCGCGATATGGATGCAAGGCAGCCTCCGAAGGGCTCGCTCTGTCCGTCCCCGAGAGCGCCGGGGTGAGCTTCCTGGGCAACTCTTCGGGCGAGTTCGCGGACTTCTCCAGCAGCGCTTTGTGGGGCTGGAGCACGCCGGGATACCCTTGCTCTCCGACCCAGCCGGGGAGCCCGGTATACAGCTTCTACCCCAGGGGGTATTCGGGCGCGAGATGGCAAGCCGACGCTATGCCCCCGGGCGGAGCGTCCAGCAAACACTTCGTCCTGGCGGGATACGTGTCTGACCCCATCCTGAACGTCAGCAACCGCTACTACAGTGACAGCGCCTTCAGGTTCCGCTACGTCTCCACTTTCGCGAGCGTACAGGCGGTGATCGACTACGCGGTCTCTGACCGTAGCGCCGGCGACGACATAGCCGGGAAATCGTCGTTCTTCGACTCGGTGTTCTCGTCGAGTAAAAGCCTCGACGTCGGCTCGCCCACGTCCGCTCTGCGCCCCCTGATCGCCTGCAGCTTCCGGACCTGGCTCACCAACACATGGTGGGCCCACTCCTCGTCGGGGCGGGACTGGTTCAGCGTCTGGGAGGGCACCTGGATGCGCTTTCACTCCACTATCGACGTGGAGTACAACGAGGCGTGGCTCTACTACAGCCTCTGGCCTAGCCTGCTCAAGTGCGAGCTGGACGAATGGCTGCTCTGCATCAAGTACAACGAGGCGGGCGCCTACCTGCCCCACGACGTCGGCATCGTCGACCAGGCGACCGGACAGGCATACGACCATGACATGCCGGTGGAGGAGAACCTCAACTTCCTGCTGATGCTCTACCGCTACTGGAAATCGTCGGGGGACACCGCCTGCGTCACCTCCAGGTGGGCGAACATAAAGGCGTTCACGCAGTTCGTGATGGCGTGCGACACGAACGGAAACGGCATGCCCGACAAGTACTCTGAGACCACGTTCGACGACGGCACCCCGGCGCTCGAGGGCGGGCGCGACCAGACCTATCTCGGGTTCAAGTGCCTGGCTGCTTACCGTGCCGTCCGCGAGATGGCGCTGGTCGCCGAGCCGTCCTTCGCCTCCGCCTGCCAGTCGAAGGTGGACCTGCTGAACGAGAGGCTCGCCACGGACTCATGGCTGGCGGACCACTACGCCGTGGCCCTGGACCCGACGACGGCCCAGGCCGACCGCGAGGCTTACAGCATCTACTCCGGGAGCGGCCTGCTGTACCTGCTGGGGGGCCAGCGGGACACGGGCCTGAGCCCGACCAACCAGGCGTACCTGGCACGGGACATCGCGGAATCCACGGCGAGGACCTGGGGGCCGTACGGGAGCAAGCACACCAGCAACGACCCGGGGCGGATGTGGGTCTCCTCGAACATCTGGAGGGACGCGCTCGCCTGTTACCTGGGAGCGAGCCTCAGAGGAGGCTCGCCTCTTGCCGGCGCGGAGACCTACTGGGACTTCGAGAAGCGCCTGGCGATGCTGGGCTCGGGGGGCTACTGGGATGGGACCATCTACGGGCGTAGCGCCGGCGTCTCGCCGGCAAATGAGCGTAGCGCCGGCGTCCCGCCGGCCAATGAGCGTAGCGCCGGCGTCCCGCCGGCAATTTCCGATCCCGGCGCCGGCGTGCCTCCTCCCGTCGGCATCGTCGCGGAGCGTCCCATCTACTTCAACTATCACGGGGCCTGGACAGGGGGACACGACGTGGTGGGAGCGACCACGCCTTCATCGACCTTCTACTTCGCGGAGGGGACCTGCCGACCGGGCTTCGACCCCTACATCTGCGTCCAGAACCCCGAGGCCGCTGGCGCCCACGTCAAGGTCACCTACATGACAGGGGACGGGTCGGTGAAGACCACGGAGATCGACGTGCCGCCGAACTCGCGCGCCACCCTGCGTCCCAAGGACACACTGGGCGAGGGAGACGACGCCGCCCACGACTTCTCGGCAAAGGTGGAGTCAACAAGCGGGACCGGCATAGTCGCCGAACGGCCGATCTACTTTAACTACCACGGGTCATGGACAGGCGGGCACGACGTAGTGGGTGCCACAACGCCTGCAACGACCTTCTACTTTGCGGAAGGCACAACACGACCGGGCTTCGACCCCTACATATGCGTCCAGAACCCCGAGGCCGCTGGCGCCCACGTCAAGGTCACCTACATGACAGGGGACGGCTCGGTGAAGACAAAAGAGATCGACGTGCCGCCGAACTCGCGGGCGACCGTGCTTCCAAAAGAGACCCTCGGCGAGGGAGACGACGCGGCCCACGACTTCTCCGCGAAGGTGGAGTCAACAAGCGGGACCGGCATCGTCGCCGAACGTCCCATCTACTTCAACTATCACGGGGCCTGGACAGGGGGACACGACGTGGTGGGTGCCACCGCCCCGTCCTCTACCTTCTACTTCGCCGAGGGGACCTGCCGACCGGGCTTCGACCCCTACATATGCGTCCAGAACCCCGAGGCAGCAAGCGCGCACGTCAAGGTCACCTACATGACCGGGGACGGCTCGGTGAAGACCACTGAGATCGACGTGCCGCCGAACTCGCGTGCTACCCAGCGCCCCAAGGAGACCCTCGGGGAGGGAGACGACGCCGCCCACGACTTCTCCGCGAAGGTGGAATCAACTAACGGGGCGGGTATCGTCGCGGAGCGTCCCATCTACTTCAACTATCACGGGGCCTGGACGGGGGGACACGACGTGGTGGGTGCCACCACCCCGTCCTCGACCTTCTACTTTGCGGAGGGGACCTGCCGACCGGGCTTCGACCCCTACATATGCGTACAGAACCCCGAGGCCGCTGGCGCCCACGTCAAGGTCACCTACATGACAGGGGACGGCTCGGTGAAGACAAAAGAGATCGACGTGCCGCCGAACTCGCGTGCTACCCAGCGCCCCAAGGAGACCCTCGGGGAGGGAGACGACGCCGCCCACGACTTCTCCGCGAAGGTGGAGGCGACCGACGGGACGGCCGGCATGCAACTTATGAGCTACTACCCGAGGGGGGCGGCAAGCTTCGGGCTCATAGACGCGGCGGCCTGCCTCACGATAGACAACCCCGAAAACGCCCTGTACTACCGCCCAACGAGCTACCCTCTGAGAGTCCCTGTCCTCAATCGCGCGGACTGGTCCAACCCAGACCCGACCAAGCGGGTCCCCCTCATCTACTTCCGCGACCCGTCCTCGCCGGTCTTCATAACAAACAGGTCTCTGTTGCCGGCGACTGTCGGCCCGAGGTAGGGGACGACAGGGGAGCGCGACTTCCGACCAAGAAGTAGAATATCCTGAGCAACCTTAAGCACAGCAAACAGCGAACGCGGCGTGGGGGTTGATAGATGGCAGCGGAGAAAGATCACATGAGCGAGTTTCCGACCTCCGCGGCCGTCGTCATCATCGGCGCCGGGATCAGTGGCACGGCGATCGCGCGCGAGGTCGTCAAGCACACGTCCGACGTCGTCATCATCGAAAAAGAGACCGACGTCGCCTGCGGCACCACTAAGGCGAACAACGCCGAGATCCACAGCGGCATCGGGGAGAAGTATGGAACCCTCAAGGCGAAGCTCAACGTCAGGGGCAACCTGCTCTACGACGAGTTCGTGAAAGACCTCGGCATCCCGCTCAAGCGCCAGGGCATGCTCATCGTCATCACCCCGCGCACACTGCCGAAGAAGATAACGCGCTGGATGCCGAAGTTTGTGGAGAACTACGTCCTGGCGCGCATGGTCCCGCACCTCGTCATGCGCAATGCCCGCAAGAAAGGCATCCCCGGGCAGCACGCCCTGACACGCGAAGAGATATTCGAGCGCGAGCCGAACGTCACCAGGAATGCCATCGCCGGCGTCTTCGACCCGACCTACGGGCTGGTCTCGCCGTACAAGCTCGCAATCGCGCTCGCGGAGAACGCGGTCCACAACGGCGCCAGGCTGCTTCTCGACACCGAGGTCATTGCCATCCGCAAGGACGACGGCAGGATACAGGCCGTAGTCACCGACCGCGGTGTCATCGAGACGCCGATCGTGGTGAACGCGGCGGGTGTCTTCGCCGACTACGTCGCGAACATGGCCGGCGCCGGCGGCTTCAAGATCCACCCGCGCAAGGGCGCGAGCCTCCTGTTCGACCGCGACATCACCCAGGACTACGTGAAGAGCAGCGTCGCCGAGTTCCGCCTGTTCATGAAGTCGCACTCGAAGGGCGGCGGCGCGATGCCGACCGCAGAGGGCAACCTGCAACTGGGCCCGACGGCGATCGAGACCGACGACAAGTACGACACGTCCATCTCCGCCGAGGAGATCCAGGAGATATTCGACCGCTTCTATTACCTGATGCCCGACTTCCCTCAGACCGCCATAATCTCCGCGTTCAGCGGAGTCCGCGCGCCCACGCTCGAGGAGGACTTCGTCATCGGCGCCTCCGACGCTGCGCACGGGTTCGTGAACGTCGCCGGCATCCAGTCGCCGGGGCTCGCCGCCGCTCCTGCCATCGCCGAGATGGTCATCGAGATACTGCACGGCCTGGGCCTGCCTCGCGACGTGCGTTCCGACTACGACCCGAAGCGCACCGCGCCCCCCGACTTCTCCGAGATCTCCAACGAGGAGCGCGACGCCCTGATCGCGAAGGACCCGCGCTATGGCCGCCTCATCTGCCGCTGCGAGCACGTCACCGAGGGAGAGGTGGTCGACGCCGTCCACGCCATCATCCCCGCGACCACGATGGACGCGGTAAAGCGCCGCACGCGCATCGGCATGGGGCGCTGCCAGGGCGGGTTCTGCGGCTACCGCGCGGCGCAGATACTCGCGCGCGAACTAGGCATTCCCCTCACCGAGATCACCAAGAACGGCGATGGCTCCTGGATCTTCTCGGGCACGACCAAGGAACTGCTCCTGGAAGAGCAGGCGTCACCCACGACCGGCGGTGATGCCTCGTGAAGAAAGCACGCACCCCTGACGTCGCCGTCATCGGAGCCGGACCCGCAGGCCTCGCCGCCGCGCTCTCCGCCTCGAAGGCAGGGCTCAAGGACGTCATGCTCATCGACCGCGACATCGAACTGGGCGGCATCCTCCAGCAGTGCATCCACGACGGCTTCGGCTCCATCGTGTTCAAGGAGGTGCTCACCGGCCCGCAGTACGCCCAGCGGTTCATCGACGAGGTCGAGCGCACCGACATCGACGTGCTGCTCAACACCATGGTCCTGTCCATGGGCGCCGACCGGCGCATCACCGCGGTCAACGCCACCGACGGGATCGTCGAGATCGAACCTAAGACGGTCATCCTCGCGATGGGCTGCCGCGAGCGCAGCCGACACCAGATAATGATCCCCGGCTACAGGCCGGCGGGCATCATCACCGCGGGTGCCGCTCAGCGCGACATCAACATCGAAGGCCTCATGCCCGGCCGCAAGATAGTCATCCTCGGCAGCGGAGACATCGGGCTCATCATGGCGCGCAGGTTTGTGCTCGAGGGCGCGACGGTCGAGGGCGTCTACGAGCTGATGGACCACCCCGGCGGCATCACGCGCAACGTGGTCCAGTGCCTGTACGACTTCGACTGCCCACTGCACCTCTCGCACACCGTTACCTACATCCACGGGCGCAAGCGGGTCGAGGCGGTGGACGTCGCCCACGTGGACGAGAACCTCAAGCCCATCAAGGACACCGAGCGCCGCATCGAGTGCGACACGCTCTGCCTCTCTGTCGGGCTCATCCCCGAGAACGAACTCTCGCGCAAGGCGGGGGTCGACATCGACCCGGTGACCGCGGGCCCCATCGTGGACGAGCGCATGGAGACGTCGCTCGACGGCATATTCGCATGCGGCAACGTGGTCAACGTGTTCGACCTGGTGGACTACGTGACGCGCAGTTCGGAGGTCGCAGGCGAGGGGGCGGCCGAGTACGTCCTCCAGGGGCGCAAGCGTGAGAAGCCGGTGCGGGTGGTGCCCGGCGAGAACGTGAAGTACGTGGTGCCCCAGTTCGTGAGCGACATCAGCCGCGACATAGACTTCTACTTCCGCGTCGAGCACCCCGAGCGTGCCAGGACGGCGAGGATCCTGGTCGGGGAGGAGGAGGTCTCGCGCAAGAAGCACAGGATGGTGCGCCCGCCGGAGATGCTGAAGTCGACCATGAAGGCGTCTGAGATGGCCGCACCGGGGGCGCAGGAGATACGGGTGGAAGTGGTGCCGAGTGAAGAGTAAGCACGAGTACACCTGCATCAACTGCCCGCTGTCCTGCTCGCTAGAGCTGACCGAGGAGAACGGCGAGATCCTCGGGGTGACGGGCAACGAGTGCAAGATCGGGGCGAAGTACGCGGAAGAAGAGTTCCGCGATCCTCGCCGGGTGGTCACCACGACGGTCGCTGTGAGGGACGGCGTCCTGCCGCTGCTCCCCGTGAGGACGACGACGGCAATCCCCAAGAGGCTGGTCACCGACGCTTCGAAGGTGCTCGCATCGCTGGTAGTGGACGCGCCAGTTGAGAACGGCCAGGTGGTCCTCGAGAACATCCTGGACACCGGCGTGGACGTCATCGCCTCCCGCGACCTCGCCAAAGTCTGAAAAACGGGGGTCAGGCACTTTTTCACGATTATTTTTCACACATTGAATGATGACGGAGGAACTGATGACATCGCCTGAGGAGACTGGCAAGAGGGCAAGAGAGTTATTCACCACAGGCCTGAACTGCGCGGAGTCCGTGCTGCAGGCGAACATGGAAGGCCTCGGGGTCGAAGGCGACTGGTTCCCGAGGGTCGCCACGGGCTTCGGCTCAGGCATCGCGGTCACCCAACAGGTCTGCGGCGCGATATCAGGAGCGGTGATGGCAGCGGGCTGGGTAATGTGGCGCGACTCGGGGGACGAGAGCAACAAGCAGCTCTACGAGATCTGCGCCACCTTCATTCGTGATTTCACGGACGAGTTCGGAAGCTCCACCTGCCGCGAGCTAATCGGCGTCGACCTCTCCGACAAGGCCGAACTCAAGAGAGCGCGCGACACCGGCATCTTTATTGAGAAATGTTTCCCGCTCGTCGAGTTCAGCGCCCGCCGGATCGCCGAAGTACTATCCGGCGAGTCCTCCTAATAGCTCGACGGCGTCTGCGAGATCCCCAGCATCTCACGCGCCTGCGCCGGCGTCGCGACCTCGCGGTTCATCTCCTTGGCTATGCGCACGATGCGTGCCACCAACTCCGCGTTGTCCTTCACCTTGCGTCCGCGCGCGTAGTATAGGTTGTCCTCCATGCCGACCCGCACGTGCCCGCCCAGCATGATCGCCATGACGTTCATCGGGATCTGGAACGGCCCCACGCCGATTGCGAAGAATATAGACTCGTTGGGCAGTTCGTTCACCAGCCCGAGCAGGTTCGCCGGCGTCGGGAACGACGACGTCTGGAACCCCATCACGAACTGGATGTCATACGGCGCCTCGAGCAGCCCCTGCATCAGCAGGTCGTTGAAGACCCAGTACATCCCCGGGTGGTACAGCTCCATCTCCGGCTTGATGCCCTTCTCTTTCATGGTCTGCGCGTACATGGAGATGTCCGCGTAGCTGTTCGGGACGCAGCGGTCGTACACCATCTCGGGCCGGGGGTGGGGGAAAGGCTCGCCCCGCTCTTTCATCGGGACCTTCAGGACGAACGGCCCCAGGTTCAGCGAGCACAACTCGGGGTTCGCGTAGATGCTGGCCATTCGCTGCTCGGTCGTCTGCTCCGGTCCGCCGCCGGTCGTGTTGTTGATGATGATGTCCGGGCACTTCGCGCGGATCTGCGCGTTGATCTTCAGGTAGTCCTCGGGGTTGCTCGAGGTCATCCACCAGACCTCGGGGTTACGCGCGTGGACGTGCACGATGCTCGCGCCGGCCTCATACGCCCCGAGAGTCTGCTCCGCCTGCTCCTCGGGCATCTCGGGCAGGTTCTCGTGCGCCTCCTTGCCCTGGACGCCCCCCGTGATGGCACAGGAGATGATCAGGGGAGCGAGACCCTTCCTCGTCCGTTGCATCCACTCGTAGACGTCCTTGTAGTCCCAGATGTAGTCGCTCTTCTCCACAGCGCACCGCCCCCTTGGTCCTCAGGATTTTCCGATGATTTTCACGATACGCCTTCCAATTTACTGACCGGTAAGTAGAATAAGTATATTAGCTTCCCGGGCGACAGTAAACAAGCAGGAGAAAGGAATCTGCATGGCCGCGATGGCCGCCACAAACGACGAGCCCACACCGGCCACCCGTGCCAGCAAGGTCCGCCGCGAAGAGCTCCTCTCGGTCGCCGCGAGGCTTTTCTGCGAGAAGGGTTATCTCTCCACAACGATGGACGACATCGCCGACGCCCTCAGAGTCACCAAGCCCGCCCTCTACTACTACATCAAGACCAAGCACGAGCTGCTATACGAGATATGCGAGGCCGCGATCAACGAGCTCATCGACGGCGTCCGCAAGATCGACAGCGAGCCGGGCGAGGCGGTCGTGAAGCTGCGTGCCCTGATCCACTGGCACGTCACGATGTTCTCCCGCAGCGGCGACATCATCAACGTCTACCTCGCGGATGAGGGCGCCCTGCCCCACGAGCAGCGCGAGTACATCCGTTCGCTCAGCCGCGAGTACGAGTCGATCTACCGCAACCTGATCGAGAACGCGATCGCCGAGGGCGCCTTCCGCGACTTGAACGTGCCCATGACCGTGAGGGCCATCTCCGGCATGTGCAACTGGCTTTCGTCGTGGTACAGGCCCGACGGGCAGATGTCCTCGGACGAGATCGCCGACATATTCCTCGACATCATCATGAACGGCTGCGCGAAAGCTTAACGATACCAAGGGGGTTCGAAGAGATGGAGGACTGGAGGGACGGCCAGGAGATCCTCGTGATGGACGGCCGCATCAAGGTGCCTTACAACTGGTCGGCGGGGGAGACCGGCACGCGCTACCTGGAATCGCTTCGCGACGACAAGCGGTTCCTGGGCACGCGCTGCCCGACCTGCGAGATCGTCTACCACATCCCGCGCATGCACTGCCCCGACTGTTTCGAGGAGTGCGCGGAGTGGGTCGAACTGGGAAGCGAGGGAACGCTTGTGACTTACACGGTGGTGCGCAAGGCCCACCCGCAATTGTCGCCTCTGGAAACGCCGTTCGGCTACGGGGTCATCAAGCTGGACGGCGCGACCACCGGCTTCCTCCACCTCCTGAGCGAGTTCGATGACGGCGGGCTGGCATCGGGCGCGCGTGTCGAAGCCGTCTTCGCCGAGGAGCGGACCGGGAGCATCATGGACGTCGCTTACTTCCGCCCCGTGAAGGGGGTGGTCTAGATGGACCCGGTTGCCGTCGTCGGCGTCGGTATGACCGACATCAGGCGCGACCGCGTCGAGGACACTTACGCCGACCTCGTCTACGAGGCCTGTCAGAAGGCGCTCGACGACGCGGGCATGACCGCCGCGGACATCGACGTCGTCCTCACCAGCTCGAACGACTTCTTCGACGGGCGCACCATCTCGTCCATGGCGGTGATGGACGCCTGCGGCTCGTACGACAAGAACGTCTCGACCGTCGAAGGGGACGGGACATTCGGCGCCGCCCACGCGGTGATGCGCGTGCTCGCGGGGTGGGGCACCTGCCTCTTCTGCGTGCACCACAAAGGCTCCGAGTCGGTGATGCCTCTCATAACGAACGCGATGTTCGACCCGATCTACGAGCGCTTTCTGGGCATTGAGAGCATCGCGTCGTCGGCGCTGCAGGCGCGCGCGTACATGGACGCCTTCGGCGTCACCGAGGAGGACTGCGCGCGGGTCTCGGTCAAGAACCACGGCAACGCGTTCAAGAACCCGGTGGCTCAACTGCCACTCGAGATCACTGTCGAGGACGTGATGGCCTCCGATTACATCGCCGAACCCCTCAAGCTGCTCGACTGCTCGCCTATCTCGGACGGTGCGAGCGCCGTGGTCATAGCGAACCAGGAGCGGGCGAAGGGCGCCGCAAGGAAACCCGTTTGGGTCAAAGGCATCGGCTACAACTGTGACGCGTTCCACCTGGGCGACCGCGACCTGTCGAAGTCCGACGCGCTGGTCGCAGCGGCAAAGAAAGCCTACAAGGACGCGGATATCAACGACCCGCCCGGACAGATAGACCTCGCGGAGGTCTCCGACGCCTTCTCCTACATGGAGCTGATGTGGCTCGAAGGGCTAGGCTTGTGCAGGGCTGGCGAAGGGGCGGCGCTGACCGCCTCAGCCAAGACGGCGCTCGAAGGGGCGCTGCCGGTGAACGCCTCCGGCGGATGCATCTCCGGCAACCCCGTGCTGGTCTCCGGGCTCAACCGCATCATCGAGTGTGTCCTGCAGGTGAGGGGCGACGCCGGTGCCCACCAGGTCGCCGGGGTCAAGACCGCCGTCGCCCAGGGGTTCAACGGCCCCTGCGGACAGTCACAATGTGTCTGGGTGCTGGGAGGTGATGCATGATGGCTGCGACCCGAGTTGGAGTAGTCGGAGTCGGCATGACGGTGCAGCGCTCGACGAGGCGCGACGTCACCGGCATCGAGCTCATCAACGAGGCGGTGCGCGCGGCGCTCGCCGACGCGGGCATCAAGCGCAAGGACATCGACGCCATCGTCATCGGCAACATGGACCACTTCGAGGGCATCAACTACGTGGACACCTGGTCGGTGGACGGCAGCGGCGCCCTCGGCAAGCCCATCATGAAGATGACGACGGGCGGCACCACGGGCAGCACGGTCGCCATGGGTGCCTACTACCACGTGGCGAGCGGCATGTTCGACCGCGTGCTCGCCATCGGCTGGGAGAAGAACTCCGAATCGGACACCACCGGCGCCATCATCACCGCCTTCGACCCGTTCTGGGACCGCCCGACCTTCGCGGGTGCGGTCGCCGGGCTCGCCCTCGAGGCGACCCTGTACATGAACGAGACAGGCGCCACCGAGGAAGACGCGGCCTACATCGCGGTGCGCGACCGGCGCCACGCGCTCAACAACCCTTATGCCCACCTGCGCATGGACGCGAAGGTCGAGGACATCATGGCCACGCCTTACCTGTCATGGCCGATAAAGTTGGGCGATATGTGCCCGAGGACCGATGGTGCGTGCGCGGTGCTGTTCGCTTCCGAGGGCGCGGTGGACGAGTTTCCCAACCCGCCCGCCTGGGTGCACGGGGTCGCGGACCGCCACCTCTGGGCCTACACCAGCGACCCGTACGTGAACCAGAAGGTCGTGGGCGGGACGTGGTTCCCGGCTATGGAGCGCGCGACCGCCGAGCTATACGAGAAGGTAGGTATCACGGACGCGCTCAAGCAGTTCGACGTCGCCGAGCTCTACCTGCCTTATTCATTCGCCGGGCTGCGATACATGGAGTCGCTCGGTTTCTGCGAGCGGGGAGGAGGGCCGGCGCTGGTGCACTCGGGTGCGACCGATATGGGTGGCGAGTGCCCGGTGAACCCGTCGGGCGGAGTGATGTCCTCGAACGCCATCGGCGCGACCGGTCTGCTGAGGGTCGCCGAGGCGGCGCTCCAGGTCCAGAGCAGGGCGGGGGACAGGCAGGTCCCCGGGGCCGCGCTTGCGCTCGCCACCGGCTTCGGAGGCTGCTACTGGTCTGATGAGCTGGTCCTCGGTAAAGAGAAACCCGATAAGGTGAGGGGGTGATGGCGGTGGCTGAGCCTGCTCCGAAGAAACATTACATAGTGGTCGAGAGCGGCGACCTCGAGCAGCCGTTCCGGTGGAGCGCGGGCACCTACGGCTCGAAGTTCCTCACCGAGATCCGGGACAATAAGAAGATATGGGGCATCAAGTGCCCGTCGTGCGGGCGAGTGTACGTGCCGCTGCGGAGCGTGTGCGGGCCGTGCTACGTGAAGCTGGACGAGCTGGTGCCGGTGAGCGACGAGGGAAGCGTGGTAACGTTCTCGGTGGTGAGCTTCGGGTTCGTGGACCCGTCCACCGGGCAGCAGAGGCCCGTGCCTTATGGCTATGCGGCAATCGCCCTCGACGGCGCCGACAGCTACCTCCTGCACTTCATCGACGAGACCGACCCGGCGAAGATCAAGCCGGGGGACAGGGTCAAAGCCGTGTTCGAGGATGACGACAAGAGGACAGGGAGCCTGCTGGACATCAAGTACTTCGAGCTCCAGCGATAAAACGCACCACTGGGGTCAGGCACCAGTGGTGCATTTCATAGAGATGAGCGATGCTGACTGAAAAACGCACCACTAGTGCCTGACCCCAGTGGTGCATTCAGGGAGGCGGAATGGCATCTGAATACTTCGAAGTCGAGATAGAGGACGGCGTCGCGCGCTGCACCATGAAGGGCCCCAAGATGAACGCGCTCGGCCCTGACCTGCTCTTCCCGCTGGTGGAGGGGCTGAACGCGGCGATGGACGATGACGACGTGAGGGTCATCGTCTTGCGCGGCGGAGAAGACAACTTTTGCTCGGGCGGAGACGTGGACACGCTGGGTGACAAGATGGACCCCACGTATCTGAACGAGAACATGCGTCTCGCCAACGATATCGGTTTCAGGCTGCACGAGGGGCCCAAGCCCGTCATCACCGAGGTCGACGGCTGGGCGGTCGGCGGCGGCATGGGACTCGCGATGGCGTCCGACATAACCTACGCGACCGAGCGCGCTCAGTTCATGATGTCGTTCGTTCGCATCTCGATCATCCCGGACCTGGGCACGACGTACTTCCTCCCGCTGCGCGTAGGCCTGCTGAAGGCCAAGGACCTCGCCTTCACCGGGCGGGCGGTCGGGGCCGACGAGGCGCTCAAACTTGGCGTTGTCACAAGGGTCCTGCCGCACGACGAGATCGGGGCAGAGGTCATGAAGCTGGCGGGCAAGCTCGCGACGCGCTCGCCGCGAGTCCTCAGCGTGATGAAGCGCCACCTCAACATGGCGCACCGCACCGACCTTCGCACCATCCTTGACCTCGAGGAGAGCATCCAGCCGTTGATGGTGCTGACTCCCGAACACCAGCGCGACGTAGAGAAGTTTTTGAAGAAAGAGTAGGGGACCCCTCACCCCAACCCTCTCCCCCAAGGGGCGAGGGAGCAAGAAGTAAGAAGAAAGAAGGAGAGCATGAGCGATTACGACGCCGTCGTCGTAGGGGCCGGCCTGGGCGGCCTCTCCGCGGCGACATTCCTCAGCAAAGCCGGCAAGAAAGTCCTGCTGCTCGAGCGGCACAGGGTGCCCGGGGGGTACGCCTCGTCGTTCAAGCGTGGGCGGTTCGAGTTCGAGATATCCCTGCACGAGCTGTCCGGCCTCGGCAGCGCCGACAACCGCGGCCCGCTCTGGAAGCTCTTCGAGGAGACCGGCATCTCCAAGAAGGTCGAGTTCATCCATATCCCCGAGTTCTTCCGCAGCGTCTTTCCGGACGTGGACGTCACCATCCCGCTCGGGCGCGAGAACTTCGAGGCCGAGATGGCGAGGCATTTCCCGGCAGAGGCCGAGAACCTCAAAACTTTCAGCGCGGTCATGTTCGACTTCGCCGACCAGGCCCTCAAGGCAAACCGCGTCGGCATGAAGAAGGTCGCCTCCGAGCCCGAGTCGTTCCCCGTCCTCATGCAGCACTTCGGCAAGAGCCTCTCGCAGGTGCTCGACCCGATCGTCAAGGACGAGAAAGCGCGCGCTGTGCTCGGGCAGATCTGGGGCTACTACTGCCTGCCACCGTCCCAGCTCTCGTTCCTCATTTACGCACTCGGGACCGTGAGCTACCTGCGGTTCGGCCCCGCGCACATCAAGGGTACTTCCCAGGCGCTCTCGCAGGCCTTTATGGACGTCATCGAGGAGAACGGCAGCGACGTCTGGCTCAACAACGGCGCGGCGCGCATCCTCGCGACTGGCGGCAAGGTTTACGGTGTAGAGACCGACTCGGGCGAGAAGATTGACTGCCCGTACGTGATATGCAACGCCAACCCGATCACGACCTGCCTCGACCTCATCGGGCGGGACGAGGTCCCGTCGTGGTACCTCAAGCGCCTGGGCGCGGGCACCGGCGGGGCCTCCACCTTCAACGTCTACATGGGGCTCGACTGCACCTACAAGGAAATCGGCCTCTCCAACCACGAGACTTTCGTGAACACGGGCTACGACCTGGACGGACACTACGAGCTGATGAGGGCCGGCATCGACGTCGAGCCGGCGGAGGCCGCGGTGACGGCATACAACGCCGTCGACCCCGACTTCTCGCCCCCGGGGACCGCCGCTGTGGTCATCACCCTCATCGCGCGCCCGGATTCCTGGCTCAAGCTCGACCCTGCCGACTACAACGACACCAAAGAAAGGGTTGCCGACCGCGTCATCGGGCTCGCCGAGCGGATCGCGCCGGACATCCGCAAGCACATCGAGGTCGTGGAGGTCGCCACCCCGATCACCAACGCGCGCTACACGGGCAACCCCTCGGGGAGCATCATCGGCTTCGATGAGACGTTCACGGGCACGGGCCTGGTGCGCATGCCTTCACGCGGGCCGCTCGACGGCCTCTATTTCTCCAGCGCCTGGGTCAACATCGGGGGCGGCTACGAGCCGTCCATCTACAGCGGCTTCATGGCGACCAAGGAGGTCCTGCAGGACATGGAGGGAGGCCGCGACGCGCGCGTCAGGGAGAAGGTGCGAAAGCAGGTCGAAGAGCAGGCGGGCGATGCCGCTGAGGTCGCCGACGACGTGATGGCGCCGATGAAGAAGGTGCTTGCGAGCATCCACCCCGCGCGCGTTCCGCTCGTCGTCTCCGACGTCATGGAAGAGACCGCTACGACAAAGACGCTACGGATGGCGCCGGCGGATGGCACGCTGCCGCCGTTCAGGTCGGGCCAGTACGTGAACCTCTTCGTGGAGGTCGACGGCGTGATGACCTCTCGCCCGTTCAGCATCTCATCGGCGCCCGGCAAGCCCTACTGGGACCTCACCGTGCGGCGCATGCCCGCAGGTTTCGTATCAGAGTACCTGCTCGACCGCGTCAAGCCGGGGGACCGCTTCGAGTCCACCGGGCCTGGTGGCGCTTTCTATCACGAGCCCCTGAGCGATACCTCTTCGCTGGTCTTCCTGGCGGGCGGGAGTGGGATCACACCGTTTGCTTCCATAGCGCGGGACGTGGTCGAGCGAGGCCTGCCGCTCAGCATCCAGCTCATCTACGGCAGCCGGGACCCGTCCGACATAGTCTTCAAGGACGAACTGTTCGGGCTCGCCGGGAAGAACTCGAACATCAACGTCGACATCGTGATAAGCGAGCCGCCTGCGGAGTGGACCGGCCTGTGCGGCTTCCTCGACCTCGCCTTGATCTCGGAACTCGTGGACGGCGTCGCCGGCAAGACCTTTTATATCTGTGGGCCGCCACCCCTGTACCCGCTCTGCGAGATGGCGTTGCTGTCGCTCGGTGTGCCTCCGAGGCTCATCAAGAAAGAAGCCTACGGTCCACCCGCTGATGTGACCGCTGAGGCGGGCTGGCCTGGCGTGGCGGCGGATGCCGAGTTCGAGGTGGTGGAGGAGCGCTCGGGTCGCTCGATAAAGGCGCGGGCGGGCGAGCCGCTGATGAACGCGTTGGAGCGCGAAGGAATAGTGGTCCCGGCCGTATGCCGCGCGGGCGAGTGCGGTGCGTGCCGCACCAGGCTGGTCTCGGGGAAGGTGTTCGCGCCCGAGCGCGTGGCGCTGAGGTGGGTGGACAGGAAAGCGGGTTACATCCACCCGTGCCTGAGCTATCCGGTTGAGGACCTGCGCATCAGGCTGTAAAACGCACCACTGGGGTCAGGCACCGGTGGTGCATTTCAGAGGGGATTGAGTGTTGACGTGCAAAAATGCACCACCCGTGCCTGACCCCAGTGGTGCATCAGGGGAAGGGAGAAGGACATGGATGAGAAGATCTGGTACAAGTCCTACGTCCCGGGAGTCCCGAAGCACCTGGATTACGAGCGGCTGACCATCCCGCAGGGGTTGACGCGCTCCGCCGGCCGGTTCGGCGACCAGCCCGCCCTGAGCTACATGGGCAAGAGCATCACTTTCTCCGAGCTCGAAGGTCTCGTCAACAGCTTCGCGCGCGCCCTGGCTGCGCTCGGCATCGGCGAAGGCGACAAGGTCGCGGTCGTGCTCCCCAACATCCCGCAGATCATAATCGCCAACATGGCGGTATACCGCCTGGGCGCCGTGGTCGCCCTCAACAACCCGCTCTACACCGAGCACGAGCTCGCATACCAGTTCAACGACTCAGACGCGAAGATCGCTATCACACTCTCGGTG
>DAIUEJ010000013.1:17296-60590 GCA_036845225.1 Candidatus Anoxymicrobiaceae bacterium | reverse complement strand
CTGGCTCGGCCGCTGAATTCTCGAATTCAACCCACAGATTCTTGTGAGGACCCAACAAAAAGGACCTGACCCCCAAAAGTTTAGCGCTGTCAGATTGCTACTCTGAACCGGGCGTCGACCATTTGAGAAGTGGTGAGGGCGCGTGATAGGCTTTACGGGATGCTGTGGCGCCGACCTGCTGCGCCGCGGAGAAAAACAAATAGCTCCCAGACTCAGATAAAGGAGGAACCAGTATGGCGAAAGAGCAACAGGAAGTCTATTGCCTCGACGCCTGCCGGACGGTGTTCGGCAAGGCGCGGCCGGACGGATTCTTCGGGCAGACCCGCGCGGATGACATGGTCGTGAAAGTTATCCGCACTCTTATGCACAGGAACCCGGAAGTGGACCCGGCCCTCATCGATGACAACATCTGGGGAGCGACGACCCAGATGGGAGACCAAGGACTGACCATGGGCCGGACGACCGCGCTCCTCGCGGGGCTTCCGGTCAGCGTACCGGGCTACTCGGTCGACAGGATGTGCGCGGGCGGCATGACCGCCATCAACGCCGGCGTCGCCACCATCTCGATGGGCATGGCGGACGCGATCATGGCCGGAGGCGTCGAGCACATGGGCCACCACCCGATGGGCCAGGGCGCGGACCCGAACCCGAGGTTCATTGCCGAGAAGATCGTGGACCCGAGCGCGCTCAACATGGGCATGACCGCCGAGAACATCCACGACATGTACCCGAACCTGACGCGCGCGATGGCCGACGAGTACGCGGTCTATTGCCAGCAGAAGGCCAAGGAAGCTCTCGACTCGGGAAAGTTTGATGACATCATCATCCCGATGACTGTCTGGACGAGCGAGGGATGGAAGGTCGCCGACAAGGACGAGCAGCCTCGCCCCGAGGCCACTGTCGAGAACATGCAGGGACTGCGCCTCCCGTTCCGCAAGGGCGGGCGGGTCACGGCCGGAAACAGCTCGGGCCTCAACGACGGCGCCGCCGGCGCGCTGCTGGTGTCCGGCAAGCTCGTCAAGGACCTCAAGCTGAAACCCAAGATGAAGGCGGTCGGTTTCGCGTACGCGGGCGTCAAGCCCGAGGTCATGGGCCTCGGCCCCATCCCCGCGACCGAGAAGGTGCTGGAGCGCACGGGACTGAAGTTCGACGACCTCGATTTCATCGAGCTCAACGAGGCTTTCGCGGTCCAGGCCCTGGCGTACATCGAGGCGTTCGGCATGGAAGGCTACAAGGACAAGCGCCTGAACCCGCTGGGTGGCGCAATCGCGTTCGGCCACCCGCTAGCCTCCTCGGGAGGCCGGCTGGTCGCCCACCTGGCGAAGCTCTTCGAGCTGAACCCGAAGGCCAAGTACGGCATCACCACTCTGTGCGTCGGGCTCGGGATGGGCGCGGCGACGATATGGGAGAACGCAAAATAGACAACGACTCGCGCGCATGCGCGTGGGTTTTCGAAAGGAGGCAGGATGGCCGAAGAATTGGTAACACAGTTCAAGGTGACCTATTTTGATCATCCGAAGGCGGGCAAGATCGCCATAATGACAATGGACAACGGCGCCGACTACAAGAAGCCGAACACGTTCGGCGCGGGGGCGCTGGCATCGCTCAATGAGGCGATGGACAACCTCGACAAAGACATCAAGGGCCTGATGCTCACCGGCAAGACCTTCATCTTCTCGGTCGGCGCGAACCTCATGGAGGTCCCGGCGATCAAGTCGGTCGAGGAAGGCAAGGCAGTGGGCACCGACGGCCACGCGGCGTTCAAGCGCATCATGGACCTCAAGGTTCCGACGCTCGCCGCCGTCAACGGCGCGGCCATGGGCGGAGGGGTCGAGATCGGCCTCTACTGCGACTACCGCACCATATCCACGGGCGCGGCGCCGTACGCGCTGCCCGAGTGCTTCCTGGGCCTCGTGCCCGGGTGGGGCGGCACCCAGCTCGTCCCGAAGCTCATCGGCGCGGAAGGCGCGATCACGCTCATCATCAAGAACCCGCTCGGTAACAACCGCATGATCAACGGGCCCAAGGCGTTCAAGATGGGCCTCGCGGACAGGCTGTTCGAGCCAGTCGAGTTCTTCGACGAGTCGCTCGACCTGCTCGCCAAGATCATCACCGGCGAGGAGAAGATCGAGCGCAAGCCCGCGGACCTGTCGGACGTCAAGGAGAAGGTCGCGGAGGCGCGCGAGTTTGTGAAGGGCCGCGTGCACGACGGGGCGATAGCGCCTTACAGGGCATGCGACATGATCGAAGGCTCGGCCAAGTGGAGCATCGACGAGGGGTTCGAGCAAGAGAGCCAGACCCTGGGCGAGCTCATCATGAGCGACCAGCTGCGCGCATCGGTGTACGCGTTCGATCTGACCCAGCGCAGGGCCAAGCAGATGGTCGGCATCCCGGCCGAGGCTCCCCTGCCGGTCAACAAGGTCGGCGTCATCGGCGCGGGCCTGATGGCCTCTCAGTTCGGGCTGCTGTTCCTGCAGCGTCTCGAGGTGCCCCTGGTCATGAAGGACATCAAGCAGGAGTTCCTCGACAAGTGCAAGTCCTACATCGAAGCGCAGCTTGACGGAGTGGTCGCCAAGGGCCGCATGGACGAGGCCAAAGCCGGGTTCCTGAAGAGCCTGGTCACTTACACCCTCGAGGACAGCGGTTTCGAGGGGTGCGACTTCGTCATCGAGGCGGTCTTCGAGGAGATGGGGATCAAGCAGAAGGTGTTCGGCGACGTAGAGAAGGTCGTCAGCGAGACCTGTATCCTCGCGACCAACACCTCATCGCTCTCCATCACCGAGATGGCATCGAAGTTGAAGAACCCTGAGCGCGTCGTCGGCTTCCACTTCTTCAACCCGGTAGCGGTGCTGCCGCTGCTCGAGATCATCAGGGGTAAGAAGACCAACGACGTGACGATGGCGACGGCCGGTGCGGTAGCCAAGAAGATCAGGAAGACGGTCGTAGCGATGAAGGACGCGCCGGGCTTCCTGGTCAACAGGCTCCTCATCAGGATGATGAGCACCACGAGCGCGATCGTGGACGGCTCGAATACGCCGCAGGAAGTCGATGAGGCGATGGTGGAGCTCGGTCTCCCGATGGCGCCGTTCGACCTGCTGGCGCTGGTCGGGCCTGCGGTCGGTCTGCACGCGACCGAGACCCTGGCGGCGGCTTTCCCCGACCGCTACAGCCTGAGCCCGAACATCGTGAAGCTCGTCGAGATGAAGAAGGGGGGCGTCTACCTCCCGATGACCAAGGAGATCGACCCCGAGGTCGCGGCGGTATGGGTGAAAGACGAGTCGAAGCCCAAGCTCTCCGCCGATGAGATCCGCGCGAAGTGCCTGGAGGCGCTGGCGGACGAGGCGCGCCACATCCTGGACGACGGCGTGGTCGCCGAGCCTCAGGACATCGACACGGGCCTCATCATGGGCGCGGGATACCCGTTCTTCATGGGCGGGCTGACCCGTTACCTGGACCAGAAGGGCATAAGCGAGAAAGTGAACGGAAAGCCGTTCATGACGGAGAAGGAGTTCGTGGCTTACCTGAACCGGTGAGAAGGGACTCTGACATAGCGAAAGGCGCGTCCGCGAGGGCGCGCCTTTTGTGTTGTTCTAGCTATCGACCCACTCGGTTATCACCTGTGGGATCCGTAAGTAGTGACGGTCTGTCGTGAGTATGCTCGTCCCATGCTGCATGGCGGACGCGGCGATCCAGATGTCGTTGGTCGGGACAGGCGTGCCCGAGGAGCGAAGGTGTATGAAGATCCGGGCGTAACGCTCGCTGGTCTCTTCGTCGATAGTCAGAACGGCAGCGCGGGACTCGACGAGGAAAGATTCGAGCAGTTGCCGGTTCTGCTTCTCGCGGCTGCCTCTCATGAAGCCCGCGAGCAACTCGCCGATCGCCACAGGGCTGACGTAAAGCTCGTCAGCCGCTTCCATGTGGGACAGTATCTGTTCATCACCCCTGAAGAAGCCTGATATCGCCGTGGTATCGAGCATCAGCCTGTGCTCCATAGCTCCTCGTCGATCCGCCGCTGTTCAGACAGCGACCTCGCGAAAGAATCGGCCTCGCGTTTCTTCCATGCGCCGAACAGCTTCATCAGCCCTTCGGGCGGAGGCTTCCTGCCGCGGCTGCGCGGCGCCCCGCATGACTCCTCGATGAGGCGGACGAAAGCTTTGTTGACGCTGACGCCTCGTTCCACCGCGTACCGGCTGACCTTCTCCTGTATCTCCTCGGGAATGCCTCGGATCGTGTATTGCTTCACAACCTGCTCCAGACCGATTCATTATCTGCATCACACTGCATCAATCATAGCATCAAAATGAAAGCCCCGGTTTCCCGGGGCCTTCCCTGATCTGTATTCCGATTGCGAACCTGTTTCAATTATCGGCCTTCAGGGAGGCGTCCGTCAATCAGCGAACCAGAGGGGTCGATGTGGAGCCCGGGGGAGTCGAACCCCCATCTTCCGGTTCGCAATCGGACGCCTTCCCGTTAGACCAGGGCCCCACGTGCTCCAGGGTAAGCATACCAAGCAGGTGTGACATCAAATGTCAGTCAGGTCTTCGTTTCGAAATGTGCCGGCGGGACGCCGGCGCTACGTAAGAAAGATGAGCCGGCGGGACGCCGGCGCTACTGGGACAAAGGCGCCGGCGCTACAGGTCGTGTGATAACATCGAGCCGTGCGGTGGGTGCGGCGTGGTCCAGATCAAGGGGGTCCTCATGGAGAAGCTCAAGGGCAAGGAGATCCGGATCCAGGGGCTGGAGGGGGCCGTCAAGTTGTCTCGCAACGAGTACGGCGTCCCGTTCATCCAGGCGGATGAGTTCATCGACCTCTTCTTCGGGCTCGGGTGGGTGCACGCCTACGACCGGCCGGTGGAGCTCGAGCTCACCAGGCTGGTGGCCAAGGGGCGTGCCGCGGAGCACCTCGAGGCCTCGGACGAGCTCATTGCCGCCGACACCTACATGCGCAAGTACAACCTCTGGGGAGACAGCCGCGAACAGGTCGCCGAGCTCACAGAGGAGGCGGCGCACATCACCCAGGCGTACTGCGCCGGGATCAACCACGTGCTGGGGAACGGGAAGAGGCCGTTCGAGTTCAAACTGATCAGGCACCACCCCGAGCCGTGGACCCACGTTGACTGCATCACCATGACCAAGATCATCGGGTTGGTCGACATGACCGAGACGCAGGGCTGGGTCGAGAAGCTGATCGTCCAGATGCTCCAGAACGGGGTTCCGCTGGCGCAGCTCCGCGAGCTCTTCCCGTACCTGACCGACAAGCCGGACCCTGACTTCCTCGAGATCATCAAGCAGGTGAAGCTGGTGGAGCCGCTGGTCCCGGAGACGCTCGCCTGGAAGTCGCTCCCCCGCATGAAGGCGAGCAACAACTGGGCCGTATCAGGGAGCAGGACCGCTTCCGGTAAGCCCATCCTGTGCGGCGACCCGCACCTCGACAGCGCCAGGCTCCCCGCGATCTGGCACGAGGTGATCATGCGCTCGGGCGACACCTGGTTCGCGGGCTGCACCGTCCCCGGGATACCGCTCCCCGCGCTGGGCCGCACCGACCACCTGGCGTGGTCTCCGACCTACGGATACATGGACGTCACCGACTTCTTCGTGGAGGAAGTGAAGGGCGGCAAGTACCGGCGCGGGCACGAGTGGCGAGACTTCAAGATGCGCGAGGAGGTCATCAACCTGAAGAAGGGCAAGCCCCGGACCGTGCGTTTCTTCGAGAACGAACACGGCGTGCTGGAAGGCGAGCCGACCGAGGACGGCTACTACCTCTCTATGGCCTGGACGCTGGGCAAGGGACGCGGCGCCGACACCCTGAACCACGGCGCGGCGCTGCTGACGTGCGAGAACGTAAAGGAGATCATGCCCCACTTCGCGGCGGTGGACTTCTGCTCGCAGAACTGGGTTTGCGCCGACAACGAAGGGAACATCGGCTACCACCAGAGCGGCAGGTGCCCGACGCGAGCCGAAGGTGTGAGCGGCCTGCTTCCCGTGCCCGGGTGGGACGCGACCTACGACTGGGACGGTGACTGTCCGGTCGACGAGAACCCCTCGCTCTACAACCCGCCCGAGGGCTACATCGCGACCGCCAACAACGACATGAACTACTGCGCAAGGGCGAAGGTCTGCAACCTGCCCATGGGTGACTGGCGGGTCCGGCGGATAAGCGAGATGCTGGCCGCGCGAAAAGACCATACGCCGGAGTCCATGCAGGCGATGCACTATGATCTCTACTCGAAGCACGCCGAGGACTGGATGCCCATCATCAGGCCTTTGCTACCCGAGGGAGAGCGCGCGGACCTGCTCAGGGAGTGGGACCTGCGATATGAGAGCGCCTCGGTGGCGGCGTCCGTCTTCGAGAACATCTACCTCGAGTTCGCGTTCCTGGTGTTCGGGGAGGAGTCGCTCGGCCCGGAGGTCATGCAGTACATAATGGAGGAGACCATCATCTTCCTCGACTTCACGGGGACGTTCGACGCGCTCTTGATGAAAGAGCGGTCCTCGTGGTTCGGCGGCAAGACGCGAGATGAGCTGCTCACGGTCGCCATCGAGAGGGGGCTCGCGAAGGAAGCCCGGGCGTGGGGCGAGGGCCGCAAGGTTATGATGAAGAACATCATGATGTCCGGCAAGATGCCGAAGTGGATGGGCTTCGACTACGGACCGATCGAGCTGATCGGCAACCGCGCCACCATCCCGCAGGGCCAGATCTTCAAGACGATGGGTCGCGACTCGACTTTCTCGCCGACGTACAAGTTCGTGACCGACTTTTCGGAGGAGTGCATACACTCGACCATGGCGGGCGGCCCTTCGGACCGGCGCTTCTCGAAGTGGTACACGAGCGGGGTCGCGGACTGGCTGGCGGGCAAGTATCGCAAGATGGTGCCCTGGCAGCACCATTCACACAGAGCCGGCATGCCCTGAGGCATACTTGCCTCGAGCGTTTCACATAGAAAGGACCACCGGCGCCCGACCCAGGTGGTGCGCGTAGATGGCGTCGAGGAACTCGTCCAGCAGTTCTGGCGCGCGGACCAGGACGGGCAGCCGGCAGGGCCTCGAACCATCATTGCACTTCTCCAGCGCCCCGGTCTTCACTGCCCCGCTGCGGAGCCTCAGGCACGTTTCCTCTTCCTCGAACAGCTCCGGCCTGCGCAGGTAGATCGCGGCGATGACGTCCCACGGGACGAAGCCGCCGGTCCACGGAAGGAACGGCGCGGCCCGGTTCAGCCGCAGCCACGGCTCTATGTGGCGGGCCAGGTATGTCGCGACGGGGTTGTCCATCAGTTCGAGCGCCTGAAGCTCCCGCCGGGTGAAGACCACCTGCGTGCAGAGGTCCATGGTGACGATGACTTTCTCGCAGTCGGCTGCCAGCACGCGCTCCGCGGCGCGCGCGTCCTTGAAAAAGTTGAACTCGAGCGGTGAGAGCAGCGGGATGCCCAGGCCGGCCCGGAGCGCGCCGCCCATGATGACCAGGCGCCCCGCGTTCCGGTAGAAGTCCGGGTCGGTCATGCCCGCGGTCGCTACGTTGGTAAGAGGGCCGATGGCGAGCACGGTCACTTCGCCGGGGCGCGCTCTGACCTGTTCGGCCATGAACTCACTCGCGGCGGTCCGTTTCCCGAGGTCGTGCGCGCTCGAGGCGCCGGGAAGGACAGGGATATCTTCGCGCCGCCCGACGCGGAGGATCTCACGGGCTGTCGGCACGGTCTTGCGCAGGGAAGCGTTGCCATGGACCGGCGTGACGCCGAGGACTTCGAAGTCGTCGGGGCGGGCCAGAGCATAAAGCAGAGCAAGGGCGTCGTCGACATCGCGGAACCGGACGCCGATTGCCGGGTCGGTATCGATGATCAAGGGGTCAGGCACCGTCCACCTCTGTTGTCCACCCGCGCGACATCACTAGTCTAACCCACGGTGGACAAGAAGGTGGACTGTGCCTGACCCCTCTCAGGGTAGACGGTGCCTGACCCCTCTCTGGTGGTACGATATAGCGGATGCGGGCAGGTTTTAACCTGACCGAACAGTGCATTGGCACTTGTGACTTTACACCGGTGTTGCGTTGCGAAGCAATGCAAGACCGGTGAGCCAGGACAGGAGGGACCATCTATGACGTTCGCCGCATTCGGGTGCGCGCTGGACGTGCTGGACGCGCCCGAGAAGCTAGCGATGAAGCTCGGGTACCTGAACGCGCTGCGAGAGGGCGTCATCGACGAGGCCGTTGCGCGCGACCCTTACGACCTGCTGGCGCGCGAGCTCACGGGCGCAGATGGGCTCGTCACGGTCGGGCGGCTCGAGCTCGAGTCGTGGATGACCCCGCGGCCCCGGCTGGACGCGCTGGACATGGTGGACGTCCTTCTCTACCGCGAGTTCCTGGACACCGGGGGCTGCGTGGTCGTGTCGGCGAGGCTGCGCGAGTTCGCGAGGCAGATGGTGCTGCCTCTCTCTCCGTTCCTCATCGGCGTCGACCACTCCCTGACAGGTGGCGTCCTCGACGCGATATGCGGACCCGACCCGACAGAGACAGCGCTCATCGTCCTCGACAACCATTTCGACGCCATACCGGCGTCGGTCAGGAAGGCGGCGGCCGGTGGAGAGTCGGCGGATACTGTAGTCACCGCGCCGGAAGGACCTGACCCCGGTGGCGTACCTCCCGAGAGCTATAACTGCGGCACATGGCTGGCAGGCGTCATCGAGCGGGAACTGATCGCGCCCCGCAATATCGTGGTCATAGGAGCCTCCGACTACCCGGGGCGCCTGCCGACAGAGGGCGAACCGGAGGGCATGGCCGAGTTCAGGCGGTCCTACCTGGAGTTCGAAGAGCGCGGGGCAAAGGTCATACCCAAGAAGAAGGTGCGCCAGGACGGCGTCGAGCAGGCGGCCGCCGAAGCGCTGGAGGGGATCGACGCTCACTGGGTCTACGTCTCGATCGACGCCGACCTCGGCTCGGGCGAAGACGTAAAAGCGGTGAGGTTTCTTGATACTATCGGTCTCGAGCCGGAAGAAGTCGCGAGGCTCTGTGGCTGCCTGTCCGTCGGGATCGCGACGCGCGGGCTCGAGCTCGCGGGTTTTGACGTCATGGAGATCGACGTCCACCTCGCGGACATTCCCGGCTCGACCGACCGCACGGTGGAGATGTGCGCGGCCGCCGCGCGGGCGATGCTCGGAGTCGGGGGAGGCTGAGGGCGGTGACAAGTGTACCAGTATGAGGGGAAGATCGGGTTCGAGAGCGGACTGACCCGGCTTGAGTTCGACGCGGCGAATGGCAGCTTCGACCTGTTCTCGGGCGACACGCTCGTCTTTGCCGCCGCGACCATGGGCATCCTGGCGCGGGTGAAGGGGGGCGTCGAACGCCTCGAGACCCCTGGCGCCTGGGAGCCGGCCGGCAAGACCGGCCCGAGGCTCAACTTCGTCAAGCAGGAAGATTGGGGGCGCATGCTCCTGGGAATCGAGCCGGCGGCCGGCGGTGCGTTCGTGCTGCGGGCAGGCTTCAGCTGGGAGAGCGAGGACGAACCTCCAGAGGTTGAAGCGATACTGCCGCTGAGGGTGCCGACCGGCGGCATCTGGCCGGGACGTCAGAGCGCCAGGACGTGGCGCGTCTACGTCCATGGCTGGCAGTGCTGGACGCCGACCGCCGCGGTCAAGAGCAAGCGGTCGGGCGACTACCTGCTGCCGCTGTTCCTTCCTCACAGGCTGAAGCCCATGCTGCTCAACCCGACCACGCCTGTCCCGTCCGACCGCGGCTCCTTCGAGAGCGAGTGGTTCGCGGGCATGGCGGACACCGCCACCCGGGACTCCGTGGTCGTGGGTTTCACCGGCGTCTCGCAAGCGCTTTCGCGGGTGAGCGTGCGGCCCGGCAGGAGGCCCGAGTCTTCCGAGCTCGAGGCTTTCGCCTTGCAGGAGGGGATGAGCCCGAAGCGCGGGGTGGCGATGTGGGCCGAGCCGCTCGCGCTGATCCCCGGGGACCTGTCGACCGCCAACTTCGAACAGTACGCGCTTTTGCTTGCGGCGGAGCAGGAGGTCGCCGAAGTCAGAAGCACTCCGGCGGGGTGGTGCACCTGGTACCAGTACTTCACCGATGTGACCGAGGCCGACGTGCTCGCGAACGCGGACCGGCTGAAAGCCGACTTCTCGACCCTCGGCATCGAGGTCGTGCAGGTGGACGACGGATACGCGCCACAGGTGGGCGACTGGCTCGAGGACAACGAGGAGTTCGCTGGCGGCATGGAGGCCCTGGCGCGCGACATCGCGGCCCGGGGAAAGACCCCCGGTGTCTGGGTGGCTCCGTTCACGGTCGCCAGGAAGTCGAAGATCTTCAGGGAGAAACCGGACTGGATACAGCGCGACCGCAAGGGCAAGCCGGTCCTGGCCGGTTACAACCCGGCATGGAAAGGGAGGTTCTACGGGCTCGACCTGACCAAGCCCGAGGTGCTCGACCGGCTGCGGGAGGTGTTCGGCACGCTGGCGGGCTACGGGTACCGGTTCTTCAAGCTCGACTTCATGGCGTGCGGCCTGCTGGACGGCAAGCGCCACGACACGTCGCTGACCAGGGCGCAAGCCGCGCGCAAGGCGCTCGAGGTCATCCGCGAATCTGTGGGCGAGGATGCGGTCATCATTGCCGCCGGCGGGCCCGTCCTGTTGGGGGTGGGCATACTCGACTCCCAGCGCCTGAACGGTGACGTAGCGCCCTACTGGCGCGCCAAGTACCAGAGGTTCCTGCGGGACCTGAGCACGCCCGGTGTCCGCAACAGCCTCATCAACACGCTGACGCGGTCGTTCCTGAGCGGACGGGTCTTCGACGGCGACCCGGATTGCCTGATGGCGCGCTCCAGGGATTCAAAGCTCACCTGGCCCGAGAGGCGCACGCTCGCCTCGGCCATCGCCGTACTGGGCGGGGCGTTCATAGTCTCGGACGATACTTCGCTCTGGGAGCAGGAGGAGTTCGCCCTCGTCGCGCGCAGCGTGCCGCACTCCCGCGGGCTGCCGCTGTGCCCGGACCTCTGGCTGCGGGAGATCCCGATGTACCTCGTGAGCCGGATGAGCGATGCCGGCGGGGAGTACAGGCTGGCGCTGGCGATAAACTGGTTCAAGAAGACGACGGACGTCAAGGTCGACCTTCAGGAGCTGGGCCTGGGGCGGGACCGGTGGCACGCGAGCGAGTTCTGGACCGGGAGGTACCTCGGGGAGTTCAAAGATGAGTTGACGCTGGAGCAGGTCGAACCGCACGGCTGCGGCCTGATGCGCCTGACACGCGCGGTTGACGAGCCGTGCCTGGTCGGCTCAAGCCTCAACCTCTCCCAGGGCGCCTCTGAGCTGGTGGAGTTCGTTACGCGGGACGACGGCGTTAGCCTCACGCTGCGAAGTCCGCTGGAATGCGAAGCCGCGATAACGCTCTGCCTGCCGGGCGCCGGGGAGATACGGGTCAGGCGCGACGGGCAGGGAGAGGTCAAGGTCGAGCGGCTGACCACCCCGGTCTATCGCCTGACCTTCTACATCGAGGACGAAGCCCACCTGGAAGTGACCTACGGCGCGGGCGCCCACGAAGAGACGCCCGAGCCGACACCCGAGGAGCTGGCCCTCATGGAGGGGCAGCGGGACCTGGAAGAGGAGAGTGACGATGCCAGTAGCTAACATCGAGGGTGCGAGGATCGCCTACGACGTCACCGGTGAGGGTCCGGCACTGGTGTTCCTGCACTGCTGGACGGGCAACAAGCGGTTCTACTTCAACCAGGTGGAGAAGTTCTCCAGGGACTATAAGTGCATCTGCCTGGACTTCCCCGGCCACGGCGACTCGGGTGAGATCGAGAGCAAGGACTACTCCGTCGAGTGTTTCACAGAGCTCACCATCGCCCTGTTGAACAAGCTCGGCATCAAGAAGGCGGTATTCGTCGGCCACAGCCTGGGCGGGATGGTGTGCCTGCACCTCGGGCTGCACTATCCGGACATGGTCGAGGGGCTCATCCTCATCGACACGACGTCTCACCTTTCCGGGTTCATCTTCCAGCGCATCGGGGCGCTTGCCGCGGTCATGCTCGGGTTCCTCGGAGCGACGGTGTGGAACACCGGTTTCAGGGGGACCAAGGCCGTCATAGCCGGCGCAGCGGCGACCCATCCGCTCGCGGGTCCTGGCAGCCGCATCATCACCGCCCGCGAATGCAGCAAGGTGTCCAACTACTCGATGACCAAGACCCTCAACCGCGCCCGCAACTTCAACGTCACCCAGCGCCTCGGTGAGATATCGGCACCGGCCCTCATCGTGGTGGGCAACGCCGACCTGCTCGCGGACATCAGGCACGCCAACCGGATGGCAAAGGGGCTGCCGAACTCGATGCTGCTGGTTGTGCGGGGGGCCGGGCACATGGCCCTCTTCGAGAAGCCGGAGATAGTCAACCGCGCGATGGACGATTTCCTGCAGAGGGTCTACCCGCCGGCGAAGGCAAAGGCCGCGAAGGCCTAGGCCGGGTCCGCCGCGAGGGTCGTTTGCTGGAACAACAGGACTGAGGGAACCTGCTCGAAGGGTTTGCTCACCTGGTAAATAGGTGGCCGTCTGGAGCCGGAAAAAGATTACAGGAAAGGGGAAATTCGCAAGAAGGGTTTGCCCTCGAGATAAAGAAGCCAACGGTTTGGGAATCCGAGGTCCCCCCTCACTTTCCTAAAGCACGAAGGGGACGGTGACGTCCCCTTCGTCAGTTTATAAGCAGGAATGCCACCTGCCGAAAATAAGCATAGAATACGGGAACAGCGACATGGAGGTGGGGAAGATGAAGCTCAGTGCGCGCAACATGCTCAAGGCGAAGGTCGTGAGCATCAACCACGGGGCCGTGAACTCCGAGGTGGTCATGGAGCTCCCGTGCGGCCAGCAGATCGTCTCGGTGATAACGAAGACCTCGGCTGAAGGCCTGGAGCTCGCCGAGGGCAAGGACGTTTACGCCGTCATCAAGGCGACCAACGTGATGGTCGGGGTCGACTGACGGCAGAGGTCAGGCACCGTCTACCTTTCCGTCTAGCCCTAGCCGGTCAGGCTCATGCGAACAGACGCCTGGGCCCCGCGAGGATCGGCCTCTCGAGCCCGATGCCCCCGTGTTCGCACAGCTCGTGGCAGCAGTAACACCTGATGCACTTGCCGGGGTCGACCACCGCCGTCCCGTCCACCACCGTGATGGCGTGCGCGGGGCAGATCTCCTCGCACTTGGCGCAGCCCGTGCACAGGGCTCCAATCGGATAGGGGCGTATCAGCATCAGCGCGCTGTACCTGCGCATCAGCGGTGAAGGAAGCCAGTTGATCAGGCTCTTCTTGGTGGGAAGCTTGAGGTGCCGGACGCGCAGCCCCGCGGGGTCGTCTCCCGCCACGCTCACCGTAGCCGGGTCCCCGTGAAAGAGACCTCTGGAGACCGCGGCCGCCAGCGGCAAATTGAAACCGTCCTTGAGCCCGAGCAGGCTGCCCAGATAGCAATCGAGGGCGTACGGATCAGGTCCCGCCGCGAGCATCCCCATGTGCCTCGGTATTCCCATGACGGACCCGTTCCCCTCCATTCCCCAGATGGCGTCGACCACGTGGAAGTCGGGCTTCGCGGCGAGGACCACGTCTATCAGCAGTTCGGCGAACTCGGGCTCGTTGTGGAAGCGCGAGTGATAGGTGAACTTCTGCATCCCGGGCACGGTCCCGTAGAGGTTCTTGATGGCGCCGGTGAGGCCCATCAGGACGTGCGTCTTGAGCTTGGAGATCGAGACCAGGCGATCGGCGTCCACTACCGGCCTGCAGAGGACGAGGCGCTTCATCTGCTTACCTTCGGGCAGCGGGACCTGCACCTCCGAGACGTCGTAGTTGAGCGCCGCTCCCGTCTCCTCGGCGACGCGCGCCATTCCCGTCTTCTCGTATGCCCGCTTCAGGATAGTCCTGTTGTAAGGGCCGCCGGGCGACTCGCCGATCACGACGCGGTCGGTGGCCTTCTGGAGTTGCGCGACCACGGCGCGCACGACCTCGGGGTGGGTGGTCACCGCCCTCTCGGGCTCGAACGGTACCACCATGTTCACCTTGACGAAGACCGACTCGCCCTTACCGACGATCGCCGTCGGACCGCCAAACAGCCGGAACGCCTCGGCCACCTTCTCCTCGATGCGCTCGCGGTCATAACTCGAGCACGCGAAAACTGCTACGTCGGGTTTCTTTGAAGCCATGATTGCTGCTCTGATCAGCCGCGCTCGACCCGCTTCTTGAGGTCCTTGAGCGCGGAGTTCATGACGCGCTTGTCGACCGTCTTCAGCATGCGGCGCGTGACCGGGTTCAGGAATGCCTTCGGGATCGAATAAGAGACTTCGTAGTGGTAGGTGACCCTGGTCTTGTCGTCGTCGACGGGCTCGAACTGGTACCAGGAGTTGCAGTCGTCGAGGTCGCCCTCCACGTAGCCGATCTCGATCCTGTTCTCCTTGTCTTTGTAAGCATAGCTGAGGACGTACTTGGGCTTGATGACCACGGCGTCGATCACGTAGCGGACCTGGGTGCCGCGCTTCTTCTTGTCGCGCTTGACCACCTCGGTGGAGATGACTCCCGACATCCACTCCGGGTAAGACTCGAAGTCGAGAAGCTCCTCCGTTATCTCCTCGGGGGTGCGGTCGATGACGATCGAGTCGGTCAGGCCTGCCTTACTCGCGTCGGCCATGCTTCAGTCCTCCTTCAGCAGGTGCGCGCCAGGGTCGGACCCCGCTGGCGCAGTAGTACCTTGCGATGGAATATATCACATCACGCCTGACGGGTTCCCGCGGAAATGAGCCACCGCCCTCAGGCGCCGGTGGTGCGTGAGCGCCAGAGCGTTGATGTATAATTGCGGAACATCACAGGAGGTCCCAGCCATGGCTGACACAGCCGCGAACGGGGTCGTCGGCCTCATTGGCCGCACCCCGGTCGTCGAGATCAAGCGGCTCAACAAGAACCCGAAGGTCAGAATCCTCGCCAAGCTCGAGGGCTTCAACCCGTGCAGCTCGGTCAAGGACCGCATCGCGCTGTTCATGATCGAGGGCGCCGAGGAGCGTGGCGACTTGAAGCAGGGGATCACGATCCTCGAGCCGACGAGCGGCAACACCGGCATCGGCCTCGCGATGGTCGCCTCGGTCAAAGGCTACCAGGTGAAGATAGTCATGCCCGAGACCATGAGCGTGGAGCGGCAGCAGGCCCTCAAGGCGTTCGGCACGGAGCTCGTGCTCACCCCCGGCGAGGAAGGCATGAACGGGGCCATCGAGCTAGCGCGGGTCATGGCTCAGGACCCGAAGTACTACATGCCGGACCAGTTCGCGAACCCGGACAACGTGCGTGCGCACTACGAAGGGACGGGGCAGGAGATACTCGAGCAGACGGACAGAGTCGACGTGCTGGTCGCAGGCATAGGGACCGGCGGCACGCTGATGGGGGTCTCACGCAAGCTGCGCGAGCGCGACCCCGGCACGAAGGTGGTAGCCGTCGAGCCGTTCCCGAACTCACGCATCCAGGGGTTACGGAACCTGGGTGACTACATGCCCCCGATATTCGACATTAGCATCCTGGACGAGAAGATGAACGTGGACGACCGCTCGGCGTTCACCATGTCTCGCGCGCTGGTGAGTGAGGAAGGCCTGTTTGTTGGGATCTCGAGCGGCGCGGCGATGTGCGAGGCGGTCCACCAGGCAACTACGATGCAGAGTGGAACGGTCCTCGTTGTGTTCCCGGACAGGGGGGACCGCTACCTGTCGACGGAGTGCTTCAGCCACCAGCAGCAGGACGTCCCGGTAGACGGCATCTGAGCGACGGGCCGTTCAATCCTTCTGTTCCTGCTCCTTCTCTTCGACCTCGGGCTCTTCCATCATGTCCTGTGGGATCTGGATGCCGCAGTTGGTGCACGGCTCCCCGATGTTGGTGAGGTCGATCTCCAGGCCGCAGTTAGGACAGACTAGCATTTCGTTCCCTCCCGTGTGTGCTCTTGCACCGACTGGTTCGACGCGATTGGTATGCTTCCTGCCCGTGCAGAAAAGGCATCAAACCTTTATTTTGCAGGGGCGGCCCCTTTCCAATGTGGTTGTATTGCTGTACTATTTCAAGCAGAGCAACCATGGACGAGAACAGAGAACTCTTCATCAACGAAGGCTACATGCTGGAGGAGCTGCTGGCCGGAGACACCTGGGGCGAGCTGCACCGGGCCGTCTACGTGCCGCATCGCCGCGAGGTGCTGTTCCGCAGGTTCGTCCAGGCTATCGGGGAGGCCGCGCCATGGGAGCTCGCCGCGGCGGAGATACAGGCCTGGGCGAGGGTCGACCACCCTGGAGTGCTGCAGCCGCTCGACTGGGGCAACCCGCAGTCCGGCCCCTTCCTTGCCACCGACCTGCCGGAGGGCGTTCCTCTCGGCGTGTTTGTCGAGGGACGGGATGCCTCGGAAGCGCTCGACCCGATCACGGTATTTGCTCAAATCATCAGTGCCGTCGAATCGGCCAGGGTGCTCGGGGTGCTGCACCTCGGCCTGGGCCTGACCAATATCTGGGTGTCGCCCGCGGGATCGGTCAAGCTATCGGAGTTCGGCCTCTGGTACCTGGACCGCGAGTATCCCGCGCTGCTGGCTTTAGACGACGCCTTCTTCGCGCCCGAGCAGAGCACGGCCGGGCACGCCACGGCCGCCGCAGACGTGTACGCGCTGGGCCTGATACTGCTGGCCCTGTTCGGAGGGACCGGCGCGGCCGCTGTGGCCGCGGGGGGAGATTTGAGCGTCCTGATGTCGATCGAGCTACCCGACGGCGTCAGGGAAGTCGTGCCTCGTTGCCTGGCGGCAGACCCGTTCGCCCGTCCGCGCGCCGCGGGAGAGCTGGGCGCCGCGCTGGGGCTTGCCCCGTCCGAGGAGGCTTTCACCTTTCGTGACTGCCCCGTCTGCAGGCTGAAAGAAGAGATCGCCCGCGAAAAAGGCGCGGGGTCGGCGACCGTGTCTGAGAGGCTGCGCGCTCTTGCCGGAGGAGCCCCCGGCGCGCCGGTTCAAGACGAAGGCCAGAGGCGCCCGGCCCCGGTGATCGACCCCATCATCCCATGGATCGCGATCGGCGCACTGATACTGGCGACGCTGGTGGTCTGGTGGTTGGCTTTCAGATAGAACGCAAAATGGGGACAGGCACCTTTTTGCATTTTCTGATGTTTATCCGGCGAACCGGGTAGACAATGCAAAAAGGTGCCTGTCCCCATTTTGCGTTTTCAGTCCAGCGGGACCAGCCGCATCTGCCCGCCGTCGAAGGCGGCCATCTCCCTGTACCCCGCGTCGCGGATTAGCGCCAGCGCTTTGACGAAGTCCCTTGCGACGTCGTCCGGAGTGTGCGCGTCCGAGCCCAGGGTGACAGGCACTCCCATGGAGGCTGCCAGCCTTACGAACGCCGGCTCCGGGTACATCTCGTCCGCCGGCCACCTCAGCCCCGCCGTGTTCACCTCGTAACACGCCCCCGCCGCCTTGACCTGCTCGAGCACCTCGCGGTAGTACGGCTCGAGGTCGATCGAGGCGCGGACGTTGAACTTCTTCGCCAGGTCCGCGTGGCCGACCGTGTTGTAGAGCCCCGTGGCCATCATGTCGCGCACCTCGCCCAGGTAATCGATGAAAAACTGGTCGATGTCCAGGCCCTCATAGCCCTCGAGCCGCCGCGGGTCGTCGAAGACCCAGTCATGAAGGATGTGCACCGAGCCGATCACGTAGTCCCAGGGGTACTGCCCTAGAAGGCGCGCCCGCTCCTCCTGGGTCGCCGCGTGATAGTCCGCCTCGATGCCGAGTCGCACCACTATGCGGTCGCTGTAGCGATCCTTCAGCTCCAGCACCCGCTCGACGTACACGGGCAGTTCCGCGGGCGCCATCGCGAGCTCGGGGTCCTCGAAGTACAACAAAGGCATGTGGTCCGCGATGCCAACCTCGTCGAGCCCCTTCGCGATGGCCGACTCCACCATCTGGTCGATCGTGCCGCCCGCGTGCCCGCACATGAAGGTATGGATATGGTAGTCAGCGATCAACGTCCCGCTCCCTTGACAGCTTGTTCAGCAGGGCCTCTTTCGCCTGCTGGAACTCCTCAGGGGTGAGGGTCCCTCGCTCGCGCATAGCGTCGAGGCGCTCGATCTGGTCAACGATCTCCGAGTAGAGAGGGGCCCGCTCGGGGGGCAGGGCCGTTATCTCCGCGGTGGGCTGGTGCTTCTCGACCGCCTTCGCGACCTCTTGCTGGATAGAGACCGGGTCGGGCGCCCCGGCACCGGAGTGCGCGGCACGGATCTCCTCGATGACCTGCATCTTGAGCCGCTGGGGCGCCGGGACGTTGAAATACGCGAAGGGGCCTGATTCGCTTGCAGACTCCACGACGAGGTCGCCCATGCCGAACAGCCTCCCCAGAACCATCTGGAAGAACGATACGTCGTTTATCTTTGAGAGGGGTATTTCGCGCGATCGGCGCGTAATCACTCCTGTCTGATAGATGAGGCGCTGGTTTGTGAGCACCAGGTTCGCGTGCGACCAGACCTGCACCTTCCACGCCATGTAGAGTGAGAGGCCCAGCAGCACGATGAGGCCGCCGAAGATAACCCAGTCGTCGCTCGAGACCAGGAAAAGGACCACGAGCCAGACGGCCAGGAAACCGCAGAAGAGGGCGAGCGGCTTCCAGAGGACGAATGGATGGTGATGGACGTCAAAGACAACCGACTCGTCGCTGGACAGCATGGATTCCGGATACCTCATGTAATGCCTCGAACCTCCCACAGGAGACCTTGAGCGAGCCATGTCCGGCTTGGCGACCGGCTGGGAACATATTATCAGAACGGACTGCGGGTCGGCCCGTGCGCGCGGGCGGGTCAGAGCGATACAAACACACTTCACTTGGTGTAGACTGAGGGCACATATGAGAGCAGGCTTCATAGCGACCGCAACAAACGGCCCCCCTCGAAGATGGGGGGCGATTCCATGAATAAACACGAACGCGAAATAGCGACCCACCCGTTCATCGACAGGCCCCGGGAGCAGCGGGATACTCAGGATCAACCGACGATCTACCGGAGCAGGAAAAGGCTCCGGAGGACAAAGCGTCGGGCCCCGCGGACGCCCCAGGACCAGCCGACGGTCTACCGGCAGAAGAAAAAGCGCTGGAAGCCCGTACTCATCATCAGCTCCCTGGCCCTGCTCGCCATCATCATCACGCTCTTCGTGGTGGGATATGTCTGGCTTAAGGGCAAGGAATCCAGGATGAAGCTCCCGGCGGTCTCCAAGGTGCTCGACCCCAGGCGGAGGGGGCAGCCGGAGACCACGCTCATCATGGGCGTCGACAAGGGAAGCGTCCCGGGCGAAGTGGAGAGCCGCACCGACATCATGATGCTGGTGAGCGTGAACCCGGACGGGAACAAGGCGGCCGTCATCTCCATCCCGCGCGACACGCGCGTCAAGATCGCGGGCCACAAGGGATACAACAAGATCAACGCCGCCCACGCGTTCGGCGGGACGGCGCTGGCGATCGATATCGTCCGCGAGTTCACGGGCCTGCCGATCAACCACTACGTCGAGATCGACTTCCAGGGGTTCAAGGACATCGTCAACGCTCTGGGCGGGGTGAAGATGCACGTCGACAAGACGATAAACGACATCTACGCGGGCTACGTCCCGGCGGGCGACGTGATTCTCAACGGCGACCAGGCGCTCGCGCTGGTCAGGGCCCGCCACGACGTGAAGGCGGTCCCGGGCGGCGACCTCGACCGCATCAAGAACCAGCGTAAATTCCTGCAGGCGATGCTGGGCACCGTGTCTCACCAGCGGAACCCGTTCAAGTTGGTCAAGGTCATCGACGCGGTATCCAACGACGTCAAGACCGACCTGTCCTTCATGAAGATGCTCAGCCTTGGCCGCAAGCTGCGCGGGACGAACCTGCAGATGTCCACCGCCCCCGGCACTCCCAAGGTGATCGGCGGCGTGTGGTATTACATCGTGGACGACGCGGCGTTCCAGCAGATGCTCGCTTCCTTCAAGAGCAAGCAGGAAGTAGCCCCAGAGAAGGAGAATCAAGCGGACACGGGCAATTCGAGCAAGGCCGACATCAAGGTGGTCGTGCTGAACGGCTCGAGGACCGCGGGGCTGGCGCGCAAGGTCGCCGACGAGCTCACCGGCAAAGGCTATCAGCCGCTGAAGGTAGCCAACGCTCAGAGCAGGTACTCCACGACCACGCTGTACTACGCGGACGGGGACAGCACCGTGGCCGGGACAGTAGCGGCCGACCTGGCGGGCGCCAGCCAGCCGGTGCTCCAGGGCTCCGCGAGCCTGACGTCCGAATACGGGGCGCAGGTTGTGGTCGTGTTAGGTTCCGACTACGCTTCTCAGTGAGACGGACTGGATAGGATAGAGGGCGCGGACAGGGAAAGGCGGCATCATGGAGGAGGGATTGCGTCTCATGGGCCCCCAGGACAGCCAGAGCGAGGTCGAGCGCTTCTTCGAGCACCTCGGTCGCTGGAAGAGGCCGGTCTTTTTCTTCGAGAAGGCCTGGCAACCGTTGTGCGACATCTCGGAGACGGCCAGGGAGGTCGTGGTGGTGGTGGACCTCGCCGGGGTGGACATCAGTAACGTCAACATCGCGGTCCAGGGCGACCACATGGTCATAAACGGCATCAGGCGCGAGCCCGCCACCGCTCCCCGCAGGCTGTATCACAGGATGGAGATAAGTTACGGCACGTTCGAGCGTCAGGTGCCGCTCCCCTGCAAGGTGGACGCCGAAGCGGCGAACGCGGTCTACTCGAACGGCTTCATGGAGGTAAGGCTTCCTAAGGTCTCGAAGGAGCCCCCGAGGGAGGTGGAGATAGATGTTACCACCGTCGAATCAGGGGAATGAGGGAGTCCCGATGTGGCTTGAGGACGAGCCGGGCGGCGGCACCATAATCAATCCGGTGGGTGAGGCGGCGCCGGTGCAGGACAAGGAGGGCGGCAACTTGGTCGACAAGATAGAGATCGCCGAGGAGCTGCCGGTGCTGCCCCTTAAGGACACGGTGATCTACCCGCACATAGTGGCGCCTCTGCTCGTCACCGAGGACCCACTCATCAAGCTCATCGACGACGCCCTGGCGGGGGACCGCATCGTCGCGGTGTTCACGGCGAAGGAAGGGGTCGAGGACGATATACCCAAGCCCGAAGACCTCTACGACGTGGGCTCGGCGGTTGCCGTGGCGCGGATGTTCAAGCTGCCCGACGGCAAGATGCAGCTCCTGGTGCAGGGGATCGCGCGGATCAAGGCGGTCGAATACACCCAGACGGACCCGTACCCCAAGGCGAAGATCGAGCGCCTTGCGGACGTGATGGAAGACACGGTTGAGGTGGAGGCGCTGGCGCGCAACGCGCTGAACCTCTTCAGACAGATCGTGAACCTGGCGCCGTATCTCCCGGAGGAGATCCTGATCGCCGCGATGAACGTGAACGAGCCTAACGACCTTTCAGACTTCCTGGCCGCGAACATCAACCTCGACACGAAGCAGAAGCAGGCGGTCCTGGAGGAGCTCAACGTCAAGGAGCGCCTGCGCAAGCTGACCGTGTTCCTCAACCACGAGGTGGAGGTCCTGGAGGTCGGCTCGAGGATACAGAGCCAGGTACAGAACGAGCTTTCCAAGGGACAGCGCGAGTTCTTCCTGCGCGAGCAGCTCAAGGCGATCCAGAAAGAACTGGGCGAGGTCGACGAGAAGACCCTGGAGATCAACGAGCTCAGGGAAGCCCTGGACGAGACGGGTATGTCCGAGGAGGCGCGCAAGGAGGCCGACCGCGAGCTGGACAGGCTTGCGAACATGCCTTCTGCCGCGGCGGAGTACACGGTCGCGCGGACCTACCTCGACTGGATGATAAACCTCCCCTGGACTACCAGCACGGAGGACAACCTGGACGTCAAGCGCGCGGCGCGCATCCTCGACGAGGACCATTACGACCTGGAGAAAGTCAAAGAGAGGATCGTCGAGTACCTCGCGGTGCGCACTATCAAGAAGGACACCAAGGGCCCCATCCTGTGCTTCGTCGGCCCGCCCGGCGTGGGCAAGACGTCCCTGGGGCATTCCATAGCACGGGCGCTCGGGCGTAACTTCCACCGCATCTCCCTCGGGGGCGTGCGTGACGAGGCCGAGATCCGGGGGCACCGGCGTACGTACGTGGGCGCTCTCCCGGGGCGCATCATCCAGGGGCTCCGCAAGGCGGGGACAAACAACCCCGTCTTCATGCTGGACGAGGTGGACAAGCTGGGCGTGGACTTCCGGGGCGACCCGGCGGCGGCGCTGCTCGAGGTCCTCGACCCCGAGCAGAACAACTCGTTCAGCGACCACTACCTCGACGTGCCGTTCGACCTTTCCAAGGTCATGTTCATAACGACCGCCAACATACTGTTCACGATCCCGCCCGCCCTCCTCGATCGGATGGAGGTGCTGGAGCTGCCCGGCTATACCGAGCCGGAAAAGAAACAGATCGCCCAGCAGTTCCTGGTGCCTCGCCAGTTGGAGGAGCACGGCCTCGAAGCGAAGCACGTGACGATCGAGGACAGCGCGCTGCACGGGATCATCCGCAACTACACGCGCGAGGCCGGGGTCCGCAACCTCGAGCGCGAGATCGCCGGCGTGATGCGCAAGATAGCGCGGCGGGTGGCCGAGGGCGAGAAGGGGCCGTTCAAGGTGGGCGGCGATGACCTTCACGACATGCTCGGGCCCATCAAGTTCCGCCAGGAGGTCCTCGAGGAGAACGATGAGGTCGGAGTCGCTACCGGGCTCGCCTGGACCGAGGTCGGCGGCGACGTCCTGTTCGTGGAGGCGGAGTCCTACCCAGGCAAGGGAGGCCTGACCCTCACCGGCAAACTGGGTGAGGTCATGCAGGAGTCGGCGCGGGCGGCGGTGACCTATGCGCGTGCGAACCTGGACAAGCTCGGTATCCCTGAGGACTTCTTCGACAAGAACGACGTCCACATACACGTGCCGGCTGGAGCGATCCCGAAGGACGGGCCGTCGGCCGGGGTCACCATGGCCGTAGCGCTGGTCTCGGCGGCCACCTCCAAGCCGGTGAAGAAAGACGTCGCGATGACCGGCGAGATAACGCTGCGGGGAAAGGTGCTGCCCGTCGGGGGCATCAAGGAGAAGGTCCTCGCCGCGCACCGCGCGGGGGTGAAGAAGGTTATACTTCCCGAGGAGAACGAAAAGGACCTCGAGGAAGTGCCCGACTTCGTGAAGCAGGAGATGGCGTTCTCGTTCGTCAAGAGCGCGGACCAGATCATGGCCCAGGTCCTGCAGGGCGGCATCAGGAAAAAGCGGGCTGCGAAGAGCGCGGGGTCCCCACAGAAGGAGGCGGCCCCTGCAAAGGCTTGACCGGGTCTTCAACCCGCGGTCGATCGCGTTCTACGGAGCTTCCAACGACCCCCTGAAGATGGGGACGGGGCAGCTGTCCTCCCTCATCATGCAGGGCTTCAGCGGGCCCATCTATCCCATCCATCCCTCGGAAGAGAACGTCATGGGCTTGCGCGCGTACAGGAGCGTGCGCGACGTGCCCGAGGCACCCGACCTGGCGGTCATGGTCCTGCCGACGGGCATCGTGCCGGGGCTGCTCGCCGAATGCGGTGAGTCGGGCGTGCCGGCGGCGATCGTCATCTCGGGCGGTTTCCGGGAGGTGGGTGACGCGGGGCTGGCACTCGAGCGAGAGCTGGTTGAGGTCGCGCGCAGGTACGACATCACGATGATGGGGCCGAACTGCATCGGCGTCTCGAACTTCAACATCGGGCTCAACACGACCTACTACCCGTACCAGCAGGAGCCCGGCGGCGTGACCATCATCAGCCAGAGCGGGACCAACTCCTGCCACGTCTACGGTCACACCCACCGCATCGGCATGCGTCTCAGCCATACGGTGAGCGTCGGCAACTCCGCTGTGGTGGACATGTCCGACTGCATCGAGTACTTCGCGGAAGAGCCGACGACACGCGCCATCGCCCTCTACATCGAAGGGGTCTTGGACGGGGCGAAGTTCATGGCGGCGGCGAGGAAGGCGACGGCCCGCAAGCCGGTGGTCGCGCTTTACGTGGGCGGGACCGGCGCCGGGGCACGGGCAGGGCTCTCACACACCGCGGCGCTGGGTGGAGACGACGCCATCTACGACGGGATGCTCAGGCAGACCGGCGTGCTCCGGGCCTGCAACATCGAAGACCTGCTGGACTGGGCGTGGGCGCTGGCGACCCAGCCGCGTGCTCCGGGCAGGAGGCTCTGCGTCTACACCAACGCGGGAGGGCCGGGCGCCAGCATGGCGGACGCCGCGAGCCGTGCCGGCCTGGAGGTCCCGGTGCTGTCGGAGGGCCTGCAGGCAGAGCTCCGCGAGTACCTGCCGCACACTGCCGCGACCGCGAACCCGATCGACATCACGTTCATGCTGGACATGGAAGCTTACTATCTGCGCGTGCCGAGGCTGCTGTTCGAGAGCGGCGAGGTGGACGGGATGGTGATGTACGGGATCTTCGGCTCGTGGTTGTTCCGTACCAGGAAAGCGGCGCTGGGGGACCGGTTCACGCTGGAAATCGACTCGCTGACGCCGCGCGCCTTCGCCCTGTTGGATGAGCTGGCGGGCATGCCCGCCGAATACGGCAAGCCGCTGCTGGTCTCTTCTTTCTGGGGCAGGGATGACGAGGCGCTGGCGCACCTGACAGACGTCGGCGTGCCAGTGTACCCGATCCCGGAGAGGGCGGTCAGGTCGTTCGCCGCCCTCACATGACGTCGTTCGTTTTCCACTTTTCTTTCCACTTTCAGGTGTCCTTCCGCGCGCTCCCGCGAAAAAGTGTAAAGAAAAGTGGAAAATGACCGACGTCACCAGGCGCGCCAGGAGCCTTCCTCGATCTCGCTGATGTTCTCGAGCCGCTCGGCCAGAAGGTCTTTCCCCCACTCGGACAACTCGTCCATCGACTCCTGAAGGTTAGCCACCCTCCTCTGGGCCGCGGCCTCTTTCATGTTGTAGTCGAGCTCCACCGCCCTCCGCTTGAGGAACGCCATCGAGTCCTCGCTCCACTTGTGGGGCGGCGCGAAGAGGTACTTGAGCCCGATCTCGCTCTCGGGGAACGGCTTCCCGCGCCCGGCGTTCACCAGGCCGTCCATCTTGCTGATCGCGGAGCGCATCGCCTCCGGGTTTCCCGTCATCTTCACCGCGACCGAGTCCGCGAGCACGTAGTCGTGCTCCCGCGACCTGGTGAGGTAGCGCATCCACAGCGAGAGCAGGACCAGGTACGCGAGGACGACCACCACCACCCCCAGTGAGACGAGCGCGGAGTGCCCGTGCCGGACTATCGGGATAGCCACGAGGCTTACCATCGCGAGCACCCACAGCATCGCGAGTGAAACGATGTCGAACGTCCGTGCCCCCGGACGCCGGAGGTAGTCACCGGCTATCACCGAGGCGAGCTCGTGGGCCAGGACCGCCTCCATCTCGGCATACTCGAGGCACGAATCGAGGGCCGCCGAGGTGACCCCGATGGATGCATCTTCTCTTCCGCCGAATGCGACAGCGTTGGGCACGGAGCTGTCGAGAACGGTGACATGCGGAGCGTCCACACCGGCCTTCGATGCGGCCCCTTCGAGGGCGTTGAGGAACCGAGCGAGCTGCTTGAGGTCGTAGCCGCCGGCCTTACGGGTGAAGCCCGCGTAATAATCGCGGTCGCGGAAATGCGACACCAGGAAGAGCGCGACGCCTGCCGCTCCTATCGCGCCGGCGAACACGATGCTGACGGTGATCAAGCCCGACAGGCCGCTCTTGCGGACGAAAGGGCTGAAACTGGTGTTGCCCGCGGCAAACGGGATGATGATGAGAGCGAGCACTGCCGCTGTCAGGGCAACCAGCGTCGCATATATCGCCGCCTCCTGGACGCGCTGCCTGAGCTTCTTCCTGCGTATCGTATTAAGGACCCGGGGCTCGAGGTTCATGCCCGTAGTATAGCGGACAGCGAGCGTGGATTCCCTTGCGCCCCGCCCCCGTGTAACATCGACGCAGGAATGAGCGTCGCGGCGGTGAGGGGTCCGGCCATAACGCAAACAGGGGACAGGCACCTTTTTGCATTCCAGGTGCAGAAGAGGGGTTGGTGGCGCTTCGCGTGGATTCAGCGGTGGTTCAGCGGCAGGCGTCCGGGTTTCTTCTGAGCCTGAGGGTGACGCAGCGCAGGCTGCCTCCACCGGCCGTCATTGCGTCGGCGTGGAAGAAGATCACTTCGACTCCGCGGCGTTCGAGCTTCTTCGCGGTGCCCGCGTCGAGCGCGGTATCGTAATGGAATATCACCCCAGGCTCGAGCGGCACGAAAGTGCAGGCGAGCCTCTCCTGCTCCGAGTCGCTCACGCCGAGGACTTCGACACCCTTCGATGCCATGAAGTCGGTGATATCGATCTCCCGCGCGGTGCCGCCGCTGTAGAGCACCGTCTCCTCGAAGGCCGGCAGGTAAGCGAGAGCGAGGTCGTGGCTGACCCGGTTGTAGATGGTGTCGGGGTGCATGTAACGGCGGCTCTTCGGTATGTCCACGAAGATGACCTCGTCGAAACCCTCCAGGGCCCGCGGGATGAACCTCCTGATCGAGCCTGCGGTGTGCCGCTCGGTGAAGGCCACCAGCAGCGTCTCGGGGGAAAGGAGGAGGCAGCCCTCGAAGCCGTCATCCGCCTGTGGGAAATCAATCCATACCGGGATGCCCAGGTCGGCGAGCGCCTCGGCTACCACGACTTCCTCGCCGCGCCGTGCCGGCCAGAGCATGTGGGACAGAATCGCCCCGTGTGAAGAGACCACGGCGATGTCGTGGAGGTACATCACGTTGGGAAGCTCTCGCATCAGGTCTCGGTTCTCGAAGACGTGGTCGGCGAGCTGGTTGACCTCGACGCCGTTCTCCTCGAGCAGCCTGCACCAGCGGGTGTGCTCTTCGGCGAACCTCTCGATGTCCGGGACGCGGTCGAAGAGCCACTGACGGTAGTTGAACTCGTTGATGCAGCGGAGCTCTTCGCCCGGCGTGTGGACGAGGACGCTGGAGAGCCTGCCGAACTCCTCGCAGCCGTACTCCGCCGGTTTCTGCTCCTGCTGACTTAAAACCATGTGCATGGTCCGACCCCCGGGATCCGGCTCTGCACGCGTGCTTGATGTGATATCCACCTGGCTGGTCGGTCTCCTTTTCTGTCTGTCTGGTCGGTTTCCTGCCGCCGGTCAGTTGAGGAGGCTCACGGACTCAGTCGCTCCCTGAGTGTAGAATTGGCTCATGATAACGCAAGAAGTAAGACTGTGTCCCGGATAAAGAGTGGCGCTCAGGCGCGCGAAGCGCCTGACGTGCGCATCGGAGAAGCCGGGTTCTGCGCGCTCGACCTGGAGACCACCGGGCTATCGTCTTTCAGCCGCATGGTCGAGGTCGGCGCGGTCAGGTTCAAAGTCGGCGAGGAGGGCGAGTGCTTCCAGACCCTGGTCGACCCCGGGTGCTCTATCCCGCACGGAGCCAGGAGGGTCCACGGCATCACCGACGAGATGGTCTCGGGAGCCCCGCGGGCGCAAGAAGTCCTGGAGCAACTGCTCGAGTTCGCGTCCGGGTGCGTGCTCCTCGCGCACAACGCGCGCTATGACGTGTCGATCATGACCACCGAGCTGGTCCGCGCGGGGATGGACCTGCCCCCGAACGAAGTGCTCTGCACCATCAAGGTGTCTAAGCGGTTCCTCCCGAGGATGCCCAACTACCGGCTGCAGACGGTGGCCGGACTACTCGAGATAGACCCCGGGGGTTTCCACCGGGCGCTCTCGGACGCGGTCGCCGCGAAGCAGATATTCGAGAAGGCGGTCACGGCGGAGCGCGGCTGGGAAGAGCGGAGCCTCTCCCACCTGCTCGAGCAGTGCTCGTCGGCCCGGATGGGGACGAACATCGACGTCGACGCGCGGGTGCCGTCCGAGCTGGAGGAGGTCAGGCGGTCGATCAGCGAGGCGATCGACTGCGGCGCGCGGATGACGATCCTGTACGGCGCGGGGGCGAGAGGCTCCTGGCCGACGCAGGTCAAGCCGCTGTGCGTGTTCTCGGTCAAGAGCGGCCACTACCTCGAGGCCTCGTGCAAGGACGGCCTCACGCGCTCCTTCAGGCTGGACAGGATCGCGCGCATCATAAGTATCGAGCTCGGCGAGTGACCGGCGGCCGGCACGCGCGAGAGGTCAGCGAATGGCAAAGATGATCCCCGAGATAGAGACGGGCGCCCACCCTCACGGCGAGGCGCTGTTCTACAAGTGGCTCAAGGACGGGCTCTCCGACGAATACCGCGTCTTCCACGGCGTCCACCTGCTGGCGTCCTCGGGCGGCTCCATCAAGCGCGGCGAGACCGACTTTCTCATCCTCCACAAGAAGAAAGGCTTCATCGTCGTGGAGGTAAAGGGTGGGAAGGTGCGGCGCGTCCCCTCGAAGGACCAGTGGATATCGACCTCGCACGGCGGTGCGGAGCATGTCATCAAGGACCCGTTCATGCAGGCGGAGCGCAACATGAACACGCTCGCCGACCGCATCCGGGCGAGCAAGGTGCTGGGCGACCTGCCGAAGCCGAAGCCGCTGCCCATCACGTGCGGGTACGCGGTCGCTTTCCCCGACGGGGTCGCTCCCGATAAGGACCTCCCGCTCCACGCCGACAGGAAGATCGTACTCGACCACCGCGACCGCGAGACGATCGAAGCGCGGGTCGAGGAGCTGTTCGAGGTCTGGCGCAACAAGCGCTCGGGCTCGCGGGAGCTGACCGAGCAGGAGTACAAAGAGCTCCTGGACAAGGTGCTGCTCGCGCGCTACGAGGTCACGGTGCCCCTGAACGTGCGCTTCGAGCAGGAACAGGAGCGGTTCGTGGCGCTTACCGCCGAGCAGTGCATGTTCCTCGAGGCGATACCCGACACGAAGAGGGCGCTGTTCAAGGGTTATGCCGGCACCGGCAAGACGCAACTGCTGATGGAGCGGGCGCGGCGGTTCGCGGCAGGCGGGGCGAGGGTGCTGGTGCTCTGCTACAACCAGCCGCTCGCGAACCACCTCACCGCTTGGGCGGCGTCCACAGCGACAGGCGAGGGCGGCGGGTCGATAACCGTGCGGCACTTCCACGGGCTCTGTGAGGAGTGGGCGCAGCGCGCCGGGCTCGAGTACGGGGTACCGGGGGAAGCGGCGACCATCGCCGAATCCACCGACTTCTACGAGCATATGGCGCCGCTGCTGCTGGAGGAGGCGGCCGGGAGCGTGAAGGAGAGGTTCGACTGCGTTCTGGTCGACGAGGGGCAGGACTTCATGCTCGAGTGGCTCGAAGCCGCCATGAACCTGCTCGACCCGGCGGGCATGGATGTCTTCCACATCTTCTACGACGAGCAGCAGAACATCTACGGCAAAGAGATCAAGTTCCCGTTCGAGGCCGAGCCCCACTCGCTGAACTGGAACTGCCGCAGCACGGGCAACATCTGCGAGGTCACCCAGAAGATCGGCGGGGTGAAAGTCGGCTCGTGGCCCGGGTGGGTCAAAGGCGACCGCGTGAGGTACTTCAAGTACCGCAAGGCCGAGGAGCAGGTCCCGATCGTCGAGCGCATCGTGAAGGAGCTGCTCGGCAAAGGCATAGAGCCTTGGCGCATCATGATTTTGAGCTCCCACCGCCGCCCGCGCTCGTGCATGGCAAACGTGCGCCGGCTCGGGGGCTACCCGCTCGTCGATTACGGCAGCGGCCAGGAGGACGAGGCCATCGCCTTCTCGAGCCTTCACCGCGCTAAAGGGCTCGAGTCGGACGTGGTGATCTTCTGCGATGTGGACGGAGGCGAGCCCTACTGCAGCAGGTCGAACCAGTACGTGGCGGTGTCGCGGGCGAGGCACCAGTTGTACGTGGTCCACAGGAAAGACTGGCGCCCGAACTAAACTTTTTGGGGTCAGGCCCTTTTTTGTTTAGTCTGCTGTTAAACCGGGCTTCACGCTGTCGGCCCCGGCCTTCTCAACGTGCGGGAACCGTACTGCGCCCATGGCGCGCAGGGCCTTCTCCTTGATGTAGGACAATTCAGAGATCAGCTCGATGGCGATGATGCTCTTCGTCGCGTACAGGTTTGAATCTCCGGTCTTCTCGACGAGGTACCCTGCCGCCTCATTCGCGCCATCGGCGTTCGGCATCTGCACGAGGTTGACCTGCAGCCGTTGGGCGCCGTTCTTGAAGACCTGGTTGAGGACTGTCGTAGCGCCGAGCGACTCCAGACCCGCGAGAGTGGCCTGATCCTCTGACTTGCTCAGGCCCCTCTTCGTCTCGCTGGCAAGTCTCCAACCCGGGCCCAGGTCGGAAGCCTTGAGCTTGACCTGATCGACGGTGAGTATGCCGCCGGAGGACGCCTTCCCACCGCAACCCACTCCGGTCGCGGCGAGCAGAGCCACGAGCGCCGCAAGCAGCACTGCCAGGTACTTGCGGGAGTAACTGTCGGTGCCCACGTGCGCTCCCCTCGGATCAGAACCAGTCGGTCGTCCTCGCGTACGGTTGAAAGAGCATGGAGTAGAGGTCCATCGCGTACCGGTCGGTCATTCCCGCCAGGTAATCGCAGATGACCCTGCGTGGCGACTCGCTCTCGAGGTCGGCGGCGAGCGCGCGCGGGAGCAGCCCCGGCTTGGCGATGAACGCCTCGTAGATCCCCATCAGGATGCGCCCGCCCTTATAGATCATCCGCGCCACGATCGGGTTGGTGTAGACCTCGTCCAGCATCGCCCGGCAGACCTTGTCGACCTGGGCCTCGGTGTCGGACGAGAACCCGACCACCGGCTTCTCGGAATCGCGTACTTGCTCGGCCGACTGGACTCCTGACTCGCCGACGTTCTTGCGCGTCGTCTCCACGACGTCCAGTATCAGGCGGTTTATCAGGTTGCTGATGCCGCGCATCCTGCCCACGTCCCGGGCGGACGGGCCCAGGTCCCAGGCGGGTTTGGTGACCGACCTCTTCATCATCTTGCACAGCTCCGCGACCACAGGTATCTCCGCGGCTTTCTCCTCAAGCCACTCCGGCCTCACCAGGCCTATCCGCAGCGCGTCATCGAGGTCGTGGGTGCAGAAGGCGATGGTGTCGGCGGCGTCCACCGCCTGGCACTCGGCGGACGGCTGCCGGTAGATGTCGAACTCGGCGAGCGACGGTGGATGGTCGAAGACCGTTAGGTGCCGGCCCAGCCCCTCCCGGGTCTCCCAGCAGAGGTTGAGGCCGCGGAACCCGGGATAGGCGCGCTCGAGCCTGTCCACCACTCGCAGGCCCTGGATGTTGTGGTCGAAACCGCCGGCGTCGGCGAGCAACCCGTCCAGGGTGCTCTCACCCCCGTGCCCGAAAGGCGGGTGCCCGATGTCGTGCACCAGGGCGATGGCCTCGGCGAGCATCTCGTTGAGGCCCAGCATCCCGGCGATCGAGCGCGCGATCTGCATCACCTCTATGGTGTGAGTCATGCGGGTGCGGTAGAGGTCGCCCTCGTGGGTCACAAACACCTGCGTCTTGTACTGCAGCTTTCTGAAAGAGCCGCTATAGAGGATGCGGTCGCGGTCGAGCTGGAAGCGCGTGCGGTTGGGGCACGGCGCGTCGTCGTGGACCCTCTCCCGCTCGACGGCGGCGGGCAGCGCGTCCTCGCGCGCGGCGAGCGATGATGACATCCAGAGCCTCCTTCGACCGCTTCCCCCGGGCACAGCCGCCCGGGAGGCGATTCTAACACGGTGCGGTGACAGTGGGAGAGCGCGTGACCGCCGGGCCTCCGGCGTGATGCGCTAATAGACCTTCGAATAGAAGCGGTCCAGCTCATCCGGGCCGGGCGAACGCCTCTGGATCTCCCGGTCGGAGAGCACGCAGTGTTCTTCCCTGACCGTGTTTCCGCTGGGGTCACCGAACCTGAGCACCAGGTCCGTCCCTTTCACATAGTAGTGGCCGTCCCCGACCTTCCCGTGGTCGTACTCCGCGAACGTGCCGTCCTTGTTCAGCACTATGTACACGTACCCGTCGATGGAATACGTGCCCGGTACCGCCATGTAATCTGCCATGGCCTGCTGGGACTCCTGGATGATCTCGTTGCCGCGCTGGATGTTGTGCGTCGCCATCAGCAGTATGGGCGCCATCACGCCGGCAAACATGACCAGGATGACCGAGACCGCGACTATGGCAGCGCGCTTCGACGGTTGTTTTGAAGGTGTAAGATCTGACGGCACCTCAATAACGGGCGGGATCTCACTGACGGAATCTTCAAGTACGGGCGTAGTCGCGTATTCGCGACCCGGCCCCGGTACGCCCCAGTTGAAGCGGTGGAAGCACGTGGGGCAGCGGTCGGCGGAGGCCGGATTCTCGGCGCCGCAGTTCGGACACGGGACGGTCGCCTCCGACAGCGGGGCACTCTCGATGGCTGGCGCACGGACGGCGTTTACCTGCAGGATGCCGATGATCTTCTCCGGTTCGCGCGTGGGATATACGTACGAGCCCCCCACTCCTTCGAATCTCATCTCGACACCGGACTTGAAGAACCTGGAGCGCCCGAAGACCCGGGTGCGTTCGTGCCACCGGACCAGGGTGCTGTCCCGCTTGTATAGGTCACGGGCCTCGAATCGCCGGCAGGAGACGAGAGACGCGCAGGAAAAACTGTGGGGCCTCAAGGCATATCCGAAGGTGATCGTCCCGGAAGGGATGTCCAGGACGAGGAACCCGAAGGCTATCGCGACAAGAAGCATCGGGACGCCGAGCGCGAGAGTCAGCAACAGGAAGACTGAGTCGTGCAAGAAAGCCAGGAAGGACCCGCCGAATACGATGAAAAAGAGCCCGAGTCCGCCAAACGTCCAGAATATGGCGTCGGCCTTCCTCTCGTAGAAACTCTCCGCAGGGGACGCGTTCTCCATCGATAAACCTCTGGGTTGCCGGATTTTGGCTAATGATAGCAAATCGTTCCGGGAAGCCATCATCTTTTTCGGCAAAACCGGGGCCGCTGTCACACCCTCCTGATAGTATTCACAGGGGGAGTAAGGCATTAGACGGTGTCCGGCCTCGCGTCGGGAAAAGGAGCGGGATGAGCCCTCAGTTGAACGCACTGACGAGCGCACTTCGCGACTACTGCAGCGCCAATGTGCTCGAGGAAAAGGTAGTACTCGCGCCCTCGCGACGCGTGGGCTTTCAGTGGCTGGATGCCGTGGCGAGGTCCGGCCAGCCGGTCCTGAACGCGCGCGTGGAAACACCCACCGGCATGGCGCTTGCGCTAGCAGCGCCGGAGATGGACCGACTCGGCCTGAGGCTCTTGAGCGGCGTGCGGCTGGAGTTGGCTGTCGACGGCATCGCGTCAGCCCTATTCGACGCGCGCGGCCGCCGCGCCTATCTGTCGGGCATCGCCCCCAGCCCCGGTCTCACGCGCGCTCTCACAAATGCCATCAGGGATCTGAGGCTTGCCGGCCTCACCTCGGGCTCCATCAATCTTTCAGCTTTCGAGGTGGAGGAGAAAGGTCGCGAAGTCAAGCTCCTGCTGGCCGCGTTCGAGAAGCTCCTCGCTGACACCGGGAAGGCGGACTACACCCAGACGCTCTCGATCGCCAGCAAGCGCCTAGCGAATGAGCCCGGCTCTCTCGAGGACGTGGTTTACCTCGTGCCCGAGGACATGTTCGAAGATATGCGCGGGCTCGAGCGTGCGCTCTGGGACGCGGTGCTGGCAGAGCGATGTGTTCTGCTGCCCATCGATAAACCCGCCGAGGCTCCTCCGGGTGTGGATGCGCGGGCGATGACCGATTCGATGCTGCTGCGCTGGACGATCGACCCCAAAGAGTCGCCCGCCCCGAACGGGGACGCTACAGCCTCGATCCACAGCGCAGTCGGCGAGGCGAACGAGGCGCGGGACGTCCTCAGGCGGTGCATTGCGGGCTCCGTCCCGTTCGACCAGGTCGAGGTGCTCCACACAGACCAGGCTACTTACGTCCCGCTGTTTTATGAGCTGGCCACCCGCGCGGCCCCCGAGGGTGCGGACGACCTGCCGGTGACCTTCTCCGAGGGGATACCCGCGAGGTACTCGAGGCCCGGAAGGGCCCTGGCGGCATGGCTCGACTGGACCGGTGAAGGCTTCCCGCAGCGCGAGCTGGTCCGGATGGTGAGGGACGGGTTGCTTGAAGTGCCGGGCCTGCGTGAGCGCGGGCTGAGCTTCGCGAGGCTCGCCGCGATAATGAGGACGCTGCCCGTCGGCGCGGGGCTCGAACGCTATGTGCCGAAAGCGAGGTCGGCGCTCAATGCCCTGGAAGCACGGCTCCGCGAGCTCGAGGCCGAGCCTCCCGCTGAGCCTGACGGAGACGAAGGGGACCGCGCCCTCGCCGTCCAGGAGCGCGAGCGCCTGTCCTCACGCGGGGAAGCCCTCCAATTGCTCTTGAACCTGCTCGATGCGCTCGAGGCACATGCGCCTGCACCAGACGACGGCCCGGGGGAGGCGCTGGCAAAAGCCCGCTGGTTCCTCGAACAGCAGGCGCGCTCCGTGAGCAAGATCGACGCGTACGGCCGTGAGGCGCTCGTGGACAGGGTCGGCGAGCTGCAGGATTGCCTTGAAGAGGCAGGCGTCGTGCGCTTCGACGCGCTCGCCTGGCTCGCGGACCTGCCCGACAGCGTGCGTATCTGCGGCCAGGGGCCGAGGCCCGGCTGCATACATGTTTCGAGCATTCAAGGCGGAGGACACGCGGGCCGGCCGCACACGTTCATCCTCGGAATGGACGACACACGTTTCCCGGGCGCCGGGCTTCAGGACCCGGTGCTCCTCGACCGCGAGCGGGTGGCGCTTTCCAGCGCGTTGCCGACCTCGAGAGCCAGGATAAAATCAAAGGTCACCGGGTTCGCCAGGCTCGCGGCACGGCTGAGGGGTGACGTCGTGCTCTCGTACTGCTCGCGCAGCCTCTCGGACGACCGGGAGAAGTTCCCCAGCCGGCTGCTCCTTGCGGCCAACCGCATCCTGACCGGCGGCCCGACCGCACTGTTTAAACTGTCCGAGCCCCCCGGTTCCTTCGCGCCGCTCGACGAGGCCGGTTGCCTGGACATGACCGAGTGGTGGCTCTGGCGCACCTGCGCGGCCGGAGCGGTCGAGGCCCCCGAGCGGATCATGGGCGAGAACTTCTCAAACCTCGCCCGAGGGTTCGAGGCGCTGGCGGCGAGGGCTACCACGGAGTTCACGAGTTATGACGGCTTCGTCCCCGCGGCCGGGCCGGCCTGCGACTGCACCGCTCCCGACGGACCGGTCGTCTCGGCGAGCAGGCTCGAGCTTCTCGCGTCCTGCCCGCTCGAGTATTTCTTCCGCTACGTGCTCAAGGTCGAGCCGCCGGAGGAGTTCGACGTCGACCCGCGCAGGTGGCTGGACCCGGCGGACAGGGGCACCCTCCTGCACGCGGTGTTCTGCGATTTCATGCGCGAGATGCAGGCCTCAGGGCGGCGCCCGATGTTCGAGCGCGACCGCGCCCGGCTGCTGGAGATACTCGACCACTTTGTGGAGGAAAAGAAGGTGGACAGGCCGCCGCCGCCCGACCCGGGTGTCCTCCTGCGTGAATACCAGGAGCTGCGAGGCACTGCCGAGACTTTCCTCGTCATGGAAGAGAACTTCTGCGAGGACCACAGCGCGATGGCCTGCGAGCTCGCGGTGGGCCTGCTTCCCGAAGGCAGTGGGACCGAGTTCGACCTCGAGGAGGCGGGCCGACTGCTGCTGCCGGACGGCAGGGAAGTGCGCGCGCGGTGCAGGCTCGACCGCCTTGACCGCGTCGGGACGAGCGACTGCTACGTGGTGCGAGACTTCAAGACCGGTAAGAGCGCCAGGTACCAGAAAAACGGCCCGTTCCACGGCGGGCGTTTCATGCAGGGCGCCGTCTACCCGTCGCTGGGGCAGGCCGCTCTCAGGGAGAGGCTAGGCAAGGAAGCGAAGGTTGTGAGGTTCGAGTACGTCTTCCCGAAGCCGTCCGAGGCGCGGACACTGGAGTGGCCTGTCGAGGACCTCGCCGACGGCATGGCCAAGCTCGCCTTGCTGTGCGACATGATATCGAGCGGATGCTTCCCGATGACGACGGACCCCTCGGACGTCGAGTACAGCGATTATCTGGACGCCTACGTCGACGTCGCGGCGGCGATCGCCGACATCACGAGAAAGGCGCGCAACCCTGCGAACGACGTGCTCGGGCCATACCGGCTCCTCCGCGGGATAACGCCTGAGCAGGATGGGGATGAAGGGGAGGGCTGCCATGAGTAAGGCTTCCGGCGTTCCCCGGCAGCAGAAGGACCACGAGGCTCGCGAGGTCATACGCACCGCGCTTGACACCAGCCTGCTGGTCGAGGCGGCGGCGGGCACCGGCAAGACCGCCAGTATGGTCACCAGGATGGTCGAGCTCATCAAGACAGGTGCGCTGGAAAGCGTGGCGACCGTGGCCGCGGTCACATTCACCCGCAAGGCGGCCTCCGAACTGCGAGCGAGGTTCCAGGCGGAGCTCGAGGCGGCCGTGGGCGCACCCGATGCTCCGGAGGCAGACGCTCCCGGGACAACTCGCGAGGAGCGCGCCAGGCTCGAAGACACGCTCGCCAACATAGACCAGTGCTTCATCGGCACCATACACTCTTTCTGCGCGAGGCTCCTCCGCGAGCGACCTGTCGAGGCCGGAGTCGACCTGGCTTTCGAGGAGATCGAAGAGGAGGAGGACCGGCTTCTGCGGTTGGAGGCATGGGACGAGTACGCCGCGCGCCTCATCGCCGACGACCCCGAAGGGATCATGACCGAGCTTCACGAGCTCGGGCTCACGGTCACGGACCTCGCCGACGCCTTTGTAGCCTTCGCCGATTTCCCGGACGTCGATGAGTGGCCGGTGCCGCCCCCCGAGCGCATCCTCCCGGGGCTCGATGACGTGAAAACAACCATCAAGGTTTATGCCAAACGCATGAGGGCTTGCGACCACCTGCCGGATGACCCGCCTCCACCGTCGGGCGGGCGGAGGCTGGTCCACGAGTACCGCCGTCTGCCGTGGCTGGTCCAGAGGAGTGACCTCGACGAGCTGCCCGCGCTGATCGATGTCCTCGAGCAGTTCGACCGAGACGCGCCCAGCATGAGCAACGACGTCAAGAAGGCGGGCTGGGCCGAGTTCGCGAAAGACGAACAGGCCGAGTGGAAGCGCGTGCGCGAGGTGGTGCACCCCGTCCTCGAGGCCGTCAGGGAGATCCGCTACCGCGAGTCGATGAAGGCGCTCACAGGCGCGAGGGCGCTGTACGACGACATCCGCGCCCGCAGGGGCAAGCTCAACTTCCAGGACCTCCTCATGAAGGCCGCCGATTTGCTGCGCGATAAGCCGCAGGTCCGGGCGTACTTCAACGCGCGCTTCACGCACCTGCTGGTGGACGAGTTCCAGGACACCGACCCTATTCAGGCGCAGGTCATGCTGTTCCTGACCGCGGACGACCCGAACGAGACCGACTGGAAGGCGTGCAAGCCCAGGCCCGGTTCGCTCTTCGTCGTGGGCGACCCGAAGCAGTCTATCTACCGCTTCAGGCGCGCGGATATCGTCACCTACAACGACGTGAAGGAGATAATCGGGAAGAACGGGCGCGTGGTCGAACTATCCGCGAACTTCAGGGCCATCGAGGAACTCATAACGTGGACGAATACGGCGTTCGCGGCGCAGTTCCCCGTAGCGGCAACAGACGAATCGCCGGCCTACGTGGCTCTTGACCCCGGGCGCGAGGCACCTCCGGCGACTCCGCTTTCCGGCGCCAGGGTCATCGAGGTGGACCCGGAGCTGTGTAAGGGCAGCGAGGCCGTCGCCGGGTTCGAGGACGACGCCGACGCTGTCTCGCGCGCCATAAAAGTGGCGCTGGACAGCGGCCTGGAGCTGCTCCGCCCGGGGCAGGAGGCCGCGTCCGCGGTCGAGCCGGGCGACTTCATGGTCATCGCCTACAACAAGAAACGGCTCTCGACCTACGCGCGCGCTCTCCAGCGCCTGGGCATCCCACACCAGGTCACCGGCGGGACCGCCCTGAGCGAAGTGCGCGAGCTTCGACTGCTGCGCGGCTGCCTCGATGCCGTCGCCCAGCAGGACAACCCGGTCGCACTGGTCGCGACGCTCCGCAGCGAGCTGTTCGGGGTCAGCGACGCGGACCTGTACTCGTTCAAGGCCGCCGGAGGGCGCTTCAACTACCAGGTGCCCCTCCCCGAGGGCCTCGACGCCGGCGCGGCTGCCTCGATCGGAGACGCGTTCGAGAGGCTGACAAGATATTCATTGTGGCTTCAGAAGATGCCGCCGGTCGCCGCCATCGAACGCATCTGCGCCGACCTCGGGCTGATGGTGCTCGCGGCCTCCAGGGAAGGCGGAAGCGTCCAGGCCGGCAGCGTCGCGAAGGCGCTCGAGATGCTCAGGGCGGCGCAGGACACCTTGCCCACACTCGGCGCGCTGGTCGATATGCTGTATGACATCCTTACAGCGGGGGGACGCGACCAGAGCTTCGACGGCATCTCGGCGGTGCCCCCGACGGGCACCTCCGTGCAGGTGCTCAACCTCCACAAGGCAAAGGGGCTCCAGGCGCCGGTGGTCTTCCTTGCCGGCCCGAAGAGCACCATGAATCCGACCATAAGGCACCACGTGGACCGATCGGGCGCGGTGGTGCGCGGCTATATGGGGATCTACCGGGAGACCAACTTCAGCCCGGTGATGCTCGGGCATCCCGAAGAGTGGGACGCAAGGCAGGAGTCGGAGAAGGTCTTCCAGGACGCGGAGGCGACGCGCCTGCGTTACGTCGCGGTTACGCGCGCCGAGTCGATGCTCGTCGTGACGCGGCAGCCTGTCGCAAAGGCTACCAGCATCTGGTCCGCGCTCTCACCTTACCTGGCCGGCTGCCAGGTGTTGGGGCGACCTGATGTCACCGCGACGCCGGTCGGGCCACTCACCAGGGTCGCCCCTGAGGACGTGCGAGCAGCGGAAGCCGCGATCACAGAGCGCATAGGAGTCTTGTGCGGCCCGACTTTCGCGGTCCGCGCGGCGAAGGAGTACGCGCTCTCCGGCGACTATCTCCCTCTCCCCCCGGGGGAAAGCGGTGATTATCTCCCTCTCCCCTTGGGGGAGAGGGCGAGGGCTGGGGTGAGGGGATTCAGCCTTGTCTCCTTCGCGGAACTCGATGGGACAGAAACCGCCTTCGTGCCCGAGGGAGAGCACGGGGTCGAGTGGGGCGGAGCGGTGCACCAGGCGCTCGAACTGGCGATGAAAAACGCCGGGGCCGACCTGGAAGTGTTCGCGGCCGCTGCCCTCGAGGAGGCCGGCATCGACCCGGATCGCCTGAACGACCTGGTCGCCACGGTCAGGGCCGTCGCGGCGTCCGAAATCTGGCGGCGCGCGCACGAGGCGGCGCGGCGCCTGATCGAAGTGCCATTCGGAGTGGTGCTCGACGAGGATGCTGAGGGGCCCACGCTCGTCCGCGGCTCGATCGACCTCGCCTTCGAGGAGGACGGCGGCTGGGTCGTGGTCGACTACAAGACAGACTCTGTCCCGGGCGATGGAGACTTCGCCCCGTTGGCAGAGCACTATGCCCCGCAGGTCAGGCTGTATACTCGTGCCTTCGAGGAGTGCACCGGGGAGAAGGTCAAGGAGACCGCGCTATACTTCGTGCGGGCAGACAGGCTGATAGATGTTTCGTAGCGCCGGCGTCTCGCCGGCAGGGTGGTTCAAGCCGTAGCGCCGGCGTCTCGCCGGCACGGGAAGTGGAGGACACATGGACTGGATAGACATCAGCATGCCGCTAAGCAACGGCGTTGCCGGCTGGCCCGGGGACGTGCCTTTCGAGTTCGCGCGGCGCCTGACCCTCGAGCAAGGCTGCGACTACAACATCTCCATGATCACCATGAGCACCCACGCCGGCACCCACATGGACGCGCCGCTCCACTTCCTCGAAGGCGGCAAGAGCATCGACGAGCTGCCGCTGGGCGCCACCGTCGGCCCCGCCCGGGTGATAGAGATAGAGGATGAGGAGTCGATCAAGCCCGGCGAGCTCGATGGGAATGACATCCAGCAAGGCGAGCGCCTGCTCTTCAAGACCGCGAACTCAAAGAAGGCATGGCACGACATGCCCTTCATGGAAAGCTACGTGTACATCTCTGTCGAGGCGGCGGAGTACCTCGTCGAGCGTAGGGTGCGGTGCGTCGCGATCGATTACCTCTCAGTCGGCCCGACGGATATGGACGTCGCGTGCCCGGTCCACCGCACTCTTCTTGGTGGTGGCATCTGGATCATCGAAGGGGTCTATCTGGCGGATGTCCCCGCAGGTCCGTGCGAGCTGATCTGCCTGCCGCTGCGCGTCGTCGGCGCCGAAGGCGCGCCCGCCCGCGCAATCCTCCATGCAAAATAGGGACAGGCACCATTTTGCATTTCAGGCTCTACATCGTACTCGCCATCGCAAAATGCAAAATGGTGCCTGTCCCTATTTTGCATCAGAGCAGGCGGCGCCCGAGGAGAACCAGGAAATCCTGAACGTTGGTAACGATGGACGTGACCTCGAGCGTCCCTCGGTCGCGCAGCTTGTTGACCGCGAACTCCGAGACGTCCACCACGTAGATGTAGACAGGGCGCACCTGCCCGTCCACGACCTGGTATGACGGTGTCATGTTGCCGGCGGCGATCGCGTGCAACTGGGTCGCCAGCGCGATCAGCGTAGTGGCTTTCCTGGCGTGGGCCCGCATCGCGTCCTGCGATGCGTAGACATCTCCGATGGTCTCCGGCATCGGCCCGTCGTCCCGTATGGAGCCTGCGGTCACCAGCGGCACGCCGGCCTTCACGCAGGCCGCAACGATCCCGTCATCGACGTTCTCGCGCCGGATGAGCTCCTCGATAGACCCGGCCTCGCGCGCCCTGTTGAGGGTGTCCAGGTGGTTGTAGTGCCCGCCCACCTCGGACACCTGCGTGTAGATGTTCTGCCCGAGCCCCGTCTTGAATACTGACGCCTCGAGGTCGTGGGTCACCAGCGCGTTACCCGCGAGCACGGCGTCAACGTAACCGGTCTCTATGAGCCCGGACATCGCCTGGCGCGAGTCGCTGTCGAACGCCACGGCCGGCCCGAGCACCCACACCACGTAGCCGTTCTCCCGCTCGAAGTCGAGGAGGTCGTACAGCCGGTCGTAGTCCATCGAGTAAGCGGTCTCGCGGGTCCTGCCCGTCCTGAACACGAACGGTTCGGTGGGCCCGCCGTCGTAAGAGAAGCCTTCGGCGTACACGAGGATCCCCTCGGAGCCGTCCTCCGAGCGCCCGACCACGACCATCTCGCCCGGCTCGAGCCTCCTGAACTCCTTGACCTCCAGCACGTCGCCGTCGCGCGCGACGATCACGCAGTCCATCCGGCTCTCGTTCGCCAGCAGCCAGCGCCCACCGACCTTGATGTACTCCGGATAGATGGTCGTCGCGTGGTAGCCCTCGGGCGCGACCCCCGGCTTGACCACCCGCTCGAGCCGCGCGTCGGGAGACGACGCCAGCCGCTCGCTCGCAAACTCCGGCTCGGTGTACTTCGGAAGCTCGAACCCCACGCCGTTCTCCTTGTTTGTGAAAAAGAGGGGTCAGGCACTTTTTCGCCGTTTTTTTTCACACGAGCTGAGTTTTCAGCCCTTATTCTGCATCCTTTTCGCGGAACCCGACGGGCTTCTTGTCGCCCGGCCGCGACGGCTGCCACGGCCAGCGCCCTTCGATCTCCATCGACAGTCCCCAGCTCAGGAACGACCTGATGACCACCAGGATGGCAAGGGTCCCGAGGTTGTAGAAGGTGGGCGCCACGGCGACGGTCCGGATGATGTCCCCGGCGATCAGGAACTCGAGGCCCAGCAGGATGCTCCTGCCGAGGCTCTCGCGCAGCTGCCTGAAACTCTCGTCCCCGTAGGCTTTCTCCTTGCTGCGCCATTCCTTGAACTTGTTCCAGACGAACAACGCGGTCGAGATGAAGAGGCCGACGGCGATGACCCCGACGCCCGCGGCATCGACGATCTTGCTGATCGCGTCCATGACGTTAGTGAAGTGCATGTCTACCCTTCCCGTCCCTGCCCGCCGTCAAAGAAGCGGCTGCTGCTCGGCGCCGGTCTCGGGCTCCTTGTCCGGGACCACCGCGCCTGTGCCCCTGATATGCCAGATGCGCACACCCCGCTTGCGCAAGGCAGGCGCTAACAACCGTGTTCGGTGGCACCGCGCCGGGTCCTCTTCCGCGCACATGACCGCCACGCGCCCCCCGGTTGCTTCGACCAGGGCCACCAGCTTCTCGATGCCTTCAATGAATCCCGCGCTCGCCGCCAGCTTCTCGTAGTCTATCCCGCCTTTTTCGCTCTGGAAAGCGGGGTCCTTCGGGCGCCCGCCAAGGACGTCGCCCATGTAGATGTACTCGATGCCGTCATGGGCGAGCGAGTCCTCCAGCGTGCCTCTCTTGAAGTGCGGTGCGTACCGCGAGTAGGGCGTCGAGCGAACGTCCAACACGACCTCGATCTCGGTATCGTCGAGCAGATAGAGGAAGTGCTCGAGCGGATGGTTCGAATGCCCGAACGTATAGACTTCCGGTGCGCCGTCTGAGTCCCGTCCCATGCACGTAGTATAACCCGCGGGCGTCCGGGTGCTCCGGAGCGGCGGCACGCATACCGTCAATCGGGTCCCGGCGATATAATCATCTCGTCAATAAAGGGGAGGAGTCCCGTGAAGAAGTGGAAGCTCGCTGCGGTCGGACTCATCGGGTTCGGCGCACTGGTCGCGGTAAACTGGCGGCCCGAACCCCAGGCAACCCTGCACGAACTCGATTGGGAGAGCGGGCACGTGCCCGCGGGCGGAAGGCGTTACCGCAGCCTCTCGCATTTCATGTACCACCAGCGCGAGCAGCTCGCGATGCTGGTCCCGATTGCCGAGGTCTACTTCCGCCGCGCCATAACCCCGACTTTCCGCGAACAGATAATGATCGTCACCGCCACGGCGGACAGTTGCCCTACGTGACTCTACGCGCACACGCAGTTCGGTCGAGCTGCGGGACTGAGCGACGAGCAGATCACGGACCTCATCAGGCTGGACCCCGACAGGTTTGACGCCCGGACCCACGCGGCGCTTACCTACGTGCGGGCTTTCCTGACCGAGCCGGAGGGTGTGCCGCCGGAGATAGTAGAGCAGTTCGAGATGCTCTGGCCGCTGCCGGGGAGGAACCACGTGCTGGCCGCGATGAAAGGCATGTTCATCTCGAACTTGACGGCGAACACCTGTCGCCTGACGCTCGAGTCTATAACCGGACGCAGGACGGACGCGGAGCCGGGCGCGGCCTGCGCCCTGCCCACTGCGCTGACTGAGTAGTAGCGCCGGCGTCCCGCCGGCAAACACTGGGGAACGTAGCGCCGGCGTCCCGCC
>DAIUEJ010000013.1:0-17196 GCA_036845225.1 Candidatus Anoxymicrobiaceae bacterium | reverse complement strand
GCCGGCGTCCCGCCGGCAAACACTGGGGAACGTAGCGCCGGCGTCCCGCCGGCAAACACTGGGGAACGTAGCGCCGGCGTCCCGCCGGCAACCACAGGAGGGGAGGAGCGGTGGAGTTTATCGAGATCGAGCGCGAAGGCGCCGTAGCGGTCATGCGCATCAACCGTCCGCCGGTTAATGCCATCAACCTCGAGCTAGTCACCGAAGCGGAAGACGCGCTCGCCTTCCTCGCGAGCGACGACAGCGTGTCCGCCGTCATCATCACAGGCGCCGGGAGCTCTTACACCGCCGGACTCGACCTCAAGGCGGTGCCGCAGTATGCGCCCCCCGAACAACGCGCGCTTATCGAGAGCGTCAATCGCGTGATCACCACCGTGTACGCGTTCCCGCGCCCGACGGTCGCCGCCATCAACGGCCACGCGATCGCAGGAGGCTTCATCCTGGCGGTCTCGTGCGACTACCGGGTCTGCGCCGAAGGGCCTTTCCTGTTCGGAGTGACGGAAGTCCGCGCCGGCATACCGTTCCCCGTCTCCACCATCGAGGTGCTGAAGGCCGAGCTTCAAAACGACACCGCCCGCACCATGATCCTCACCGGAGCGCTGGCAGGCCCCGCGGAGATGCTCGACGCGGGGGCGTTCGATGAGGTGGTCCCGCCCGACCAGGTCGCCGCCAGGGCAATGGAGATCGCAACCGCGCTCGCCGCCCTGCCGCGCCGGGGATATAAGGATATCAAGCGCCAACTGCGCGGCGACACTATCGACCGCATCGAGCGCGTCATGGAAGCCGGCGACCCGCTGCTGAGCTCCTGGATAACGGACGAGTCGGTCGAAGGCGCCACCAGCCTGCTCGGCAGCGCGACCCACAGGGAGAAACCGGTTACTCAGTGACCCGCCGCGCCCGCCACCCCGCGGCCCCAAAGGAATAAGCTCAAAAGAGCAGAAACAAAAACCAGAGGGGGCGCAGCTGAAACTCCACAAAAAGCCGGGAAGTCGTCCGGCTGTACGCGTGATTTGAGACGTGCCACGTTCAGCTGGCACCTGGCAGTGTCATATTGGCGACCAAGGGGGGTCTGGGATGGAGGAAGTTGACATCGTAGTGGGTAGCTGGTGGTCGTTCCTGATCAGGGGACTCATCGCGCTGGCATTCGGCGTGTTGATGATCGCCTACCCGAGCGCCACGGCCAAGACGTTCTTCTGGATTTTCGGGGTGTTCGTACTGGTCTACGGGCTGATCGACGTCATCCGCGGCATCGTCCGACTCATCAAGAAGGAGAAGTGGTTCGGGACCTTCGCGTGGGGCGCCGTCGGCTTCGTGATCGGCGGGATAATCCTCGGGCACCTGGACAAAGCCACCGTGGGCGTCCTCTGGGTCATGGCGATCCTGGTGGGCATCTGGGTGATCGTACTCGGCATCGTGGAGCTTGCCGGGGCGTTCGACCTGCCCGCCGGCACCGGCCGGGGCTGGATCGGGGTGCTCGGAGTGATATCGATCATCTTCGGTATCCTCATCCTGGTCTGGCCGTTCGGGAGCGTCTATGCCCTGATGGTCCTGATCGGCATCTACGCGATCATCGCGGGACTCTTCGACATAGTGATGAGCATCTACGTCCCGCACGTGACGCGCAAGCTCAAGAAAGAGGTCGAGGCGGCGTAGCCGGACTGGCGGCGTGCTGCCGGCTTTAGAACGGGACGAGGTAGCGGAGCGACAATAGCGAGCCGCGGACGAAGGGTGCGCGGACGGAGGAGGGGGCTATGGATGAGGAACGGTTGGACATTGGCGGAGCGATAAGGTACGGCTGGCGGACCATGGTGGACAACATGTTGTTCTTCGTGGTCCTCGCGCTGATATTCTTCGTGGCCAGCGGGGTGTTCTCCAGCATCAGCGGGGTGTTCGCTAAATACCCGGCGATCACGATCATCTGCGGCCTCCTGGGTTTCTTCGTGGGAGTCTACATACACTTGGCAACTGTGTACATCACCCTTAAGGTGTACAAGGGAGAGAAGCCTGAGTTCGCCGACATCTTCGGCGCGAACAGGTTCTACTGGAGGTTCCTGCTGGCGGACCTCCTCTACGGCTTGATAGTGATGATAGGGTTCATCCTCTGCATCATTCCGGGAATCTACCTGTTGATCAAGTACCACTTCTACGGGTACATCATGATCGAGCAGGACGCCGGCGTCATGGACTCCCTGAAGCTCAGCTGGGACATCACGAAGGGCGCATGGTGGGACCTGTTCCTGCTGTTCATCCTGTGCTGGCTCATCATGCTCGCCGGATTCATACTGTGCGGTGTCGGGGCGCTCTTTGCCTGGCCGATCGTCATCATGGCGATCGTGTACGCGTACAAGAGGATACTGGACACGGCGCCTCGCGCGACCACGCCGGTCGAGATGGGGCCGCCGCCGGGGATGCCTCCGGTGCCGCCTGCCTGAGAAGCAAGAAGCACAACTGGAAAGAGCCGCGTCTTAAAGGCGCGGCTCTTCTTTTCGAAAACGCAAAATAGGGACAGGCACCTTTTTGCATTTTTCTTCAAATGCATGCCGGAGTCTAGAAATGCAAAAAGGTGCCTGTCCCTATTTTGCGTTTTGCAGGCTACAGGCCGAGCAGTTTCGCGAACGAGTTCCCCATGATGGTGTCGACCTCTTCCTTGCTGAACGACACCTCCGGCGCGCAAGACAGGTCCGGCTCGGTCACCGCCTTCATCCAGACGTCGATCGGGCATAGCACGTCCAGGTACGGCCCGTCGGTCCCGAAGAACACGCGCCACGGGCCCACGTCGTCGATCACCCGCCGCAGCATCCGGTAGAACACCTCCGGGTGCTCGTTGAAAGTGATCTGCCAGCCCGAGAAGTCGAAGTAGATGTTCGGCTTGACGCTCGACAACAGCAGCGCCTCCTCCCAGAGGGCGTGCCCGACGTGCGCCGCGATGATGGGCAGGTCGGGGAAGTCGGCAGCGACGTCGTCGAGATAGATCGGCCGCGCGAAGCGCCACTTCATCGGCGCCGGCTGGCTGCCCGTGTGGAAAACCACCGGGATGCCGTACTCGACGCAGGCCTCGTAGAGCGGGTAGCACTCCTCCTGATACGGGTAGAACCCCGCGGTCGGGTGGAGCTTGAGCCCTTTCATCCCCCAGTCCTCGACGCCGCGCTTGAACATCTCGAGCGAGCCCTCGCGCCTCGGGTCTATGCAGAAGAACGGGATCAGGCGGTCGGGGAACCGCTTCGCCGCCTCCGCGATCATGCGGTTCTGGTCGGCGATCTCCACCCCGGGCTCGCCGGTCTGGGCCGCGTAGTCCACGCAGAAGATGCACGACTTGTCGACGCCTGCGGCGTCCATCTTGGCGATGAGCTTATCGCCCGTGGTGTCAGCAAGCATGGGCAGGACGTTCTTGACTACTTCGTTGGGGTCGGGCCCGGCCTCGCCGGTCGCCTTGGTAGCCCCCGCGACCACGATCTTCGCCATGGCGAGGAAGAAATCGTCGCCGACCCATCCCCTGTCAACGAGGTGAAAATGAGAGTCGATAATCATTCAAATCACCGCCTTGCTTGCACTCCACCGGCTAACTGCATGATACTGCAAAAGGCGTCAGCGATGAATAGACAATGTGGGCGACGCGGGAGGGGCGTGAAGAGCGATGGACGGACCGAAGACATACCCTGAAGGCACACCGTTTACAGGAAAGATAGGAAGGACCGCGGATGAATCCGAGCCGGCATGGCCGGTCCCGCCCGATGCTCCCGAGGGCTCGCCGAACGTCCTGGTCATCGTGCTCGATGACATCGGGTATGCGCAGCTCGGCTGCTACGGCGGCCTGGGCGGAAGGATCAAGACGCCCAACATGGACAGGCTCGCCGAAGAAGGCCTCCGCTACATCAACTTCCACACCACCGCGCTTTGCTCGCCCACTCGCGCTGCCGTGCTCACCGGACGCAATCACCACACCGTCGGCGTAGCGAGCGTCATGGAGACCGCGACCGGCTACCCGGGCTACAACTGCCGCATCCCCAAAGAGACCGCCATGCTGCCGGCCGTCCTGGTAGAGCGCGGCTTCAACACGATGGCGCTGGGCAAGTGGCATCTGACCCCTGACGAGAACGAGAGCGCCTCCGGCCCGTACGACCGCTGGCCGCTCGGGCAGGGATTCGAGCGTTACTACGGCTTCCTTCCCGGCGAGACCAGCCAGTGGGAGCCCGACCTGTGGGAGGACAACCACAAGATCGATCCCCCGGCGCGTCCATCCGAGGGCTACCACTTCAACGAAGACCTCGCCGATCACGCCATCGACTGGGTCACCAGCCAGAAGGCCTCGACCCCGAACAAGCCGTTCTTTATGTACTACTGCACCGGCGCGACGCACTCGCCGCACCACGCGCCGAAGGAGTACATCGATCAGTACAAGGGCGCCTTCGACGCGGGCTGGGACGTCGTGCGCGAGGAGACGTTCGCAAAGCAGAAGGAGCTGGGCGTCGTCCCGGAGAACACGGAACTCCCGGAGCGCAACCCGGGAGTGCGGGCGTGGGACTCGCTCTCCGACGACGAGAAGCGCCTGTTCGCCCGCCAGCAGGAGGTGTTCGCGGGTACCTGACCCACACGGATGAGCATATTGGCAGGTTCATCGACTACCTGACGACCGCCGGCATCCTCGACAACACCCTCGTCATCCTCCTCAGCGACAACGGTGCCAGCGGAGAGGGCGGCGCCAGCGGCCTGTCATCCGAGATGAGCTATTTCAACCTTGCCCCCGAGACCGTGGAGGATATGCTGTCCAAGATCGACGAGTGGGGGAGCCCTTCCACGCACCCGCACTATGCCACTGGCTGGGCCATGGCCGGCAACACGCCGAACCGCTGGTACAAGCAGACTGTGCACGAAGGCGGGACGCGCGACCCGCTGGTGGTCCGCTGGCCGTCCCGGATAGAGGACCCCGGCGCCATGCGCACGCAGTTCCACCACGCCGTCGACATCACCCCTACCATACTGGACATACTCGGGATCGACGTGCCTCGCACCGTGCGCGGTTACGCCCAGCGCCCTCTCGAGGGCAAGAGCCTGGCATACAGCCTCAATGACGCCGACGCTCCGACCCCGAAGACGGTCCTGTACTTCGAGATGCTCAGCCACAGGGCGATCTGGGCGGACGGGTGGAAGGCCGTCACGACCCACTGGTCCACGCCGTTCAAGTTCGGCTTCGGGATACCGGAACACGAGGCGAACGACGACGACTTCGATGCCGACAAGTGGGAGCTCTACAAGCTGGACGAGGACTTCTCAGAGGTGCACGACCTGGCCGATGAAAATCCGGCGAAGGTCAGGCAACTGGTCGACCTGTGGTGGGCCGAAGCCGGGAAGTTCCAGGTGCTCCCGCTCGACGACAACCTGATTGCGAAGCTGGCAGCCCGGCGGCCGACCGTGGTCGAGGACCGGAGCGTCTACACCTACTACTGGCCGGTGAAGCTCGTGCGTTCGGCGAGCCCCTGGGTCAAGAACCGCTCCCACACGATCACCGCGGACATCGAGATACCCGCCGGCGGCGCCGAGGGAGTCATCATCTCCGATGGGGGTCTCGACGGCGGATACTCGCTGTGCGTCAAGGACGGCATGCTCTGCTACGTCTCCAATTACCTGAACCGAACTCGCTACGTGGCGACGTCTGACAAGCCCCTGCCGGAGGGCGAGGTGAACGTCCGCATGTAGTTCGAAAAGACAGTCGAATTCGCGGGCAAGGTCACGCTGTTCGTGAACGGGGACAAGGCCGGTGAGGTGGACGTCGAAAAGACGAACCCGTTTGCTTACGCCGTCGCCGAAGGCCTGGAGATCGGCTCGGACAGCACGTCCCCGGTCTGGCCCGAATACGAGCCGCCGTTCCAGTTCACGGGGACGATCAGGAAGGTGGAGCTGCGCCTCGAAGGGGAGGCGGAATACGACCCTGAAGCCCAGGCGCGCATGGCCCAGTACAAGCAATAAATCGCAAAGTGCGCCACTGGGGTCAGACCCCGGTGGCGCATTATTCTGATTCGAGGCCGCATGAAGAACCAGTACTTCGGCGATATCAAGGACCTGTTCAAATACGATCTCGTCGAGTGGCTCATCGTCCGTGTGCCGGGGCCCGAGCGCTTCACATTCGTGACCATGCTGACCGAGAACGATGAGCGCACTGACGGCAACAAGCTCGACAACCGCGGCCGCGCGGGCTCGCTCAACACCGGCCTCGTCGATTACCTCGCAGAGCGCGTGGCGCAAGGGAGGCGCAACGTGTCGGAGATCCGCGATTTCTATGAAGCACGCGATATCGGCATTGATATCTACGGCGAGCGCGAGTACTTCACACACAATGCGCGCAGCGCTTACTTTGAAGACATCGATGACGCCCTGCTCGCTCATTCTCTCATCGTCCTCGACCCCGACAACGGTTTCGAGATCAAGCACTCGAACAAGCGCCACGTCCTGGGCAGCGAGGTCGCGGATCTCTACCGACGCATGGCAGCCGACTCGATCCTCGCCGTCTTCCAGCACTTCCGCCGCGAGAAGCACGACGTGACCCTGGCCGGCGTCGGCCGCGCGCTCGAAGTCGCTTGCGGCTGCAGTCCGCTCTGGATCTGTGACTGCGAGATCATCTTCTTTCTGTTGGACAAAGACCCCGGTGTTCACAGCGCGATCAGGCGAGCCCTTGCCGAATACGCCGACAATTACGCGGTACTTAAGACCAACTGCTAGACCCGCCAAACAACGCCCACATTCCTGTCACACCCTCGAGCTATGCTTGCTTTGGTGGGGCCGTAGTCTAATGGGAGCACGCCCACCTGTCACGTGGGAATTGGGGGTTCAAATCCCCCCGGCTCCACCAGCCCACGATTGACCGGGCGTTCTCCCAGGACTACACTAAACATGCGTGACAGGCGGGCAAAGACTGCGGTCTTAGAGGCTCCGGGCAACCGGGGCCTCAATGCTTTTTCACGCCGCGGTATCCGCCCTTGCCATACATGTAGCACAATGTAATACTAGTATTAGCATGAAGAGCAAGGGAGTGAATATGCCTGCAAACATCTCAATGCGAATACCCGACGGACTGCTGTCTGAGCTGGACGAACTTTCTTCCCTGCTGGGCAGATCCAGGAGCTCTCTCATCAGTGAGGCAATAGGGACTTATGTGACCGAGTACAACGATTACCTTATTGCTCTACACCGGTTGCTGGACAAGGACGATGACATCATCTCCAGCTCCGAGCTGAGGGACTCCCTTGGCATCTAGCATCCAGTACAAGAAGTCGGTTGCTCACGACCTCAAGAACCTCGACAAGGCCGAGGCGAATCGGATCATCGACAAGCTCGAAATAGTCCTCAAGAAAGACCCTGACGCCGGCGAGCAGCTCAAGGGCAAATTCGCGGGCCTGTCCAGGCTTAGGGTCGGCGATTACCGCGTCATCTACGCGAGGACCAAGGACGGCGTCCTGGTCCTGATGATTGGCCACCGCAAAGACGTCTATGAGAAACTGGACCGCGGCTGCTGAGCAAAATCGCACGCTAGTATTTCAGCATCGAAAAACTCAGGTCATACTCGCATAGTATTCTTGAATTGCTTCGAGTCCTCGGGTGGTTTCAATCGAAGTCGGTAGTAGACATGAGTAAGCTAAAATGTAGAGTAAGAGGGAATCTTAGTAATACAAGAACGTGAGGTACTGCTATGCCGAGAGTCACCGACACATCTGTGCTGAGCGTCAAATCGCAGGTGACCATCCCAAAACGAGTGCGAGATGCCCTTGGGATTGGCCCGGGCGACCGGGTCCGCTTCAAGATAGAGGGGAAAGTAGCCCGGATCGAGCCCGTCGCTTCCAGACTGGAGAGCAATTTCGGAGCCGTAAAGCCACGCAAGAAGCCGGAAGCGTTCGCAATAGTCCGGGAGGCCTTCGAAGAAGCAGTTGCCAATGACACAGTCGAGCGAAAATGAGCTGTTTAGATAACCCTGACCTGCTCCAAACGCTCATAACTCTCGAGGAGTTGCGGCGAGACGCCTGGCTCAAGCGCGATGCCAAGGAGCTCCGCGACCTGATGGCCGAAGACTTTATGGAGATCAACTACTTCGGCAGGCTCACCAAGGCTGACATCCTCGATGACCTCTTTCACAAGCTGACGCTCGACCGCTTCACGATGGAAGACTTCCGGGTCCTCACCGCGTGCGACGACGCGGCTACGCTCACCTATCACACCTTCGAGAAGATAACTTACGAGGGGAGTGAGGTCACGGGTGACTTCCACGTCGCCGCCACGTATGCCAGGCGCGAAGGGCGATGGCTACTGCTGCTCTGGCAGATAACGCCGTTCAACGGGTAGGCTGCGCGCAGCACACCGCGCCGTCAACCGGCTGTCGGCGCCTTCAGGTCCGCCGGTGCCCCGTCCTTCTTAAGCTGCGCAGCGTTGAGGCTGGCCCCTGAGTCTATGACCGTCCAGGTCCCGTTGCTCCCGTGGACAAGGAAGTACGTCGGCTGGCTGCCGGTCTCGGTTGCCGTGTCGACCTTCCAGCTCGAGTCAGACGGGCTCTCGGAGAACACGACGAACGACATCGCCGACGAGTCGATCCCCTTGGTCTTGAGGTAGTCTTTCATTGCTTGCGCGGGGCTCGTCGCGCCCGCGGTCGTCCCGGTCTTCGGGGCCGGCCCCGCGATTGCCGCAACATATGCGTTCACTGCCGCTGTCGAGGCGCTGTCCACGCTGGACACGAATAAGCCCGGGTCAGTTACCTGCACGTTTTCCTTCGCGGCCTTTAGTCTCGCGGTGAACTGGTTCTTGTAGTTCAGGAACACCTGGTCGCTCACCACCAGGTCTTCCAGGCCCTTCGCGATGACCGCGGTCGAGCCCGTCGGGTCCGTGTTGTTGAGCACGCCCATGATCCCTGTGTGGTACTCGCCCACGCCCTGGGTACGCAGGTCGAAGGCGAGCTGCGCAAGCGGCTGCAGATCGGTGGCCTTGGACGGCACCACTATCTTCTTTGAGGTCGCGGACACGGACTTGCAGTCCGTCTCCATCTGCCCGAGCTGCGAGTCGACTGTGGCCTTGGCCTGCTGCTTGACGCTGTTCGCAAGGGCGTTGAACCGCTTCGCGATAGCCGCCGATTGCCCCAGGGGCTGGTTGGCATCGGTGGTGTAGGTCTTGAGCTTGTCGTTCTGGCGTGCCTGGTTGGAGGTGCCGCACCCCCTGCCGAACACCCAGCACGTCACGATAACGGCGATGACAGCCACGATGATGATTATGGGCGCGGGACCCCTGCGCTTGGCGGCCGGCCGTCCCATCGGGCGCGCGCGACGACGGCTCGCCGCGCTCCTGCGCGAGCCCGTCGTTGAATACCTGGGTTGTCTCGAAGAGTAATTCTTGGTCGCCATACCCGCTCAGCGGTTCTCGATGGATGTTTTGTCGCTGTCGTCGAGATTTCGACGGCTGATTTCTCAGAACCTTTTGCCGCGGTCATAAAGATCGGCACCTCGTCGCGATCACGGCCAGGTCCAGCAATCCTGGCAGGGGCGCGCCGGCCGTTCATTGAATCATCTTTACGACCGCGGTCGAACACGGAATGCCGCGCCGGAGTCAAACTTACAGTAGTGCGCAAAGGGGGTCCGACCCCGGTGGCGCAGCGCATCGGGCAATAACCGGAGGTGTCAGAGATCGGCCGACATTCGGCCCGGGACAAAGTCCGCTATAAACGTTCGCAAACGACAGCCGCGAGGAGGAAGCGAAGCCTGATCGTCCTGTCGGCGGTCGGCGCCGCGCTGCTGGTCGGCATCGCCGTCGTCATCGTAGTGCTCGCGACCGGCGGATCCGGCAAGTACACCAGGGTCCCCGAGATCGAGGGCCTGACCTATAACAAAGCCAAGGCCGAGCTCAAGAAAGCCAACCTGGACATCAGGGTCGACCCCACCCAGGACGTCGCCAACCTCAAGATCGACAAGAAGAAGGTCGGCTACCAGCACCCGGTCAAAGGGGCGAACGCGGAGAAAGGCTCGGTCGTCACCGTCGCCCTGCTGGAGGTGCCTTCAAAGGGCGAGGACGCTCAGAGTAAGGCAAGCACGGCGCCGGCATCAACGCCAGCGGCTCAACCCGAAGCAACGCCGGCCCCGGCCCCCGAGCCGGCACCCGCACCGCGGCACCCGCCGCCGCACCCGCGCCAGACTCAGGCCTCTCCGCCCCGCTGGAAGGCCACCCGCTCTACCCCCTCACAGCGGACGGCTCCATCGCCTGCGGACACTGGGAGTCGGGTTCCACGGACTACCCGTACTTTGGCGCTCCGCGCAACAACGGCCGCAAGCACGCGGGAGTCGATATCTATCCGCCCGCGGGTCGGGGCGCGCCCGTCCACGCTGTAAAAGGCGGAACCGTCGTCAAGATCGCGGAGTACTACACCAGGGCTGACGGAGAGGTCACCTACGGAGTAGTGATCAACCACGGTGACTTCGTCGCGAACTACGCCGAGATCCATCCGTCGGTGTCGGTCGGACAGCAGGTGGGGCGAAATCAGGTGATAGGCACTGTGAGTGGCACAGTACAGCTCCACTTCGAGCAGTACTCTGCCGGCACCACGACCTGGGTGTGGTGGTACGGCGACAAGCCCGGCAACCTGCTCGACCCCACGGCCCTGATGAACCAGTTGTTCGGGATGTAATGAGGCGGCCTCCCGAGCATAGCCCGGCCTCAGCCGCCTCCCACCAGCTGGAATATCGCGGGCCTCTCAGCCCCTGTTTACCTGGTCCTCGTTGGCGTCCCTCCTGTTCTCGTCGGTGTAGGCGACGGCCCCCTGCCGCAGCCGGTAGGCGCGGTGAGCCTCTGCCGTCGATTTCATCGCCACCCCCGCGCTCCCGATGAAGAAGTTCATGGTCTGGCCGCGGTCCACGCCCAGCCCGGTCGCCTGGTCGAACCCGTCAAAGTTCGCCCCCAGGAAGTTGACCTGCCACTTCTTCTTCTCGACCCTGTCGAGAGCCGCCCTGGCGGCATCAGTGGTGACTTCCTTGCTCGCGTTCTCGTGGCCGTCCGTCATCACCACGAAGGCGGTCTTGTCGTTGTTGACCTCCTCGGCCCTGGTGATGATCCTGACCAGGGCGTCCAGCAGCGGGGTGCAGCCCCTTGGAGTCACCTCGTCGATCGCGAGGGCCTTCCACTCGACGATCGGGACCGCATCGCGCAGGACGTCGAACTGCATCCCATCGTGCTGGTCGAACGCGACCAGGGTGACGCGGTCGTCCGCGCTGTCATCCGCGAGTTCGTTCACGTAGGTGTTCACCGACGTCACCGCCTCGTCCCACAGGGTGGCCATCGAACCCGTGCGGTCCAGCAGGATGAACAGGTCCATTCCGTCTTCTTTCTTGCCCATCTTCTTCTCCTTGCCTCTTTCCGACACCCCTGCATCGGTTTGTTGATCGGCCTGGCGTTAGAGACATTCCATCGACACGTGTCTGGAGATGTTGTTCCCAGTTGCCGACCAGATTTTACCGCGCGCCTGTGACACGTTTGAAAGCGTTATTCAAATCGTCGGGAGTGCGGTTGGCCTGGTGTAAAGAAGGTGCCTGGCACCGGTTTTCTACTTAAGCAAAGAAGGGTCTGACCCCAAAAAGTTTAGCTCTCGAAGTCCCTGAGCACGAACTCGAAGCACGCCCCGCCGTCGTTGTACACACGGATCTCCCCGTCGTACATTGGTCACCTGTCTTCTACTGCCTTATTCACGGAAGATCTGGCCAGGCAAGACGTCAGCGGGTTCAAAGAGTCCATCTGTCGTTGTCTGTGAGAGCTGGAGAAGATCCGCGGCCACTCCCCACTTAAGATCGGTACAGGCTCAATGAGTCCAGCGCTCCAGCTAGAACTTCTGCATCTCCTTCGACCCGCCGCTCGGCCCCTGATACGTGACGGTGATGCTCTTGATCCTGTTTAACTCCACGCCACCGAAAACCCGATAGCCGATGCCGGATTCATGGGAAGAAACCTTCTCACTGCCGTTGGCTATAGTCTGCCAGGGGTCCGCAACCAGTGCATGCGCATTCGGGAATATATTCGGGAATGGTTTCACGAACTGCGCGATCGTCACGCTCGGCATCTTCCGGTTGTCCCTCAGGTGCAGAACGAAATTGAGAGACGAGCAATTCACGGTCCCGGGCGAGCCGTTCTTGACAATAAATGAAGCGAGAGTGTATGCAAGTTCTGCCGGACTCGTGCTGGGCGCGGGCGAGAGGTAGTAAAGAATCCACCGCACCTCGCTGTAGGCCCTCGCCGGCACGTCCAGCGTGACCTCGACCTCGCCGAAGCGCGCCCGGTAGCTGCCTGAACCGTCGATCTGAGGATTCGTCTTTGTCGCTGTCGACCCGGTCGAGCAACCGGTGATGAGCAGGACCAGCAAGAGCACCACACACGATAACGAGAACAGCTTGCCTCCCATTCGACCCTCCTCACCGATACATGAGTGACTACTCCGTGCCGACCCCGCACTACGACCGCGCCGCACTACCACGCGCAGTGCCTGAGTATCGCGTCCGTGGGACAGACACCCTCGCACAGGCCGCACTCAGTGCAGTCCTCAATCCGTTCCGCCTGGACCTTGCCGCCAACGACCTCGTATACGTCAACGGGACACACATCCACGCACTCGCCCGCACCGACGCACAGGTCGAGGTCAATCTCCACCCACAGGTCGCCGGACTCCCACTTCTGGACGTCAGCCATAGCAATCTCCTTTGACCGCGGGTCGCTGCCGCTCAACTGCCAGACGACACGCCCCTCCTATTCGATCAGCAACCGAAGTAAGAATAGTATGCCATCCTTCCCGGCGATATAGCACGCAATAATCGCGAGGGGGCTGTCTGCGCCCGCGTCGAGCCGTGATCGCAGCGGCGAACGTCATTGACCGCCGACCTCGCACTCTGCAAGAATCTCCAACGTGTTGTCCGCGGAACAGAAAGGTACATCTGGCTTGCATCGCAGTATGCGACCAAGAAGGACTCCGGCTATCGGCCTGGCCGTCGCGATACTTGCGGCTCTCCTGTTCTTCAACAACCCGTTCGCGCTCCAGCGGGCGTCGGCGCAAGCGTTCGACAACGCGCGCGTCGCGGACTGCGGGCTCGCAGAACTCGGCACTACCAGGCCGACCGGCTGGGACCAGCCGGGCGAATGCATCAAGAGCGTTCAGCGATGGGTCGCCGAGGCCGGCGGGTATTTCGGCTGGGGCGGCGTCATCTCGGGGTATACGAACTCGGGAGCGGTCCAGGTCAGCGCCACCGAGGCCACGAAAGGTGACGTCCTTCAGTGGACAACGGGTGACGACAACGACTGGTCCCACCCGCACACCATGGTCATCGTGAAGAACTATGGCAACGGCCGCTTCTGGATCGTCCACTCGAACTGGGACGCCCCCGGGCTGGTGTCCGAGAACCGTAACTGGGACCCCGACCCCGAGGCACACGGACGCGCCGGTTACTACCCGATGTACTGGCGCTTCGGGGAACTACCGCCGCCGCCGCCTGTGACCGGCGGCCACGACGTAGTGGGAGCCGCGGCGCCCGCCAGGACTTTCTACTTCGCCGAGGGCACGACGCGCACCGGCTTCGATACGTACTTCTGCCTGCAGAACCCGGGAAAATCAAACGCGGTAGCGCGCCTTACCTATATGAAGGGTGACGGCAAGACCGCGACCCTGGATGCTGGACTGCCGGCTTCATCGCGGGTGACCGTCCACCCCGCCGACACCCTCGGGACCGGGGACGGCGCGGCCTTCGACTTCAGCACGCGGGTCGTCTCGCTGGGCGGACAGCCCATCGTCGTGGAGCGCCCGACCTACTTCACCTACAAGACTGCGCCAGTGGGGTCAGACCCCAGTGGCGCATCCTGGACCGGCGGCCACGATGTGATCGGCGCGACCGCGCCCGCCATGACATTCTATTTCGCCGAGGGCACCACACGGCCCGGATTCGATACGTATTTCTGCCTGCAGAACCCGGGGACCGAGAACACGGTCGCCAGGCTCACCTACATGAAGGGCGATGGCAAGACGGCCACCCAGGACGCGGGCCTGCCTGCCTCATCCCGCATAACGGTTCATCCGGCCGACGTGTTGGGCTCAGCGGACGACTCCTCCCACGACTTCAGCACCGTGGTAGTCTCGCTCGGAGGCACGCCCATAGTCGTGGAGCGTCCGACCTACTTCAACTACAAAGGCGTCTGGGACGGTGGCAGTGACGTGGTGGGAGCCACCTCGCCTGCGGCCACCTTCTTCTTCGCCGAGGGCTCCACGCGCCCCGGCTTCGACCCCTGGTTCTGTCTCCAGAACCCGGGGACCGAAGACGCCGTTGCCCGGCTCACTTACATGAAAGGCGATGGCAAGACGGCGACGCAGGAGGCACGCATCCCCGCGTGCTCACGGGTCACGGTCCACCCCGCCGACGTGTTGGGCTCGGCCGACGACTCCGCCCACGACTTCAGCACAGTGGTTGTCTCGTTGGAAGGACAGCCCATCGTCGTGGAGCGCCCGACCTACTTCAACTACAAGGGGACCTGCAGCGGCGGAACTGACGTCGCAGGAGCAACCGCGCCGGCCGCGACTTCCTACTTCGCCGAAGGCACCACGCGCCCGGGATTCGACCCCTGGTTCTGCATACAGAACCCCGGTTCGTCAGCGGCGACGGTAAGGCTTACCTACATGAAGGGCGACGGCAAAGTCGCTACGCAGCAACTTGGTGTGCCGCCCGCCTCGCGCGCCACCGTCCACCCCGCCGACGCGCTGGGCTCCGCGGACGATGCCGCCCACGACTTCAGCACGCTGGTGGTCTCCACGGGCGGACAGCCCATCGTTGTGGAGCGCCCGACCTACTTCACCATCCACTAAACTTTCTGGGGTCAGGCACCAAAAAGTTTAGTCATCACCGACGGCTGATATAATCCTGAAAAACGGGGGCCAGGGGGCGGAAGATGGAAAGGGAGCAGTACCGGGACGAGCTGCGTCTGTTCGCCTACCTGATGTCCGGCTCGCTCAGTGAATCGGAGTCGATGACCGACCAAGTGCTCGATGCAGAAGCGGGCGAGTCTTGCTCAGGTGAAACCGACATCAGGGTGTTACTGCACGCACATAGTACACATACGGCAAGTGTTTCAACACGTTCCTTGACCCCAAGGAGGAGCACAGCTTCACCATCCGCAAGCTGGTCTATATGCCCCTCGTCGCCAAGATTGCGGCTGATCACAGGAAGACGTTCAAGAAGTATCCGGCGAACATCCAGGTCATGGGCGGAAAATCCGTCTGACAGGTAGCAATTGATTTCCTCTGCTTTCCAAGGGGATGTAATATAGGGGTCAAACCTTTTTATTACACGATTTCCTCCCCCTTTCCAGGGGAGGACTGAACTATTACGCAATCAAGTCGAGCGCTAGGGAGTTACAGATGCCAGGAATGAAGAGAAGCCAGGCCATAGCGATCTGCATCGCCATTGCTTTGTTGATGGCGGCAGCGTCAGGGTGCGGCCCCAGCAAGCCAGTCATCAAGTCGGTGACGCCCAACCAGGGGCTGGCGGGCACCGGCTTCAAGATATCGGGCACCTTCTTCGGCAAGGCCCAGCTCAAGAGCACCGTGACTGTCGCCGGCAAGAAGGCAATCGTCAGGTCCTGGTCTGACACGTCTATCAAGGCTGCCGTACCCGTCACCCTCGGGGCAGGGAGACACCCCGTCGTCGTGACAACCGCCGCCGGCCCCAGCAACAAGGTCAACTACACGGTGTACGCGACCTTCACAGGCTCCACCCCGCTGCCGGCGATGCTCGAGTTCCTGAAGAACAGGAAGGTGAATACAGAGGGCGTGGTCTTCACCGCCATAGCCACGAGCAAGGCGGACCCCACCTGGAAGCTGGACAAGGCTGTGGCATCGGACGGCACGACCTACTTCTTCCTCTTCCGCAAGACAAAGGACGGCTGGACGATCAAAGACTTCGGGACAATCCTCACTGCCGAGCAACTGAAGACCGACGGAGCGCCGAGCGACCTCAAGCCTCCGACCTAACAGCGCAACGGCCCTTAGGCACTCTTAACTTCAGGACGTCCGGCGATTTCAAACCAGGTCAAAGTTCCATTCCGGAAGAAAACGAGGTGAAGTAAGCCATGGAATCCAGCATACTCCTCTGCGACTTCGCCGAGGTCATCGGCGGCAAACTCTATATCATGGGCGGCGGCTGGGACCTGTGCCCCCCCGGGGCGCACAACATGTCGGTCGCGGTCCGGGTCAGTGTCCCTTGGTCTGAGGCTAACGTCGATCATGCCCTGGCATTGAGACTTCAGGACGACGACGGGAACACCATCGCCCTCGGCGAGCCGCCCAAGCCGGTGGTCGTCGAGGGCCGGTTCCAGGTCGGACGGCCACCCGGAACCCCGCAGGGGTGGGACCTCGACTACAAAGCCGTGTTCACGTTCAACGGCCTCGTGCTCGAGCCGAACACGATATATCGCTGGCAGGCCGAGATAGATGGTGAGCCGGCGAGTTCATCGGTCTTCAGAACGGTCGCCTGACCCGGAGACCTGCAGGTCATCAACGAGGGCGGGGACATGCACCACGACAGGCACTTCGCCGAGATGAAGAAAGTCCTGCCGCTCCAAGAGCACAACCTGCTATAGAAATGAGATGCGACGCCCCGGGGCGAAGCTTACCAGCGAGACAAAAACAAGCGTTCCCCGCCTGCTATAGGCCCAGTCCCAGTGCTATTCGAAGTGACAGACAGCTTAAGATTCTCGCTGTATTTCATGTAAATAAAGAATGCGCTCCCGGCCAGGCCCGCTGCCCTGGCCTCTCCCCGTAAGGCGTGAGTGCGATCTCTCACCACGGAAGCGCAGTTCAATTACACAGCATTACTCAGGCAGATTCAAGCCCAGGGCAGTAAGTCCCTGTAATCATGTAAGTCTCGGTAACGCTTGGAATCCAGCCAATGCATCGTGGCGACAACGATGCTTCCATCCTTACGAATCCTGAGCACCAATTCTATTGCGTGTTGGGCGCGCTCGGAGAACAGTCTTAATCCTGGATTCTTCTTTGACATATCAATCATGACAAACTCAGCGCGTTCGATGACAATCTCAATAGTCTGGATAATGGCAGCCTTGTCACTCGAAAGAGCACCGAGATCCGCATGTTTAAGCATTATTTTGGGTCCTCACAAGAATCTGTGGGTTGAATTCGAGAATTCAGCGGCCGAG
>DAIUEJ010000012.1:8447-63288 GCA_036845225.1 Candidatus Anoxymicrobiaceae bacterium | reverse complement strand
GAGCTCCCCGAGGAGAACACCCGGCAGAAGGCGACCCGGGAAAAGCAGTCGATGGCGGTGAACTGGTAGAACTTTATGCCGGCGAATCTCAGGTGCTTGGTGTCCACCTGGATCAGACACCCCGGGAACGCGTTCTTCATCCACCACTCGGCCCGGAGCCTCTGCTGGCGCCTCTTGGCGGCCTTTGACCTCTTGCGGGACTTGCGCGCGTCGTAGAGCCCCTTGCGCTTCAGGATACGCCCCACGGTGGAGGCCGAAAGGATGATGCCGTGGTCCCGGGCCAGGATCACGGCGATCTTGTGCTTGCTCCAGGCCGGCTGCTCGGCCCTGATCGAGCAGATGAGGTCGACCGTCTGCCAGGGGACGGTCGGGGTCCTGCGGTTGTGGGGCGCCCGAGAGAGGTCCTCGAGGCCTCTCAGACCTCTCTCGGCATATCTGGCGGCCCACTTGTGCAGAGTGCTGCGAGAGATCCCGAACCTGCGGGAGGTCACGCTCGCGTTTCCCTGTTTCTTGTAGTGGGTGAGCCAGGTCAGCCGCACCCTTGCCTCCCTGGAGAGATCCATGTTGCGGGCCATCTTCTCCAGTTTGCGTTGATGCGGCAGCCTGGTGTGGTAGAAACTCGCGGTCCCAACTGTTACTGTCATTTCGGACGCCTCCTTGCTCGCTCTGTTTGCCAACAAAAGCAAGTATAGGGGGTGTCCACTATGTTTATGAGCCTGGTCAGATGCGCCCCGACTATTCCTGGGCCTTCGCCGCCGCCAGCTCGCGGCGCTGCCTCTCGGGCGCTCTCGTGAGCTTCAGCGCCGACTCGGCGGCGATGACCGTGAAGCCCGCTCTCAGGAACTCCAGATAGCTCGGGTAGATCAGGTACCGCCTGACCCATTGCGGGGAAAACTTCGTGTCGAAATTGTAGGCCGAGATCACCGGGAAGTAGCGGTCTATCTGTTTCGCTGTGAACCGCCAGAACCGGCTCTGCTTGCGATCATTGTCTTTCCGGTAGTACTGGGACAGCGCCAGGAAGTGAAGCGACATATAGCGATATCCTTCGCCGCTCATGAACAGCGCGGTCTTGGCGATGAGGAAATCCGAGAGCGGGCGTGGCGCTCCGACCCTGGTGCGGGTTATATCGAGCGAGTAGCCCTCGTGGGGATACATCGGCACGAAGTACAGGAACCCGACCGGCTTTTGGTCCTGGTCGTTGGCAAGCGCCAGCAGGCAGTCCGGGTCGCTGATGCTCAGCAGCCTTCCCAGGCCCATCGCGTATCCGGTCTCCGGGTTGTCACCGCGCCACGTCTTCGATATCTCCTGGAGCTCGTGCCTCAGATGCGTGGGTATGCTCGCGTTGTACATGAACTCGACCGAGATGCCGTCCCGCTCGACCTGATTGACCGACTGCCGCAGCTTGCGGACGGCGCGTCCCTGGAGGTTGAACCCTGTCACGTCCACCAGGGACTCCTCCCCCAGCACAAAGACGTGGAGGCCCATGTGCCGCAGCAGGACCGCCGTCCGGTCGCTCTGGCCGACCCCGCTCAGGCGCCAGCCCATCCTCAGGCAGTGGGCCCTGAACTCGTGAAGGAGCTCGAGGAACAACTCCTCGTTGCCCATCGGGTCCGCGGAGATCAATGCCATGCCGCCGACCACCCGGTATGCGAGGAAGCAATCCTCGCCGTGGAAGAAGAAGCTCTTGCCTTTTCGGGTGTTGAAGTACGAGAGGCTGTCACCACCGTAGGTCTCGAGTATCTTCCGCGCCTGCTCTTCCTCATCCCAGGTGAACTCCTGGGGATCCCTGTGCGGCCTGAAGAGAAGGAAGAGCATGTAGGCCATCACGGTGATGGCCGCGGCGACCAGCGTGTACTTGAAGAGCTGGTCCCTTCCCACAAAGTGGACCGTGCTCCGCCCCACGATGACGAGCCAGGCGTTCTTGATGAGGCTGGCAGCGTCGCTCCGGACTCCATACTCGTGCCTGCCCAGGTACAGCCCCATCGTGCCATAGACGGCGACTACCGGGATCGTGATGACGGCAACGCCCAGGCACCGCCTCACGTATTCCGGGTCCGGGGTGACCTTGAAGGCCCACCACGCCGTGAGAAAGAACGCGGCAACCGCGATGCTGATGACTGACCATCCGGGGTTTGTGTTGCCAGCTATATCGAAGCAGGCCTTCGCCACGATGATAAGGACCAGGACGATCAGGGCGGCCCTCTTCTTGAACCAGAGGTGGTAGGCGAGATATGCCATCAGGACCATGAAGATCGCGGGGTAGAAGTTGGTCCCTCTCCACACGGGGACCTGAAGGTACCTGTTGAGGTTCTGGAGCGTCCTGTCCGCGCCGACCGCCTGCCCCAACCCCAGCGCCGAGAGCAGCACAGCGTACAGGACGACCAGTGTGCTGACAAAAGACAGGTAGTAGTATTTGAAGCCGGCGCCCTCAGGCAAGAGTCCTCACACCTCCCTGTCCAGGTTCAGTCGCGCGGTTTTCTGATGGCGTCGAAGTTCTTTCTCGCGTTGTAGGGCTCGAAGTATTTCTCGCGCTCCTCCGGCGACATGGAAGGCGCGTGCTCGTCGCGCGCTTTCTCCACCGCGCTCATCGTAGCCTCACGATGCTCGCAGGGATAGTCTTCGCATTCCGCGCAGGTCTCGAACCCTTTGTCCGTCACGCAATCGCGCGTCTCACACTCGCGCGCCGGCAACTCCCGTCCCTCGACGAGTTCGGAGAAACACCCGCTGCAGACGATCTGCGCCGGTTCCATATCGATGTCGAAGTACTTCTTCCATGCTGCCGCGACCGCCCGCTGGTCCTCAGGCCCTACCACGTTGTCTTTGAAGGCCGGACACACGTCGCACCGGAATCCGCACGCGGAAAACATCACTGGCATCCTGCCCATCATAGGTCGGAATCGCCCCGGCTCCGTCTTTCCCTATCAGCAAAGAGCATCGCGTTGCGACGATACACTGCAATACAGTGGGATTCGAACCACCCCACGCGCCGCGTGGCGTAGGTTTTTCCAAACCTGGTGCTTCACTGGCAGGCTCAGCACCACGGCGAGGCGCGTGATTCGAGGCCGCTTGCTTATCTAGTTTTCATTCAAACTGCCAAGCGTGGATTGCGGCGCGCGGTGACCCCGTCGCGTATCCTTCAGCCCACTCTCTCCGCCAAAGGACCCATCGGAATGGGTCCTTTGGCGGAGAGAGTGGGATTCGAACCCACGAGACCCTTTTGGGGCCCACACGCTCTCCAGGCGTGCGCCTTAAACCAGACTCGGCCATCTCTCCGGGATTGAGTCTAGCAGGTGGGGCCTGGTGCTGCTACATCGCTTGAGGACCTGACAATCTCCGTCCCAACCATCTACCGCCAACGAATGCCGGTCTATGTCGTGGAACCCGTCAGCAGGAAACAGCCTCTGCCCTCCGAAAAGGAGATGCGCGCGACAACATAACGGGAGGTGGTCGAATTGAGTGCAGAAGACCTGCAACTGACAGTAAAGAACTTCGAGGCCCCGGATGAATACCGCGAGATGACAAAGTCCAGGCAAAAGTACGTCGACTTCGGACCGTACCGTGTCCTGAAGCTCGAATTCGAGCCCGGGTGGAAGTGGTCGGAACATTCCAAGCCCGAGGTAGGGACCGATCGGTGCGCGGTCCTTCATCTTGTATATCAGCTCTCCGGCCGTCACCACGTGAAGATGAAGGATGGGACTGAGACCGAGTACGGACCGGGTGACCTCGTCCTGATCCCCCCGGGTCACGACGCGTGGACAGCAGGCGACGAGCCGTCCGTCATGCTGGACTTCGGGCCTCTACTCCTTGCCGCTCCGTTCATCCCGGAGTAGTCTAGTCCGCTATCCGTGGGGAATGAGTTCAAGGCGGATTGCCAAAACGCCACCTCTGCCTGTAGATTTGACCGCATGAAAGACCTTGACGGAATAACACGGATACTCGGAAACCTGAGCAACAACATCTACCTGGTCGAGTATGGTGACGAGCTCGTTGTCATCGATCCCGGCATGCCGTCGGACCTCCGCCGTGTCGCGAGCAGGATCAAGAGCCTGGGTCGCTCGCCTGAGGAAGTGACTGCCATCGTGCTCACGCACTTCCACGTGGACCACGCCGGCTCCGCCAGGGCTTTGAAGCAGATGAGCGGCGCCACGGTGTACTTGCATACTGATGACACCCCCTATTTACAGGGCGAGAAGAGCATGCCGAGCGTTTACAAAGCAGGCGTTCAAGGCCGTGCCCTTATGGTCTTCCCCAGGACGGTGGAGAAGTACAGCCGCGTGCCGCCTGTTGAGGTGGATGTGCCTTTCAAGGACGGCGACGTGCTCCCGTTGCTGGGAGGCCTCGAGGTGTACCACGCCCCGGGTCACACGCCCGGGTCATCGTGTTTCCTCTGGCGGGACAGAGGGGTGCTTTTCACCGGCGACGCCATACAGAACCTTTACCTGCTGCTCACTCTTCCAGAAGGCGGATTCTCCTACGACCTCGGATTAGCAGGCCGGTCAGCCGGGGCGGTTGTGGGTGCTCTGGCTGGAGAAGATTACCGCGTGATATGCACCGGCCACGGCCCGATCGTCCGCGGTTCGGGGCGGGACAAGATGGCCAGCTTCGGAGCAAGGCTCCGCAAACGGGGCAAGGCCTGAACGCGGCTACCACATCACGCCGCCACACCCGAGTAAGAGCGTAGTGTCCTTGTCATCGATTCCCGCTACTCATAGAATCCACCTGACGCTGTGAGGCGGCATCACCGACAAGGAGTTCATGCACGGGCTGCTGCGCTACTGCACCGAGACTTGCAGGCGCTACCTGCTCGCGCTCAAGGCTGCCGGCGCGGAGATAGTCCTCATCGGCGAGCCGACCGCATCGATCCTCTCGCCAGCGTCCTACGAAGAGTTCTCCGGCCGGTACACGGCCGAATTGATCGAGTCGCTCAACTGCCCGGTGATACTCCATATCTGCGGGGACGCGAGCCACCTGCTGGAGCCGATGTGCGACACCGGAGCGCAGGGGCTCAGCCTCGACTCCGCCGTCGACCTGCCGGAAGCCGCAAAGCGTGTGCCGGAAGACGTGGTGCTCATCGGCAACCTGGACACTGTTTCGGTGCTGCTCGAAGGCACGCCCGAATACGTGCGGGAGAGCACGGGCGCCCTGCTCGAGTCGATGCGGCCGTATCGCAACTACGTGGTCTCGTCGGGATGCGACCTCTCGTACGCGACTCCGACGGAGAACATAGTGGCAATGCTCGAGACTGTACGTGAATTCCGCTAGCAAGGGGGCACATGGTGACATCGCATGAGTCAGCTGGCATCCTCGATGACATCAGGGCCGGGGTCATCGCCGGCGACATGGACTCGGTGGCAAGCCTGACGGAGACCGCCCTGGCTTCCGGGCTCGAGGCGAAGACCATAATGGACGAGGCACTGGTGGCCGCCATGTCGGTGGTCGGCGACAAGTTCGAGCGCAAAGAGTACTACGTGGCGGAGGTGCTGATATCCGCTCGCGCCATGCAGGCTTCGCTATCGCTGCTGAAGCCGCACCTCGAGGCCGGTAAGGTCGAGCCGCTCGGCAGGGTCGCCGTGGGCACGGTTGCCGGCGACCTCCACGACATCGGGAAGAACATCGTGGGCATGGTACTCACCGGCGCGGGGCTCGAGGTCGAGAACCTGGGCGTGGACGTGAAGCCGGAGGCTTTTGTCGATGCGGCGGCACGTGGGGCCCAGGTCATAGGGATGTCGTCCCTGCTGACGACACCAGGACGGTGATGGCGACCGTGGTCTCGCTGCTTGCTGAGCAAGGCCTGCGGGATAAGGTCAAGGTAGTGATAGGTGGCGCGGCCGTGACGGAGAAGTTTGCATCCGAGATAGGAGCGGACGGCTACGGCACGGACGCCAACGAAGCGGTGAAGATCGTCAAGAGTCTGCTGGGGGTCTGATGAAGCTGTTCGACGCAATAAGCGAACTGCCCGAACGCCCGGTCCTGCCGCTGATGGGATACCCCGGCATCGCCGCCACGGGCAACTCTGTCGCCAACGTCCTGACCAACCGCGACCCGCACATCGAAAGCCTTGCCTTCCTCGAGGACCGATACCACCCGCCTTGCCTCTTCCACGTGATGGACCTCACCGTGGAGGCGGAGACGCTGGGGCTCGAGGTGCGGTTCAGCGACGAGGGGCCGCCGAGCGTCGTGAACCATCCGATCGGCACGCTCGAACAACTGGGGTCGCTCTCGGTCCCCGACCCCAGGAAAGATGGGCGGATGCAACTCTTCGGAGACGTGGTCAGCCGCGTCGCGATGAGGATAGACGGGATGATGGGGGCCTACTGTGTGGGGCCGTTCACCCTTGCGGCGGAGCTGTGCGGGGCTGAAGAACTCGCGGTGCGGACTATCACCGACGGCGGCTTCGTGAAAGACATGATGAGCTTCACGACGCTGGTCTGCCAGGCGTACGCACGGGCCATGGCTGCCGTCGGCGCAAGGGTTGTGGCCATTCTCGAGCCGACTGCTGTGATCCTCTCGCCCGATTCGTTCCAGAAGATCGTCCTCGAGCCGCTGAGGAGCATCGCCGCCGCGATCCGCGACCGCGACGGTTGTCCTGTCCTCCACATCTGCGGGGACAGCACTCACCTCCTGGGAGGCATGGCGTCGTCGGGGGTGGACGGCTTGAGCCTCGACCACCCCGTTGACCTTGCCACCGCACTGGAAGCGGTACCGGCGGACATGCTCGTGATCGGTAACGTAGACCCGGTCGGCGTCATGATGGAAGCGGAGCCTGCCGCAGTCACGGAGGTCGCGCGCTCGCTTATCGAGAGGTTCGGCGGCAAGCAGAACTTCGTTCTGGGGACCGGCTGTGACCTGCCCATCGAGACGCCTCTCGAGAACATAGACGCGCTCTTCGCCGCCGCAAAATAAGAAGGGCTACTTGCTCTGGCGCGTTCATGCGGCTACCTTAAGTGTGCGAGTAGTGTAATAAAAAGGTTTGACCCCTATATTACAGCGGAGGCCGCGAATGAAGATGCGCACGCTCACAATCTCAACCGTTGTCCTGCTGCTGGGCGCGCTTGCGCTCGCCGCTCCGGGCTGCAACGTCAAGCAGACGGCGCGCACGGTGGGTCAGCTGGTCAAGAACACCTACTACGACACGCAGACCGTCACCATGATTCCGGTCGGAGATATCGACGTCGCCTACAAGCAGTTCGGCACCGGCAGCCCCCTGGTATTGATCACCGGCTACAGCACCACGATGGACACCTGGAGCCCCCAGTTCCTCCAGGCGCTTGCCTCCAAGTACAAGGTGATCGTCTTCGACAACCGGGGCATGGGTAAGACAACGGCAGGCACCGCGGCGTTCACGATAGACCAGTTCGCCGATGACACCGCCGGTCTTATCCGCGCGCTCGGTTACGGACAGGCCAACGTCCTCGGATGGTCCATCGGCGGCGACATCGCGCTCAGCCTGGTGGTGCACCACCCGGACACGGTGATCAAGCTCGTCAGCTACGCCGGCGATTGCGGCGGGACGCAGAAGATAAATGCGCCGAAGTACAAAAACATCCTGAAGAGCCTCCAGGACGTGAACGTCCCGGCGAAGAGGCTGCTCGCAGCCCTCTACCCCGGCTGGTACATGGAAGCCAACCCGAACTACTCGAAGGAGTTCCCCTGGCCGCGGGAGCTGTCCAGCGTCAAGAACATCCAGGCCCAGAACAAGGCCTACGAGGACTGGGCCGGCGTGTACGACCTGTTGCCTGCGGTAAGCCGGCCGGTGCTCGTGTCGGGAGGCACCCTGGATGTCTCGACGCCGTACGCCAACACCCGCATCCTGTTGTCCCGGATACCCGGCTCGACCCTCGCCGAGTTCAAGGGCGCGGGGCACGGGCTCCAGTACATGTACCCTTACGACTACGCTTACGCGATAATGACTTTCCTGTCATCGAAATAGACTTTCTCCGCCCCGGTTCCTGAAAAAAAACGTTGCCTTTGCTTTGTCCTGGGGGTAAACTCCGTCTAACGTAAACGTCAGGTTGCTGCCAGGAAGTCCCCCGGGCAAAGCGAGAGCAAGCATGCCGCATCACATACGAGGTCGAGGCGCTGCGCCAGGTCGTGGTCCTGGGCGCCGGCGTGGCAGAGGTGCTGCGGCCTCTGTTGATACTGCTCGCCTTCGGCGTGGTGACACTCGGGATCTCTATCCCCGCCTTCAAGAGGGTGGTGACCCGCTAGGCGGCTCCCGGCGTCTAAATCTCCGGGCGAAGTCTTGTGCTTCGTCATTGCGAGCGAACCAAGGGTATCGTATTCTGGCTTAACGATGAAGATCAGACTGAGGCTGCTGATTTCGTTTCTGCTCATAGCACTGCTGCCTCTGATAGCAGCGAGCGTAATCACCTTCGCGCTCGGAGAGCACTTCCTCAGGACACAGGTGTTCAACCAACTCGAGACCGTGGTCGCCATCCAGAAGAGCAGGGTCGAAGACATCGTCGATCAGAACCTGGAGCGCGTCACGCTAGTCACGAGCAGGACCGGGCTGACGAACGGCCTCAAGAGCTACCTGGACAGCGGCGATCCCGCCTTCCTGGGCCAGGTGACCGCGAACCTCAATGACGCGCTCGCCTCCTCCGACAGCTTCAGCAAGATCCACGTGCTGTCAAACGACGGCACGGTGCTGGCGTCCACGGACCCCGCCGCCGTCGGGACCAATCACTCGAGCGCGGAATTCTTCAAGAAAGGCAAGAACAAGGAGGACGTCAGCGCCTTCTTCAAGGGCCCGGGCAACACGTTGATGGAATACCTCGCGGGGCCTCTCGAGCTGAACGGCGAGAAGCTGGGGGTCCTGGCCATCGAATCGAAGGCGGACAACCTGACGAGCCTCTTCCACGATCACTCCGGGCTGGGCACGACCGGAGAGACCGTCCTCGCGGAGAAAACACCGGGGGGCGACGCGGTATTCATCAGCCAGACCAGGTTCGGCAAGAGCGGGGTCCTGTCAGAGGTGGTGCCGCACCAGAAGACGAACGTCGCGATGTCCGCGGCTCTGCAAGGCAAGAACGAGCTTCTTACCAGCGCAGTGGATTATCGCGGAAAGCCCATTGTCGCCGCGACCAGGTATATCGACAACCCTCCGCTGGGCCTGGTGACCAAGATCGACAAATCGGAGGCCTTCGTCCACATCGACCAGCTCCGCTACCTCCTGATAATCATCGTAGTCGTGGCGGCCGGCGCGGTCATCGGAGCCTCACTGCTGATCGCCCGCTCCATCACCGGACCGATAATCGAGCTGACCGGTGTGGCCGAGGCTGTCGGGGCCGGCGACCTGTCGCGTCGCGCGGACATCGACAGGCGCGACGAGGTCGGGACGCTCGCTAAGGCATTTAACCAGATGACCGATGACCTTGTCTCTGAGAGGGAGGGACTCGAGCGAACCGTCGAGGAAAGGACGGCCGAGCTCACGCGGTCGAACAAGGAACTGGATGGCTACGCACACACCGTCTCGCACGACCTGCGCGGGCCCCTCTCCTCCATCGCGCTGGCGAGCGGGATGCTGGATGAAACCCTGAGAGAACCTGCCGCGGACGAGGCCTGGCTGGACGACATCAAGGACATGGTGAGCCAGATCCAGACGAGCGCGGGACGCTCGTTCGAAATGATCGAAGACCTCCTTGCCCTCGCCGAAGCCGGGCAGTTGCCCAAGCGAGTCGAGAGAGTAGAGATCGCCGAGGTGGTCAGGCGCGTCCTCGAGGAGCGCTCCGCGAGGATCCAGCAGAAAGGCGCGAAGGTGATTGTGGAAGGTGACCTCGGCAGTGTCCTGGCAAACTCTACCCACATGTACCAGCTTTTCGCGAACCTGATAGTGAACGCAGTCAAGCACAACGACGCGGACGAGCCTGTCGTCCAGGTCATCGGCCTGGGGCCGGCGCAAGGAGGCGGAAGGCGGTGGATGGTGCGCGACAACGGCTCCGGGGTCGCGCCCGAGGACATGGACAGTGTCTTCGAGCCCTTCTTCAAGGGAAAGGGCGGGGAGACCGGTGTGGGCCTGGCCACCGTGCAGAAGATCGTCACTCTGTACGGCGGGACCATCGAGGTGCGCAACGAGGCGTCGGGCGGGGCCTCCTTCGAATTCACCCTGAAAGACTTCGTTCCGGGACCGCAGTCCGGCTAGATACGGCGCTCTTCAGGGCCCGAACTTGTACTAGTGATTCACAGGATTTGATACACCCGGCTCGAATAAGTGGGCTGTACTCACGAGCCATCAGGGAGTGAAGGGGAACCAGGAATGGAGGGAACCATGGCAGGCATAGGCGAGAGGTATCAGACGGCGGACTGGAAAGCGGAGAAGCACGTCCCGGTCATCGACTGCCCCGGCGAGGTCAAGGCCGGCGAGAATTTCGAGATTTCGGTGACCGTCGGCAAGGAGGTCGCCCACCCTAACACCACGGAGCACCACATCCGCTGGATATCGATTTACTTCGCTCCGTCCGACGAGAAGTTCACCTACGAGATCGGCCGCTTCGAGTTCGACGCGCACGGCGAGTCGGCGGCCGGGGCCAACGAGGGGCCCGTCTACACGCACCACGCGATCAAGGCGTGGGCGATGCTCAAGAAGCCGGGAACGCTTTATGCCACGTCGCTGTGCAACATACACGGCCTCTGGGAGTCGAGCTTCGACATCCAGGTGACGTAAACCGGACAGGGGCCAGGCTTTCGGCCTCGACAGGGGCCGTCTCCTTGAAGCTGACCGCGGCGCAAGCGAGGTTCAGGCCTTGCCTATTGCGTGCGCTCCCTGGCCGCCGACGCCAGGTCCATCTTCGAGAGGTGCTTGGCAGCCGGCAGCACCGAGAGTGCCGTCGCGAGGACGAACACGACCGAGATGGCGAGGACGGTGAGCGCCGAAAGGCTCATCTCCGGGGAGAGCTGCGTCGTGCTCGTGCTCAGGACCTCGTTCATCAGGACCCAACACAGGCCCCAGCCCAGCACGATGCCCGCGGGGACCACGGCGAGGCTGGTGGATGTCGTCTCCACAAGGAAAGACCTGACGACGGCCATGGGCCCCCAGCCGAGGGTCAATATCGTCGCGATCTCCTGCCTTCTCTCGAGCATGGTGATGCTCACCAGCGTGAACACGATCGCGAAGCCGATCGCGAGTATCATCACGAGGACCACGCTGAACATCGGCCTGATGGCCCTGTTGAGCACTGAATTCATTGAGGCTAGTGTGCTGCTTTTGACCTCGACTTTGTTGATGCCGGGCATGCGGCGAAGGACTTCGGCGACCCGCGCGTCCGCTCCCGGCTCGGTCTTCAGGAGGACCAGGTTAAAGACATCGCGACCCGCCAGCCGCTGGACGTACGCCAGGTCCACGTAGCAACCCACGCCGAGCGGCTCCCTCACGAAGCCATCGATCCTGAACGCCGCCGGCCCCAGAGCCGTATCCAACGTCACCTCCTGCCCGACCGCGAGCGGGAGCTGCCGGAGCAGGGACCTGTTCACCAGGATGCCCCCCGGTCCCGGCGGACCTGGAGAACCGCCGGCTGGGACAAGGCCGTGCATCTGCGTGTCCTTCAAGTAAGCCTGCATCGAGACGTCCACCGCGCCAGCCGATGTCTTCAACCTCGCGGGCGCATTGATGGCCGGCTCGGCACGCGCCACCCCGTTTATCCGGGCGACGTCCCGGAGGAAACCGGGGCGGGCGGGCTCCGGCAGGAATGCGGCAACGTCCCACGTCGTGATCTGGCTGAACTGTTTGTGGATGATGAAGTTGATCGAGCCGATCGCTCCGCTGACTGTTACCAGCGTCGCGAGCGTCAGGACCAGTCCGGCCGCCGTGAGCGCCACGCGCTTTCGGTTGCGGGAGAGGTTCCTCAGCGGGAAGCGCAACCAGGCCGGGAATAACTTGGTGCGCTCGCTTCGCCTCTTCGCCGACGCCGACGGCTCCTGTAGCGATATGCCGGCATCCGTTCGCATCGATGCCGCCGGCATGATCTTCGCCGAGCGCAGCGCGGGCAACACCGCCCCGAGAATGCACAGTACGACCGCGAGCAAGAGGCCGACCGCGAGCAGCAGCCACGGCATGCCTCCGTCGGCCACCGCCGGCATCCCAAGCACGCTGGCGTATCCGTTGACGGCAAGCCGCCCCACGAAGACGCCGGCGACCACTCCGGCGAGACCCCCCACCACGCCCAGGAAGACACCGTAGGAAAGGAAATGCTTCACGATCGTCCCTCGCCGGTACCCGAGAGCCCTGGCGGTCCCGATCTGCCTCTGCTCCGTATAGATGATGCGGGCAAGCGCTATGTAGATCGCGAGCGACGATACCCAGAGGAAGATCAGGGTGAAGAAGAGCGACATGTTCTTCATGTTCTTGAAGTCCATCTGGATGAGGCGCGTACTCTGCTCGTCCGCGCCCGTGTTGGCCCCCAGCACCTGGTAAGGGCCGAGCACGGCCGTTGAGGCCTTCATGGTCGCGCTCAGCCGCGCGGGGTCACTGACCCTGACGGCGAACTCGTTATAGTCGCCGGACCCGAATATCTTCTGGACCTCGCCCTGCCGCATGAAGATGACACCGAACTGGGAGGGGTCGCTCAGGACGTCGTTCTGCCCGGCTACCAGCCGCAGGAAGCGCGGGCTGGCAACCGAACCCGCTATGGTGAGGGGCATCTCTTTTCCTCTGACTATCAGGCGCGCGGTATCGCCGGGCTTCAAACCGAATTGCCTGGTCAGGTGCCGCTCGGAGAGGCAGGCGCCTTCTGGCGCCCCGTCGAGGCTCCGCCCCGCCTCCAGCATGAGGCCGTTGACTTCAGCCCGCCCCGTATCGGGAACAGAGACGACTCTCAGGGTGAGATCTTTGCCCCCCACGACGGCGGACGAATCCCTTTCGGTCGTGCCCTGCACCGCCGTCACGTTCGGAAGCCGGGCCAGACGCGCAGTTGCCGCCTGCGGGGCCGCGGCTACCTCAATCCGGAAGTCCTCGTAGGAAGTCCTTGCGAAGATGTGCTGCAGCTTGCTGTCCAGCGACCTCGGCACCAGCAACAGGGTCGTGAAGATCACCGTGCCCAGCATGACGATGACAAGCACGGCCACGACCTGTGCTTTGTGAGCGCGCATGTCGCGCAGGAGTTTCTTGTTCAGAAGGCTCAAGGGGTCTCCCCGTCAGACCCGGCCAGGGCGCCGGGCGCGCAGTCTGGCTCCGTTCTCATACAGTCGTCTATCGACATTATCGATTGCGCGCCTTGAACCCGCGGGCAATCGGTCGTGCCGTGGTGGTCTCGCGTGGGATGGAAGAGACCGGCGCCTAGAGCAGCCTGCCTGCGTGGAAGCCTTCCCACACGGCATCGAGGACCTTGCGGGGCCGCACGGTATCGCCGACCACGCGGACCTCAATGCCATCCAATCCTGAGATCCGGCAGGCAAGCTCACTGTCCGGCTTCAAGCCGAGAGCGAGCACCACCGCGTCGCACTCGATCGTCCTCTCCGTGGAATCTTCCCTCACCCGGGCTCCTCCTTCGACGACCTCGAGCAGCTCGGCCCCCTCGACCGTTTCGACCGCTAGCTTCTCGAGCAGGGCCAGGAGGCTCGCCCGGTTCAGGACGAACACCGGCTCGGCGGCCAGAAGCCCCTGCATGTCGATGACGGTCACGCGCTTGCCCCGTTCGGCCAGGAACGCCGCCGCCTCGCACCCGATAACCCCTCCGCCCGCGACCAGCACGCTATCTCCTGATGGGATGTTCCCGTTCAAGACATCGATCGCGCCGTAGACCTCTTCCCTTTGAAGGCCCGGCAGCGCGGGCACGACAGGCACGGAGCCGGTGGCGACCACCACCACCTCCGGGGACGTCTCGCGAATAGCCTCAACGGTGGCTTCCCGGCCCAGCAGGACCTCGATATCGAGCTTGTCCACCTGACCGACCATGTGGTCCAGGAGCCTGCGGACATCGCGCTTGAAATCCGGAGCCCCCGCGGGGACCAGGTAGCCCCCCAGGCGGGACGACTTCTCCCAGACGGTCACGTCGTGACCTCTGCGGGCGGCTGTGACGGCAGCCATCATGCCCGCCGGCCCTCCGCCGACTACCAGTACGCGCCTCGGCGCAGTCGCGGGCTCGAGCCGGTACGCGCTCTCCATGGTGCAGGCCGGGTTGACGGCGCAGGAAGCGTACTTCCCGCTGAAGCCTCGCGCTATGCACCCCTCGCTACAGCCGATGCACGGCACGATGTCCTCAGGACGTCCCTCGGCGACCTTGAGGACCCACTCGGGGTCGGCGAGCTGCGAGCGCCCGAGCCCGATGAAGTCCGCTTTCCCTTCCAGCAGGACAGACTCCGCGACGGCCGGGTCGCCCAGCTTCCCGTTGGCTATGATCGGGATCCCGACCGCCCCCTTCACCGCGGCCGCCATGTCGCTCTGCACCGCGAACGGCTCGTAGACCGGCGGTATCGCCTTGTGCCACGCCTCGTAACAGCCGGCGTCCACATGGAGCGCGTCCACCCCTGCCGACTCGAGCATCTTCGCTATCTCGAGGCCTTCGTCGAGCTCGCGTCCGCCTTCGGTGAAGTGCACCGGGGTCATCTTGAAGACCACCGGCACCTCGTCGCCGCATGCGGCCTTCACCGCGCCCACGACCTGCAGCGGGAAGCGCATCCGGTTGGAGAGGCTGCCGCCGTAATCGTCCGTCCTCTTGTTCCACAGCTCTGAAGCGAACTGGTCGAGCAGGTAGCCCCCATAGCCGTGTATCTCGACGATGTCGATCCCGCAGGTGCGGGCGAGCATCGCCGCGACCCCGAAGGCCGCCGTTATCCGCTCGATCTCTTCGACCTCGAGCGGCCGGCAGGTTATCCAGGGCGTCCAATGGGCCTGGACGGGGGACGCCGACACCGGCACGTTGCTGCTGTCGAAGAAGTAATTGACGCTCGCCCGGCCGAGGCCAGCGCTGAGCTGGATGCCCAGCTTCGCGCCGTAGTGATGGACCCGCTCCGCCAACATGCTCCAGGGGAGGACCTTGTCCATCGAGTCGAACGCGTTGAGCGCGGTGCACGGCGCCTCGAACTCGGTAGTGACGAGCGCCGCGGCGGGCATCACCAGTGCGGTGCCCCCTCTCGCCCTCGCCAGGTAGAACTCCATACCGCGCTGGCTCAGGCTCCCGTCCGGGTTCGGCACCCCGAACATGCCCATTGGCGTCATTACGACCCTGTTCTTAAGGGTGAGGCGCCCGATATTTCCTGGTTCCAGCAGTTTCATCAGCGTTCCCCTGGGTTACTGACATCGCGACCCCTGCGGACCTGCCAGCATCTCGTTGAAGGAAAAGGCCCCGGTGTTCGGCCGGGGCCTTCAAGAGTCTGCTGCAGCACCCTCAAACGATCTTCTTCTGAAGGTTGGTGATGACTTCCTCCGCCTCTTTGACGGTGCGGTCTATGCACTCCTGGACAGTCGGTATGTCGTGCATCAGGCCCTGCACCTGCCCGACGGGAAGTACGCCCTTGTCCACGTCTCCGAGCTCGGTCGCCACCCGGATCTGCTTGAATGCGTTCGCCATGTAGGCAAGCTGCTTGGCGTTGTCCCAGCCGGAGGCCAGCACGCCGACGAAGAGCTTCCAGTATGGCAGCCCTATCTGCTGCGCTATGGCGCGGGAGTTCGGGATGGCCTGCAGGTATCCGAACGGGAAGAGCCCTCTCTTGGTCGCCTTGCGAGCGGCAGGCGTGTCCTGAACGCGGCACCACAGGCCGTCGAACTTCTTGGAGTAGATGGTGTCGTAGACGTCCTTCTGTATGGAGAGTTGCTTGAAGTTCTCATGCAGCGGGCTCTCCTGGGTCGCCATGAGACGAGTGCCCATCGCCACGCCCTCGCCACCGAGCGCCAGGACCGCGGCCAGCCCGCGGCCGTCCGCGACGCCTCCCGCCGCGATGACCGGTATCTCGAGCGCTTCAGCGATGCTCGGGACCAGGCAGAAAGTCGTCGGCGGTTCCCCGTGGGCGGCCGCCTCGTTGCCGGTCACGATCACGCCGTGCGAACCGTAATCCTGGGCCCTCTTGGCGTGTCGGACGTTGGTCACCGTGGCAAGCACTTTGCCGCCGTACTCGTTGGCGGCGTTCACGATCCAGTCACCTTTACCCAGTGAGAAGTTGATGACGGGGACCTTCTCCTCCAGCAAAACCATGGCGTTTTCCGCGGCGCCCGGGAACAGCAGCGACACGTTGGCGCCGAACGGCTTGTCCGTCAGCTCGCGGATCTCACGCACCGACTTCCGCGTGTCGTCCGCGTTCAGCGCGCCTGTCGCAAGCAGTCCCAGCCCGCCGGCATTCGATACCGCGGCCACCATCTTGGGCACGCTGATCCAGCTCATGCCCGATAGGATGATAGGGTGCTCGATCCCGAGGAGTTCCGTCACACGTGTCTTCATCGGACCTTCCCTTCTTCAAGCCCGGACCTGCCGGGCGCCTTTAGGGGGTTGTGTTTTGTGACCCGCCAAATTATATCTGTATTCGGGCAGTAATGGGATTGTCCAGCGGTAGCGGCCATGGGCCGCCAGGTGGTAGGATTGATCGCCAGGTCGGACGGCAGACGTTTCGGGGCAAACATCTCATGACACGAAGACTATTAAAGAATTTACTATTCATGAATAACTCACGCCGCGACCGCAGCGCGCTTTTGCATTCTCCCCCGACACGCAACGTGAAAGAGGACACAAGATGAAAGAGCAACCGCCGGACATCAGGCCTGCCACGGACGAGGACGTTCCCGACATCGCGGCGATCGTGCGCGAGCTCGGGTGGTTCAAGAGCGCGAACGAGGACCACATCAGGCGCCACCTGCAGATGTGCAACGCCGACGAGAGCCACACGATCCTGGTCGCTGCGAACCCGCACAGCAAGGTCTGCGGTTACATCGCGGTCCACTGGCTCCCTTACCTGATACTGCCCGGGTCCGAGGGTTTCGTCTCGGAGATGTTCGTCCTCCAGAAAGAGAGGCGCAAAGGATACGGGCGGTCCCTCATAGAGGCTGTAAAGAACATCGCGATCGAGAAGGGCTGCATCCGCCTCGCGCTGTTGAACAGCCGCAACCGACCTTCCTACGAGCGGGAGTACTACCGCAGGCTCGGCTGGATAGAGCGCCCGGAAATGGCCGACTTCGTCTACCCCCTGGGTTACGAATAAGAGGCGGGGCCTCTACTCCTCCAGCAGCCTTTCCATGTTCCTGCCCAGGATCAGTTCCAGTTGCTTGGGCGGGATGTCCATGCCTTTGAGCTTCTGAAGGTTCCGTGCAAGGGCGTCTTTTCCGTGGGGCATGTCGGAGCCGAAGACTATGCGCGCCGCCCGGAACCTCTCGATCGCCTTCATCACCCTCCGCTCCGAGATGAGCGCCGGGGGAGATATATCGAAGTAGACGTTCTCCACATTTCGCGGAAGGCTCTCGAACAGTTCCAGCCCGATCAGATGGGCGATTATGAAGTTGGTGCCGCGGTGCGAGGTGATGAGGTCCATCGTCCTGAGCGCCCCGGCCTTTGAATAGATGTGGACGAAGACGGGGAGCCCGTTGTCCCCGGCGAACACCGCCATATCGCCCAGCACCGGCGCGTCCATCCCGAACCGCTCGATGCACTGGTGGAGCTTGATGCCTTTGAACCCCACTCCGCGTACCTCGCCGCCAGGTCTTCCAGGAAATCGTCGGCTGCCGGGTCCGCCCAGTAGAACTGCTCGATCCTGTCCGGGTGCTTCTCGTGAAAGGCGTGGACGAGCTCATTCCGGGTGGTGAGGTCTTGCTTCTCCTTCTTGAGGACGGCCGCGGACCGCAGGAACCTGTTCACCGGGATCATGACGTCTCTGTTCCCGGCGACTCGCGCGAAGCCAGGCACGTGAACGTTCTTGTCGTCGTTTACCAGGCCCGGGCAGAGGACGACCTTGTCGACCCCGAGCTCGTCGAGCTTCTCCACAATATGGTCGGAGTCGTAAAAGACTCCCGAGGAATGCGCGTGCCCGTCGATTATCAATCGTGCCTCCCTAACGGCCCTGGTACCCGATACCAGCCTGTAGAACGCCCGACACGTTCGCGGGCATCGCCTTGCATTTGAATCCGTTTCCGCCTTTCTGAAGGTTAGAGACACGAGAACTAGTATAATGACTGTAGTCCGTCCCAGAGCAACCGAAAAGAGGTGCGTCCTTGAAGAAATCGCTGCCCTTTGTACTGTTATTGGTCTTAATCGCGTGCGTTCTGCTCATTGAAGCTTGCGGCACCTCGACATCGACTGCGAGCAGTCCCAAGCAGGCGGTGGAGAACTTGTTGTCCGCCGTCAAGAAGAACGATTACAACGCCATCTACGATATGCTCACTGCCAAAGACAAGAAGCAGGTCACCCGTCAGGAATGGGTCGCGGCGAATTCTTCGACCCCGGCCAGCGTTGCCGAGGGGAACACGAAGCTGACCTGGAGCATCACCGGCTCGAAGGTCACCGGAAACACGGCATCCATAAACGTCAAACTGACCCAGGGAGCGCAGTCCGAGAACGTCACTTTCTCACTCACCAAAGAAAGCGGCACCTGGAAGGTCTCTCTGTCGACATCCGGCCCCCCGACCCAGTAACCGGGCGGCCTTCTCGCATCAGGTAGAGATACCGCGCATCACTGGCTGAAGCTGTAGGCCGCCATTCCCAGGTCGCCCCAGAACCAGCTGTGGTGGATGACTTCGCCGGTCGCTCCTTGCCCGGCCGCACCCATGGCCCCAAGCAAGGGCATGAAATGGTCCGGGTACGGGTGTGCCCGCTCGGGGTAAGGGGCGAGCGTTCGATAGCCCACCGCTGCGTCAGTGTCGCCTTGCTCTACCGTCTTCGACAGCCACCTGTCAAAATCCAGCGCCCACTGGTCGGTGGGCATGCCCGGGCCGAGGACCGCATATCCAAGAGGATGCACGGCCCCGCCGCTCCCCATGACCAGGACGCCCTCGTGCCTCAGTTCCGCCAGCGCCCTGCCCACCGCGAGATGGCCGGCGGGGTCCAGGTCGCCCTGGATCGATAGCTGCGCAACCGGCACGTCGGCCCCGGGGAACATGATCAGCATCGGCACCCACGCTCCGTGGTCAAGCCCGCGCCGGGGCTCGATCTCGCAGGGGATCCCCGCGTCCCGAAGCAAGTCGTCCACCCGGCCGGCGAGCTGCGCCGAACCGCGGGCAGGGTACTCGATCTCGTACAACTCTTCAGGAAAACCGTAGAAGTCGTGTATAGTCTCGGGGGATTCGGTCGCGCTGACGCGCGGGGCGCGAGTCTCCCAGTGCGCCGATATGCACAGGACGGCATCAGCCTGCTCATACAGAGGGCCCAGTTCGGCAAGGAACTCCCTGGCAGGAATCTTCTCGAGGGGCAGAGTCGGTGCCCCGTGTGACACGAACAGGGTCGGCAGAGGTTTCTCAGCCATGGTTCCCCCCGGTCCGGACCTCTCTTTACCAGTGCAAGGGCTGTCGATGACGGCCTGTTCTGCCTTCTTAATGTTTCCCGCGGTCAACCCTTCTTGAAATAAATCCGGATTCTGGGGATTTGGGGCTAAACAATTCGTGAGAAATAACCGATAAGTATGATGGCTGGGTGGGACAAATGGGGGGTCTGTGTCATGTCGGCCAGAAAAGAAGATAGCATCCTGTACCAGCCCGTGGGTGAGCTCCTTAACAGGGAGATCAAGGCGGGCGATCTGCTGCGTAAGGAGCTGCACATCCCCGAGGTTCTGAAGCGCGATATCACCATACCCGACGTGCTCAAGCGGGACATCACTATTCCGGAAGTCCTCAAGCGCGAGATACCCGTAGGTAATTTCCTCAGCAAGGAGATCACCTTCAGGCGGCGGAAGGACACGGTAGACGAGGTCACCTGCTTCGCCTGTGGCAATGAGACCCCCGGCACCGTCTCGAGGTGCCTGCACTGCGATGCAGTTCTCGGCCCCGGGGAGACCGTTCACGAAGAGCCCGCGAACGACTACATCAGGGACCCGGTGAGCCTGGTCGACATGGACTGGTAAAGCAGCCTCCGACTCAACCGCCGGCCGGGCCCGCGAGCAGCGAAGACACCAGGTTATCCGAAGAGAAGTGACCCCCCGTCAGCGCGGCAAGCGTGCTTCCTTCCCCGAAGACCTGTTTCCGCATCTCAACCGGTGAGAGCCCCGCGGCCTCCAGACGCTTCAACTCCGCGCGAAGGCCGTCGAGGTAGCCGGCGCACGCCAGCAGTGCCCGCCTCCCCTCAGGGATTATCTCGCCCATCGAAGTGAACAGGACAAGACGCTCCATCGGCAGTTCGGCGAGCATCCGCATCGTAGTGATCAACACCTTCGCGTCCTCGTCCGCGCGGATGACCTTCGGCCTCTCGGTGATGAAGATGTCGCCCGAGAAACACCACCCCTGCGCCCGCTCGACCAGGGCCACGTGCCCCTCGCTGTGGCCCGGCGTCTCGACCACGTCGAACCGGTACCGCCCGGTCTCGATCGATTCTCCCAGGGTCTCGGCCACCGTCGGCTCGGGGTACCCCCAGACGAACTCCTGGTACGGGCGCAGTTCGGGAACCCTGTTGATCAGGGGCACGGAATCGTGGTGGGCGAATATCGGCACCCCGCGCCGCTCCTTGAGCAGCCGGTCGGCGCCTACGTGGTCCTCATGGTAGTGGGTATTTACCACCATGCGCAGCTCGCGCCCCTCGAGCGCCCGGACGAGCTCCCCGGCGGTGTGGCTGCACCCGGTGTCGATAAGCAATCCGTCCACGAGGTAGGCGGCGACCCAGTAAACCGGCTTGCCGTCGGCCTCGAGGCTCAGCTTGAAGCGCGTGACATCCTCGAAGTCCGATATCTCTATCACGCGTGCCCCTCCGTTCTCTCCCACCGCTCCAGCCTGGGCAGCCACATGGGGACATGCCGCTTGTACTCCAGGTACTCCCGGCCGAACCTCTTCTCCAGGCCCTTTTCTTCTGAGTAATGGAAATAGATAGTGTTGGTCAGAAAGAAGAGGACGGCCCAGATGAGGACGCCGAGCGAGCCGCAGAGGACGGCCTCACCGAGCAGGACCGCCAGTACGCCTGCGATCATGGGGTTCCGCACGCGTCCGTAGATGCCCTCGGTGACGAGTTTTGACGTAGGGTCCCACGGCGCGAGGGTGCCGCGGCCTGTGATCACGAGCATGCGAACAGTCACCGCCATCAGACCGAGGCCCAGCAGGCAGAACGCCACGCCGACCGGGACCTGGACGGCCGCGAGGTACGCGTTGATCCCGAAGCGCGTCGACCTCGCGAAAATAAGTATCAGGCCGGGTATGATGACAATGGCGGAGAACGGGAGGACCAGGGATTTCAGTTGTCTCACCGTCTGTGCACCTCGGCTCGATCGGGAGCTTTCTGTCTTGGTTCAGTCTAATTGTTTTGCAGGGATGTCGTCACCGTTGACAGGGACTGGCTGCGCGAACCGTTCTCCAGATAACCGGGGTGGCCGGCCGAACAGTGATTGAAACGTGGTATCGATATAGAATTGCGCCATGATCAAGACGCTCTCAGTCGAAATCAAAGCGAAGCCCGAGACCGTGTATGACTACATAGGGGATTACTCGGGCCACTTCAAGGAGGTCAGCCCCGACCACCTCGAGCGCGTGATCGTGATAAAGAGCATCCGGATAAAGGACGGCTATATAGACAACCCCCGCATCTACTGGTACTTCAAGCAGATCTCGCCTGTAACGGGCAAGGTGCAGAAGCTGAGAGCCAGGCTGCTGAGGGTGGAGCCGAACAAGCGTATCTACTACAAGTTCCTCTTCCCATATTCTTTTGTGCTGCCGAGGGTGGAGAATACCCTCGAGCAGAAGGGAGATGTCACCGTCTATACGACCAACCTGACGATCGGCAGGCTCGTGTCCTGGCTGGCTGACCATTCCTCCAGGACCGCCGGGATGATCGACCTCATGGTGAACCATATCCAGGAGGAGATGGACAACACCAGGAAGGTGCTGGAGGGGCAGTCAGAGGCCGCAGACCAGACTTGATGATGCGGGTCTTGAGGCACACGGCCAGGCGCCCGGCAGCCCCTCGGCCCGGGAAAGATGAGCCTGATGAGCGAGACTGACAACAAATCAGAAGTGGTCGCCTGCGAGGGCCGGGAGGAGTACTCCCGGGCGGCGGTCATCGATGCTAACCTGGCGGTCCTGCTGTGGATCGCGCTCGGGACCGACGCCTGTTATTTCTTCAACCACGTCGTGGCGTGGGTGTTTCTCGGGGTCGCGTTGCTCCTGGTCTTTGTCGTTCTCCGCCGGCTCGTCTGCACCAACTGCTATTACTACGGGAAGCGCTGCGCCGCGGGCTGGGGAAAGCTCTCGGCGCTGATGTTCAAGCAGGGCGACATCGAGAAGTTCAACGACAGCATCGGCATCAAGCTGGCGCCGGTCATCTACGGGTCACTGACGGTCGTGCCGCTGGTGCTCGGCACGATCGCCACGATACAGCACTTCTCGGTCCTGAAAGTGATCGTGCTAGTTGCGCTGCTCCTGGTGGGTTTCTACAGCGGGACGATCAGCCGCAAGAGGACCTGCGCCCAGTGTAAGATGCGTTGCTGCTACAAAGGGAGCGCTGTCAAAGAATCGGGGAAGGGCGAGATGAAGAAGGAAATTGAACCATGAGCCGCAAGATGAAGATCCTGGTCCTCTACTACTCCGGTACCGGCAACACCAGGTTCGCCTGTGACGTGGCAAGGGCCGTGATGGAAAAGGCAGGGCACGAGGTGACCATGCGCACGTACCAGAAAGCAGGTGCCGTCCAGTATGACGACTTCGACGCGTTCTGTTTCGCGGCGCCTGTTTACGAGTGGGCGCCCGCGAAGAACGTCGAGCGCTTCGTGGATGCGATGCCGCGCCTTGAAGGCAAGTGCGCCTTCCTCCTGACCAGCTCCGCCGGCGCCAGAGGACAAGCTACCCGGCTCTTCGCGACGGCGCTCAAGAAGAAGGGGCTCACGGCTCTGGGAGACCACAACCTCATCTGTCCGGACTCGTGGGGCGGGACCCGGCGTTGGTCGCACTCTGCTGACGAGACGGTTCCCACCGTGGAATCGGTGCTTGAGTTGGCCGCTTTTGTCGAGAAGATGCTTTCGGCAATCGAGATGTTCCTTGACGGCAAGCCTGTGGAGACGCCTCCCTATCGTGTGATGCCGACGGGACTCTACCTGGCCTCCAGGCTCTCGAGGCTTGCCCCGGGCGCGCGGTTCAAGATGGGCAGGAAGAAAGTGGATACCGCCGCCTGCACCGAGTGCCAGGTCTGTGAGAAGAACTGCCCCGTAGGCGCGATCACGCTCGGCCCGTACCCGCGGTTCTCGCGGGAGTGCATAGCCTGCTGGCGGTGCATCAACACCTGCCCCGTGGATTGCATCACCACGGCCATCGACAGCCGCATTCACTACAAGGGGATCAGCGGGCAGGACGAATTGCTGAAGCAGGCCGGGCTGAAGTGACCCGCGCCGGAGCTATTCCTTTGCGAGCTTTGGCTTGCGCAGGAGCGGCACCAGGACGAACACTCCGAAGAACTGTGTCAGGAGGAAGTACAGCGTGGGGTTCTTGCCCCGCTTCCTGGCTGCCCGGTAGGCGATGGTCGCCTCAATAAAGTGCATTACCACGAGGCTTCTCATGATGTTCTTCGTCTGTTCCGACTTCTCCATCGGTGCCCTCCCACTCGATTTGCAGGTGATTCCTGAAGTGGGGTCATTATATCAAAGCGCCGATGCGCCGACGGGGTCAGGCACCGGTGGTGCTTTTTTACATATAATCATCAGTGCCGACAGTGGCAGCCGGCGCTGTTCAAATCGCGAAGGGAGACTGCCGTGACACTTGCCGATGAGACCGCCTTCATGGATGCCACCGCGCAAGCGGAGCTTGTGAGGAAGGGCGAAGTCAAGCCGCTCGAGCTGGTGGATGCTGCCATTGAGCGCGTCGAGAAAGTTAACCCCGCGCTGAACGCCGTTGTCACGCCCATGTACGATATCGCGCGCGAGCGGGCGGGCGGCGACCTCCCCGACGGACCGTTCAAGGGAGTGCCGTTCCTTCTCAAGGACCTCATTGCGGCGTATGCCGGAATTCCGCTGACCTTCGCATCGCGCTTTCTCTCCGACTACGTCCCGGACCGCGACTGCGAACTCGTCATCCGCCAGAAGAAGGCCGGCCTGATAACCATCGGCAAGGCCAACGCAAGCGAGTTCGGCATCCTGCCGGCCAGCGAGCCGGTCCTGTTCGGCGCGTGCCACAACCCCTGGGACCTTTCTCTCAGCACCGGTGGGTCGAGCGGCGGCTCGGGCGCCGCGGTCGCCGCCGGCATCGTACCGATGGCGCACGCGAACGACGCGGGTGGCTCGATCAGGATACCGGCTTCATTCTGCGGGCTGTTCGGGCTCAGGCCTACGCGCGCCCGCAACTCGTTCGGCCCGGACATTGGCGACGTCATGAGCGGCCTCGTGGTCGAGCACGCCGTCACGCGGTCGGTGCGCGACAGCGCCGCGCTGCTCGACGCCACCTGCGGGCCCGCACTCGGCGACCCGTATTATCCCCCGCCGCCGGCGCGCCCTTTCCTCCATGAGGTGGGCAGTGACGTGGGGCGCCTGAAGATTGGCTTCACCACAAAGTCGCCGACCCCGGCGCCGGTACATGAGGACTGCGTGGCTGCGGTCCTCGACGCGTGCAACCTGTGCGAAGAGTTGGGGCACGAAGTGGAAGAGGTGCTGATCGAGCTGGATGCCGGCATTGTGGTCCAGGCGTTCATCGGGGTCTACGTTGCCGGGGCGGCATGGACGGTGGCAGCGACCGCGAGGATGTCGGGCAAGACGCCCGAGCAGGAACTCTTCGAGCCCTTGACCTGGGCCATGAGCGAGATGGGGCGCACACTACCGGCATCGGACTACCTGCTCGCGGTCACGGCTCTACAGCAGATGTCGCGTGCCATCGCTGAGGTGTACTCGCCATACGACGTCATCCTGAGCCCGACCCTGACCGAGCCCCCGTACCCGCTGGGCACCTTCGACGCGCCGACGGACAATCCCATGATGAGCCTGATGCGGGCCTCCACTGCTGTACCATTCACCGCGATCGCGAACTTCACCGGTTTGCCTGCGATGTCTGTCCCGCTGTTCTGGAACGGCGCGGGCCTTCCGATCGGTACCCAGTTCACGGGGAAATACGGGGATGAGGCGACGTTGTTCCGGCTGGCAGCTCAACTCGAGGCCGCGAGGCCCTGGGCCGACCGCCGCCCTCCGGTTTCATCTTAGGGGTCAGGCACCGTCCACTTTTTTGTCCACCTGTGCGGCTGTAACAGCTGGCAGCCGTCATGAGAGACGCCGGGAGGCTGACATGGATAAGCCGAAGAGCGCTCCGATCTTCAACGATCAGGATTTCCCGGTAAGCCTGGTTCGCCTTTCCATCCTCAAGGGCACCGGCGTCGATATCGACGAGCTCAAGGAGAAGCCGATCATCGGCATCGTCAACTCCCACACAGAGATGAACCCCGGGCACATGCACCTGCGCGCCCTGGCCGAGCGCGTAAAGGAAGGGGTGCACGCGGCAGGCGGTATCCCCTTCGAGTTCGGGGTGCCCGCTCCCTGCGACGGGCTCACGGAAGGAAACGAAGGGATGCGCTTCGTGCTGCCGCAGCGCGAGCTCATCGCCGACATCATCGAGACACACGTGCGCAGCATGCTTTTCGACGGCTTGGTGATGATCGCTTCATGCGACAAGATCATCCCCGGGATGATCATGGCAGCCGCGCGCCTCGACCGGCCCACCATCTTCCTCACCGGCGGCCCCGGCGCCTGGCAGATCCGGTTCTCCTCGAGAATGGAAGGCAGCGTCGACCACAAGGACTACGACGACATCCTCTCCAAGCTCGAGTGCGCGACCTGCGCCACCTGCGGCTCCTGCGAGTTGATGGGGACCGCCAACACGTTCCAGTGCATGGCTGAGGCCCTGGGGCTGACCCTGCCCGGTTCGTCCGCCGTGCCCGCTTTCCTCTCCGAGAAGCTCCTTTTCGCGCGCAAGGCCGGCAAGCGGATAGTGGACATGGTCCGTGAAGGCCTCACCGCCCGCAAGGTGCTGACACCGTCCGCCCTCGAGAACGCGCTCATCGTCGACCTCGCCATCGGCGGCTCGACCAACAGCACGCTGCACCTGCCGGCCATCGCCCGCGAGCTGGGTATCGACCTCCCGCTCGCGCGCTTCAACGAATTGAACCGGAAGATCCCGACGCTCATCGGGATGTCCCCGAGCGGCCCGCACGGAATGATCGACCTTTACAGGGCCGGAGGTGTCCCAGCGGTGATGAAGGTCATGGCCGGTGACCTCAACCTCGAGGCCATCAACGTGACAGGCGGCACCCTGGCGGACGTCGTGGAGTCAGCCCAGGTGCTCGACGAGGAGGTCATCCCCCCGAGGGACAAGCCCTTCGAGCCTGAGGGCGGCACCGCGGTCCTCTTCGGGAACCTCGCTCCCGACGGCGCGGTGGTGAAGCAGTCCGCGGTGAAGGAGGAGCAGCGCCTGTTCACAGGCCCCGCGAGGGTCTTCGAATCCGAGTCGGATTGCCTTGCCGCAATACGAGAAAAAGGCCTCACCGAAGGCGAGGTGGTCATCATCCGCAACGAGGGCCCCAAAGGCGGCCCGGGGATGCCGGAGGCACTGGCGGTGACCATGGCTCTCGAGCTGCACGGCTACGCGAGGGTGGCGCTCATCACCGACGGCCGTTTCTCGGGCGCGTCGGCGGGCCCATGCGTGGGGCATGTCTCGCCGGAGGCGTACGTCGGGGGGCCGATTGCGGCCCTGCGGGACGGGGACGAGATAACCATCGATATCGCAGCCCGCACTCTCGAGGCGAAGCTGACCGACGACGAGATCGAAGAGCGCCTGGGCAACTGGACGCCGCTTGAGCGCGACATCCCCGAGGGGTACATGCGCCGCTACGTGAAGTATGTAGGCTCCGCCGCGCACGGCGCCGTTCTGGACTGAGGTACGGATAGCCTCGCGGGACCGATTGCGATATCGTTCACGTGTGTCTACTCACAGGGCGGCAATGAATGTCGAAGAAACTCCGTGTTGATGACGAGAAGTCGGTCGTCGACGCTCGCGATTTGAGCCCCGGAAGAAAGGCCGGAGTCGAAGGCCCGCCTCCGGGGGGGAAGCCGGACGGCGCGCACACTTCCGACGAAAGGCGCGTCACGCGCAAGCAGTGGTGGCTGCTCTCTTTCTTCATCGTGCTCGGCCTCGGACTGAGGATGATCTTCCTCTTCGGGACCATGGGCCATGACGAGGCCGAGACCTTCGTGTTGTTCGCGTCGAGATCCCTGCGCGTCGGCCTTTCGAACTACCCTTTCCCGAACAACCACATCTTCCACACGCTCCTGGTCCACGAGAGCACCTCGCTGTTCGGAAACGCCCCCTGGGCCATCCGTTTGCCCGCACTGCTGGCGGGCATCCTGGTGGTGCCAGCCACGTTCTTCGCGGTGAGAGGCTTCTTTGGACGGAAACCGGCCCTGCTGGCTGCCGGCCTGGCCGCGGTGAGCTGGCCACTGGTGAGTTACTCCGTCAACGCGCGCGGATACACGATCCAGACGCTCATCTTCCTGCTGCTGCTCATAGTCGCCCAGAGGATCAAGAGAAAGAACGACCTGGCGGCCTGGGCGGGGTTCGTCTGCCTCGGCGCCCTCGGCTTCTTCACCGTCCCGACGATGATGTATTTCTTCGGCGGGGTCGCGATCTGGCTTCTGATATCCGCGCTCCGGGGCGACACGCCGGCACTGCCGTCGAAGCTCGTGCTCAGGCTGGTACTTGCATGCGTGGCCGTAGCCATACTGGTCCTGCTGCTGTACACACCGGCGCTGATCCACTCGGGCATCACCAGTCAAGTCACGAAGCCGGTCACCTACCACCTGCACGGGGTCTCGTTCTACAGACAGGTTCCGATCAGGATGATCGGAGCCGTTGCTTTCTTCACGCTCTCCGTGATGCTCTCAATCAACCGCTCGGGGCTGCTCTGGATACTCATGATGACGGCGACCGCCACTCTGACGGTGTTCCTGGCCTACGGTTTCGTGGTGTCCGTCTTCAGGAACAGGAGGCTGAGCAAGCACCGGAGCAACCTCGCCCTCGTCCTCCTCGTCTGTTCTGCGGTCGTCGTGCTGGCGCAGGGATATTTTCCGCCGGAACGGGTTTTCATCCCATTCATCCCGCTGTATTTCGGTTATGCGTCCGCCGGACTCTACTGGGCCTGGTCGGGCTTTCGGAGCAGGTACGCGTTGCCGGCGCCCAGGTCCGTAGCCTACGGGCTGGCGGTCGGCCTCACCCTCATCCTCGCTGTCGTGCTGGTGCTTGCGCAGGTGCCCTGGCAGCCCCGGGACCTCTGCACCATGCGCGATGCCGCGGAGATGACGGCACAGCTCAGCCGGAAGCTCAAGCCCGGAGACGTCGTCTATATGGAGCCGGTGACCAGGAAGAACCTCGAATACTATTTCATGCGGGCCGGCCTCCCGCTCTCCTACTTCTACGGAACAGCCGAGTACGGTCCCGGAGACCGGCCCGTTACGGGGCGCTCGTTCATCATAGTGGACGACCTGGACGGCTCGCCGGCCGAGAAGACGATCAAGTGGGCCCATCTTCCGGCCTCGACCGTGGACCGGATGGACCTCGTGGTATGCTGTGATAACTCGGCCGCGTTCATCATCCCCGGGCGTGAAAGTCCCGTCACCGTAGAAAGGAGCGCGGGTGTCAGTAACTGACGGAGGTACCCGCTCGATGAAGTTCTTCGGAGCGCCGCTTGCTTGCATGGTGGTGGCGCTGGTCCTGGCGTCCCCCTTTGCCGCTGCGGCGCAGCCGAGGCCGGCCACGGCCGCCGCTCCCGCGAACGGCAGGGTCCTGCTCGTAGTGATCGACCGGATCGGTATCGACGATATCGCGAACGCGGGAGACAGCATCCCTAACATCCGTCGGCTGATGTCGGCGGGTGGCCTGGGCCTGATGAACGCGAGGGCGCGGTTCGGCCCGTACAGCCTCGAGAACTACGTTGTCATCGGCGCGGGCGGTCGCGTGCAGGGCACCGACCATGCTTCGCTGGCGTACAACACGGGCGAGATCGTGACTGTACCCCCGTCCGGCCCCGTGTCCGCCGGCGAGGTCTACAAGGAGCTGACCGGCATCTCCCCGCCGCCTGGTTCAGTCGTCAACCTCGCAATCGAGTCTATCATCGAATTGTCGAAGACCGCCCAGTCAACAAGCTCGGCGGGCCTCATGGGAAAGTGCCTCGCTGACTCGGGAAGAAAGGTGAGCGTCCTCGGAAACGCTGATTACATAAACACGCCTTCGCTCATCACGGCGCTCGTGCCTGGAACCAAGAAGAAGGACCCCTTCCCTGCCCCGGAAGTGGCGCCCGGCGGAATCGTGCCACAGCGCCAGATCTCATGCATATCCATGGACGAAAGAGGCATCGCGGCAGGCGACGTCTCAGACACCTTCTCGACATTGCGTCCGGGCGCCAGTGACCTCGAGACCGACTTTGACAAGCTCACATCTGCAGTCGGAGCGGCGCTGATCCACTCAGACTTCGTTGCGGTAGACATGGGCGAGACCTCACGGGTCGATCAGAAGTCCGGCCTTGTGCCGGACAGCAGGCTGGTCCGCGAGCGCGCCGCCGCTCTTGCTCGCTGCGACGCCGCGCTCGGGCGTATGATGGCGAGCGTCGACCTCTCGCGTGACCTCGTCATCGTGTGCACTCCAACACCGACCAAGGTCATGGTCGCAGACAACGACCTCTTCACACCCCTCATCATCGCGGGGCCGGGATTCGCCAGAGGCGGTTCTCTGAACTCGACCACCACCCGTCGCAATGGCCTTGTATCCAACTACGACATCGCCCCGACCGTCCTCGATTTCCTGAACACGGCCGTCCCGGCGGAGATGGAAGGCGCGCCGATCTCAACGGTAGCGAAGGGCACCAGCGTCGCGGCGCTTCAGGCTTTCCGCGACAAGGCCGGCTACCTGCCTGACGTCCGGGGTCCCTACATCAGTGTGTTCGTCTATGCGACGATCGGGATCCTCGTGCTGCTGATGGTCCTCATCTGGATGGATGCCTCGCGGTTGATGGGGCACCTGTCAATCTGGTTCACCCTTCTCTTCTGCCTCCTGTGGCTCCCCGTCGTCTATCTGGTGCTGCCGCTCTTCACCATCCGCCTTCCCGCGGCGACAGCGGCCCTGGCCGGGTTCATGGACCTTGCGCTTGGAATCCTGACCGTTGCGGTCATGATGCTTTTCTCCAGGAGGTCGGCGGCGCGCGCGAATGGCACTGGAGAAGCCATGCAGGTCGCGGTGCCCGGCGCCATCGCGGCTGTAATGGTCGTGACGCTGCTCGCAATAGCGGCCGACCCGCTGCTGGGGTCGCGCATGATCTCGTTCTCGCCATTCGGTGCGACCATTGCCGGCGGCGGCCGCTACTACGGAATCGGCAACATCTACATGGGAATCGCCCTCGGGGCCGCAATCGTGCTCGCCTGCGTCGTGCCTACTCTCCTGCGCCGGCTCGCGGCCTGGAAACAGTTCGCGGTTGCGGCCGCCATCCTGTTCGTGACGATCGCGGTCATCAGTTCTTCGCAGCTCGGCGCCAAAGTGGGGGGATTGCTCACCGGTGTTGTCGCCGCGACCGTGACCCTGGCAGGGTTCTCCAAGGCCAGCCCGGGCTGGAAACGTTGGGCAGTGTCCGTAGCACTGGTGCTCGCGTTCCTGCTGGTCTTCTTTGCCTCTGAGATGCTCCTGCCGGGTCCTGCCTCTCATGCGGGCAAGCTCGTCTCCCGGGTACAGGCCAGGGGAGCAAGCGACCTCTGGGCGGTCATCTCACGCAAGCTCCAGGTGGACTGGAAGCTGTTCTGGACCTCGACGTGGCGCCTGCTGTTCTTTGCGTCGATCGCTTTTGGGCTGCTGTGGTTCCGAAAGCCATCGGTCTACAAGGCGGTATCGAGTAGATATCCGATGATGCGTGTCGCCTGGTGGGGTCTCACCGCGACCGTTGTCGCGGGCATCGCCTTTAACGATACGGGAATAGAGACCGCCGGCGCACTGGCGCTCTACTTCGTCGTCCCGACGATGATCCTCTTCCTTGTGGTGATGTCCCTCCACAGGGATGTCAGTAAGTCTCTAGAGACCGATGGCGCAACTCCGGGGCCTGACAAGGCTGGCCCCTAGACGCGCGTCCAGGTGACCACGCCCGGCTGCACAAGCTGGTCTTTCATCCCACCCGAGCCCTTCAGCCCCTTGAGCTGCAATTTGGCCCCCCCGCTGGGGGTCAGAGTAATACCGGTACTTCCGGTTGAGTAAGTACCTTCGGACGTTTCGCCCTGGAAGGTCATCTTGTACGTGTTGTCAGGATAGAAGGTCAACGAGTATTGCGCCGCCGACTGGCCCGGCACCTGCCAGCTGCCCAGTACGTCCACCTCTGACGATCGTCCGGGAGTAGTCGAAGTCCCCCCAGGCTGAGTAGTAGTGGTTGTCGAAGAGCTGCCGCAGCCGACGACGACAAGCAGGAGTGCAGTGATGGCGAGAGCCGTCACGATGGCCAGAAGTCTTTTCATTGCGCTTGCTCCATTCCCCGCTGCATCGAGAGCATTGCTGGCGTTCCCAGATTATATTACGCAAGTGGCCGATGCGCTGGCTCGGTAGGACCGCGAAGACTTACACCAGGGTCGGTGGAGAGTGGAAGATGATCGCCCAGACGGGCCCTCTCCAGATTAGATGGTAAGATACCGGTGGCTGGGGTGCGGCCCCGCCACGTATTTCTGTTCAGATCGATTTGACCGGCGTAGTGGTCCGTGCGTCTGGGAAGGGAGGGTTCTCGGGTGAGCAAAGTCAACGAGATCAAGCAACGGCTGGATCGCCTGTCTCAACTCGGCAAGAAAGTGCAGGAGCAGTTCGCCGGGATGAAGGGCGCCGAGGGTGAGCAGGTCAAGAGCAAGGCCAAGAAACAGGGCGCCAAGCTGGGCGTCGGCGTCGGGGTATCCGTCCTGGGCGCGGTGACGGCGGCAGTCGCGGGCCTCTACGTGCTGGCAGTCATCATCCTGGCAGTGAACGCCGCCTTGAACAGGCCATGGCTTTCGGCTCTCATAGTGGTCGGCGGGTTCCTCCTGATCGGCGGAGGGGTGGTCGCGGTCGGGGTGAGCATCGCGAGGCCCGCCGCCAAGGAGCTCTCAAAGACCACTGAGGACCTCACCAAGGAGCTCAAGGCCACCAGCGAAGAGATGAAGGCCGAGGTTGAAGTGCTGCAGAAGCTGGTCAAGGCCGAGGCACAGCAGACGCAGCAGCAGATCAAGGACGTGGCTCCCGTCGCTGTTCCAGTCGCCGCCGGCGCTTATCTTGCGTACAGGTTGTTCAAGCGTGCCTGTAACTCGCGCAAAGAGAAGCGCAGGATCCTGCGCGTTATCGAGATGTTCAGCGAGGCGCAGGCTTCGGAGGAAGAATAGCAGCCAGCTACGGCTTTGAATAACCCGAGACAGGAGAGAGGCCGTCTACGTAGTATCTTATCTTTCATAAAGACGTACTTGCAGACCATGCACCAAAGGAGATTCTTAATGAGTTGGCAGGAATCTTTCAATCGATCGGGTTTCTCGAAATTCCTCAACAGTCCGGCGGGCCGCATCTTTCGTTTTGCCGCCGGCGCAGGATACCTCGTGATCGGCTATGTACATCGGGACCGTGCGCTCGGCAAGCTGTCTATGGTATGGGGCGTTCTCCCACTAAGCGCCGGAGCGTTTGACATTTGCTTCATCAGCGCTGCGCTGGGTGGTCCGCTATCTGGCACAGAAATCCGCAGTAAGTACCAGCAAGTACAAGATTGAATGACATCAAAACGGAGACCGATACCGTAATACATCTCGAAATTGCATCGTGGGTTGCCCAGGTCTAGACTGGCACTCACGCCTTGCCGATAGAATTTCAGCAGCGAGTGCGAGATCGCGGAGAAGAAAGGTTCACACGATGAAGAAGTTTGGGATTGCTGTCACGTTGGTTGCTATCGTCACCATGGTGGTGTTGATGGCCGGCTGTGGAGGTAGCTCGAACAGCGGCAAGTCCTCGTCCCCATCTTCGGCTCCGTCTTCAACAAGTCAGAACCCTGACTATTCGAACTCTGCGAACTGGCTGGCGTTGCCTTCTTCAACAGCGGCCAAGAAGAAGGTGGATGTCTTCTTCCTCTACCCGACTGTCTATGAGCAGTCCAGCCCGAGCGACCCCATGATCTGTGCGATCAACAATCCCCAGATGCAGGCGGGCGCGAAAGCTGCGTTTTCGAGAACCGCCACCGCATTTGATCCCGTAGCCAACATCTACGCGCCCTATTACCAGCAGGCGGCCATTCAGGTGTTGACTCTGCCACAGGACCAGCAGCAGGCGATAGTGGGAGGCGCGCCGACGTCGGACGCGATCGCAGCCTTCGACTACTTCATCAAGCACTACAGCAAAGGCCGCCCGTTCATCCTGGCAGGTCATTCACAGGGATCGAACATAATGATCAACCTGATGGCCGATTACATGAAGAAAAACCCCGATGTCTACAAGCGGATGATCGTCTCGTATGTCCCGGGGTATTCGATAACGCCTCAGTATATCGCGCAGAACGAGGAGCTGAAGTTCGCGACAGGCGCGGACGACACGGGGGTGATAGTCTCCTACAACACCACGTCCCCTGCGCCTCAGATGGCCGATCCCGTCGTGCTGCCCGGCGCCATGGTCATAAACCCGATCACCTGGACCAGAGACAAGACCCTGGCGACGGCCGCACAGAACCTCGGGGGCATCGCCGTGGGCAGCAACGGTTACGCCGTGCTGGACGCACAGGGCAATCCCCAAAAAGTGATGAACTATGCGGACGCCCAGATCAACACCGCCAAGGGTACATTGATCTGCAGCACGGCCGATCCAGGCACGCTGGATCCAGGTAATTCTCTTGTTGCCGCGGGGATCTACCATAACTTCGATTATCCATTCTATTACTTTGATATCAGGGCAAATGCCGCGAACAGGATTGATCATTACTTCTCGAAGAAATAGAAGTCTCGGCGATTCGAACCACCGCACGCGCCGCTAGGCTCAGGTTGTACGACCCAAACAAGTTGGCCACAACGGTTTTCGAGTTCTAGGTGGTTCGTGTTATCCAGTACGTCTAGTACTGTCCTGTGTCATTTAGTTTTGTCTGCAGCTTGTCTACAAACCCACACCAGGAGTATAAGAGCTTATCGTCAGGGCTTGCCGCCCGCGTAGATCTTCTCCGACAGGTCGATCTGAGCTTTGAAGAGACCGGCATTAGCCTTCACCTGGTCCCCGATCTCCAGGTTCTGTTCTTTGGAGCTGTAGGCCGGCCAGGCCGTGCTGCCTCCTCCATTGGGATCGCCCGTCTTTGCGAACCTTGTCCAATAACCCATCATTGCATTCGAGATCTGGGTGTCCTTCGGGCCGTATCCTTCGCTCGAAGGCAGGTTCCCGAAGACGTACTGTATCTCGGCGCTGTGACAACAGCCGAGCAAGGCCCCCGCCTGGGTGGGCGGTACGCGCGTGAACTGGTAGAGGAAGGCTTCTGAAGTAGTCTTGGCTTTAGTCGAATCGCATATGTACCTTGCACAGGACGCGAAATCCATCTGTGTCAGGAGGTTGGAGACGGTCGGCGCCACCTGCGCGTTGGTCGTCACGGGGAACATGCCTACCACTTCATTTGCGGCCGCTTCCCCGACAGCCCCCTGGATGATGGGCTTGTACTGCGCCACCGTTATGTTGTTCTTTTGCACGATCCCACCGAAAAGGGTCCCGTCATCTTTGTTCGAGCCGATGAGGACAGGGACATTCATCTGCTTTCCTGCATTGTAAAGCGTCTCGGGTTTCTCCGGGATGATCCAGCCGTCCACGTTTACTGCGGCCTGTATCCCGCTTGGAGGGTCAGATGCCAGCACGTTATAGCCTGCCGCCTTGAGCACATCGTCAGATGACTTCGCCCGCATCGCCGCTATCTGGTCACTCGCATTGGCAAGGCCAAGATTTACGGCAATCTGCTCCCCTGTTTTCTCCGCATCTTTGAGGGTCGGGTTCATGGGGGCGATCCACCCGTAGTGCCAGCGGGGCCCGCTCTCGGATATGGCACGCTGGAACAACCCCCTGGCAGGGGGGCTTACGAGGAGATACTGTATCGACTCCGCGCCTGAGGATTGGCCGAACACCGTCACGCGGCCGGGGTCGCCGCCAAACCCGTTGATGTTCGTCTTGACCCATTTGAGCGCCTGGATCATGTCCATCAATCCGTAATTGCCCGAGCTGTGGTGCGCGGATTCCTGCGAAAGTTGCGGGTGCGCCATGAACCCGAACATCCCAACCCGGTAGTTGATGGTGACGACGATGACGCCTTGCTTCGTGAGGTTGACACCGTTGAACCGCGGATCTGAACCGGAGCCCGTTGTGAAAGCGCCTCCGTAGATCCATACCATCACGGGTAGTTTCTCGGTCGGCGTTTTGGCCGGCGTCCAGACGTTCAGGTAGAGGCAATCCTCGCTCTCGTTGCCGAACGATACCGGGCCCGGTGGCTGGGGGCAGGTAGCGCCATACTGCGTGCAGGCACGAGTGCCACTCCAGGCGACCGGTGCTTCGGGGGGCTTCCACCGCAGGTTTCCCACGGGAGGTTTCGCATACGGGATTCCGAGATACGTCCATGTGCCGCCCTGCTGAACCCCGCTTATCTTGACCGAATCGAGCTTGACGACATTGAGGCTCGTTTGCGTCGTGCCGCAGCCGGAGAATACTCCGAGCGCGAGCGCCATGACACAGAGCACCGCCAGTACCGCAAGCGGTTTCTTCCTACTCATTGGAACCCCTTCGCTCATGAAAACACCATTCTGGCACTTTAGAAGTGAGCCTCGTCCAGTGCTGATATCTTACTACTTAGCCGACAATTGGCTTTCTAATGGTTATTTAAGCAACACAATAGGTGAGTCAGGTGGGATCCTCCTCTTAAAGGCATCTATTTATTTGCAGTGCGACTTGAGGCGGATTGATCAGGTTTTGGGCTTCTTGGGCATGGTTACTTCAAACATACTTCAAGAAAACGGCTCTACATACGGGGAGGGAGCTCTTCATCAGGGTCATCTGGATCGGGGCCACCTTCGTATTCCGCTTCTGTGAGTTCAATATCTACTGGGTTCTGCGGCCCTTTATGGTCGCTATACTCTTCTTCTTCCTTTTCCTCCTCGCGAATCTCGCGGAGTTCTTTGTCTTCTTTCTTCTCCTCTAAGCTTTTGTCCATTCCCCTTGCTCCCTCAACAGTAAAGGTATTAGCACGTATTATATCAGTCCCAACTCCTCACCACTTATACCCGCAATCTTTGCACTTGACCGGGATTCCCCACATGCCTACCACAAACTGGCGGAGAGGGTGGGATTCGAACCACCCCACATTCCTTCGGAATGCGGTGACCCCATGGACTAACGCCCACAACGGTTTTCGAGTTCCAGGTGGTTCGTGTTATCTGGTCCGTCTGGTGTTATCCTGTGCTGTCCTGTGTTATCTGGTTTTGTCAACAACGTGTCAACATTGCCTAATGGTCAAGCCTATTATTCTGAGACCTGCTTGAAATCGCCGCCTCATAGAGGTATAAATAATGTAACTACATTTGTAGTTACATTTAAGGGGGAACCAAATGGTCACGGCTGGAATACGAGAGCTGAAGAACAAGACCAAAGAGGTAGTCGGGAAAGCGAAAAAAGAAGGGGCCGTTATTGTGACCAATCACGGCAAGGTCTGTGCTGCAATCGTGCCTCTGAAGGAAGAGGACGTCGAGGACTTCCTGGCGGCTCACAACCCGAGGATAAAGAAGGCGGTCCTCGAGGGAATGAAGAGCACCAGCTCCGGCGGAAGGGTCTATACGGCCGAAGAGCTCCTGGAAGAGCTCGAGAAGAAATAGCACCGAGGGGAACGGGGCGATTTGATACGTAAGCTCGTTATAACCGAGCCTGGACGACGGAGCCTGAAGAAGATGCCTCGTGAGGCTCAGGGGCAGGTTCTGAAGAAGATCACTGAGTACGACGGCAAGCCAGACCTGATCGCGGCTCACCTGAAGCATATGACCGATTCTAAGCCACCGATGTCACGACTCAGGATGGGAGACTTCCGGGCCTTCGGCCATGTGGAGGGAGAAACGCTCTACATGGACATCTTCCTGGATAAAAAGGACGTGTAGCTTCGATGTCGCCTGGCGGAGAGGGTGGGATTCGAACCCACCCCACGCGCCTAAAGGCGAGCGGTGACCCCGTGGACTAACGCCCACGACGGTTTTCGAGTTCTATGGAGTTCGTGTTATCTGGTGCGTCTGGTGTTATCTAGTGCTGTCCTGTCCAGCGTTTCGTGTTATCCAGTACGTCTAGTGTCGTCTTGTGTTATCCAGTTTTGTCAACAACGTGTCAACAAATGGATCCGGGGCCGACTGCCAAACGCTTGGCTGCCGATGTAGACGGGGCAACGTCAACATCGCTGCCGACCGTCTAGAGGTTAGCCAAGAAATCGTCAATTGAGACTCGTGCTTGCCGCAGGATTCCACGCAGAGTGCCAATCGCAAGCTCGTCATGAAGCGGGACAACACAGCCAACAGACCCTTCGGGCGTCTCCTTCCTTAAGACGACATGACTGCCACGTTGGCGGACTTGTACAAAACCGAGGCGCTCCAGAGCTCGGATAGCCTGGGCTCCAGAGACCCTTCTCAACTTAGGCATGAGTTACCTGGAAGGTAGTAATCAGCGGATGCGGCGCCTCTTCGAGGGGGAATTCCTCTGTATAAAGCTCGGTGGCTTCCTTGAGGTTCTCGACGGCTTCCTCTATTGAATGGCCCTGGCTCACGGTTCCCACTTCAGGGCACTCAGCCACAAAGAGGTCCTCTTCTTTGAAGATCACCGCTGTGTATGTTTGTACTGTCATGCTACTTCCTCCAAAACGATTATAGCTCCCCGCCCCGCTATCGGTCGAACCAAGTGAGGTAGATGGCTCCAACTCCAGAGTCGTCATAGGTGTAGCCGAGGGTCTCCACGCTCGAGTCGGACGAGGTCAGTCTGCCGGCCGCGTCATGCCCGTAGCTGTAATCTCCCGAGGCCGGGTTTCCCTGAACGTATTCGCTGGCGGATCTTCTATCAACCCGCTTGAAATCGGGACCCTTGGGTTGTATAAATAATGTAACTACATTTGTAGTTACATTTAAGGGGGAACCAAATGGTCACGGCTGGAATACGAGAGCTGAAGAACAAGACCAAAGAGGTAGTCGGGAAAGCGAAAAAAGAAGGGGCCGTTATTGTGACCAATCACGGCAAGGTCTGTGCTGCAATCGTGCCTCTGAAGGAAGAGGACGTCGAGGACTTCCTGGCGGCTCACAACCCGAGGATAAAGAAGGCGGTCCTCGAGGGAATGAAGAGCACCAGCTCCGGCGGAAGGGTCTATACGGCCGAAGAGCTCCTGGAAGAGCTCGAGAAGAAATAGCACCGAGGGGAACGGGGCGATTTGATACGTAAGCTCGTTATAACCGAGCCTGGACGACGGAGCCTGAAGAAGATGCCTCGTGAGGCTCAGGGGCAGGTTCTGAAGAAGATCACTGAGTACGACGGCAAGCCAGACCTGATCGCGGCTCACCTGAAGCATATGACCGATTCTAAGCCACCGATGTCACGACTCAGGATGGGAGACTTCCGGGCCTTCGGCCATGTGGAGGGAGAAACGCTCTACATGGACATCTTCCTGGATAAAAAGGACGTGTAGCTTCGATGTCGCCTGGCGGAGAGGGTGGGATTCGAACCCACCCCACGCGCCTAAAGGCGAGCGGTGACCCCGTGGACTAACGCCCACAACGGTTTTCGAGTTCTAGTTGGTTCGTGTTATCTGGTCCGTCTGGTGTTATCCCGTGCTGTTCTGTCCAGGGTTTCATGTTATCTGGTCCGTCAGTCGTCCTGTGTTATCCAGTTTTGTCTACAGCTTGTCAACAAACACGCGATATTCACATTGTGTCGGAGGCCTGACACAATCTTTTGCACATGCCTCGAAGAGGTTGAAATGGGCGCAGTGTCTTGCTGTCGATCCCGACAGGTGATCGGCTATGTGAATTCCTTCCTCGTCAGGGTCCTGTCCATGAACCAGGTCATGAACCGCATGACGAGCCGGTAGGCCGGCGGGAACGTGTGCTTGAGGAAAAAGAGCAGCTTGATGTCGGCCGAGGTGATCACCATGAACTTATTCCGCTCGATGGCACCCACTATGAGGTCCGCGACCCTCTCCGGCGAGATGGAGTGCCTGCTGAACAGGTCGCGGCTCTTCCGGCACGCCTCCTCGTCGGCGTTGATGACGGTCGTCTGAACGATCCCGGTGTTCACCGCGCCGGGGAGTATCACGCTCACCCCAATGTCGTGCTTGCGCAGGTCGAACCGCAGGACCTCGGAGCTGCCCACCAGGGCGTGCTTGGTGCCGGCGTAGGCAACATGCCAGGGCAGGCCGATGATCCCCGCCGTGGACGAGACGGAGAGCACGTGGCCACCCCTGCCAGCGCGCACCATCTCCGGCACGAAGCACTCGATCCCGTGGAAAGGACCCCAGAGATTAACGTTCACTATCCGCTCCCACTGGTCGTGGGTCATGTCCTCCACCTGGGAGAAGAGGGCGACCCCCGCGATGTTGGCAAGTATGTCCAGCGAGCCGAACCCGGCGTGGATCTCGTCCGCAAGCGCCTTGAAAGACTCGTAATCGGAGACGTCCAGCACTCTGGTGAGACAGACTTCACCGCCCCTCTCCTCTATCACCCGGCGCGTCTTATCGAGTCCATCCGCGTTGATGTCCGTCAGGAAGAGCCTGGCGCCGAGCCCTCCCATCTTCACCGCGGTCGCCCTTCCGATGCCGCTCGCCGCCCCCGTGATGAACGTCTTCTTTCCCTTTATCTTCATCATCCTCACCTCTTCCCGCATGGCTCGGGAGTTCCGGCCCAATCCGCTATGTAGCCTCGCTCCTTCAAGAGGCCGTACCAGGCGTCGCCCCTCGCCCGCCTGTCCAGGTAGAGCCAGTGCCCGCCAACGACTTCGATGTGGTCCTCGATACCCCAGTCGTCAACCCAGCGTCTCGTGTCTTCGGCCCTGCACAGTCGGTCGCCCGCATGTGCAACGACGCGAATCCGGTCGACATCATAGCTGGGCTTCAGGTAAAGAGGCGAGAAGATCTCCTGTGCTCGGTGGGTAGCGCGGACGAGCTCGGAATCTACCGGGAACCCGAATCGGAACCGGTTTGGCTTGAGGTAGCGCTCCATGGTTACGGCGGGTACCACCAGGAAAATGAAGTCGGGCCCATCGCTGACCTGCGTCGCGTACGACGCCGTCGTGAAGCCGCCCATGCTGGCACCGATGATACCGATGTTCTCATACCCGAGCTGCCGGAGCAGCATCTGCGCGGAGTGCAGGTCGTGCAGGTTCTGGGCTATTCGCTCCACCGTGAGGGGCAGGTCGGCAGGGTCGAGCAGGCGTTGGAACAACGGAAAGTCGCTTCGCCGCCAGTGGCCTGGCAGGGTGTGCAGTGCAATGTCGAGGCCGAGCCCGAAGAGCCTGTCCACCTTGAACATTCGCCTGGCCTTAGCGGGCCCTCCCATCATCAGCCCGTGGATGGCGAGGACGAGCGGCCGGTCCGTGGAGTCGTCGTGGCGCCACAGGTGAAGATAACCCGACAGGTTCTCCCTGCGGCCGTTGAAGCGATCGACCACCTCCGGGTTCCTGGGGATGTAGCGGCTCGGATACCGGATGAGGTCGCGCCGCCCTGAACCGAACGGCTCCGTCTCGATCACCTGGCTCGCCGGCGGCTCGTCCGGCAAATAGAAGAACGGCTTTAGCCCGGGGTCCCAACCGTCGGGGTCGTAGAAAGCGAGCTGTCGTAGATAGGTCTCGCGGTCGAGCGGGCTCTTCCTGATGGTCGGGTCGGGGAAGTTCACCAGCACCAGGTCCGGGATCCCACCGACGGCGTTCAGGATACGATTTCTCATGGTCATCGGCCGTCTACTCTCACGCGGAGTCATATGTGTCTTCCATCACCCCGAGAGCCTCGAGGTCTTTCTTGATCACCCGGTGAGTCTCGGTCTTGGGCAGCACGTCAATGATGCGGTAATACCTGGGTATGGCGAACTTCGCGAGCTTGTCGGACAGGAAGGCAGGCAACTCTGCCGGGTCGAGCGACCTGCCTTCGATCGGTACGAGCGTCACCATTATGTCGTCCTCGGCCAGCTCCGAGGGAACCGCATACACGGCGCACTCGAGCACGTCGGGGTGCTTGAGGATAGCCTGCTCCACCTCGTAAGCGGAGACGTTCTCGCCCTTGCAGCGCATGGACTCGGTATTGCGGCCGAGGAAGTATATATAACCCTTCTCATCGGTGTACACCATGTCGCCGGTGTATAGCCATCTATCGCGTATCTTGTCATTCGACGCCTCGGCGTTCTTGTAGTACTCCACAGTACTGGGCCGATTCCCGACGTAGCTTATGAGCTCGCCCGGCTCCCCCACCGGGACATCCCTGCCATCACTGTCCACTATCCTGCACTTCGAGCCCAGGGGCTTTCCCATGGAGCCCACCGGGGCGGTCCCGAGGTTGATGAGCACCACGCCCGCCCCGTCCACGGCGCCGTACGCCTCGTAGATGCGCACACCAAACCTCCGCTCAAAAGCCTCCCACATGTCGACCGGGCAGCCAGCTGAGAGCACCGAGCGCACCTTGTTTTCACAGTCGTTGGGCCGCTCGGGCTGCTTCATCAGGATGGGCATCACCGCCCCCAGGCCGTTGAAAATGGTCGCTCCCCCACCCCGCAGCTCGTCCCAGAAACGGCTCGCACTGAACCTCTCGCCGAGGACCACTCGGCACCCGGCGTGCAGAGCAGGCGTGACGGTAAGGAAAAGCGCGTTGGCATGGAAGAGGGGATAACAAGTGTAATAGGCGTCGTCACCGTTCAGGAAGAACCGACTCATGATCGATATCATCTTCACTCCCGAGATGCCGTACCGGTAGACGACACCCTTGGGCAGTCCAGTGGTGCCCGAGGTATACATGATGGCGATCAAATCGTCGGGGTTGTATGCCACTATGGGCTTGCTGTCGTCGGAACCGGGACCGTATGCTGAATCGAGATCCACCATCCCGGTCGGAAGCTCGAACCCGGCGGGTGCCCCTTGCGCGTTGACCACCACCACCTCAACGGTCTCGAGCCTGTCGGCTACAGCCTCGAAGTGAGGGAGCAAATCGCGGTCGACGACTACGAAACGCGCATCCGAATTGTTCAGTACGTGAGCCAACTGGTCGCCGCGCAGACCGACATTGACAGGCACGGCGTACATCCCGAGCTTCTCCAGGCCGAAGAAGACGTCCAGCCAGCGCGGGGTGTTTTTCATAAGAATCGCCAGGCCTACCCCGGGCCCTCCCCCGATGCCGCGGAGAAAATTCGCCAGACGGTTGGCGTTGCGGTCCATCTCATCGTAGGTGAACGAGCACGCCTTGAACGTGAGGAACGTCTTGTCGCCCAGCCTCGCCGCCCTTTCTTCGAGCAGTTGGGCATGTGACATGTCAGCCGCGATCGAAAGGCCGCGCGCTTTGGTTATGCTGTGCAAGTTGACGAGCAGCGTTCCCCTTCGTGACTCGTCGGCCAGGAAGAGGGCCGCGCTGCGTAGGCCCCGCCAGCCGACGAACAGCATCTGGAAGTACTTCTTCCGCTTTGCCACACCCACAACGGCACCCCTTTACGCAAAAACTATAGTGCTTACTCTATTTTATGCGCCGTTCTTCCGGAAGGTCTCAGTTCCGGAGGAAGGCGTGTGATTCGATGCCGTTGATGTGCTTGAGTGAAATTCAAATTGACAAGAGTGGTTCGCGGCGCGCGGTGGACTAACGCCCACAACGGTTTTCAAGTTCTATGGAGTTCGTGTCATCTGGTCCGTCTGGTGTTGTCCTGTATCGCCAAGTTTTGTCTGCAAACCAGCGAAAGTTGTTACAAAAAACTCGTGCTCAAAGGGATGTATTAATGCCTGCGCACCAGGTTATGACTGAGAATTGCGATGCTCCTATGTTTTTGACGAATATCCTACAGTATGGGTAAAAAGCGCGCGCTGGCTGGAACGCAATTGCAGTTTTGAGGCAAGGGCATCCTTCTGACAGTTATGGAACCACGCCATCAGGCCTTGCGAAGCGGCGAACACGGCGACGTTGCCGGCTATGAGGCCGGTATCGACATAGTAATATGCCTTCTGCGTTTCCGGGTCCTTCAGCCCCGGTTCCTGAAATCCCGCCGTGCTGAATTTTTCAACATCGACAACATAAATGATACGCACCGGGGCGTTCGCGCCGGCATTCCCCTGCCCGGCACCGATTGCTAACGGCCGCAGGTCGCCTGACACAACAGGTGTGAGGCGATGAGGGACCTCTTCATAGAGGTAAACCCCATCCGGCAGGGCGACGTAAAGATCGATCTCCTGAGAGTTGCTGGCTGACGCGGCCGTTCTTCCCTTAGCACCGAACGGTCCTTTCTCCCGGTTCACCCCGAATGCAGCCCAGAGAAGATTGGAGAGAAGCTGCAGCGGAAGTTTCCGGCTACTGATGGTACGCACCGTCATTCGTTTCTTCAGAGCTGACATAACGGTCGTACCGCCGCTCTCTTTTGGAGGGGGAAGAGTGATCGGCTGCAATCCCTGCTCTGCAGCAGGTTTCATTCTGGAAGTTTCTTTACCTGTCATTTAATGCCTCCTGGAAGGTTATTAAATCGATATTTCTCCACATGCCGCTCCCGACCATCCATCCTACGCTCTTCCCGGTCATTATTCATTCCGCATCTTCCAATCTCAAGGTGCTGCCTACCGCGATACGGGTGACCTATTGATGAACATAGACATCAACCTCTATGACTTCAACAAACCTGCAAGATTGTGCTACCCAAAGATGCGGAATCCGCAGTATTGCCAAGAGGAACATTGGTGAGGCTGGCGGAGAGGGTGGGATTCGAACCCACGGTGGACTCGCGCCCACAACGGTTTTCGAGACCGTCTCCTTCGGCCACTCGGACACCTCTCCGTGGATTATCTTATCCGATTGGCTGAGTCCTGCAAGGCTGGCGGACGCTGGTGGGGTGTCTGTGACCAAGCAATCCAACCTGGAGGCTTGAGATTCACCCTTCCGCGCAGTTCTCTCGTTGTGTAACATCAGTGACAGAAGGCTGGTGTTGGATTTGATCAAAGATATCGACGTGACCGAGACCGGCCTCGGGCGCGTCATGGTAAGAGACGGCATCGTACACTTGTGGATAGATGTCGAAGAACTCAATGTAGACCGGGTGCTCTCACACTTCGCGACCGTCTTCAAGCTCGCGGAGCAGATCGGCCCTATCCCGCTTCCCGTCCTCATCGACCTGGGGAACCTGCGGATGGTCAGGCGCGACGCGAGGCAACTCGTTGCTCAGATGCTGCGACCTGAGTACAACAAGAAAGTCGCCGCTATCTATCACAACCCTGCTCAGCGCATCGCGGCCTCGTTCTTCTTCGGTTTCAACAGGCTGGAAGTGCCCAGCGTGCTGGTCAGAGACCGGGACGAAGCGCTCCGCTGGCTCAAGGGTGAAGTAGATGAGGTGGTGGACTGGAGCATGGCGGGAGATAACCCCGAGAGCGCGCGTATCCAGGCTGTCGCGGACATCCTCGAGGAGATGATCACGGGCAACTTCGCCATCGAGCCCCGGGTCCCGAGGACGATGGACGAGATCGACGCGATCTCTATCGGCCTCGCGATGCTCGCGGAAGAGATCGAAGCCCTCCTCGCGGACCGGGACGTGACAGAGTCGGCGCTGCGCAGTCGCATAGCCGACCTCGAGCAGATCCTGGCCGACAGACTCTCCAGCGCGGAGGCTGACAGATTGCGGCTCGAATCAGATGAGAAAGGCGCCGACTGAGCGCCGACTGCAGCGGCGCGACTCGCCCTACCTGAGCCGCTCAAAGAACTTGCCAAGGACCTCGCGGCACTCGTCTTCCAGGATGCCGCCCAGCACCTCGACCGTGTGACCGAGCTTCCCGTCCTCCAGTATGTTGTACGCGGACCCACCGGCGCCCGCGACGGGATCGCTCGCCCCGAAGACCACCGTTCGCACCCGGGCAAGCACTATCGCCCCGGCGCACATCGGGCACGGCTCGAGGGTCACGTAGAGAGTCGCGTCTTCCAGCCGCCAGTCCCCCGCGCTTTCTCCGGCGGACCTCAGGACAAGGACCTCCGCGTGAGCGGTCGGGTCGCCCGTGACGTCGCGCCTGTTGTGGTCGCGCGCGATGACCTCGCCGTTCCTCACCAGGACGGCACCGACCGGCACCTCTCCATCCCCGGCGGCGAGGGCGGCCTCCTCGAGCGCCGTGCTCATGAAATCCCTGTGGCGCGGAATAGAATCCATGTCAGTATTTTGCCTTTTTTTCAGGAAAGTTGCGCCCCCGGACCGGGGCGGACTCGTTTCTTGTCCGTGAGCGGGCATAAAAAAGAGGCCGAAATGGCCCTTTTCAAATCTCATTAGAGATATTCTATCACAACTTCGCCAGAGTACAAACAATTCAAGCAGGGTGCCGTTTCGGATGTCTAAAGGGACATCAAGCGGTTAGAATGGGCTGGCAGCAACGTTTTGATGACCGACTCGAGGAGGACGCCGTGTCGCCTGAACTTGCCTACTATGGGATGCCTACCTTCTGCAAGTTCCCTTACACGCGCGACCTCGAAGGCGCGTCAGTAGCGGTGGTCGGGGTCCCGCAGGACCAGGCGGTGACCAACCGGCCCGGTGCGCGGTTCGCCCCACGAGCGATACGCGCCGCGTCCCAGCTCTACGGTGAAGTCTACGAGCCCGGGCTGGGCCTGTACGACATCGAGCTGGACAAGCACATCCTGGGCGACACCGGAATCATCGACTACGGCGACGTCCCGGTCGCTCCGGTGCTGCACGAGACGAACATGAACCTCATCACCGAGATCTATTCGGGGCTCATCAGCAAGGGGATCCTGCCCGCGACACTGGGCGGCGACCACTCCATCACCTTCCCGATCCTGCGGGCGTTCGAGGGCGTGGAGCTGGACATCGTCCACTTCGACACGCACCTCGACTTCATGGACGACATCAAAGAGATGGGGATGAAGTACACCCACGCGAACCCCATCAAGCGAGCGTCCGAGATGGACCACATCAAGGGCATCACCCAGATCGGGGTGCGCGGGCTGGAGACCCCGAAGTTCGACCACGACGACGCGCTCGCATCCGGCAACAGGGTCATCACAGCCAGGGAGGCGATCGACAAGGGCGCGGAGTGGGTCCTGGAGCAGGTCCCTCCGGCGGAGAACCTGTACGTGACCATCGACATCGACGCGCTCGACCCGTCGGTCGCCCCCGGGACCGGGACGCCCGAGCCTGGCGGCTTCACCTACAACCAGATGAAGAAGATGCTCGTCGGCCTGCCCGAGAAGGGGCGCATCGTGGGCTTCGACATCGTCGAGGTCTGCCCGCCTTACGACCACGCGGAGATGACAGCGCAGGTCGCGGCTCGCCTGGTGCTGGACATGATGGGCGCAATCCTGGGTCAAAAGGGTTAGGTTTGTGGCTCCCTCCCCCTTGAGGGGGGAGGGTTGGGGTGGGGGTGAAGAGTCATCCAGTTCTTAGGGTGAAATTGGGCTGGGGCTGGCACGCCCGCAGGGACTCGAACCCCGAACCTCCCGGTCCGTAGCCGGACGCTCTATCCAATTGAGCTACGGGCGCGCGCTTGTCCGAGAACAAAGTATACCAATAGCCCCAGCGCGCCGCCATGAATGGCGCAGGACTTGCCCCTACCCCACTGAAGTCTACGGATGTAACAACTCTTAGAGGCAAAGGGGTGGCCACAATGAAGGTCGAGGATTTCCTGGAGGCTGTCAGAGAAGGCCTGCAAGCCGAGAGCATTCAGGACGCCGACAGGGTCGTCCGCGTCGTCGTCGGCGCGCTGAAGGCGATGCTACCCGAGGAAGAGACGGCGATCGGCCGGCTCCTGCCCGACGAGCTCGAGGCCGGTTGGAGACAGGTCGAGCCTCTTGCGATGGATCACATAGAGCAGGAGGACATGTACCTTGAGGAGGGCCCGGTTGGCCGGGAGGCCAGCGAGTCCCCGTCCATCACCGCTGGCTAAACTTCTCGGGGTCAGACCCTTTTTTGTTTAGCGGACATGAGGCGGCGCCCGGTCTGTTCCGGGCGCCGCCTCGGGTCCTGAATGCACCACCGGTGCCTGACCCCGGTGGTGCATTTTGTCTATTCGCTGAAGCCCATCGTGTCGCTGCCGCCCGTGGTGTTGCCGTTGAAGTTAAAGTACATCGGGCGCTCGACCACTATGGGCTGGCTCGAGGTTATCTTCACCGAGACGTCCAGCCCGTCGGGCACTATGTCCCTCACGAACACCGTCGCCCTGCTGTGTGCCCCGACCGTCAGCGGCTGGTCCTTCGTGGTCCCGTCCGAGAACATGAACGTCATGGTCACGCTCGCGTCCGTGTCGCCGGGGTTCATCATGCAGAGCCACTCGTCGAAGCCCGGCCTGGTGGTGCCCTCTGCGAACAGGAACTCGGTGCCGGGGTCGGTGGTCGCTATCACGTTGTGGCCGCCGATGATGACCCCGTGGTACACGAAGTACATCGGCCGCTCGACCACCACCGGCTGGTCCGAGATGATCTCGATCGCCACGTCTTTCTCTCCGCCGACGTCGTTGGCGACATCGACCGTGTGGCGCGACTTGCCTTCGACCGCCACCGTCTTCTCGAGCACCCGGCCGTCGGTGAAGAGGTAACGCAGCGTCACGTTCGCCGCGGCTTCGCCCGGGTTCAGTATGCAGAGATAGGTTGTGAAGCCGGCCCTGGTCGTGCCTTCCGCCAGGTAGAAGTGCGTGTCAGGCTCGGTCGCGCCGATCACCACGTGCCCGCCGGTTATCCGCCCCTGGTACTTGAAGTACATCGGGCGCTCGGCCATTATCGGCAGGTCGCTCTCGATGGTGATCGAGACGTCCCTGTCGGGGCCGACCTGCTCGTTCACGTCGATGGTCGTCCTGCTGTGCGGCGGAATCACCACGTCCTGGACCTGGGGGTCAGCCCCATCGAACATGTACGTCATCCTGGCGCTGGCGGGGTCAGGGTTCGGGTTCTGCATGCACAGGTACGTCTGGAACCCCTCCCGGGTCGTGCCCTCGGCGAAGTAGAACGTGTTGTCCGGCATGTTCTTGCCCATGACCACGTTGCCGCCCGGCCAGCGCTTGCGGTAGTGGAAGTACATCGGGCGCTCCACGATCACAGGCTGCTCTGAGGTCACCTTTGTCGCAAAGTCCTTGTCCGGCCCGAGGACCTGCTTGACGTCGATGGTGTAGCGCGAGTGGGCGATGACGGTGACCGTCTGCGGGACCTGGGTGCCGTCGCTCAGCATGTACTGGACGTTGACCGTGGCATCGATCTCGCCCGGGTTGCAGATCGTCAGGTACATCGAGAACTCGCCGCGGGTCGTGCCTTCCGCGAAGTACCACGCGTACGGACGCCAGCGGACGCCCAGGCTCTGCCAGCCGCCGCCGTCCATCTTCGTGGCGACGATGCGGTCGTTGAATGTGTCGGCGACGTAAGCGGTGCCGGTGGCCGCGTCCAGTGAGATGCCTCGCGGGAAGAAGAAGTTGCCGACGCCGCTGCCGAACGAGCCGTAGGTCCTCCATTCACTTCCGTCCATCTTCGTGGACACTATCCGGTGGTTGCCGTGGTCCGCGATATAGAGAAGGCCCGAAGCGGCATCGTAGTGCAGCCCCCTCGGCTCGCGGAGCTGCTTCGTGCCGCGGCCGAAGGACCCGAGCGTGGTCCAACCACCGCCGTTCCACGAGCACCTGACCACGCGGTTGTTGCCGGTGTCGGTGATATAGAGGAGCCCGCTTGCCGCGTCGTACTGGACGCCTCGAGGCGTCAGGAACTGTCCCGTCGAACGACCCTCTGAACCAAGCGTCGCCCAACCGCTGCCGTCCATCTTCACCCGCGCGATCCTGTGGTTGCAGGTGTCGGGGACGTACACGTACTCGCTCGCCGGGTCGTACCAGATGCCGCGGGGATAGTAGAACTGGTTATCGCCGGAGCCCTGCGAGCCCACGGTCGCCCAGTTGCTGCCGTCCATCCGGGTGCGGACGATGCGGTGGTTGCCGGTGTCGGTGACGTAGACGTTGCCGGTCGCCGCGTCGAAGTAAATGCCCCGGGGGTCTTTGAACTGACCGACGCCCGCCCCGAGGGTGCCGAGCGCCACCCAGCCGCTCCCGTCCATCTTCGTCTTGATAATGCGGTTGCGGAGCGAGTCCGAGACGTACACGAAGCCGCTCGCCTCGTCATAGAAGATCCCGAACTCACGGTGGAACGAAGGGTCCTGGCTCTCCCGCTGGAGGTCGGACTGGGCAGCGGTCTCGCCGGCGAGCGCCACGAGGACGAGCCCGATCAGCAACGCCGCCAGCACCAGGAGCACCAGGCACCTGACAGTTGTCTTACTCATTGAGACCACCCCTTTTCTCCTGTGCCGCCCGGGCCGGCGAGTCATCCGTACCTTCCTGCTGCTGCTACCATTAACGGCCGGCGCCGTGAACCAGGGATTAATCGCGCGTTAAAAGATGGTTAAGGACTGCAACCATACAAACAGGCAGGATGGTCGCCCCGAAAGCGGTATAGGATAGGTATTCGATGATCTTGACTTCACCTTACGCTCAGGAGATGTTGTGATGGCCGCTGATCCAGTAGTGCTGACGGAGGACCTGAAGAAATACTTTTCCTCGAGGAAAGGCGTGGTCAAAGCCGTCGACGGCGTCGACCTTTCGGTCATGCCCGGTGAGATCTTCGGGTTCCTCGGGCCGAACGGCGCGGGCAAGACCACCACCCTTCGAATGCTCACCACTTTGATCCCGCCGGACGCGGGCCGCGCCCTGGTGGCCGGGTTCGACGTGCGCAAGGAGCCGGACAAAGTGCGGCGCAACATCGGCTACGTCGGGCAGAGCGGGGGTTCCGACCTGCCGGCTACCGGCCGCGAGAACCTGGTCCTGCAGGGCCGCCTGTACGGGATGAGCAAGGCCGACACCAAGGCGCGCGCCGCGGAACTGATCGATCTGCTCGACCTCGCGGGGTTCGCCGACCGCGTCGCATACACCTACTCGGGCGGCCAGCGCCGGCGCCTGGACGTCGCCATCGGCCTCATGAACCGCCCGCAGGTCCTCTTCCTGGACGAGCCGACAACCGGCCTCGACCCTCAGAACAGGGCGAACCTCTGGGCGCAGATCAACAAGCTCCGATCGGAAGGCGCCACCATCTTCATCACCACGCACTACCTCGACGAAGCAGACGCCCTCTGCGACAGGCTCGCGATCATGGACGAGGGTAAGATCGTGGATGAGGGGACCCCCGACGAGTTGAAGAAGGAAGTATCCCACGACTGCATCACGATAAGCGTCGAGCGCCACGAGGAGAACGAAGCGGCGCTGCTCGACAAGTTGAGGCACGAGGACTTCGTGCTCGAGGCCGGCGTTGAGGACGGGCACGTAAGGCTCTGCGTGGGAGACCTCGCCACCGGCCTGCCGAGGCTCATGCGTATGCTCGACGAGCAGAGGTTCGTGCTCGAAACGGTGAAGCTGGTCGAGGCCACACTGGACGACGTGTTCCTCCAGAAGACCGGCTACTCGCTCCGCGACCTGACGCCAGAGGGATGAGGCAGCCGTGAAACTCTTCGTCGACATCGGCCTGCTGTTCAAACGGAAGATGCTGGAGACCCTTCGCAATCCCGTGTTCATCATAATCAGCATGAGCACGCCGATCGTTTACCTGGTCCTCTTCGCGCCGCTGCTGAACCATCTCACGGGCATTCCGGGCGTGACCCCCGGCCACGTATTGAACGCCTTCATCCCCGGCCTGCTGGTGATTGTCGCGTTCTTGAGCGGGCTCTTCGTGGGCTACACCATGATCGACGAGGTCAAAAACGGGGTGCTGGAGCGGATGCGCGTGACGCCGACCAGCAGGTTCTCCCTTCTGGCCGGACGCGTCCTGCGCGACCTCGTCAACATGACGGTGGTCGTCGTCTTTTTCGTCATTATCGCGATACCGTTCGGCTTCGATCTCAATGTCCCCGGGTTCCTCGTGGAGCTCGTCCTGCTCGCGATGATCCTCATCACGACGTCATCGTTCGGAAACGCCCTGGGCGTAATCCTGGGGGACGAGGACAAGCTCTCGCCGATCGTCCAGGGGATCAACCTGCCCGTCATCCTCCTGTCGGGGATGCTGCTCCCGATGGAACTGGCGCCGAAGTGGCTTCAGGTCATCGCGCACCTGAACCCGGCGTACTACGTCGTTGAGGCGGGCCGGCAACTGCAGGCGGGGAACATCCTGAGCGCGAAAGTCGCGTACGCGTTCATGTTCATGGTCCCGCTGACGGTCATCGTCATGGTGTGGGCTACCAGAACATTCCAGCGGTCGGTTTCCTGATGAGACCCTGAGGCGATGACAGGAAGCCCAGCAGGATTTTCGCGAACTCGTGGGGATACTGGAACATCACCCCGTGCCCGCCGCCCCTCAGGTAGGACGTCCAGGCCCCTGGAACGCGGTTCGCGATGATGGCGGTGTTGCCGGGCGGGATTATCACATCGTCGGTGCCGGTGACCACGAGCGCCGGGCTCGTGATCGTCGGGAGCCGGTCGTAGCTCCCGCCCCAGCCGGCTATGGCGAGCCCTTGCTTCATCACGTTGTCAGAGGGGACCCGTTCCTGCGGCGAAGCGCCCAGCGTTCTCTTGAGATATGCCTGATTGGATTTCTTCGCGAGCCAGGGAGCGGGGAACAGCAGCGGGAGCAGCCTTTCGCCTCGCTCGGTCAGCGTGCCGGACGCGTCCACGAGCGTCTGGACGACGGAGGGCTGTGGCTTTATTGCCTGGGTCCCGCCACAGTCTCCGGCATAGAGTACGAGCTTGTTGACGACACCGGGGTGCCGCAGGATCAGTTCCTGGGCGATGTAGGTCCCCATCGACCAGCCCAGCACATCGGCCTGCTTGATGGACAGGGCTTGCATGAGGCCGGCCGTATCGTCGGCGAACTGCGGGATGGTGAACTTGCTGTACCCAGTCGTCGAGTCACCGATTCCCCGATTGTCGAAGGTAATCACTTTGTACTGCCTGGCGAGGTCCCTGAGCACGTTAGGGTCCCACGCGTCCTGCGAGGCACCGTAGCCCATTATCATGATGAGGGGGTAGGACCGGGTGCCCCCGTAGACGCGGTACGCGATCGTGATGTCGCCGACCTGGACCGTCTCGGTGAGAGACTCTCTGGACACCGGCCGGGCAGTCTTCTTGCCGCAACCGCCCAGGGCGAACACGCCGGCGACCATCGCCGCGGCAAGGAGGACAGCGAGCATCTTGCGCATCCAGCACCCCACTTTCGGCAGCCGACTCAGATGGTCAGCACGACTATCATCAGGACGATCCACAGGACAAAGACGCCCGCATCGATCAGCATCCTGTTGGTCGACCTCAACTTTATCGCGTTCACCATCGCGACCACGGTCAGCGCCATTAACAGCGCGATCATTCCGACGATCAGCCACCTTGTGTGCGGCCAGAAGAAGAACGCCGCAAAGAAGACAGCAAACGACGCGGCCGCGATGCCTATCCGCAGCCCCACCAGGCGGTCCACCTTCCGCCCGACTCTAACCGGGTCGAGCCGTTTGGCGATCCGGAACTCGTTGCTCGCCTCCTGCCTGTGGAACGTCGCCTGGTAGGCTGTGCCCAGGTTGAAGTGCAGCCGCGCGTCGTAGGGGAAGTAGTAGAGCATCCGCTGAAGGAACGCGATCGTCTCGTCCGCCCGCATGAGCTTCATGAGGGCGACCGAATGGACCGCGGCGACGTCGGCGCTATAGTTCCCCACCGACTCCGCCTGCTCACAGAGGGACACGATCTCCTCGTACCGCTTCTGCTTGTGCAGTTGGCTGGCGGTCTCGTAAATTTGTTGAGCTCCAGGGGGCGCCGGCGCGCCCGCGATGTCCTGCGTATCCATGGTGAGATGATGTTAAGCCAACGCCGGTCGTTAGCGCCAGCGCTCCTGAGAGCGACTGGCAGCGCCCGGCGCAGGATTAGCCTCCGCGGACGTGTAATCAGATGTCGGGCCGTGACACGGCGAAGGATGAAGATGGCACACGAACTGGGCGAGGCTGCCGAGGAGCCTCCCGAAGAACAGAAGAGATCGCTGTTCAGGGGCGGAGTCCTCTCCGCCTTCGGTGAGCGCGATTACGCGTTCCTCTGGACCGGCGCGCTGATATCGAACATCGGGACGTGGGTCCAGACCGCGGCTCTGCTCTGGTTCGTCAAGAACATCCTCAAGTCGAACTCGTGGGTCGGCGCGGTCAACATGGCGAACTTCCTCCCCGTGCTGTTCATCGTGCCGTTCGCCGGGTCGCTCGCGGATCGCCACAACCGGCGCTGGGTGATCATCATCGGCCAGACCGTGATGATGCTCGGCGCCTTCGCGCTTGGGATCGCCGCGTCGTTCAACGTGGACAACAAGTTCGTCATCATCCTGACGGTGTCGATAATCGGGGTCGCATTCGCATTCAACTTCCCCGCCTGGCAGGCTTTCCTTCCGGACCTGGTCAGGCGCGAGGACCTGCTGAACGCCATCGCGTTGAGCTCCGCGCAGTGGAACCTGGCACGGTTCATCGGCCCGTTCATCGGCGCCGCCCTGCTGGTCTATTTCTCGGCGGCGACCGCCTTCTACGCAAACGCCATCAGCTTCCTGTTCGTGCTGGCCGCGCTGCTCGTGATACAGCCGAAGCGCGGGTTGATAGAGAAGTCATCCGACTCTATCTGGCACCACGTGCTCGAAGGCTGGAAGTATGTCTGGCACCGCAAGTGGATGGTCAACCTCCTTCTCGCCGTGGCTGTGGTCGCGTTCTTCGGGTTCTCTTACATTGTCCTGATACCGGCGCTTGTCCAGGACGTGATACACAAAGGAGTAGGCCAGTACGGGCTGGTGCTGGGGATGACCGGCCTCGGCGCGGTGGTGGGAGCTCCCCTGGTGACTTACCTGAGCCGCTACGTGAAAGAGCGGAACATCGTCAAGGTGGCCATCCTGGTCCTGGGCGTCTTCCTGATCCTGTTCGCGGCCACGCGCAACCTGGCTCTGCTTTGCCTGGTATCGTTCATGCTGGGGATGTCATTCCTGGTAGTGGGCTCGACGACCAACTCCGTTCTTCAGGGATGCTCGGAGCGCAAGATGCGCGGGCGCGTGGTCAGCTTCTACATCATGGCGTTCATCGGTTTCTCGGCGGTCGGCGGCCAGTTCATGGGATACGTCGCGGACACCCGGTCCACTCCTTTCGCCCTGTTCGTTGGCGGCGTCGCCTGCATCCTCGTGGCTGCGGTCCTCACGGCATTTCCGAGGCTCATCAAAGGCGCTGTGTCTCAAGACAGGCAAGTACCGTTCGAGCCTTCTCTGTAGCGCCAGCCAGGCCCGGCCGGCCTTATCGAAGCACAGCGAGGCTTACTTCGATATAAGAGTGCTGATGAAGACCTGATCGAGTTGTGGGATTCGAACCACCCCACGCGCCGCGCGGTCCCCCGTTGCTCCAGCCCAGATATTCCACGAGAAGCTCAACGCCAAATCGGGGCACGTGATTCGAGCCTTTTGCTAATCTTTGAGTGTGTTCCAGTCGAGAAGCGTGGTTCGCGGCGCGCGGTGACCCCTCCGCGGATCCTTCAGCCTGCCCCCTTCGCCAAAGGGGAACCCTTTGGCGGAGGGGGTGGGATTCGAACCACCCCACGCGCCGCGCGGTCCCCCGTTGCTCCAGCCCAGAT
>DAIUEJ010000012.1:0-8347 GCA_036845225.1 Candidatus Anoxymicrobiaceae bacterium | reverse complement strand
GCCTGCCCCCTTCGCCAAAGGGGAACCCTTTGGCGGAGGGGGTGGGATTCGAACCCACGTGCCAGTTCACCCGGCAAAACGCTTAGCAGGCGTCTCCCTTACGGCCACTCGGGCACCCCTCCGCGGATTTCGATTATAGCACGCACGCTGATGCGGAGCGCCTACTCGAAACACGAGCCAGGACCTCCGAACGCGTGTTAGCATTGTCACTGGAAGGACTGGAAACGGTTCAACTATTGGGGCAACCATAATGGCATTTGAACTTCGCGCCGGCAACGAATGCATGGTCGCCAATGACTTCAACATCGAAGGCAGGCAGGCGTTCAAGCGCGGCGAGATTGTGAATATCCTCGAGATATCGCCGGACAGGCTCCAACCCGGAAACAAGTACCTGGTGTTCTCCGAGCTTCTCAGTGAGCAGGTCCGGCTTCCCGGCATGGCTCTGAAGTGGGTCAGTTGCCCCAACTGTAACAGGCCCTTGGGGAAGACAGGCCCGTGCAGCTTTTCTGACCAGTGCGAGTGCGGCTGGGGCGACGTGGAAACCGGCCACCTCCGGCGGGCAAAGAAAGACGCTGATGCTGCCTACGAAAAAATGGAGCGTAACCTTTTGACCGATGAGCCTCACGTCGGTTACGACCCCGAGGTGGAGTCGGTTTTCAGCCAACGCCGCGTTGACGGGGCCCGAAACGACATCGAAATCGAGTTGATGAAGCATGCGGTGACCTTGCGCAATGAGGCATTGGGGTTGCCCGCCAACGACGTCGAGGACATGTGCGCGATGTGTGGGACCGCGGCTACGCTCGGGAAAGACAGGTGCCCGCTGTGCGGTCGGAATCTCCGGGGGGTGCAGTTCGAAGACGGCAAATCCGTGAATGCCGGTGAGTACTTCTGCCCGAAGTGCCACGCTCAACTCCTGGGAGGCGCTCTCGAGTGCCCCGCATGCGGCTGACAATATGAGCAAGATGCTGAAGTGGGCACGAAGCCGCGTCTCGCCTACGTGCTCCGCGATATCGTCATCAACGGAGTCACCGCCTTCAAGGAAGGGGACTACGTCAAGGTCGAAGCCGAGAGCCCGGACACGGCGCGCCCCGAGTACAAGTTCGTGGTGGAAAGCGCGGCGTTGCACAAGAAGTTCCGGCTCTCCGACAAGGACATTCGATTCTGAATCCGTGGCGACCGGCGCGACAAAAACTATTTGTTCCCAAACGCCTATTTGATGCCGCCGGCCTCGAGGCCCTCGAGAAAGAGCTCAAGGCGCTCGGCTCGGAAGTACTCTCCAAGGTCGTCGACGTGACCGACAAGGCGCAGGTCGACGCCATGGCGTCGGAGGTCCTGGAGAAGATAGGCACTCTCGACGTCCTCGTCAACAACGCGGGCATCGGCTACAACAACGACCTTCGGCTTACCTCCTTCGAAGACTGGAACCGCCTGATGAACATCAACTTCATGGGCGTGCTCTACGTGACCCACGCGTTCCTTGAAGACATGATCAAGAAGGGCGGCGGGCAGATAGTGAACATGTCCACGGGCCAGGTCTTCTTCCCGGTGCCGACCTGGGGGGCGTACGCGGCGAGCAAGGCCGCGCTGGCCACCTGGTCCGAGTGCCTGACCTGGGAGCTGTCCATGTTCGGCATCAGGGTGACCACGGTCTACCCGGGCCTCATCAGCACCCCGTTCTACAAGGACGTTCATGCCGGCACGGTGCCACAGAAAATCGTGCCCTGGTACATAAACTCGCTCGGAGGTACCCCGCAGCTGATGGCGCGCAAGATCGTGAAGGGCATCAAACACCGTAAGCGCCGTGTCATCGAGTCCTGGATAAACTGGATGACTTACCTGCTCAAGCGTCCTGCTCCCCTCTCCTTCGATATCGGAGGCGACGTGGCCGCCCGGGCCTTGTGCGAGCGACGCAAGGAGGCGCGCTAGACCCGGACGGGTCCTGACACCGGTCAAACACGACGGCGGGCGTTCCGCGCCCGCCGTTCTTCCTGCCGATATTCGGGGATTGTTTTGCGCCATTCGTATATAATTCACACGTCGCCCGAGGTATCACCAAAAGGAAGGGGTGGTGTAGATTGTTGCCTTATGACAGCTTCCTGATCGACGGTCCGTGGCTCCTTTCCATCGGCTGGATCATAGGCAAAATACTCAACAAGGCTGTTGAGGATGCGGACGATAGGAAGAAGGCTCAACTGGGGCTCGGTATCGCCACGATCGTGATCTTCTACGTGACCAGCATCTCGCTCTACTTCAACATGGAGTGGACACGCTGGATATGGGAGATGTGCGGTGCGGAGTCGGGACGCGACTGGATGATAAACAGTGGCGTCTTCAACTTCGACCACGAGAACGTGTCCGGCAAAGGCCACGTGCTCGCGGCGCTGATGTTCGCGACCTATCCCGTCTGGCTCAAGGCAGGATTCAAGCTCGCGGGCGAGCCGAAGAACGACTAGGACTCCAAGGCGAAAGCCGAGGCATCATTTACCCGGGACGCGGGCACGTGTCCCGGGTAAATGTCACTTGAGGCAAGATTCAGTCAGCGGGTCAGACGCCACTGGCGCAGCCAGGGGTGAGGAGGCGAGATGGAAGTCATCACGGATACCGCGTTCCTGGGCCTTCCACTGTTCAGGCGGGGGAAGGTCAGGGACATCTACGAGGTCGGCGACCTCCTCCTGATCATCAGCACCGACCGGATATCGGCCTTCGACGTGATCATGGACGAAGGCATTCCCGGGAAGGGCGAGGTGCTCAACGGGCTCGCGGCTTTCTGGCTGGACAAGACCCGCGACATCATCGATAACCACCTCGTGACCACGGACATGAGCGCGCTGCCGCCCGGGCTGGCCGAGTTCCGCGACCGGCTGCAGGGACGTTCGATGCTGGTGGTGAAGGCGGAGCCCCTGCCCGTCGAGTGCGTCGTGCGAGGCTACCTGGCGGGAAGCGGCTGGAAAGACTACCAGCGGAACCAGGCGATCTGTGGCATCGGCCTGCCGGCGGGGCTGAGACAGGCTGACAGGCTGCCCGAGCCCATCTTCACGCCCTCCACGAAAGCCGAACTGGGCGACCACGACGAGAACGTGACGCTGGAGAGCATCGCGGAGGTGATCGGCGAGGAACGCACCCGCGAGATCACGGACGCCAGCCTGGCGCTCTACAAGCGCGGCTCGGAGATCGCTGAGTCGCACCACATCATACTCGCCGACACCAAGTACGAGTTCGGGATGCATGAAGGGCGCATGATCCTCATCGACGAGGTGTTCACGCCAGATTCCTCCCGCTTCTGGCCCCGCGACTCGTGGGAGCCCGGCCACGACCAGGAGAACCTGGACAAGCAGGTCCTGCGCGACTACCTGGAGACGCTGGACTGGGACAAGAAACCGCCGCCGCCGCCCCTTCCTGACGACATCATCGACAAGACCGCGGCGACATACCGGTACATCAAGGAAGTGCTTATCGGGGAGTGATCGCTGCCAGAACTGGGGTCAGGTCTCGACCTGACCCCGGTTTATTGAGGGGTTGGAGTACTTAGCCCGCGCCCACTGCGATGAACGTCTTGCCCTTCATCTCGATTACGCCCGGTCCCACGGTTACCATTTTTATCTTGCCGTTTTCCGACCAGGTGAACATCGTCGCCGTGCCCGCGGACGTCGTCTCGGTCGCCAGTTAATTGAACTCCGGTTTGCCGGATAATTGCTTCTGATACCACGCTGTGACCTCTGCGATCGGGTCGGCGGTCCAGAGGCGCGCTACGGAGTAGGTCTTCTGGCCGTTGGCATTAGTAAAGGACATGCTCTCGTTCTCGTTGAGCCTGGCACCCGGATAGACCGGGACGCCGACCTCTGCTTCTGTCGGCACGTGGCTGGACACCGTCTCCTGACTCTGGCTCGCGGTCGTCTTGGTGCCGCTGTTGCCGACCTTCACGGCCGTCGTGCCGCACCCCGCGAGGCCCAGTGAGATGAGCCCCGCCAGGAGCAAGGCAACGATTGTCAAACCTGCAGTCCTTCTCATGGTCCTCCTCGGGTTCTCGGGCATTGTCATTGTATCTGAAGACGTATTAGCGGAGTTCTTTCTTACATGGTCAGGTTGAAAAGTTGAACGCAGGCTGCTGTGTAAAGAAAAGTGTAAAACGAACGACGTAATGAAATGCGCCACCGGGGTCTCGCCCCGGTGGCGCACCTTTACATCTCAACTTGTGGAAAAAGGGGTGGAAAAGTGCCTGACCCCTCTTTTTCACTTCTTCTTTGCGGCTGCTTTCTTCTTCGCCGGCTTCTTCGCCTTGGCGGCCGGCTTCTTCGCCTTGGCGGCCGGCTTCTTAGCTGCGGGCTTCTTCGCCTTGGCGGCCGGCTTCTTAGCTGCGGGCTTCTTCGCCGTCTTCTTCCTGGCGGTCGCGCCCTTCCGCTTCGCCGTCTTCTTGGTCGGCAGCGCCATGACGATCGGCCCCTGCATACGCTCGGGCAGCACTTCCTCGACTATGGGCTCGCCGGGGATGATCTCGAAGTGATCGACCGAGTGGATCGAAGTCGGCCTCGGCTTGTCCGCCCAGACCGGCCTCATCCTCATCCCGACCTCCAGCTTCATCTCGTCCAGCTCATCGCAGAAGTGCATCATCCTGGTGTCCGAGCCGTCCAGGTTGATCCATACCGCGGTGAACGGCACCTTCATCAGGAACCCGTTGTTCGGGTCGATGTAGGGGAACCTCACCACCGTGAAGCCCTTCAGGATGCCGTCGGGGCCGCACTCGACCCACTCGTTCATCTCCCTGTAGCAGCGACCGCAGGCCTTGCGCGGCGGTATATAGACCATGCCGCAGTTCGGGCACTTTGTGCCCATGAAGCGCTTGTTGTCGCGCATCTCGGCCAGGTACTTGCTCCAGTACGGGCCCATGTGCCAGGCGAAGTCATACTCTATGTGCCCCGACTCGTGCGTCAGCAGCTCGTACCCGTCGGGGGTGGTTGTCGACTTCCTCTTGTCAGTGTAAATACCCATCAGTGATAACCTCCCTCGACCTATGGTAGATCCGCGCCAAGCACGAATACGTCCGTCCAGCTGCAGCCTCCAAAGCCTGTTGCCAGCGCCTTCTTGACGTTAGGCACCTGCCTGTCGCCTGCCCTTCCCATTATCTGCCACGCGGCCTCGCCCACCCTGATGAGAGCGGTAGCCCCGATCGGGTTCGTCGCAACGACTCCGCCGGACGGGTTGATCGGAATGATTCCGTCCATGTGGGTCGCGCCGCTTCGCACCAGCTTCGGGCCCTGGCCCCTCTCGCAGAACCATAGCGAGTCCAGCCACTTGACCGCGGTGGTCGCGCAGGGCATGTACAGCTCGGCGACGTCGAGGTCCTTGACGGGGTTCGTGATCCCGGCGAGCCGGTAGGCCTCCAGGGTCGCCCTCTCGAGAGTCGGCATCCACTGCCACTCCAGGTCACCGAAGTGGGTGTAGTCGTGGCGCACGACCGAGGCGTGTATCCAGGCCGGCTGCGGAGCGATCTTCTTGGCCTTCTGCTCGCTCGCGAAGATCACGGCGCAGGCGCCGTCGGACCGCGGGCACATGTCGAGGAACTTCACCGGGTAGGAAAGCATCGGCGAGTTCATGACGTCCTCGACCGTGACGTGCATGCGGTTGTGGGCGTACGGGTTGTTGAGGGCGTTGTTGCGGTCGCGGGCGGCGCAGATGGCCGCGTCCTCCTCGGTCGCTCCGTACGCCTTCATGTACATCGAGTACTCGGTCGCCAGTGGACCGATCGCGCCGGCGAACGGGTCGCGCTCGAGGACCGGGTTCGCGCAGGTCGCGATGGCGGCCTGCGTGTCCGACTCCGAGTTCTTCTCCCAGCCGACGCCCATGACTACGTCGAAGAGGCCGGATGCCGCGCTGTAGTAAGCGGCGGCGCCGACTGTCGTTCCCGTGGTGCCTCCCGTGGTGACCTTGAAGATCGGCTTCATGCACCCGCCGATCCCGTCGATCGCCCACGTGTCCACGTAGTTTATGTTCTCAAAATGGTCCATGTTGCCGATGACCAGCGCGTCTATGTCATCCAGGGTTATCTGCGCGTCGTCGAGCGCCCTGGTCACGGCCTCGGCAATCAGCTCGACGCCCGAGGCATCAAGCCTGTGGGCCGCGTGATGGGTCTGTCCGACCCCTACTATTCCTACTCTTTGTCCCATGTCGCACCCCCCTACTTACCCAGTATCCAGACGCAGTGGGACTGACCGCACATGCCGTTGATGCCATGTGCCAGTGCAATCTCAGCCCCCTTCACCTGGCGCCTTCCAGCCTCACCACGGCACTGCAGCACGCACTCGATCATAGCCGCGAGGCCTGCTACCTGCACCGGGTTGGCGGAGAGCCTGCCGCCTGATGGGTTGACCGGGAGCTTCCCGCCGAAGTCGAATGCTCCGCGCTCCTCCATCTCGGGTCCCATGCCGTCTTCGCAGAAGCCCAGGCCCTCGAGCCAGAGCGGCTCCATATAGGAGAACGCGTCGTAGACTTCGGCCACATCGATATCGTCGAGCGTGACGCCCGCCATCTCGTGAGCCTTCTTGGCTGCCTTCTTCAGCGCCCTGGTGTCCGCGAGGTCGCGGTCCCCGAGGCGGTAGGCGTCCGTGCAGTGACCGACGCCGTTCAGCCACACCCTCTTCTTGTTAGTCGTCAGCTTCTTGGCGTTGCGCTCGGCCGCCAGCACCATCGCCGCTGCACCGTCCCCGATGGGGGAACAGTCGAGCTTCTTCAGCGGCGTCGCGAGCATCGTGGAGTTCATCACGTCCTCGACCGTGATCTCCATGGGAAGCTGCGCGAACGGGTTGCGCATCGCGTTGCCGTGGTTCTTCACCGAGACAGTGGCGAACTGCTGCTCGGTCCCGCCCGATGTCATCATGTACCTGCGCGCCTGCAACGCCGACGACGTTATGGCATCAAGGCCGAGCTTGCGCTCCACCAGCGGATCGAAAGCGGTGTTTGTGATGCCGTTCATGTTGCTCTCGCTCCCCTTGTGATGCGCGACCACCATCGTGGTGCCGAAGGAGCCCGAGAGGATCCTCATCATCCCGTAGAGAGCGCCGAACGTGCCGTCGCCCTCGACCGTGGAGATGTCCTTGTTGTACCCGCCTGACGTGTCAGATATCGCCATGCACGAGATGGTCCGTCCGTCCCAGAAGTCGCTCGAGATGGAAACCACGTTGTCGATCTCCTTGACGGTTATCCCGGCATCGGCGAGGGCCTTGGTGGCCGCCTCCCACACCAGCTCGTGGAAGGTCTCGCGCTTATCCGCGGCATACTTGGTCTGCCCTACTCCGATGACTGCTACTCTCTCCAATTATCTCACCACCATTCCTTTTCCCGCCGGCCTCAAGCGACTGGTTTGAAGTGCTTGATGTCCGTGATGTGCCCGTCACGCTCTTTGGCCATCACGGCTTTCACTGTCATTCCGACCTTCACCTTTTCGGGGTCGACCCCGTCGATGATGTGCACCAGGCCGGTGTCCGCCCCGTCCATCTTGATGACCGCGTACACGAAAGGCGGTTTCTTGGGGTGCAGCCCCGGCTCCGCGTAGTTGACGACCGTGAAGGTCTCGATCGTCCCGGTCCCGGGCAGCTTCACCCATTCGTTCATGTCCCTGTAGCAATCGATGCACTTGATCTTGGGAGGGACGTAGACTTTGCCGCATTCCGGACATACGTTCGCCCAGATCTCACCGTCGTCCCTCAGCTGGACGTACCACTTGCTGAGGGTGCTGCCGACGGTCCACGAGTAGGGCACGCAGATCTTGCCCGGGAAGACTATCTCCTCCACCTCGGTCTTCCAATCAGCCAACTGCCTCACCTCTTTTCGCCGAACGAATCACCGTGCAAAAAAAGAACCCCTGGCAAGGGGTCGTTCATCGAGTTGAATCTGCTTGTGCCACGCGTGATGGGTTGCCTGAAGACCGGCGCGCTCTACCAACCTCACGCCGGGCTCGCCAACACGTCTGCGCGACTTGCGCGACCCAACTGCTCGCAAGCTATCACCGCCACCAGGGTTCCTGAACCAAAGCGTTAGTTATTCTATTAGTTTTGACCGCATAGTCAATCTAGGGAGGCGCGACCGGCCGTGGGGCAGGTTTCGGGGTCCGAGGCGCAAAACGCAAAAATGGGGTCAGACCACCTTTTTGCGTCTGCCCGGTCAGATCTCGTCGAAGTAGCAGGCCTTGTACTTGCCGCGGCGCAGCGCCTCGATGAGCTCTTTCTCGTTGCCTGGCTCTTCTTCGAAGACGGTGATGCAGCGCGCGAGGTGGCTCACGTGGTGCGCGTCGCTGCCGCCTGTCCCGAACAGGCCGTGCTTCTTGCGGAGGCGCTCGGCCTGGTCATTGCTCTTC
>DAIUEJ010000011.1:0-63499 GCA_036845225.1 Candidatus Anoxymicrobiaceae bacterium | reverse complement strand
CCCTAGAAAAAACGCAAGAAAGTGGTCTGACCCCTTTTTTGCGTTTTTACGTGCAGACGAAAAGGGCCGGGGCTTGCGGCTCCGGCCCGTTCGAATCATCGCCCCCGCAGCCTATTTCAGGTTCTTCGACTGCTTGATAGCCTGCGCGTCGTCGTAGGCTTTGCTCGCGGCGGTGCCCATGTCCTGCAACTTGGTGAGCTCAGCCCCGTTGGCCGCGAAGAACTGCGTGAGGCCCGCGGCGTTCCCCGATTGCACCAGCGGCGCCAGGCTGTTTATGAGCTGCTTGCTCTCGTTAAGGACAGCGGTGTTGGCGTCGATCGCCTTGATCATCGCGGTGGCATAGCTCGAGTAGTCAGGCACGCCCGACAACGAGGCAACCTTCTGGTAGTCTGCCTTTCCCGCGGGCATCTGGGAGAGGATCAGGTCCATGGCTGTGATGGCGCCAGCCAGGGTCGTCGGTGTCAGCGTCGAGAAATTACCGGTGACCGCGCCGCCGAGCACCGGGGTGAGCTGAGACTGGAGCGCGTCCAGTTGTGTGCTTATCTTTGCGTAAGCCGCGTCGGCAGTCGCGGTAAGGGTCTTGGCTTGAGCCGAGTTTCCCCCGCAACCCGCCAGCGCCGCCGCCGTGATCGCCAGAAGCGCCACGGTCACCAGTACGAGCATCTTCCTCATGCCGCCCCCTCCTTACCGAGCCGTCGGCTCCGTCGGAAAACCATCCGCCACGCAGAATCGATACAGTATTTCGACGGGCCGTTCGTTTCACCTGTTTTGGTTGATAGCGGCTGGGCACGTCTGGCCGCATGCGTCAGCCCGCGCGTTTCTCTTGTCGTGGGGCGGGTTTTACCGCATAATTTGCAGATACTTCAAGCGACCAAAGGGGGTCCTGATGATCGGGGACGATTTCCCAGACATTGTAGAGGTCGTCGTAGAGGTTCCGAAAGGAAGCCGCAACAAGTACGAGTACGACCATGACAGCGACCGCATCAAGCTGAACAGGGTGCTGTACAGCTCTGTCCATTACCCGGCCGACTACGGCTTCATCGAGGGCACTCTGGCGGAGGACGGCGACGAGGTGGACATCCTTGTGCTCATCGAGGAGCCGACGTTCTCGGGCTGCCTCATCGACGCCAGGCCGATCGGGATGCTCCAGATGCGCGACGAGAAAGGCCCGGACAACAAGGTGCTCGGGGTCCCGGTGTCCGACCCGAGGTGGCGGCACATGCAGGACATCCACGAGGTCCCCCCGCACCTCCTGAACGAGATCGAGAACTTCTTCCTCACCTACAAGAGACTCGAGGCGAAGGTCGTCACCAGCGAGGGCTGGGAAGACGCGAAGAAGACCAAGGAATACCTGAACGCTTCAGTAGTCTGAGCGCGACCGTTATTACGCACCACCGGGGTCAGGCACCAGTGGTGCGTTTTTCTGTGCCCGGAGGTCATCGCCGGCACGCGCCGAGCCGGAGTCGTACAGGTAAATCGCCTATACTGTACCAGGGCATTCACGACCTGCCGGATTACGGCAATGAGAGCGGGGGGACTCCAATGCAGGTGATCGACACGCACGCGCAACTCTGGACCGCCGAGGCCATCATGTCCATGCCCGAGGCGATGCGGGAGAACTACGTCAGGGTGTTCGCGAACAACTTGCCGAGCATAGAGGACACCATAAGCGACATGGATGCGGCGGGAGTGTCCACCTCAGTGATAGTCGCCGTCGACGCGGAGGTGCAGTGGGGCTATCGCGTCTCCAACGAGCTGGTCGCCGAGACGGTGAGCAAGAACCCCGACCGCCTCATCGGGTTCGCGAGCGTCGACCCCAACAAGGGCGAGGCCGCGCGCAAGGAGCTGCGCCGCGCCGTGAGCGAGAACGACATGCGAGGGCTCAAGCTGGTCCCGCACCTCTGCGAGATCCAGGTCAACGAGCCGGTGATGTACCCGCTGTACGAGGAGGCCCAGGAGCTCGGCATACCGGTGCTGTTCCACATGGGAACCCAGTTCCACTCCGGCACCAAGCTCAAGTTCTGCAGGCCCATAGACGTGGACGAGGTGGCCGTCGATTTCCCTGACCTGAAGCTCATCATCGCGCACTTCGGATGGCCGTGGTACGAGGAGGCGCTCGCGGTCGCCCACCGCAACCAGAACGTCTATTTCAACATCGCGGGGTGGGCGCCCAAACGAGTGCCGGACATCGTCTGGTCTTACATGAAAGGCCCGGTCAAGGAGAAAGCCCTTCTGGGCAGCGACTACCCGCTCGTCTCCAGGCAGCGCATCATGACGGAGCTGGCGGACATCGACATCGGCGATGACGTGCGCGAGCGCCTCTACTACAAGAACGCCCTGGAGGTCATCCCGGGCCTGAAGGATGACGCCGCGGACTGACCGCCGAGGGTTTGACAACACCCTGGCGTGAAGTACAATACACGCCTGAACCAAATATCTCGTGTTCGACGGTATGAACAAGGCGCCCCGACGGGCGGCACCCAGCCGTATGGCTGGGTTTTTTTATTGACGCAGCGCGGCGGGCGATGGCCGCGCGCGAGCGGAGGAAGCATGGCCCGGAAGAAGATACTGATGGTAGACAACTACGACTCGTTCACCTACAACCTGGTCCAGTTCCTGGGCGTCCTGGGGGCTGACCTCGTGGTCTTCCGCAACGACCACCTGGCGCCCCGGGACGTGGAGCGCGTCAGGCCCGACGGCATAGTGATATCACCTGGCCCCAAGGCGCCCGCCGATGCCGGCATATGCAAGCAAGTGCTCCTGGAGTACGGGCCGCGCATAAAGACCCTCGGCGTCTGCCTGGGACACCAGTGCATCGGAGAGGCGTTCGGCGGCAAGGTCGTGCGCGCGAAGCAGGTGATGCACGGTAAGACTTCAACGGTCCTCCACGACGGCAAGGGAGTGTTCAAGGACGTGCCGTCGCCGTTCGCCGCGGCGCGCTACCACTCGCTCGTCATCGACGAGGAGTCGCTCCCCGACTGCCTGGAGGTCTCCAGCCGGACAGAAGACGGCGTCGTGATGGGGGTGCGGCACACGGAGCACCCGGTCGAGGGGATCCAGTTCCACCCGGAGTCGTTCATGACCGAGCCGGGCATGCTCATCCTAGAGAACTTCCTGGAGGCGTGATGTCCATAGAGGCGATGCTTCAGCGGACGGAGCCCGAACCGCTGACTCTGAAAGTGATCGAGCTGGCCGACGATCCGCGGGAGATGGACGAGCTGTTCGACGAGGTGGCCCGCATTCCCGGCTCGTGCTTCCTGGACTCCAGCATGCGCATGGAGAAGTTCGGGCGGTACTCGTTCGTCGGCTTCGACCCGTACCTGCTGCTCACCACCCGGGGGACCACCGCGCGCTTCACCGCCCGGGGCGGCGAGGCTTACGAGGTCGAGGGCATCGACCCGTTCGAAGCTTTGAGGTCTGCGTACGGCGCGCGCGCGTTCGACGCTTCGGCGGTGCCGGACGGGCTTCCGCCTTTCGTCGGCGGCGGCATGGGCTACCTCTCATACGAGCTGGGGCGCTACATCGAGCGCCTGCCCTGCTCGGTGGATGACGACCTCGACCTGCCCGAGCTGGCGTTCGGGTTCTTCGACCGCGTGGTCGCTTCGGACCTGGCGAGCGGGCGCAAGTGGCTGCTGGTCTCGGGGGAAGCTGGTGAGGACCTCGGGGCTGGTGCTTCTGCCGCTCTGGCGCGTCTCGCCCCGGGGGCCGGCGGCGGGGTCGGCGGCACGGTCCCCCCCCAATCGGAGCCCGGCGCGGCGCTCGAGTTCGAGTGCGGCTTCACTGCCGACGAGTACCTGCTGTCCGTAGGCGCGGTCAAGGAGTACATCCTCGCCGGCGATATCTACCAGGCCAACCTGTCCCAGCGCTTCAGCGCCCCGCTGCTCGAGCCCGCCTGGGACCTCTACCGCAGGTTGCGCGTGGTGAACTCGGCGCCGTTCAGCGCCTACATGAACTTCGGTGATTTCGCCATCGCCTCTTCGTCCCCCGAGCGTTTCCTCGCCGTCGACGGGAGGCGGGTCGAGACGCGCCCCATCAAGGGCACCAGCCGCCGGTACGAAGACCCGGCTTCAGACGAGCGCAGCCGGCAGGAACTTCTCGCGAGCAAGAAAGACCGCGCGGAGCTGTCCATGATCGTGGACCTCGAGCGCAACGACATCGGGCGGGTCTGCGAGTACGGCAGCGTGCAGGTCGAGGAACACGCGGTGCTCGAGTCCTACGCGCGGGTGCACCACCTCGTCTCCACTGTCACCGGCACCCTCCACAAGGGGCGCGACGTCATCGACCTGCTGCGGGCCACTTTCCCCGGCGGCTCCATCACCGGCGCGCCGAAGATCAGGTCGATCGAGATCATCGACGAGCTCGAGCCCACCGCGAGGAGCGTCTACACCGGCAGCATCGGCTACCTCGGCTTCAACGGGCGCCATGACACGAACATCGCCATCCGCACGATGATAATCCGCGGCGGTCGGGTATACTTCCAGGTCGGGGGAGGCATCGTGGCCGACAGCGAGCCGGCCGCGGAGTTCCAGGAGACGCTCGACAAAGGGATGGCGATGTTCGAGGCGGTCACCGGCCTGCGTGAAGGGACCTGACCGCGCCCGCCGGCGAGTGGCGCCTTACCCGGGCGCATCGAGGAGCGAGATGGCTGAAGAGCTGACATACGTGGATGGTCACATCGTGCCGGCATCCGCCGCTTCCATACCGGTGAGCGACCGCGCCGTGCTCTACGGCGACTCGGTCTTCGAGACGATACGCGCGTATGACGGCAGGCCGTTCAGGCTGCGCCGCCACCTCGACAGGCTGGCCGAAGGCTGCAGGCTCATGCGCATGACGGTGCCGGTCCCGCAGGGCGAGATCGAGCGCGCCGTGGCCGACCTCATCCGGGCCAACGGGCTCGAGCGCGAGGGCGACGCCTACATCCGCATCACGGTCACCGGAGGGCCGTCAGCGGGTCCGAAGGGGCTGGAGCGCCCGGGCCCTCAGGGAATCTTCATCATCGTCCACGAGTACGAGCCTCCGTCCGAGGAAGATTACCTGCGGGGGATCGCCGTCGCCATATCGGGCATCAAGCGGAACGTTTCCTCGCCGCTCTCATCGCTCAAGACCGGCAACTGCATGGACGGCCTCTTCGCGCGGCAGGAGGCCCGCGACCGGGGGCTGGACGACTCGGTGATGCTGACGACCGCGGGAAACATCGCCGAAGGGACCACCTGGAACATCTTCATGGTGAAGGACGGAGAGCTTCTGACGCCCAACATGGGATGCGGCTTCCTGCCCGGCATCACCCGCGAGGCCGTGATCGAGGTCGCCCTCGCCGGCGGTGTGCCGATCAGGGAGGTCATGGAGACCCACGAGACGCTGCTCTCGTGCGATGAGGCTTTCGCGACCGGCAGCACCGCGGAGCTCATGCCGGTGTGCAGGGTGGGGACGCACCTGATGACCTTCTGTCCCGGTCCGGTGACGCAGGCGATGAGGACGGCCTACCGCGGCCTGGTGGCGCTCGAGACAGGCTCCTAGGTAGCCGGCGGGACGCCGGCGCTACTTAGCGTGCCGGTGCACGCACACCGTGCCGACCAGCTTGTCTTCCGTTTCCCTGCACTCGTATGGATAGCCCGCGAGTATGACCTGCAGGTGCGCGTCGTAGTCGAACTCGGCCAGCGCGCGGGAAGCCCCGGCCATCAGTTCCTGGAGCACCTCCGCGTCGGCGAGCGTGCTGATGTCGCCGAACTCTTCGGTCTTTCCCTCCACGATCTTTCGCAGGATGCGGCGCATGATCTTGCCGCTCCTGGTCTTTGGGAGGCCCGCGGTGAACTGTATGATGTCCGGGCGGGCGAACGGGCCGATGCTCGTCTTGACCCTGTCGGACACCTCGCCCGCGATGCGCTCCTCATCGTCGTATGAACCTTCGTAGGCCTCCTTGAGGGTCGCGAAGATGTAGATCCCCTGGCCTTTGATGGTGTGAGGGAACCCGACCACCGCGGCCTCTGCCACCGCCGGGTGCGATACCGCGGCGCTCTCGACCTCCGCGGTCCCTATGCGATGGCCCGAGACGTTGATGACGTCGTCGATGCGTCCCTCGATCCAGTAGTAGCCTTCCTCGTCGATCCTGCAGCCGTCCCCGGAGAGGTAGGCCCCGGGGAACTGGGACCAGTAAGTCTCGATGTACCGGTCGTGGTCCTGCCACACCGTGCGGAGCATGCCGGGCCAGGCGTTCTTGATGACCAGAAACCCTGACTCGTTTGGCGGCGCCTCTGTCCCGTCCTCGCGGAACACCGCCGGCACCACCCCGGGGAACGGCAGGCTGGCCGACCCGGGCTTCATCGGCGTCGCCCCCGCGACTGGCGCGATCATGATGCCGCCGGTCTCTGTCTGCCACCAGGTGTCGAGCACCGGGCAGCGCTCGCCGCCGACCTTCTCGTAGTACCAGAGCCATACGTCGGGGTTGATCGGCTCCCCTACCGTCCCCAGTATCCGCAGCGACGAGAGGTCGCGGGTCTGCGTCCACTGGTCTCCCAGCCGCATCAGCGAGCGGATGACGGTCGGCGCCGTGTAGAACCCGGTTACCTTGTACTTCTCGCAGACCTGCCAGAAACGGTCCGGCTCGGGCCAGGTGGGCACGCCTTCGAACATCAGGCTCGTCGCTCCATTGGCGAGCGGCCCGTACAGTATGTAGCTGTGGCCGGTTATCCAGCCGATGTCGGCGGTGCACCACCAGACGTCGGAGTCCTTGATATCGAAGATCCACTTGTGGGTAAGCGCGGCATAGAGCAGGTACCCCCCGGTCGTATGGACCACGCCCTTCGGTCTTCCGGTGCTGCCGCTGGTGTACAGCAGGAAGATAGGGTCCTCAGAGTCCATGGCCTCCGGCGGGCACTCCGCGGTTACGACCATCCGGGACATCTCCTCGTGCCACCATACGTCGCGGCCGGCTTTCATCTCGACGTCGGCGCCGGTCCTTCTGACAACGACCACAGTCTCCACCTGGCCGAGCCCGTCGAGGGCTTTGTCCGCGTTCTCTTTGATGGGTATGGACTTGCCTGCACGGAAGCTCCCGTCCGAGGTGATGAGGATGCGGGACTGGCTGTCGATAACCCGGTTGCGAAGCGCCTCGGCGCTGAAACCGCCGAACACCACGCTGTGGATGGCGCCGATGCGGGCGCACGCCAGCATGGCGATAGCGAGCTCCGGGATCATGGGCATGTAGATGCAGACCCTGTCGCCCTTGCCGACGCCGTGCAGCTTGAGCACGTTCGCGAACTCGCACACTTCCTCGAGGAGCTCGCTGTAACTGAACGTCCTGGGTTGCGTCGTCGGGTCGTCGGGTTCCCAGATGATGGCCGTCTTGTCGCCCCTGCCGGCGCTGACGTGCCGGTCCAGGCAGTTGGTGGAAGCGTTGAGCTTTCCTCCCTCGAACCAACGGTAGATGTGGTTGACGGGGTCGGAGAAAGACACTTTGTGCCAGCGCTCGATCCAGTCGAGCTCGTGGGAGGCCATCTCGGCCCAGAACTCGTCCGGGTCGTCGACCGAGCGCTCGTAGAACCCCTTGTACTCCTCGAACCCTTTCACGTTGGCGGTGCGGGAGAGTTTCTCGGACGGGTATATGAGTTTCTTCTCAGGCCTGCTGCCATCCATGTACATCAGCCTCCTGCGTGTCCAGGTGTGGTGGGAAAGGCACGCGCTGCCACGGTCCCGCTAGCCTTATTCTCAAGGCGGCCTTGCTTTCCTGCCATGCCGCCCGGCGCTTGACCGCACGGGGAAGGCTTCGCCCCGGCGGCAAGGAAACGGGCGTCCTGGGCGGAATTGTGAGGGCAGGACCCGGAAAGGGAGTGAAGCGTTCATGAAGGAACGACAGGTACGCTGTTCGCGTCGCCGGCACATTGCATCGGCGCTCGCGGGGCTGCTGTTCGCGCTGCCTTTTCTCGCGGTCTTCGCGAGCGGCTGCGGGACCACGCCCGCGAACATCGACTCAGCTTCCTCTACCGCGCAGCGCAGCAGGCTCCAGGGCCTCTGCTTCAGCCCTTTCGTGAACGAGAGCCCCTCCAGCCCCGTTCCGATCACACACGCCCGGATCGAGAGTCTCATCGATGAGATCGCGCCGTACACCCACGGGATACGCACCTTCAGCTCGTCCGGCCTGGGCGGCGACATCGCACGGACCGCGAAGTCAAAGGGCCTGTTTGTGGCCGCGGGATGCGACCTCGAGACCGACCCTGTCCGTAACGAGACCGAGGTGAGCAACCTGGTGCAGCTCGCCCGCGAAGGCGTCGTGGACCTGGCGGTCGTCGGTGAGGAGGCGCTCTACTTCAACTTCGCGACAGAATCGCAACTGGTCGGCTACATAGACCGGGTCTCCTCGGCGGGGGTCAAAGTCACCACCAGCGACACCTGGGGCGAGCTGATCGGCCACCCGCGGGTCATCGCCGCATGTGACGTCGTGATGGCGAACATGTTCCCGTACTGGGAAGACCGGGAGATCATCGGTTCGGTCGCCTACCTGGACTCCTGCTACCGCAAGACCAGGGCGGCCGCCGGAAGCAAAGAGGTGATAGTGGAGACCGGATGGCCGTTCGCCGGCGAGACCCACGGCAAGGCGGCCGCCACCCCGGAAAACGCCAAATGGTTCCTCGAGCGTTTCACCGATTGGGCGAAGATCGGGAACGTGAGGTATTTCTACTTCGAGGCTTTCGACGAGCCTTGGAAAGCAAGCCACGAGGGCCAGGTCGGGGCCCACTGGGGGCTGTGGGACCAGTCCGGCCGGCTCAAGGGAGGCATGAGCGAGATCATCGGTACGGCCCCCTGAGCGCAGAAAGCCCGGGCGCTGGAGCCCGGGCTTCCGTCATCGTCTTGATTCCTGCGTTTACAGATCTTCTGCCGGGTTCTCCTTGTACGACCCCTGTGCTTTGTAGGGCCAGTACGGGAGCATCACCTTTCCGTAGATCTCTTCGAGGTTCTCGGCCATCGCCAGGTAGATGGCTGCCGCGCCGGTGAAGATGCCCACGATGCCCGCGGCCTTGATGATGCCGGTGTTCGCCCAGCCGAAGCCTATCGCGAGCATCGCGAACAGGACGGTGAGGGTGATGAACACGAACTGCAGGACGCGGTTGATCCGGAACGTCGCGATGGTCATGAACACCGTGAACACGCCCCACAGCACCAGGTACCACGCCAGTCCCTTACCAGAGATCTCAAGGCCCAGCTTTGTCAGCAGGAACGGCTTGAAGATCAGGATAAAGACGAGGCTTATCCAGAAAGTGCCGTAGGCGATGAACGCCGTCATCGCGAAGGTGTTGCCTTTCCTGAACTCGAGGATCCCCGCGATGACCTGTGCGAGGCCGCCCACGAAGATGCCCAGTCCGAGGATGCCGATATCCAGCTTGAAAACTCCGGCGTTGTGCAGGTTCAGCATCACTGTGGTGAGACCGAAACACGTCAACCCCAGAACAGCAGGATTAGCCAACTTGATGTCGTCTGTCATACTGCTTACCCCTCCTAAGAACGTCGGTTTCTCACTGCGATGCGCCGGACGCCAGCCTACTTGGCTTGCAGCTCCTTCGAGCCCGCGATCAGCTGGTCGACCACGCCCGGCTCTGCCAGGGTGCTGGTGTCGCCCAGCGAATCGGAAGTGCCCTCGGCGATCTTCCTCAGGATCCTTCTCATGATCTTGCCACTTCGAGTCTTCGGCAGAGCCGTCGTGAACTGGATGATGTCAGGTGTGGCAATAGGACCAATCTCTTTGCGTACGTGAAGAACGAGCTGTTTGCGTACTTCATCCTCCTCTCTGGACTCGTACTCGCTCTTCAGGGTTACGTAGGCGTAGATGCCTTGACCCTTGATATCGTGCGGCATGCCAACTACAGCCGCCTCGGAAACGTACTCGTGGCTCACCAGCGCGCTCTCCACCTCGGCGGTGCCGATCCTGTGGCCCGAGACGTTGATGACGTCGTCGATGCGTCCCTGCAGCCAGTAGAACCCGTCCTCGTCCACCCGGCAGCCGTCGCCGGTCAGGTAGACACCCGGGAACATGGCGTAGTACGTCTGGATGAACAGCTCGTGCTGCCCGTACAGCGTGCGCATCATCCCCGGCCAGGGCTTCTTGATGCAGAGGAACCCGCTCTCGTTGACGCTGGCCTCGGTCCCGTCCTGCCTGAGGACGACGGGGTCCACCCCGAAGAACGGGAAGCTCGCCGACCCCGGCCTCATGGGGGTAGCGCCCGCCAGCGGTGTGATGAGGATGGCGCCGGTCTCGGTCTGCCACCAGGTGTCGCAGACCGGGCACCGGGAGCCGCCGATATTATCGTAGTACCAGAGCCACACGTCCGGGTTGATGGGCTCCCCAACCGTGCCCAGGATGCGCAGCGAGGAGAGGTCGGCGGTCTTGGTCCACTTGTCGCCGAGCCTCATCAGTGAGCGGATGGCGGTGGGGGCGGTGTAGAAGGCAGTGACCTTGTCCTTCTCGCAGAGCTGCCAGAACCTGTCGGGGTTCGGGTACGTCGGAACGCCCTCGAACAGGACCTCGGTGGAGCCGTTGGCAAGAGGGCCGTAGACGATGTAGCTGTGGCCTGTGACCCAGCCGATGTCAGCCGTGCACCACCAGACGTCGTCGTCGTGAATATCGAATATCCACTTGTGCGAGAGGGCAGTGTGGAGCAGGTAACCGGCCGTCGTGTGCAGGACGCCCTTGGGCTTGCCCGTGCTGCCGCTGGTGTAGAGGATGAAAAGCGTGTCCTCAGCGTCCATCTGCTCCGGCTCGCACCACGGCTTGATGTCGTCCGCCATCATCTCTTCGTGCCACCAGTGGTCGCGCCCTTCGGTCATCTCGACCTCTGAGCCGGCGCGCTTCACCACGAACACGTCCTTGACGTTCGGGCACTCCTGAAGGGCCCAGTCGGCGTTCTTCTTGAGGGGGATGACCTTGCCGCTGCGATACGACGCGTCCGAGGCGATGAGGACGTGGCAGTCACTGTCAAGGATCCTGTCGCGCAGGGCGTCGGAGCTGAAGCCCCCGAACACCACGCTGTGGATCGCTCCGATCCTGGTGCAGGCCAGCATCGCGATTGGCAGCTCAGGGATCATCGGCAGGTATATGCAGACCCTGTCGCCCTTCTTCACGCCGTGCTTCTTGAGCACGTTAGCGAACCGGCACACCTCGTCCAGCAGTTGCTGGTAAGTGAAAGTCTTGCTGGGGCCCGGCTCGTCGGGCTCGAATATGATGGCGACCTTGTCGCGCTTCTCCGTCTTGCAATGCCTGTCGAGGCAGTTGTATGAGACGTTAAGCTTGCCGCCCGCGAACCACTTGAGCTCGTGTTTGGACTCGTCCCACTCGTAGACCTTGTCCCATTTCTTGAACCAGTCAAGGGACTCCGCCATCTCCCCCCAGAATTTGTCCACGTCGTTTATGGACCTGTCATAAAGCTTCTTGTACTCTTCGAAGCTCTTGATATACGCGCCTTTGCTGAGCTCCTCGGGCGGGTAGATCGTCTGCGCTTCGGTGACTTCCTTGTCGTCAGTCGGCCCGGCCATCTCTATCTCCTTTCACTTCATCCCGTCGTCTATGTCTGAGCAGACGCAACCGTCTATCCTGTGTGGTCACGCCCTGGTTTCTCTTGTGGTCACAAGCTCTGGAGCCTGCGTGCGGCGCTATCCAAAAAACCGATTTCTCTATGGTCTCAGTGCTTCGGGGTCCAGTCCCGTGCCATCCTTCGGGCGCTTCCGCTCGACCCCGTCCAGACCGGGAAGTATGATATATAAATCAGCCCGACTATGCAATCCGAACGCCCGGTCGAGCCTCCCTCCACGCGAAGCCGAGGGTGGCGTACCGCGGCCCTGACCGCGCCGGCCGGCGGCCGATTTCGTGGGAAGCGGACCAGGCAGACAGTCATGAAACCGGGTTCTCCGCACGGGCGCGGCCGGCTGACGTCGCTTAAGACAATATCTCCTTTTCGCACAGACCCCGCAGCCGTCCGCCAGGACAAGCAGGAGTGCGGCCCGCCACGTCAAATCAGAACCCCCGAGTGTGAAGTGGCTCGCGGCCCGTTTCCAGGGCCGCGAAAAAAAGGAGAAGCGGCATGAAGAAGAAATGGCTGGTGGCGGTTCTGGCGGGGGTGCTGGGTCTGGTCGTGATCCTGGGGGCAGGATGCGGCAGCAACACGACGACGCCGACCACTCCTAAGACCACTCCGAAGACGACGCCGTCGACGAGCCCGTCCGGCGCCAAGAGCGTGAAGATCGTCGATTTCGCGTTCGAGCCGAGCTCGATGACGGTGCCGGTCGGAACGACGGTGACCTGGACTAACAGCGGCGCGGTGGCCCATACCGTGACCAGCGACACCGGCGCATTCGGCAGCGGCCAGCTGCAGCCGGGGGCGACCTACCAGTTCACGTTCAGTGCACCGGGGACCTTCCCGTACCACTGCTCGAACCACCCGACCCAGATGCTCGCGACCATAACAGTTGGTACGGGCACGACCGGCGGCAGCACGGCGCCTGCGCCCGTCAACCCGACGCCGACGCCTGCCTACTAGGCGCACGCGTCAATAGATCTGAGCAACGAAAGCGGCCGGGCCGTCCGGCCGCTTTTGCCGTACAAAAACGCAAAAGGGGGTCAGACCACTCTTTGCGTTCTGGCGTTGACACCCGGCGCAGTCGTGCAGGATAATCCTACATATCAGAATATTCTGATATTCCTGATTGGAGCGTGATGGCGATGGTAAAGAAAGCCGAGTGCTGCGCACAAGAGAGCGCCTGCCAGGTCGAGTCGATCCTCAGCGTGGACGAGCGGGGCCAGATGGTCCTGCCGAAAGACCTGCGCACGCGCGCCGGCATCGTCCCCGGGGAGAGGCTTGCCGTCGTCAGCCACGAGATGGACGGCGAGGTCTGCTGCATCACCCTTATCAAGGTCGAATCCCTCAACAAAATGGTGAAAGGGGTCCTCGGCCCTGTCATGAAAGAGATAATCAATGAGTGAGGAGAGTGCCATGCCCGAACTCGATGAGACCGTAGTTGAAGAACTCGAAGCCTGCGGCTGCACGACGGACGCTCCGTCACCTGCCGAGCAGGCCCCCTGCTGAGGCCCCCCCGACACTCCGGGTCCGGAGGATCTGACTGAAGTGGGGCAGACGACGTGGAAGCTCACGACCGCTGAGAAGCTGGTCCACCTGCTGGCGAGGCTGGGGATCAGAAGGAACGACTGGCGCGTGAGGCCGGGCCTGTACAGGCTCGGTAACCCTGCGCCGGATTCGCCCGTCTTCGTGAGCGCCAACTACATTCTTTCCTTCGACGCACTCCGCGAGGCCCTGGACGGCATCGACGGTTACATACTCGTGCTGGACACCAAGGGCATCAACGTATGGTGCGCCGCGGGCAAGGGCAGCTTCGGCACCGACGAGCTCGTGGAACGGATAGAGAAGACCTCCCTGGCGGATGAGGTCGAGACGCGGCGGATCATGGTCCCCCAGCTCGGAGCCACGGGGGTCTGCGCGCGTGACGTGCGAAAGCGCTCGGGGTTCAAGGTCGACTTCGGGCCGGTGCGGGCCGAGGACATCCCGGAGTTCATCCGGAACGGTAAGGCGACCGAGGCGATGCGCACGGTGCGCTACGACATCAGGGACAGGGCAGTGCTCATCCCGGTTGAAGGCAAGCAGGGGATCCCCCTCGCAGGCGGCCTGATGCTGGCTGCGTACCTGGGTGATGGCTCGATAGCGGCGCTGGGGATCGGGAGCGCGGCGGCAGCCGGGCTCGTCGCATTCCCGCTGCTGATGCCCTGGGTGCCGGGCAAGGACTTCAGCACTAAGGGGTTCGTGCTCGGTGGCGCGGTCGCGGTGGCGACTGCCGCGGCCACCGTCCTCGCGGATGACGGGACCAGCCTCGGCTGGCGGCTCGTCAAGGCGGCGTCGTACCTGCTCGCGTTTCCGGCGCTCACGTCTTTCATCGCGCTCAACTGGACGGGAGCCTCCACCTTCACCTCCCCCACAGGAGTGCGCAAGGAGATAAACAGGTACGTCCCGGTGATGGCTGTGATGGGCGCGTCCGGGATCATCACAAACGTCGCGCAGCGCCTGCTGCGCTCGAGGAAAGGCTGAGCCGATGGCTGACAGCAAGCTGAACACGCTCGAATACGACGCATCCCTCTGCAACCGCTGCGGGCTGTGCGCGGCGGTCTGCCCGCATCGCGTGTTTCAGAATGGAGACTCGGCGGCGCGCCTCGTGGATCCCGACTCCTGCATGGAGTGCGGCGCCTGCGCTTTGAACTGCGAGACCGGGGCGATCAAGGTCGACAGCAGCGTGGGCTGCGCTCAGGCCATGATGATCGCGGCCCTGCTGCGGAAGAAAGAGCCCACCTGCTGCTGATGAGAAGAGGGGTCAGGCACCGTCCACTTTCTTGTCCACCAGGAGCGTGGGAGCGTTATCAGCACATGTCGGGTAAGCAAATGGCCGATGCTTGACCCCTCCAGTTCACATTGACAACCTTGCCACCCGATGCTAACCTCAGATTAGAAATTGTTAGGCAAGCCTAATTTTGGGAAGATTGGAATGTGCAGGGAGGCCGATAGTGAGACTGTTCCGACGGAAAGCAAAAAGCGTTGATGAGCGTCTCGTGGTATCCGGGGACACTGACAGGACGCAGACGATACGTCTGGGCGAGGTCGCCCCGGGGTGTGGCGGGACGATATGCAAACTGGAGTGCACACGCCAGCTCAGGCGGCGATTGATGGACATGGGAGTGATATCCGGAACCCCGTTCACGGTCGAGAGGCTTGCGCCGCTGGGCGACCCTATGGAGCTCAAGCTGAACGGCTTCAATCTTTCGCTGCGCAAGGAGGAAGCGGGAGATATCTGGGTCGAGGTCCCATGTGACTGAGCCCGCCGTCATGCCCCTGTGCTTCATGCGTCCGGGAGACACGGGAGTCCTTGTTGATGTTCGGGAGCGAAAACATCGCCCGGAGAAGACCCCGCCTGACGTTCCTTCCACCCGACACACAGGCAGGCTGAGATCGCATGGGCACGGGACTGACTCACGCGGTCCGGTCGAGCGACGCCTTCACGCGATGGGTCTTGTGCCGGGAGCCCCAGTCAAGCTGCTTCGTAACGACACGACCGGGCCCGTCATCGTGGCCGTCAAAGATACCAGGCTCGCTATAGCGCGAGCTATTGCGGCGAGGATCATGGTGCAGCCCGACCGGACGTGCTCGGCCGGCGGCGAGGCGGAGGCCGGAAGCGAAGGGCGGTAGCGATGTCGTCCTCTTCTGTGGATTACGTTGTCGCTCTCGCCGGGAATCCCAACGCCGGCAAGACCACCGTCTTCAACAACCTCACTGGTGGCCGCCAGCACGTCGGCAACTGGCCCGGTGTGACGGTCGAGAAGAAAGAAGGTCCCAGCCGCGGGGGCGGGATCGAATTCAACATCGTCGACCTTCCCGGCACATACAGTCTCACGGCTTACTCTCTCGAGGAAGTGGTGGTCCGGGACTTCATCGCCGGAGAGAAGCCCGACGCCGTCGTCAACGTCGTCGATGCCAGCAACATCGAACGAAACCTCTACCTGACCACCCAGTTGCTCGAGCTGGGAGTGCCGCTCATCATCGCCCTCAACATGATGGATACGGCGGAGGGCAGGGGCGTCAAGATTGACGTCGACCTGCTTTCCGAACTGCTCGGCGTCCCGGTTGTGCCGATGGTCGGGGTGCGCAACAGGGGGACCGACGAGATCAGGGAAGTGATCGGACAGGCCATCCGGGGCGAGGTCAGGTTCCGCGGCATCCAGGTCGTTTACGGGCGGGAGGTCGAGGAAGAGATTGCCAAGCTGGCCGTGGCCATCGAGAGCGACCACCCCCTCGCCGACGAATTCCTCGAAAAGTACTCCTCCCGGTGGCTGGCCGTTAAGCTGCTTGAGGAAGACGAGCGCGTCGAGGAGGACGTGGAGAGGGTGGCCGGAGCGGGCGCATCCGTCCTCCGGCAGCTCGGCGAGAGCCGCCGCCACCTGTTCTCGATTTTCGGCGAGGACATCGAGACGGTCATCGTAGACAACCGGTACGGTTTCGTTGCGGGCATCGTCCGTGAAGCGGTCCACCGTGAGAGGGAGGGCTACGAGTCCGGTTCCGACCGGATAGACAACGTGCTGACCAATCGGGTGCTCGGGTTCCCGATATTCGCATTCTTCATGTGGTTGATGTTCTTCGTGACGTTCTATTTCGGGAAATTCCCGATGCACTGGATCGACCGCCTCATGCATGGCCTCGCAACCGTGGTCAGTACCAACCTCACCTCACCCCTCTGGCTTCGCTCGCTGCTCGTTAACGGCGTGATCGGCGGGGTCGGTTCCGTGCTGGTGTTCCTTCCGCAGATACTGATCATCTTCCTGTGCATCTCTATACTCGAGGACACGGGCTACATGGCGCGGGCGGCTTTCATAATGGACCGCATCATGCACTGGCTGGGACTGCACGGCAAGTCCTTCATACCCATGGTCATGGGCTTCGGGTGCAACGTGCCCGCGGTGATGGCGACGCGCACGCTCGAGAGCGAGAAAGACCGCATGATAACGATACTCGTGAACCCGCTCATGTCCTGCGCGGCGCGCCTCCCGGTTTACGCCCTCTTCACGGCCGCGTTCTTCGCGGCCAACCAGGGCACCGTGACGTTCTCCCTATACCTGCTCGGGATAGTACTCGCCGTAGCCATGGCGAAGCTGTTCAGGAAGACCATCTTCAGGGGGGAGAGCGAACCTTTCGTCATGGAGCTCCCGCCCTACCGCTGGCCGACCGCCAAGGGCACATTCGTGCACATGTGGGAGAGGGGCTCGATGTTCCTCCGGAAGGCTGGAACCGTGATCCTCGCCGGCTCGGTGATCGTCTGGGTGATCTCCTACCTGCCCCCGGGAGTCAGATACGGCAGCCCGTCCAGTGTCGCGGGCATGATCGGGCACGTCCTGGAGCCCCTGGTCAAGCCGCTCGGTTTCGACTGGCGGGCGGCGGTCGCCCTGCTGTTCGGGTTCTTCGGTAAGGAGATCATCGTGAGCACCTTCGGCACGCTCTCAGGGGTGGGCCAGAGCCGACAGGCGATCACGGCCCAGCTTCACACGATCTTCACGCCGCTCACCGCCTACACTTTCATGGCGTTCACCCTGCTGTACACTCCCTGCCTGGCAACCGTCGCGGTCATAAAGAAAGAGACCGGTTCCTGGAAATGGGCGGCCTTCGCCGTCGGTTATTCTCTTACCCTTGCATGGTTGATAGCGTTTCTCATATACAGGATTGGGCTGTTGTTAGGTGGAAAATAGAGGTATGTTCGACGACATCCTGCGCGAGATAGAGGCCGCGGACGAGCCGCTGACGGTCAGGAGCCTGGCCGTGAGGCTGGGGATCGAACAGAGCGCGCTCGAGAAGATGCTCGAGTTCCTCGAGAGGAAAGGCAAGCTGTCCGTGTACCGGCCCGGCGATTGCGACTGCCGCGGCACCATGTCCTGCAGGGCCTGCGTTTTCGCGGGAGGGTGCCCGCAGGCCGCGAAAGGAGAACCTGAGTAGATGCCCGGCGCATTCGAGAGATACCTCGAGACGATCTATGAGATCTGGGCCGACGGACGCGAGGTGCGGGTCAAAGACATAGCGGCCTCACTCGGCGTTTCGAAGCCGAGCGTGTCGGAGATGGTGGACCGGCTGGTCGAGGCCGGACTCGTCACGCACGACAAGTACCAGCACATCACGCTCACCCCGAAGGGCAAACGCATTGCGAAAGGCCTCGATCACAAACACGAGGTCATCAAGCATTTCTTCACGGAAGTCCTGGGCGTTGATGAGGAACTTGCCGACAGAGACGCCTGCGAGATCGAACACGTGATCAGCGACAAGACGCTGGACAAGCTGGTCGAGTACCTGGGCGGCCAGTGACCATCATTCGAGCTCCTCGATGACGCGCTTGAAAGCTTTTTTCCCCGCCTCGTGCCCCACCGCGTCCAGTGTGGTGAACTCGAGCGCCTCGTAGGGGCAGAACTCGACGCACTTCGGCTGGTCGAGGCCTTCGCAGAAGTCGCAGGCAAACACGACCTTTTTGTCCCAGTCGAGCTTGAGCGCCCCGAAGTTGCACGACTCGATGCACCAGCCGCAGCCGTTGCACCTGTCCTTGTCGATCCGCATCGAGCCATCAGGAGAGATGGTTATGGCGTCGCGCGGGCAGGCCTTGATGCAGACCGGCTCCTCGCACTTGCGACAGGCGATGGCGATGTCGAAGGTCGGCTCGATGCGGACGTGCCTGATACGTGACTTGGACCAGTTGATCGTCTTCTCGTGGAACACCGAGCACACGTACTCGCACAGCTCGCAGCCCGCGCATTTCTCCGTGTCGCAGACGATTATCTTCTTGGCTTCCATCACTTGACCCCGAGGGTCGCATCGAGGCCGAGCTCCTCCAGCAGGGCCTTCGTCGGAATCCCGTCCTCGCTCCAGCGGCGCTCCTCGTAGTAGCCCGATAGCGCCTCGTCGTAAAGAGCCCTGTCGATCACAGCCCCGTCGCTGACGTCGTCGTACATCTTCTCGTCGAAGGCCCGCGGCGGTGGGTAGTCGTCCGCGCGGTGCGCGCCGAACTTCACGTTGAACAGCTTGGCCATATTGTGGATGCGCTCTCCGGTCCTGATCATCTCTTCGGCCGTCATGTCGAACCCGGTGACCAGGTTTATCACCCGGGCGAACTCGTCGTTGCTCTTGTAGATGCCGCGGGTGAACTTGCAGATGATCATCGAGTCGATGATCGCATAGAGGTTCTCCCCGTCGAAGACGTACTTGCCGCGCGAGCGGTCGAGGGTGTAGCGGTCGACCGTCCCCTTCACGTCGGGCTGATACGAGCCGGAGCGCAGGTAGCACGCGCCCCGCACGCTGGTCGCGAACCCCAGCGTCGCGGTCTGCAGCGAGCGCAGCGAGTACGCACCCCACTCGAGCTTCTTGTTCACCATCGCGAACTCCGAGCCCTTGCCCAGCCGCTCGGCGGCCCTCGCCGTGCCGTCCGCTAAAAGCTCGCCGAGCTTGCCTTCGCGCAGGCACATGCGGCGAACCGCCTCGACCATCGCCTCGTCGTTGCCGAACCTCAGGTCGAGGCCATCGGTGTCCTCTTTCGTCAGGTAGCCTTTCTCGTAGGCCTCCATCGCCCAACTCACCGTGACGCCTGCGGATATGGTGTCTATGCCCAGCGTGTCGCACAGCTCCACCGCTTTGGTGATGGCTCCGAGGTCGGAGACCCCGCAGTTCGGCCCCAGCAGCTCGAGCGACTCGTAATCCACAGAGGAGACCGCCCCCGCCCAGGGGCCTTCCTTGACCACGTTGATGTGGTCGCAAGCAATCGGGCAGGACGGGCAGGCCACGACCTTCTTGACCATGGTGGCGAGCATCCGCTCCCCCGAGCACTCCTCCGCCCTGTCGAACGTTCCCCTCTGGAAGTTGTTGGTCGGCAGGCACCCGAGCCGGTTGTGGACCAGCACGTTGGCGGGCGTCCCGAGGACCCGGTATTTCTCGGTCGCGGGCCCGCGGCATCGCTGGTAGAGGTCCCGGCACAGCTCGATGAGCTCCTCGAGGTTCGCCACCTCTATGGCACCCGTGCCCCGCACCGCGATCGCCTTGAGGTTCTTGGAGCCCATCACGCACCCCATCCCCGAGCGGCCCACCTGCCTGTTGCGGTCGTTGGTGATGTTCGCAAGGCAGGTCAGCAGCTCGCCCGCGGGGCCTATCGAAGAGACCCTTATCTCATCGTCGGAGAGCTCTTCGCGGATCAGCTCCTCTGTGTCCCAGGTCGTCTTTCCCTTGAGGTAGGCCGCGTCGCGAAGCTCCGCGTGGCCGTTCTGGATATAGAGGTACTGGAGCGAATCCGCCTTGCCGGTTATGACCAGGCCGTCCCAGCCCGCCGCTTTGAGCTCAGAGCCGATGCCGCCGGAGGCAATGCCGAAGCCGATGAACCCCGTGGCCGGTGACCGTGCGCCCATGATGTACTTGGACGACACAGGCACGGTGGTCCCGGCGACGGGGCCGGTCCAGAGGCACAGGACGTTCTCGGGGGCCAGCGGGTCCGTGCCCTCCGGCACCTCATTGTACAAGGTGTGGGCCACGAAACCGTACCCGCCCAGGAACTGCCTTGCGACCTCCTCTGACAGTGCCTCGGACTTCACCTCGCCGGTAGCCATGTCCACCCTCAGGAACTTACCGGTGTATCCTTTCATCATCCACCTTCTTGTCGTGCTTCAGCCTGTCGCGGGCGCTCCGCCGGCCCGCCTCTTCCTATCCTCCGCCCAGGAGCAGCGCGAAAGCCACCTTGTCCCCCGGCCTGATCTCCAGGGCCTCGAGGCTTCTCCTGCTCGCTATCCTGTTGTTCACTATGACGGTCGTTGTCTTCCTGCCGGCGCGTTCAGCGAACCCCGGCCCCAGCTCGCAGGCAAGCACTCTTACCACCTCCGGGTAGGGGACCGGGCCCTCGAGAGCCAGGAGGTGCTCCTTTCCGAACTCGCGGAAGGGCCCGAACAACTCTATCCGGACCTCGCGGAGCAGCGGCTCATCCATGGCTGTCATATTCCGTTATCTCGAATTCCGGCTCCGGCATGCGTTCGCGCCCCGGCACACCGACCTCGGGTGGCAGGTCCATCTCGTCCATCCTGCCGCTCCGGCCCCGTGACAGGAAAGCTCCGACCTTGCTCGCCACGGCGCTGCCCTGGGTGGCGGCATCGGGTATGTCCTTCGGGCCCTGGCAGACTCCCGCCACGAAGATGCCCTCGCGCCGGGTCTCCGCCATCGCATCGGTGGCGTGCCGCTCGTTGACGAAGCCATGCGAGTCCAGCGGGACTCCAAGCATCCTGCAAAGCCGGTCCGTGCCGTCCGAGGGACCGATACCGCACGCCAGCACCACGAGATCGACCTCGTCGCGCACGACGGTACCGGTCGCCGAGTCCTCATAGACCACGATCGGGTTGTTCGTGGTGCGGTTGCGGTGCACGGACGGGATGGCCCTCACGAACTTCATCCCTTCATCCCGCGATCGCTGGTACAACTCCTCGAAACCCTTGCCGCAGGCGCGAAGGTCGTTGAAGAAGACGGTGACCCGGGCTCTCGTCGCGTGCTCCATCACGAGCCTGCCACCTTTGACCGATGCCATGCAGCAGAAGAACGAGCACCACGGATTGTGATTGAGGTCACGGGAGCCGACACACTGGACGAACGCGACAGACCTTATGTGCCTGCCGTCCGGGCGCACCAGTTCCCCCTCCGTCGGCCCTCCCGCGTTGCATATCCTCTCGAACTCCAGGTTAGTGACGACATTTTCCATCTCGCCATAATGGAACTGCTCCAGGTGCGACGGGTCGAACACCTTGCCGCCTGTCGCCAGAACGATCGCACCGACCTCGACGTCCTCCCTCCGGCTTTCCTGCGCCAGATCGATCGCATCGAGCGTGCACACTTTCATGCAGAGTCCGCAATCGATGCAGTGGTCCCGGTCGATCATGTACTTGAGCGGAGCGGCCTGCGGGAACATCGCGTATATCGCCCTGCGAGGCTTGAGGTTCTGTTCCCACTCGTGCGGCACGGTTATCGGGCACGCGTCGACACACGCGCCGCAGCCGCTGCACTTCTCCACGTCCACGCTCCAGGGCTTGCGCTCAAGCGTGACGGTGAAGTCACCCGCCTCCCCGGACACGCCCACGACCTCCGTGTTCGTGATAAGTTCTATCCCTTTGTGCTTAGCTGACTCCACCAGCTTCGGGCCGAGGATTCATATCGAGCAGTCCATGGTGGGGAACGTCTTGTCCAGGGCTGCCATGATACCGCCGATCGAAGGATCTCTCTCTACCACCACCACGGGATATCCCTGCTCCGCGATGTCCAGGGCCGCGTAGACTCCCCCCACGCCTCCTCCGATGACCATCACCTTGCGTTTGGGGGAAGCGCGGCTCACGCCCCAGGTCACCATTATTACCTCGGAGTGGATGTGGTTTGCCAGGGCCTTCGCCTCGCCCTGCAGCCTGAAAGAGAAGAAATCCCACTCGGGTTGGAGGATGCCCGTGAAGTTGCTCCTTCCCAACTGCCTCGGGCATACCAGGACCACGCGGTCATCGTCGGGGGGGCGGTCCGCCATGAAACGCTGCCCCGCAGGCGAGCACAGGTCCTTCCTGGAGCAGACCTCGTAGCCCAGGCCATCCAGGTGACCGGCGAGCGACTCGATGTAATCAGGGCTCTCATTCTTGGTCTCGCATATGAAGACTGCCGGGCTCATGTCGAAGCCACCTCTTTACCCAGTTGTTCGCACATCTCCTTCATCACTCTCTGGAAGACCGAGCCTTCGGCGGACGATATCCATTCCAGCCGGAGGCGCGCAGGGTCTATGCCTTTCTCGGGCAGGACCTTTTCCTTCAATCTGGCCAGCATCTCCTCGCACTGGATGTTGCCGTTTATGTAGTGGCAGTCGCCGGGCGGGTGACAACCGCCCACGAACACCAGCCCCGCTCCTTTCTCGAAAGCGCGCAATACCATCTGCTGGCTTATCCTTCCCGTGCACATGACCCTGACCAGCCGCGCGGCTGCCGGATACTGGAACCTGCTGACCCCTGCCTGGTCAGCTCCGCCGTAAGTTCACCAGTGACAGACAAGCGCGAGTATCTTGCCACCTGGCTCCTCCTCGAGCGCCGCGTCTATCTGGGCGAATATCTGCTCATCGGTGAAGCCCTGGGCTTCTACCGCCTCCTGCTTGCATCGCGCAGCGCAGACGCCGCAGCCTTTGCAGGAAGCATCGATCACCCGGGCACGCTTCTTCTTCTTTCCATCGATTGTGACCTCGTCGGTCACCACTGCGGAGAACGGGCACTTCTTGACGCAGACGAGGCACCCGTTGCACTTGTCGCGGTCGACGCGCGAGATGATGGCGTCCAGCGTGATCTCGGGCTTGGAGAGCAAGCCGAGGCATTTGGCGGCCGAGCCGCTGGCCTGCATCAGAGAGTCCCCGATGTCTTTCGGGAACTGGCACGAGCCCGCGAGCACGACCCCGTCGATCGCGGTCTCGAGCGGCCGCAGCTTGGGGTGCGCCTCCATGAAGAAGCCGTCCTGGCTGGCAGGCACCTTCAGCATGTCGCTGAACTTCTGCGCGTCCTGCGACCTCAGCGCCCCCGTCGCCAGGACTACCATGTCGACCTGCTGCACCGTCTCTTCACCGAGCAGCTCGTCAAAGGCCCGAACAGAGAGCCCGCCGTCCACCGGGGCTACACCATGGACCTTCGACCGCAGGAAGACGATCCCGGAGTCCCTGGCGAGCCGGTAAAAATCTTCGTGCTCCTTCTTGTAGAGCCTGACATCGTCGTGATACACGGACACCCGGACCTCGGGGTACCTCTCCTTGATGATCAGGGCCTCCTTGAGGGTGGTCATGCAGCAAGTCCGCGAGCACCACGGGTGTTCTTCGTCCCTCGAGCCCACGCACTGGATGAACGCGATGCTCGAAGGCTGCCTGCCGTCAGTGCGCTTCTCGAGCCTTCCCTCCTGCGGCCCGTTGCCGGCGAGCATCCTCTCCAGCTCCAGCGCCGTAAAGACGTCGTTGCTTCCGTCGCAGGACCACTTGTTGCCTGGCTCCGGGACGAAAGTCCGTGCTCCGATGGCCAGAACGATCACGCCCGCTTCGAGGTCCGCCTCGCTCTCCTCCGCTTCCAGGTCTATCAGTCCGGCGGGGCAGGCTTCCACGCACGCCCCGCAACGGTCGCATGCATCCATGTCGATGCTGTACTCCTGCGGCAGCGCGTCCTCGTGAGCGAGCGCAATCGCCTTACGCTCCGAGAGGCCTGCCTGGAACGGGTCCGGGACGCTTATCGGGCAGGCATCGGCGCACTTGCCGCAGCAGTCACAGCCCTCCCCGACGAAGCGAGGCCCCTTCCTCAGCTTCACCTTGAAGTTGCCGACGTAGCCCGCGATGTCCTCGACCTCGGTGCCGGTATGGACGGTGACCAGAGGGTTGTTGAAGACTTTCATGCCCAGAGGGGTCAGGACGCACGATATCCGCTCCATGCGGTCGAAGATCCTGTTCAGTTGGTTAGCTCGGCCACCCAGGTAAGGAAGCTTTTCCACCAGGTCGACCGGATACCCGGAACTGGCTATGTCCAGGGTCGCCTGCAGCCCGGCGACCCCGCTCCCGATCACCAGGGCTCTCGGCGTCACGGGCACCAGCCGGTCCTGAAGCGGCTTCGCGTAGGAGACCCCGGCGACGGCCATCTTCACCTGGTCTTTTGCCTTTGCGGTGGCCCCGGCCTTGTCCTGCATATGCACCCACGAGCAGTGCTCGCGGATGTTGACCATCTGGAACAGGTAGGGGTTCAGCCCGGCCTCAGAGCAGACGGTCATGAAGGTCGGGCCGTGCATCTTGACGGAGCAGGCGGCCACTACGACCCTGTTCAGCCCGCACTCGGCGATGTCGTTCCTGATCTGGATCTGCCCGGGGTCCGCGCACGAGTACATGTTCTCGCGGGAGACGACAACGTTGCCAAGCCCCGCCGCGTACTCGGCGACGGCCTTGCAGTCCACGGTCTGGGCGATGTTCAACCCGCAGTGGCAGATATATACGCCGATCCTGACTTCTTCGTCGTTCGGCTCGGGCGCTTCTGCTTCGGTAACGGTGAGGCGCGTATCATCCATCACAGTCTCGACTCCTCGACCAGGCCCTTCAGTCTCTTCAGGCTGCTCTCGCTCTCGGCGAGGAACCTCGCGTTCTCCGAGAGCAGCCTGTCGACCGCCCTGCTCCAGACCGCGGAAAAACCGGGAGCCACCGTTCTGATCCTCAACCTGGTGAGGTCGACAGCCCCGTAGAAGCATGCGACGAGACACGCGCCGCAGCAGACACAGTGGCGCGAGTCGACCTTCACCCCGCGGCCGGGCACTCTCGTGAAGCACCTGGTCGGGCAGGCGTCGACGCAGCCATCGCACCCGATAGGGCACTTGCTCGCATCCACCTCGATGCCCCCCTCGAACAAGCCGGTGACGCTTATAGCCCCCTCTACCGGGCAGGCGTCCTGGCAGTGGGCGCACGACAGGCACAGGCCCCGGTTCAGAACCACACCGTTCTCCGTCATGGACAGCGCGTCCCTCGGGCAAGGGTCGATGCACTTGTCGCACCCTTCGCCACAGAGCGAGGTGTCGAGCTTCATCCCGGTCGAGAAGTGCGGGACGCCCCCGACGTCGAGTATCGGCGTCACCTCGACTTCCGTGCCCTTCCAGGTGTTCCGCGAGACCATCTTTATGGCGCGTGTCGGGCAGAAAGTGGCACACAGCCCGCATAGTGAGCAGGTCTCGAGGTTGACGTAGGGCACGGTCCTCCCGCCCTGCTTGCTCAGACCCAGCGCCTCCTTCGGACATACCTGCCTGCACAGCTCGCAGCCGATGCACGGGTCCATGTCGATCATGAGCTCGAGCGTGTCTACCCAGAGCGCCTGCGTCACCCTTATGAACCTGTCGTCCACCGTCTTTTTCTTGCTCTGCCTCAACGCCTACCTCCTCGAGACCGCCTTCTCCACCTTCACGGCACAGACCTTGAACTCCGGTATCTTTGCTATGGGATCGCGCGCCGAGATGGTCAGCATGTTGGCGGCGCTCTCGCGGAAATTAAAAGGTATGAATATGGTGCCCTTTGGGACAGAATCGGTGAGCCTTGCCCGGATCTTCACCTCACCGCGCCTGCTCGAGACCGTCATCATGTCACTGTCCTTGATGCCGAGGTCAGTCGCGTCGGTCGGGTTGATGTCGGCCGCCGCGCCGGCCATCTCGCGGTTCAGCGTCGGGCTCCGGCGTGTCATGGTGCCGGTGTGATAATGGAAATGCACGCGCCCCGTGGTGAGGAAGAACGGGTAATCCTCGTCCGCGACCTCGACAGGCGGCTTCCACTCGACGGCGGTGAAAGCTCCCTTGCCGCGCGTAAACTCCCCCTCATGCAGATACCTTGTCCCGGGGTGGTCCTCCGTGGGGCACGGCCACTGGAGCTCCTCGGAGTCAAGCCGGAAATACGTGATGCCCGCGTAAGACGGCGTCAGCGACCTGATCTCCTCGAATATCTCGATAGGGGTTTCGTAGGAGAAGCCCTTTGCACCCATGATCTTCGCCAGTCGCGAGAAGATCTCCCAGTCGGTAAGAGCCTCGCCAACTCCTTCTATGGCCTTTCGCACGCGCTGCACGCGCCTGTCGGTCGAGGTCACGGTGCCGGCCTTCTCGGCGTAGCTCTGCGCCGGGAAGACGACATGCGCGAGCTCGGTCGTCTGGTTCATGAATATGTCCTGCACCACCAGCAGTTCGAGGTTGGACAGAGCTTCTTTCACATGGTTGATGTCGGGGTCTGACAGCATCGGGTTCTCACCCATTATATAGAGCGCCTTGAGCTCGCCGTCCGCCGCGGCATCGATCATGTCGGTGACGGTGATGCCGGGTTCCCTGGGAAGGTTTGCGCCCCACGCCCTGGCGAACTTCGAGATGGTCTCGGGGTCGTCCACCCGCTGGTAGCCGGTCAGCACGTCCGGCAACGCTCCCATATCGCAGGCGCCCTGGACGTTGTTCTGGCCCCGGAGCGGGTTGATGCCGCTGCCCGGCTTTCCTACCTGGCCGCACAACATGGCGAGGTTGGCGAGCGACAGGACGTTGTCCGTGCCCGTCGTGTGCTCGGTGATGCCCATGGTATAGACGAGGGAGGAGCGGGCCGAGGACGCGTACATCGCAGCCGCATGACGGAGGAGGTGCGGCTCGATGCCCGATATCTCCTGTACGCGCTCAGGCGTGTAAGAAGCGACTGTCTGCCGCATCTCCGCGAAGTTCTCGGTGCGGTCCCTGATGAAGTCACGGTCGTGCCATCCTTCCGAGATGATGATGTTCATCATGCCGTTGATCCACGCGACGTCCGTGCCGAGCCTCGGTTGCAGGAAGAGGTCCGCGTGGTTCGCGAGATGGATGCGCCTCGGGTCGATCACGATGATGTAGGCGCCCCGGTCACGCGCGGCCACGATGCGGGAAGCTATCATCGGATGGTTCTCGGTGGTGTTCGACCCTGTTATCAGTATGCAGTCCGCCTCCTCGAGCTCAGGGACGGAGTTGGTCATGGCGCCGCTGCCGAAGGCGCGGGCGAGGCCGGCGACCGTCGGGGAGTGGCACAGCCTGGCGCAGTGGTCGATGTTGTTCGTCCCGACGACCGCCCTCGCGAACTTCATCAGGACGTAATTCTCTTCGTTGGTGCACTTGGCCGAGGACAGAAACCCTATCGAGTCGGGCCCGTACTGTTGCTTGATGGCGGTGAGCCTGTCCGCGACCGAGTATAGTGCCGAGTCCCAATCCGTCGGCTCGAGGTTCGCGCCGCGCTTCCACAGGGGCCGGCGCAGGCGGTCTTCGCTCTCCACGAACTCGTGCGCCGCCCAGCCTTTGATGCACAGCGAGCCTTTGCTGATGGGGTGGTTCAAGACTGGCATCGTGCCGACCAGATGGCCGTCGATCACCTCGAGGTAGATGCCGCAGCCGCAGCCGCAGTAGGGGCAGGTTGACTGGATGGTCTTGTAGTTCATCCTCGTCCCCCCTTGCCCTTCGTTTCAACGCCGGGGGCTAAGAGCAGGGGCGACTTCTCCTCTACGTCGCGGCCGGCCTGGTACCCGTAGACGCTCTTGAGGTCTTCCTTGATGAGCTGGTGGAGCTTCCCCACCGGTATGCCCATCGGGCACGCCCTCTCGCAGGCGAAGCAGCCCACGCACTTGTCGGCCATGTGGAACGCGCGGATCAGGTGGAACGACGGGTACTCGGGCGGGATCTCACCGACCCTCACCCAGCGGGCCTCTTCCAGCCGGCAGTCCTCGCAGTTGCACAGCGGGCAGACGTTGCGGCAGCCGTAACACTTGATGCAGCGGTCGAAGATGTCCGTCCAGAAGCGGCGCCTCTCGGCGATGTCCATGTTGATGAGCTTGCTGAGCGCCTCGTGGTCGAGGTAATCCACGTTTCCGACGCTCCTGCCGATCTGTACCTCGCGGGGATACGGCCGGACGCAGTGGCACTCCCTCGCCTCCTCGATGGTGCACGCCAGGCCGATCAGCTTGAGGCGGCTCATGTCCACGCTCTTCTTCTTCTCGAGCTCGATGAGGTGCCGCTCGTCGCAGCCGCGGGCTATCACCCCGATCCTGCCCGTCTCAAACTTCCGCAGGAGGCGCTCGGCTATCGCCGCGATAGGGTACCTCCCCGACACGTCGAGCCCTTCCAGCTCATCCACCTCGGTGAAGAGGTGCGGGACCTGGTGGTCCCTTATCTCGAGCAGCCCGAGGATGCCGTCCATGCCTCCGCTCGCGATGAGTTCGCGGGCTATCCGCCTGGCCTGCTGTTCCCTGGTGTCTTCTACTTCTTCTTGCATATCAGTGAGGGTCCTTGAAAGGGCCGATGTCCCTGAGCGCTTCCACGTATTCCTCGATCGAGCGCCTGGTGGTGACCTCATCGAAGGCGCTCTCCCAGAACAGGCCCAGCCTCTGCGGGTAGATGCCCGCGAGGGCCAGTATGCCGGCGAGCACGCTCAGCCTCCTGGCAGCCTGTTCGTTGCCGACCCTGTAGTGACACTCCCCCATCTCGCATCCGATGACCACTACGCCGTCGAACCCCGCGCCTAATGCCTTGATCGCGAACTCGGCCTCCATCCTCGCACTGCAGTTCAGCCTGCGGATGATCGAGCGCTCCGCCACGTCGGGCGGCATCATCACGAGCACTTTCTGGGAGTCCGGCTCGCACCAGCGGCAGTGGAAAACAGCGATGGCGGGGGCGAAGGCGCTTTCTGTGCCTGCGGCCTGGATGCCGTCTGATATCTCGAGAGCGCTCACCGGTGGCCTTCACCTCCAGCCCGCCTGCGCGCGAAGAGGCCGAGCACCTCGATGTCGTGGAGAGCGCCCTGCTGTATCGCGGCGTTCGAGCAGACGGACGAGCAGGCGCCGCAGCCTCTGCATTCAGCGGTGTCAACACTCGCCACGAGGCCACGCGGGCCTCCCTCGACGATAGTAATAGCATAGTTGGGGCAAACGCTCGCGCACGCGCCGCAGTGCATGCACACCCTCTCGTTGACGCGGACCGCGTACGGATTGCTTATCCCTGACTCGCAGGCCAGCCGCCGTATCAGCCGCACAGCCTCGGAGACCTTGACCTCCTGGGGGCAGACCTCCTCGCACCTGCGGCATCCGGAGCACAGCCAGATGAACTCCGACTGCAGCAGCACGGCGGGCCCGGCTATGATTGCTCTGTAGAGCAAAGACCTCGGGGTTATTCCATCGCGGGACTCCGAGAAGATCGCCGCCTTGCACACCGAGCTGCACCGGGCACAGCCGTGGCAGCACAAGAGGTCCAGGTCTATGTTCGAGGCTGCCGCGAGCTCCCTGGCGAACTCTTTGATATCTAGGACCACGATCTCTTCAGCCATCAGCTACATCCCGTCCCGTCGAGCACGCTTCCATGCCCGGACGAGGCTCCATTTATCGGGGCGCCGCAATCCGCGCGGCTGCGCGCGCACGCTCCGGTTATTTCCGCATACCTGTACCATTTTGAGTGTCCACTCATAAGGATTTGTCTCACATCGAGAGCAACTGCTCCATGAGAATAGACAACCGGTGAGGCAGGCTGTCTCGGCAGGCGATGCGGGAGAGAATACCTGCCCCGGGGAATACTACCACTTCGCGTGTGGGCTAGCCAATTTGAGGGTGTGAAGCTCTCTCAAGCGCCTGAAACAAAGGGAAACACGGGCCGGTCGAGCCGCTTTCAGGGTGGCTCAGCGGTACAGTTTCCGCGCCAGCTTGTAGCCCGGGCAGGTGTCGCGCTTCCACGGGTCCTTCGAGCACTGGATGCAGCGCCGGCAGCAGACGTTCAACTGAGTGGCCTGGTTGAGCCCCAGCAGCGCCAGGAACATGAAGAGCATCCTCCACTTCCCGAGGGCGGCTATGGCCGGCAGGAACTGTAGAACCGCGACGGAGCCTCCTTCGGCTACGATGCCGGCAGTGTCGAGCGTCCGTCCCGGCTGGGCTGGGAACATCTTCGCCGCCAGCTTGCCGAGGTAGTAGAAATCGCAGGCCTCGCCGTAGTTCTCGCACCGGGTGCAGATGAGGTACTTGCAGAGCGTGAACCAGGTGATCAGGGCCGCCAGCCACAGCGGCAGCCACTTCGGCCTCCGCCTGGCGACGACGTAGCCCCCGTACGAGAGCATGGCGACGCCGGTGCCGATCAGGAACCGCATCGCACCCTTGTCCTGCTCGGGCCAGGCCCCCTCTTCAGTCGCCGCGCAACCGCAACCACAGGCGCTGTCTTCCATCTTATCCTCCGTTCGATTGCCGGCGGGACGCCGGCGCTACATCGATTGCCGGCGGGACGCCGGCGCTACATCGACTGCCGGCCTACGTCGCGCTCTTTTTCTTCGCCGCGGGCTTCCTGGCCGGTTTCTTTGCCGCCGGTGCGTTCGTGGGCATGAATCCGGGCGTCGACAGTATCCGCCTCATGAGCGGGATCGGGGTGTACTCCGGCCCGTACAGTATCGCCTGTATCTTCGGCATGTACATATACATCAACGCGCGGCTTCCTATCACCACGTCCGAGATCTCGCGGCCGATGTCATTCGCCTTGTTGAACGTCCACGAGACGTCGGAGGGCATCCACTGCATGGCACCCTCGATCACGTTCAGCTTGAACTCGGCGAGCTGCGGCTGCCTGTACTGGTAGAGGTTGCAGAAGAACTTCATCTCGCCCATGTCGCGCCCCGGGACCTTGCCCCCCGAGATGCTCATGATGTGCTCGCCGTCACGGGACAGTTCGCAGGTGATGGTCGAAGCGGTGTCGCTGAAGTCGATGCCCGCGATGAACTTCGGGTAGTTGTAGAAGTCCCGTCCCCCTCGCAGAGCTATCTCGGTCGTGACCGGCAGGTGGTGGATGTAGATGTTGAAGAATCCCGCCGCGTACTGGCGAAGCATGTTGTAGCCAGGGATGGCCGCGTAGTACGGCGTGTTGAGGACTATGCCCATTGAGAACTCGTTGTACGGCGCTATGTCCGTGTCGTAATACTCGAACGCCGTCAGGGCGATGCACCCTACGCCAGGCACCACCTGAGCCGGCGAGAACCGAGGGTCCGGCAGGAGGCGCTTCAAAGAGAGCCAGGGAGCGCATAGCAGCACCGTGAACATGCGCGCCTCACGATAGAAAATCGGGAACATGGCCTTGCCGCCGGCCACCTCCATCTCGACCTGCTCGATGTCCGCGAAGAAGTCGTCCCGCACGTCGATCACCTCCGGCCGTAGTGGTCCCTCCGTGAGTCTCGATTATAACCCGCCTGAGAGAACCGGATGCACCATGTATAATCGCTTGAGAGGAGGGGATCGAGATGTTGCCAAAAGTCTACTTCGCGGCGGCGGGCGGGCGGCCCGGACACGGTATGGTCGCCAAGGTACACGCGCTTTTTGAGGCCGCAGGGTTCGCGGAGCTCGTCAGGATGCGCGACCTGGTCGCGGTCAAGGCTCATTTCGGCGAGAGAGGGTGCACCAGTTTCGTCTCGCCTGCGCTCATCCGGCCGGTGGTCGATGACGTGATCGCAGGGGGAGGGCGCCCGTTCATGACCGACACGGGCTGCCTCTACTATTCGAGCCGCGCCAACGCTCGCGACCACGCAATAGTGGCCGCCGAGCACGGTTTCTCGATCGAGAGCCTGGGAGCGCCGGTCATCATCGGCGATGGCCTGAGGGGGTCTGACATCCGTGAGGTCACCGTCGGCCTCAAGCACTTCGACACTATCGACGTTGCGGGCGCAATCCACGACGCCGACAGCCTGATCGTCTGCACGCACGTCACCGGGCATATGCTCACAGCCTTCGCGGGCACCCTCAAGAACCTTGGCATGGGAGGCGCGGGACGTCGGATGAAGTTGGCCGTGCACGCCATGGTACGGCCGCGCATCGACTCCGAAGCGTGCGACCTGTGCGAGACCTGCCTTGAACACTGCCCCGCGGAGGCGATATCTCTCGACGGCGACGTGATGGTGATAGACACCGACGTCTGCATCGGTTGCGGCGAATGCCTCGCCATGTGCCCACAGGGGGCGACCGCCATCGAGTGGAAGGGGGACCCGGCGGAGGCCCAGGAGAAGCTGGGCGAGATAACCGCGGGCGTTCTCAAGAACAAGGCGGACAAGGCCGGCTTCTTCTCGTTCCTCTTGAACGTCACCCCGTCGTGCGACTGCTGGAACTACAGCGCCGCGCCGAGCGTCCCCGATATAGGCATCATGGCTTCGAAAGACCCCATCGCAATCGACCAGGCGGCGTCCGACATGCTGATGCGTTACCTGGCCGAAGAGAGCCAGGTGAGAGAGCCCGGCCCCCAGACGAAGAGCACGCTGCTCGCGGGCGCCGGAACCGCATACGCGCGGCAGCTTTCCTACGGCGAGTCCATCGGGCTCGGGCAGAGGCAGTACGAGATGGTCAGGCTCGAAGACTGATGCCGCACCCGCCGGTCGGGCACGTGGCGGCTGACACCTGCAGGGAAGGACGATGAGAGAGTCCTTTGCAATATTCTGCGCGATAGCCGGGGCGCTGACCCTGAATTACGCGATTTACCTCGAGAAGAAGGCCGTGGTGAACCTCCCCACGGTCGAGTTCAAGAACCCCTGGAAGACGACCAGGGCCTTTATCAGCAACAAGCCGTGGATATGGGCACAGGCCGTAAACATCACAGGGTTCGTCCTCTATTCTGTGGCGCTCGCCCTCGCGCCGGTGTCGATCGTCGAGCCGATCATTGCCTCAGGGGTGGTGCTCCTCGCGTACCTCGCTATCAAGCGGCTCGGTGAGAAGCCCCGTCGGATCGACTACGCCGCTATGGCGATGAGCGTCCTCGGGGTCGCCCTCATCGGCGTGAGCCTCGCCGAGGGCCTGCCGAAGGACAAGCTCGAGCACGGCTGGGAGATCGTTATCTTCTCGGTCGTGATACTGGGCCTCGCGGTCCTGATACCCCTGCTCATGAGGGGTACGCAGGCAAAGCTCTCGGTCGGGCTCGGGATATCCGTCGGGCTCTTCTTCGGGATGGCGGCCGTGTTCCAGCGTCTGCTGATGCTGTACCTCGTGAACATCAGCACACACTGGGAACTCTTCCTCGTATTCCTGGCCGCGTGTATCGCCACGTACATACCCGCGTTCATATTGCTCCAGGCGGCGTTGCAGAAGGGCATGGCCATCATCGTCGCTCCCATCTACAACGGGATAATGGAGTTCATCCCCATATTCGTGGGGATGATGGCCCTGAACGAGACGTTCCCGGCATCGAACGTGCTCAAGGTGGTGCGGATAATCGCGTTCGTGCTGATACTCACCGGCACGATCATCCTCTCGCAGAGGGCCGAAGCCGAGGAAAGCATCGAACCCTTCCCGGCGGGTGAGATCGATACGATACACCCGGGAGCCCAGGGAATCGCTTGAAAACACTATTTGCAATCATCTGCGCGATCGCAGCCTCGCTGGCTTTCAACTACGCCATGTACATGCAGAAGAAGGCCGTCGGCGTGCTGCCCGAGGTCAAGATGCAGTTCTCCTGGTCTGTCATCAAGGCATTCGTGAGCAACCGCGCCTGGCTCGTGAGCATGGTCGTGGTGCTCTTCGGAAGCGGCCTGTACGCGTATGCACTCACGGTCGCCCCGATATCCATCGTCCAGCCGATCATGGCCTCGGGGGTGGCGCTGCTCGCCTACCTCGCGATCAAGAACCTGGGCGAGAAGCCACGGCGAATCGACCTCGTCGCTATCGGCTTGAGCATTCTGGGAGTCGCGCTCATCGGGGTGAGCCTCGCGGAAGGCCTCCCCAAAGATGTCCGGCACTCTCCGGTCTCCCTGTGGATATTCACGGCGGCGCTGGTCGTGGTGGCGATAATCATCCCGCTCGCGATGATGAAGGGGTCGGATGCCCGCAAAGCCGCGGGCCTCGGGATCGCCGTCGGCATCCTCTACGGCACGTCCGCGGTCTTCGCGAAACTGCTGCTCGTGGACTGGTCCGGCCAGTGGTCCACCAGGGGCGTGCTGGTCGTATTCTCGAGCGTCTTCCTCATCGCCTGGGCGGTCCACCCTCGTGCCCGCCTTCATCATCCTGCAGGCGGCTCTCCAGAAGGGCCAGGCGATAGTGGTCGTCCCTCTGCTCGCGGGCCTCTCACAGCTCGTGCCGATAGCGCTGGGAATGGTCGCGCTGCACGAGAAGTTCCCGAAGAGCCCCGCTCTGTCCGTGCTGCGGATCTTCGCGTTCGCGCTCATCCTGGTCGCCACCGTGATCCTCTCGAGGAGAGCGGAGGCGGTCACTGTCGAGCCTGCGCACGGGGTCGAACCGTTCGAGGAAGCCGTGCCTCTGCCCGGCTCCGCGGTCGAGTGATATACATGGGAGAGAACTGGAGGTCACCATGGGTCCGGCACGATCCTTCCGGCGCGGGATAAAGATCGTCGTCGTCGCGGCCGCGGTCGCGGCGATGGCAGCCCCGTCACTGGCTGCCGCGGCGGGGCCCGGTGGAGGCTCGCCGTTCGATGCCGCGGTGCGCGCCGTATACATGATGCCCGCCGACAAGGGACAGAAGGCCGGAGAACCTTTCGTGCTCCCGGCGGATTCCCGGGCTACCATCAACGTCGGCGACGTTACTCCGGGTACGGAAGTCTCGGTGCGGGTCGACGCCGACCAGTAAGTGGTATGCGAGCGGTCCATGTACTGGGGCGGCAGGATCGAAGGGCACGACTCCATAGGGGTCACCGAGCCGAGCACGCACTGGTACCTGGCGGAGGGCTGCATGAACTACGGCTTCGAGGAGTACGTATCGATACAGAACCCCGGCAGCTCCAGCTCAAAGGTGACCTTCACCTACAACACCCCGGCCGGGCCGAAGAAGAGGCAGCCTTTCAGCGTCGCGCCGCGCTCCCGGAAAACCATCAAGGTGAACGACGATGTCGCCCCAAGCGACATCAGCGTGAAGGTCAGCGCGACAGTGGCTGTCGTCGCCGAGCGCAGCATGTACTGGGACGGGCGCCGAGGCGGCCACGACAGCATCGGCACTTCGGACCCTGCCGAGCAGTGGTTCCTCGCGGAGGGTAGCACCAAGTGGGGCTTCGACACTTTCATCCTGGTCCAGAACCCGTCGACGAAAGACGCCCGGGTGAAAATGATCTTCCTGACGGACACCGGCCCGGTGGACGCGCCCCCGCTGGAGGTCAAAGCCGGGACGCGGCAGACGGTGAACCCGCGCGCCCTGGTGGGCAACGCGGACTTCTCGACGAGCATCAAGTCGGACGTGAGCATCATCTGCGAGCGGTCGATGTACTGGAACAACGGCACCGGGAAGGCCGGGCACGATACCATAGGCGTCAAAGAGGCTACCTATAACTGCTTCCTGGCGGAGGGCACAACCTTGTACGGCTTCGAGACCTTCGTGCTGATCGCGAACCCCAACAACGTCGAGAACAGCGTGCAGGTGACTTACCTGACCCCGGGTGGCGTGGAGCCGCGCGTCGAGCCGGTCGTCATCCCGCCTTACTCGCGCACCACGATCTCTGGGAACGCGGACTTACCCGGCCGTGACGTCTCGATCATGCTGGTGGGCACTGAGAAAATCGTTACTGAGAGGGCGATGTACTGGAACGGGCGTGGCGGCGGGCACGATTCGATCGGCTACATGAGCAACCCCTAGCCGGATACCGGCTACATGCCGCCGTGGCCGGCCGCGCCGGGCGTGGAGAGGACTCCCTCGATCGCGGCCATGAACTCGGAGTCGTCGAACGGCTTTCTGAAGAAGCCCGCCGCCCCGAGATTGCGGCCTTCCTCCCTCATCTCCTCGTCGTCGAACGCGGTCAGGAATATCACCGGGATATTGCGCGTGGTGAGCGAGTGCTTCATGCGGTCGATCGACGAGAACCCCCCGCCGGCGGGCATGCGCACGTCGAGGATTATGAGATCGGGCTTGTTCTTGCTGGCGAGCTCGTAGGCTTCCTCGCCGTCGTGGGCCGAGATCACGTCGTAGCCCGCCGCCTTCAGGCGTATGGACAGCGCCATCACGAGGTCTTTGTCGTCATCGGCGACGAGTATGGTCTTCTGTTCTGCAGCCAATGAGCGCTCCCCTGTTTGGTGCTCCTAGCGGGTTACCTGCTCGCCCATGTAAGCCGGGATCGAGAAATGGAACGCGCTGCCCATGCCTTCCATGCTCTCCGCCCACAGGGTGCCGCCGTGCGCGCGGATTATCTCCCTCGAGATCGCGAGCCCGAGGCCCGCGCCTTCTTCCACGTACACCTTGTCTTTCTCAACGCGGTAGAACAGGTCGAATATCTTTCCCAGGTCCTCTTTCGGTACGCCGATGCCGGTGTCCTCCACCGAGAGGATGATCCTGCCTTCGTCCCGCGGCATGAAGCCGGCCCTTATCTGCAGCATCCCCTGCTCGGTGAACTTGATGCTGTTGCCCGCGAGGTTGGCGACGACCTGCGCGATGCGCGACTTGTCGCCGTACACCGGCGGAAGCCCGTCCGCCACCTGCACCTGCATCGTCAGGCCCTTGTCCTCGGCCTGGGACCGGAGCCGCCCGAGGACGACGTCCAGGATGTCCTGGATGTCGAGGACTTCCATCTTGAGCTTGAAATCGCCCGAGAGGACCTTGTTGGCGTCGATCAGGTTCTCGATCAGGTTGTGCAGGCGGAAAGAAGACCGTCTTATGACGTCGATGTAGTTCTTCTGGTCGTCATTGAGCTCTCCGCCCAGTCCTTCCATGAGGATGTTGACGTACTGGTCGATGGCGGCGAGCGGCGTGCGGAGGTCGTGGCTCACGTTGGCGATGAAGGTCTTGTGTATCTTGCTGACCTCCTGGTCGGGCGTGATGTCCGTGCCCACCGCCAGCTTCTCGACCTCTCCCTTGGAGTTGCGGACGACCGCCGATATGAAGCGGTAGCTCTTGCCGTTCTTCAGGGTGGCGCGCCACCTGGCCGCGCCCTTGTTCTTGGCGCAGACCTCGCACGGCTCCATGCGGTCGTAGAAGATATGGTGGCAGGCGCCGCCGCGCTGGCCCTCCCCGAATATCTCCTCCGCGGCCCTGTTCATCCAGAGGATCTGGTACTCGGGGCTCACCACGTACGCGGGGTCCGCGAGCGTGGCCAGAATGCCTTTGACCTGGTCGTTGGTGTCTTCTATGACCCTGTTGCACCAGTCTATGCGCCTCTGCTTTGAGCTGGCGTTAAGCGCGGCGATCACTCGCGGCAGCGGGTCCTCACGGATTGGCTTGTAGATAAAATCGGTGGCGCCTCCCGCGAGGCTCTTGACCGCCCCCTCGACGTCATCGTTGCGCACCACAACGATCACCGGTTGCCGGGTGAGCCCCGACTGCCTGATCTGATCGATCGGAAGCGCCGCTTCGGGGGGCTGGTTGTCGCGGTCCCAGAGGATGATGTCCGCGTTGAACTCTCCGGCGCGCTGCATGCCCTGGTAGTCGCCGCCGGCGCGGACGAACTGCAGGCCGTCGCCCTTCAGGGCCGTCTCCAGCCCCATGGCGGCCTCGCCGTCGTTTCCGAGATAAGCGATGCGATAGACCTTCATGGAATCACCGTTCTTATTGTAAGTGAAAAACCGGTGCCAGGCACTTTTCACTTAAATAATTTTCACCACGGTGGCGTGCGGGACCGCCGTGAAAAGAATTGGGGGAAGAGTGGCTCCCGGGCTTCCGCTAGCGCTTCTCGCCGGACGCCTTCTCCCAGGGGAAACCGACCTTGCGCGTCACCCTGGTGCGCCTCTCCTTGAGCTTGGGCTCCTGGTAGATGGACAGCGTCAGGATGGTCCGCGCCTGCTCCGGGTACTTGGCGACGAACTTCAGCTCGTCTTCCGTCAGCGGCTTGCCCGTGGTCACGTTGGCGAGCCTGACCAGGTCGAGGATCTCGCGTGCCTCTTCGTCAGAGCCGAACTCCACCTCCAGGCGGTCATAGACGTTGCGGAATCCCTTGACCCCGCCGTACGCGCCCGTGGTTATCATCCGGCCGGTCTCGACGATCTCCGGCTCGCCGCGCCCGAGCTCCTCGCAGTCGTAGAGCTCGTAGTTGCGGCGGTCCTTGAGAGCGCCGTCGGCGTGGATCCCCGACTCGTGCGCGAAGGCGTTGCGCCCCACGCCCACCTGGTTCACGGGGATAGGCACCCCGAACGCGTAGGAGGCATACTTGGCAAGCCGCCAGGCGTGCGTGATGTCCAGGTTCGGGTCGAGCCTGTAGCGCCCCTCCAGCCCGCTCGACTTCTTGAGCGCCAGGAGGCACGACAACAGGTCGGCGTTGCCCGCCCTCTCCCCGATGCCGTTCACCGTCGTGTTGATGTAAGCGTCCACCCCGCCGTCGATGGCGCCGGCCGCGCCCGCGACCGAACACGCCACTCCCATCCCGAGGTCGTTGTGACAGTGCAGTTCGATGTCGAGCTTCACAGCCTCAGCGAGCTCCTTCATGCGGTCGTAGGTCGTGAAAGGGTCATCGTAGCCGAGCGTGTCGCAATAGCGTATCCGGGTGGCGCCGCCTTCCCTGGCCGCCTCCGCGAACTTCATGAGGTCCTCCATCGGGGTGCGCGAGCCGTCCTCGGCGTTCACCGCCACCGTCTTGAACTCGAGCTCGAGGGCGCGGTTCAGGGCCTGCTGCATCAGGTCGATGACGTCGTCCAGGGTCCTTTCGCCTTTCCATTTCCCGTTTATCATCTGTGGGGAGGTCGAGATCGAGATGTTGACGTGCTCGAGCTCGGGGACCATCTCCCGTGCGAGCTCGATGTCAGCGTTGATGGCCCGCAACCAGCCCGCAATCCTCAGGCGCTTGATGCCGCCCTCTTCCACGAGCTCCAGGTTCCCCCTGAGGTAGTTGGTCTCGTGGTTGGTGGTGGGAAAGCCGGCCTCGCTCTGGAAGATCCCCATCTGGTCGAGGTACATGTTGATGATCGTCTTCTCTATTTTGGCGAGGCCGAGCTGGGAGGTCTGTACTCCATCCCGGTTCGTCACGTCTATGAAGTAAATCGTTTTCTGCGCCATTTTGTCCGCTCCTTTGCCCGCGGGCCAGGCGCCCGCCCAGACCGGATGGGTCGCTACGCCTTCGTTCCTTCTCTCATCTCCCCGGCGCAGCGGTACATTATATCAAACAGGTCTTCAATCTCGTCCATCTCCAGGCACGAGAACGCGACCCGCACGTCCGTGGCTCCGTCCGCGATGACCCCGACCCCGTAGCCGTCCAGCAGCCGGACGCGGAACTCCTCGGGGTCGATGCCCTTCAGCGCGACGCTCATGAAGTAGCCGGCGTTAAACGGGTACGGCTGCCAGAAAGCCTCGTAGTCGGGCTTGGCGAGGACCTCCAGGACCTTCTGCGCCCTCTCCCGCATGAGCTCGTATTTAGCTTCTTTCTGCTTCGCGAAATCGGGGTCCGACATCGCCGCGAGGACTATCGACTGCGAGAGCTGCGAGCAGTTGCTTATGTTGCCCCTGACCGCGCCCCCCACCTTCTTCTCCAGGGCAGTGTAGGCTTCTGCCTGCTTCGTGGCGGCCTTAAGGGAGAAGGTGATGAACCCCACCCGGAGGCCCCACGCGTACTCCTCCTTGGTGACGCCGTCCAGCTTCACCGGGAAGACGTGCTCGCTGGCGTCGGCAAGCCTGCCGAACAGCGACTCGCGCAAGGCGTCTTCGGTGTAGAAGAGCCCGAAGTAGGCGTCGTCGAGCACTACCACCACGTCGCGCCCGGGGCCCGAAACCGATGTCAGCGCTTCGACCACGGCGTCGGCCTCGCTCTTGCGCAGCGAGTATCCCGTCGGGTTGTTCGGGAAGTTCAGTACGACGAACGCCTTGCCTTTATCGTCCAGCGCCTTCGAGAGCGAGGACGCGAGCTCCGCGGTGTTGAAGCCGGTCCCGGCGAACAGCGGGAACTTTCGTACTACCGCTCCGCGCCGGACCCCGTAGACCATGTTGTAGTTGCCCCAGGCTTTGTCCGGGAGCAAGACCACGTCGCCCGGGTCCAGGAACATCTCGCCCGCTATGGTCAGCCCGTGTGTGATGCCGCTGGTGACCACCGGAAGGCTCACGATCCTGCCGGCGAGAGACGGGTTCTTCGCGTACATCTCCTCGCTCCACATCCGCCGGAGCTGGACGTTTCCGGTTGAGGGCGCGTAGTCGAGCACCTGGTCGGGCGAGAGCCCGTTGACGCGGTCCATGACGCACTTCAGGTTCATGGCATGGCCGCTCTCCCGGGCGATGCCGATGGTGGCGTCGTACTTGTGGGCTTTATCGCGGGCTTCCGCGGTCTGCGTCAGTATCCCCCTGGGGAAGAAAAGCTCGCGGCCGAGCCCGGAGAGCACCCCGAAAAGGGAGGGGCTCGCTTCTTTAATTGTAGCGTTCAACTCTTCAGCAAGTGGATTCACAGCAACCGTCCAGATAGCGCGGCCTGTTCTTGAAAAGACACTCAATTCTACCCGATTGCAGGCCCCCTTTCCATAGATTCCAGCCACGACTTCACGAGCGTCTCCGCCTCTGGAATAAAGGCCTGCCCGGCGTCATTGAACCGGAAGTGTCGGCGAAGCAAGAAAGAACATTTCAAGGAAAGCGACCGCGACTGACGCGTCCTAGACGCCGCCGCAGGCGGCCATGATCTGCGCGTAGATCTGTTCCGGCTTGAAGCCCAGCAGCCGGTTTGCTCCCGAGGTGCAGGCGGCGGCGCAGGCGCCGCATCCTTTACAGAGCGAACTGTTCACCACCGCTACGCCCTTCTCCTCGTCGAAAGAGATCGCCTCATAGCTGCAGACGGCCACGCACTGCCGGCAGCCGGCGCACATCGACTCGTCGACGAACGCGACCACCCCTTCGGTCACGACCTCAGGCTTGGAGAGGACCGACTCGGCACGCGCCGCCGCGGCGCACGCCTGGGTGAGGCTCTCGGCGATGGTCTTGGGATAGTGCGCGAGGCCGGCCAGGAAGACCCCGTCGGTCGCGAAGTCCACCGGGCGCAGCTTCACGTGCGCCTCGAGGAAGAAACCGTCGGAGGTCAGAGGCACCTTGAGCTTCGGCCCCAGAGAGCGCGCGTCCGGGTTCGCGACCACCCCGCAAGAGAGAACCACCAGGTCCGGATTGAGCACTACTTCCTCGCCCCTGATGTTGGCGTCGGCGACACGGACCTGAGGGTCGCCCATGACGTCCACTACAGCGGGCGGCTGCTCTTTCTCGAAACGGATGAAGTTCACCCCGAGGTCGCGCGCCTCGAGGTAGTGGTCTTCTTTGAAGCCGTAGGTGCGCAGGTCCCGGTAGCAGACGTTGACCTGCGCCTCCGGGTTGACACCCTTGAGGGCTACCGCGTTCTTTACGGCGATGCCGCAGCAGATCTTGCTGCAGTAGGGATGCTCCTCGTTTCGCGAGCCGACGCACTGGACCATCACCACGTCCCGCGCGCCGGCGAGAGACTCCGGCTCCTCGGCGATGCGGCGCTCGAGCTCGGTCTGGGTGATCACCCGCTCGTCGGTGCCCCATCCGTACTCGCCCGGCTCTGGCTCGTACTCGAGGCCGCCCGTCGCCACCACCACGATGCCGTGGTCGAGTTCCACCGGGCCCTCGGGCGTGTCCACCGTGGTGTGGAAGCTGCCGATGAACCCGTCCACTGACTCGACCTCCGAGCCGAGGAACAGCCCAACGTTCTTGTGGGCCAGCACGCGCGCCTTGAGCTCCTCGAGCTTCCGCTGCACGTCCCCGCCCTCGATGGTCTTGGAGATGTGGCGCATGTTGCCGCCGAGCTCGCGGTCTTTCTCGACGAGGTAGGTGGTGAACCCGGCGTCGGCCAGTTGCAGCGCCGCGGTCATGCCCGCGCCGCCCCCGCCGATCACCAGCGCCCTCGGCGTAACCGGCGAGACGCCTTCTGAGAGAGGCTCCAGGAGAGCGGCCTTCTCGGTCCCCATCTTGACCAGGAGCTTGGCTTTTTCGGTCGCCAGTTCGGGGATGTTCATGTGCACCCAGGAGCAGTGCTCCCGTATGTTCGCCATCTCGAACAGATACTTGTTCAGCCCGGCGCTGCGCATCGTCTCCCTGAAGAGGGGCTGGTGCGTCCGGGGCGTGCACGAAGCCACCAGGAGCCTGTTCAGCCCGTGCTCCCTCACGGTCTCTCTTATCCACTCCTGCGCGTCCTGGCTGCAGGCGTAGAGGCGCTCCTCCGCGAAGACCACCCCGGGCAGGGTCCTCGCGTAGTCGACCACGGCCGGCACGTCCACGACCCCGCCGATGTTTGTGCCGCATCGGCAGATGACGGCGCCGATCCTCGGCTCTTCGCCCGCGACGTCGCGCTCCGGCGGGTACTCGATCCGCTCGATGAGCTCTCCCCTGCCGGCGGTCAGCTTCGCGCTCGCCATCCCGGCGGACGCGCTCGCCTGGACGACGCTGTCCGGTATGTCCTTGGGGCTCTCGATCGCCCCACAGGCGAAGACGCCCTCTCGGGAAGTCTCCACCGAAAAGAACTTGTCGGAGGCCACGAACCCGTGCTCGTTCAATTCGACGCCCACCGCTGAGGCAAGCACAGCCGCGTCCGGCTCGATGCCCACGGAAAGGACCACCAGGTCGAACTCCTCTTCGACGGTGTTGCCTTCGGGGTCCACGTACCCGATGAGGATGTTGCCGGTCGGCTGGAGCTCCTTCGCGTAGGACGCGAGGCACCGCACATACCTGATACCCTGCTCGTCCTTCGACTTCTGGTAATACTCCTCGAAGCCCTTGCCGTAGGCGCGCATGTCGATAAAGAAGATTGTCGGGTCGATAGAGCGCTCGTGCTCTTTCGCGATGATCGACTGCTTCGTCGCGTACATACAGCATACGGAGGAGCAGTAGGTGTTGCCGGCGGTGGAGTCGCGCGAGCCGACGCACTGGATGAAGGCCAGCTTTTTCACCGGGCCGCCGTCCGAGCGGCGCACCACGTGCCCGCCGGTCGGGCCGTTCGCCGCCAGTATCCTCTCGAACTCCAGGCTCGTGACGACGTTTTCGTAGACGCCGTAGCCGTACTCAGCCCGCGCCCTGGCGTCAAAAGGCTTGTACCCCGAGGCCAGCACGATGGAGCCCACCTCGATCACTTCGGTGCGCTCCTTCTGGTCGTAGTCGACGGCGCCCGCCGGGCACTCCTCCTTGCAGTTTCCGCACTTCCCCTTCAGCAGGTAGAGGCACATCTTCGGGTCGATGAAGGCGGCGCCCGGCACCGCCTGGGGGAACGGGACCCTGATGAGCGGAGTGCGCGAGAGGTTGGCGTTGTAAGGGTCTTTCACCTTTACACGGCACTTCTCCGTGCAGATGCCGCAGCCGGTGCACTTCTCGATGTCGACGAACCGCGGCCGGACGCGCACCGTCACCTTGAAGTCGCCCGGCTCGCCCTCGACCCCGACGACGTCGGTCAGGGTCATGAGCTTGATGTTCCTGTTCGAGCCGACCTCGACCAGCTTTGGCGAGAGGATGCACATCGAGCAGTCGTTGGTCGGGAAAGTCTTGTCGAGTTGTCCCATCACCCCGCCGATCGACGGGCCGGAGTCGACCATGTATACGCGGTAGCCCATGTCGACGAGGTCGAGCGAAGCCTGGACTCCGCCGATGCCCCCGCCGACTACCATGACCGCGCCGACGGGAGTGGCCTTCGCGGGAGCGGCCGGCGCTTTGACGGCGGATTTCCTCGCGGCGGGCTTCTTCGCGGGCTTCTTCGCCGCAGCCTTTTTCGCTGCCGTCTTCTTTGCGGGCTTGCCGGCGGCGGGTTTCTTCGCTGTCTCTTTCTTCGCGGCCTTCTTTGCGGCCGGTTTGGCGGAAGGCTTGTTCTCAGCCACTTATTTCTTCCCCGCGAGGTCGAGTTCTTTCAAGAGAGGCATCGGGTTGATGATATGGCTCTTGAACCAGTCATCGGAGTCGAGCCCGAGGGCGAGCCCCAGCAACTCGGTGAAGTAAAGCACGGGCATTTTGTGGAGCAGTTTGAAGTCGAACTTGCCCGGCTGCTGACGCATCTCCAGGTTCGCGGCGCACATCGGGCACGCGGTAACGATGCAGTTCGCCCCGGCCTCTTCCGCCCGCGTGAAGAGCTTGTTGACGAGCTTCTCGACGATGTCGCTCCTCGAAAGGGAGAGGCTCCCACCGCAGCAATCGGTCTTGAACGACCACGGCCTCACCTCGACCCCCAGCGCCTCCAGGAAAGAGTCCAGCTCGGTGGGGTTCTCCACGGAGTCGCAACACGATATCTCGGGCGGCCTCACCAGCAGGCATCCGTAGTAAGGGACAGCCTTGAGGCCTGCGAGGTCGCGGCGCACCCACCGCTTGATCTCGGGCATTCCCACGTCGTTGACCAGGACGTCGAGCAGGTGTCTTATCTCTCCGGAAAACCGCGGGTCAGCCCCGACCATCCCGGCGACCTCTTTCGCGAGCTTCTCATCAGAGAGCAGGCGCTTCTGCGCCACTTTCATCCTCGAGTAGCACGCGGCGCAGACAACCAGCATGTCTTTGCCGATCTGCTTTGCGAGCGCGAGGTCGCGCCCGGGCAGCGCGATGGAGAGAGCGTCGTTCGTCATGTGGGCCGAGGACGCGCCGCAGCAGCTCCAGTCCGGCAGCTCCTCCAGCTCGATGCCCAGCGCGCCGCAGACCGCTTCCGTGGACAGCCCGAACTCCTCCGCCGAACCCGACTGCGAGCAGCCGGGGAAGTACGAGAAGGAGAGGCGCTTCATCTGGCACCACCCCTTGTCCTGGAGAAGATCCTGCTTATCGCCTTGCGGTCCCTGGTCAGCCGCGGGATTATCTTGAGCTTGCGCTTGAACATCATCACGGCGGCGAGGCCCATGTCGTCGAAGAGGTTCCTGCTCAGCAGCTTGTACGGGCCCATCAGAACAGGCTCGTTCGTCTTTCCCGTGAGCCTGATGCCGTTCAGGAAAGACCTGTGGAAGAGCACGACGTCGCTCTCCGCGGGCGCAACGCCTTTTTCGAGCGCCATCTGGCGCAGGCCGTCCATGACGCCCGCGATGTCGATCTCGTTCGGGCAGCGCGTGGAGCAGGTCTCGCAGGACGCGCACAGCCAGATGGTGGAGCACTTCAGGAGGCGCTGCTCCTGGCCGTACTGCACCATCTTCATGACCTCGTGAGGTACGAGGTCCATTGCGAACGCCACCGGGCATCCCGCCGAGCATTTCTTGCACTGGTAGCAGTCCCGGACCTTCTGCCCCGTACGCTCCTCGAGGGACTCCTCGAGCCGCCTGTTCACGGTGTTTATCATGAAGACGCGCTTCCCCTTCAAACGGATATCGTTTGTGACCGTTTAGTCATTATCACTCGCATGGAGCCGTGTCAAGAAGGTCTGGAGCACGGCAGAGCACTAGATTACCATAACGAGCCCCCGTGTTGATTGATTATGGGCAACCGTGGAAGGGACTCATTGCGCCTCATCACGCCGCCCTTCGCGAAGGCGCGCGCCGCCGTCATCACTCCTCCGGGGGCCGGGGCGCCTTGTGCTATATTATCGCAAGGACAGTCATTGCCGGTCCGCATTCCAACCGGGGGAAACACTTGCTCTGCGAAAGCTGCAACCGACGGCCCGCGTCGATGAAGATGACCGTCCGCAATCAGTCGGGCGAGCAGCGAATGCTGATGCTCTGCGGCCTCTGCGCCTACCGCTTCACGAACGTCCTTCCCAACCTCGCGGTGAAAAAAGAAACCGGAGCCGCCGGGCAACTGATCCCGGAGCTCTTCAACGAGCACCACTTCCCGACCCAGCGGTTCGGCACGTTCCAGGGATACTCGAGCGCGACGCAGCAGGCGCTGAGCAACGCCGAGAACGTGACGCGCGACATGGGCCTCTACGCGATCGGGACCTTCCAGTTGCTGATGGGCGTCTGCCAGCTGGATCATCCCGCCAGGCAGATCCTCGAGCGGTACGGCATCAACATCCAGAAGCTGGTGTCAGCCGAGGAAAAAGCGCTCAAGCAGGCAAAGCCTGAACCCGGCGTGAATGCCGGCGAGACGCCGCTGCCGAGCCAGCACCCGGAGATGCAGCAGAACACGCTGAAGGTCCTCGAGCTGGCGTCGAGCATGGCCCAGGGCATGTCCTCCGACTTCACCGAGCCTGAGCACCTGGTGCTGGCCATGCTCGAGCTGCCGCAGGTGAGCTCGACGCGCTGGCTCGACCAGATAGGCGTCAACCTCGACGCGCTGAAGTCTGAGCTCCAGCAGTCGGCATCCGCGAGGATTTCCAGGGAGTCGACGACCGTACAGGAAGCCACGCTCGTCGACCAGCTGATGGGCCCGCAGGCACAGGGCGAACCCGCGCCGGCCGTCGACGTGAACCCGCTGGCGAAATACGCGCGCGACCTGACGAGCGACGCCGAGCAGGGGAAGCTGATGCCGGTTGTCGGGCGGGACGTCGAGCTGAACAGGGTCGAGATGATCCTCTCCAGGATGTCGAAGAACAACCCGATACTGCTGGGCGAGCCGGGGGTGGGAAAGACCGCGGTCGTGGAGGCCCTCGCCGAGCACATCGTGTCGGGCGACGTGCCGGCGCGGCTGCGCGGTTGCAGGGTCTACGAGGTCGACCTGCCGTCCATAATCGCGGGAACGCAGATGCGGGGCGAGTTCGAACAGCGGATGGAAGACCTGCTCAAGCAGGTCGAGTCGCTCGGGGATGCCGCCATACTTTTCATTGACGAGAGCCACACCCTGGTGGGCGCCGGCGCCAGCGAGGGCAGCACCGATGCCGGCAACATCCTGAAGCCGGCGCTGGCGCGAGGCAAGCTCCACATGATCGGCGCGACCACCAAGGAAGAGTACCGCAAGTACATCGAGAAAGACCCCGCTCTCGCGCGCCGGTTCCAGCCGGTGATGGTGGGCGAGCCGACCATCGCGCAGGCCATCGAGATGCTGGAGGGTATTCGCGAGCGGTTCGAGAAACACCACGGCGTCACGGTCTCCCACGAGGCGGTGTCGGCCGCGGTGACACTGTCCAACCAGTACATCACCGACAGGTTCCTTCCCGACAAGGCGATCGACCTCGTCGATGAGGCGTGCGGCGCGGTGGCGATGGCGAACGAGAAATCAGGCGGCCAGCCGCGGGCCGTCATCGCGGAAGACATCGCGAACGTGGTCTCCGGGATGACCGGCATACCGCTCACAAAGATGATCGAGCCCGAGAAGAAGCGACTGCTTGCGATGGAAGAGGTCCTTCACCAGAGGATAGTCAACCAGGAGGAGGCGGTGAGCGCGGTCGCGGACGTGGTCAAGCGCAGCAGGGCCGGCCTCAAGGACCCGCACAAGCCGAACGGCAGCTTCATCTTCGCTGGGCCGACCGGCGTGGGGAAGACGGAGCTCGCACGGGCGCTGGCAGGTTTCCTGTTCGACAACGACGACGCGCTGGTGAGGATAGACATGTCCGAGTTCGTCGAGAAAGAGTCCGTCTCCAGGCTCATCGGGGCACCGCCGGGGTACGCCGGCTACGAGGAGGGCGGACAGTTGACGGAGAAGGTCAGGTTCCAGCCCTACTCGGTGGTGCTGCTCGACGAGATGGACAAGGCGCACCCCCAGGTCCTGAACCTGCTGCTGCAGGTCGCTGACGCCGGGTGCCTCACCGACGGCCAGGGGCGAGCCATCAACTTCAGGAACACCATCATCCTCACCACGAACGTCGGCGCCGACCTCTTCTACCAGGGCGCGGCCGCCGGCATGAGCGCGGAACAGCTCAAGTCGGAGGTCACCAGGCTGCTGGTGTCCGCGACCTCGCCGGAGCTGGTGAACCGCATGGACGACGTGATCGTGTTCAAGCCGCTCACCGAGGAACAGGTGAAGCAGGTCATCAGGCTGCTCCTGGACGGGCTCGAGAAGAGGCTCAAGGACCAGGAGTTGTCGCTTGACGTCACGGACGAGGCGGTGGCTTACCTGGCCAGGGCCGGCTACGACCCCGCCATGGGAGCGCGCCCGGCGAAGCGCATCATCCAGGACCAGGTCGAAGGGCCGCTGTCCGATATGATACTCGGCGAGGAGCTCAAGCCCGGCGGCACCGCGAAGGTGCACGTCGAGGCTGATACCCTGAAGGTCAGCGCGGAATAAGACGGAGGAGGATCATCACACATGGCAGAGACGCTCGATGTCACCTGGTACGGGCAGGCGATGTTCTCGATCTCGAGCCCGGGGCTCACCGTCGTCCTGGACCCGACGCCTCCCGAGACCGGGTACTCTCACGACCCTTTCCCCGCCGACGTGATCCTCATGACCCACCAGCACTTCGACCACTCCCACGTCGCCGGCATCACAGGCAATCCCAAGGTCATCACCGCGAGCGGCTCCTTCGACCTGGGCGGCCTCAAGGTCAAGGGCTTTGACACCTTCGACGATGCGAAAGGGGGAAGCGAGAGAGGCCCCAACATCATCTACACCTGGGAGCAGGGCGGCCTGACCTTCGGGCACTTCGGGGACCTCGGGGAAACGCCGCCCGCCGCAGTCCTCAAGAAACTCTTGAAGCTCGACGTGGCGATGATACCCGTGGGGGGCGTCTTCACCATCGACGGCGAGCAGGCCGTGCGCCTGATCCGCGACATGGAGCCCGCCATCGTTTTCCCGATGCATTACGGGACCCCGGCGTGCGCCATCCCACTCGACCCTGTCGACGAGTTCACCCGCCGCTTCAAGGGCAACGTGCGCCGGATCAGCGCGCGCCCGGTCGCACTGACCGCCGCTTCGATTCCCAGCGCCACCGAGGTGTGGGTGCTGCCTTTCGAGTGAGCGGCCGGGCGCTCGCCTTGCACGATGTCAATGTCCTTGGGCGCGCCGGGTGCCAGGATTATACTTACCATGTGGCCTCGTGTGGTTAGGAGATCCGATATGGCGGTACAGGCGCTCGACACGTCAGCACTTCTCGAGAACGACAGCCCCAGGATCGAGCGGCTCAAGGACAGGCTGCTCCGCGCCCCCTACGAGGTATGCCTCGAGCGGGCAAGGCAGTTCACCCGTGTCTACAAAGAGACAGAGGGGATGGACCCCGCCCTGCGCAACGCGCTCGCGCTCAAGGCCACCTGCGAGAACCAGCCCGTGCACATCTACGCCGACGAGTGGATGGTCGGCAACAAGACCGACGCCTACATCTCCCCCGTCATCGCGCCCGAGCGGGGCGACTCGATGAGGGTGCTCCAGCTCGAGATGAAAGTGCTGGGCGAGAAGGGCCACCCGTTCAAGATCAGGCCGGAGGACCGCAAAGAGTTCCTGACCGAGATACTTCCTTACTGGGAAGGACGCTCGCTCCGCGACCGCAAGGCGCGCAACTGGCTCGACTCGGGCATCATAGAACCGGTGCGCGGCAACCCGCTGCGAACGCTGCGCCAGGTCACCAACATGCTCAAGTTCGCGCGGTCCGCCGGGCGCGACAACCTGCGCATCATGGCGGGCATCAAAGAGGGGCAGAAGCAGCACCCCGGTCGCGCGCTCAGCGCCTGGAAGACCCGCGACGAGCTCGCCAAGAACAACCCCAACATGGGCGTGTACTGCTACGACGTCCAGGGCCACCTGCACCTGCCGGTCGAGAAGGTGGTCGCCGAAGGCTTCCTGGGCATCAAGGAGCGCGCGGAGCAGCAGCTCGAGGCGCTAGACGAGAGCGAAGACGATTACGCGCGGAAGAAGGCGTTCCTCGAGGCCGTGGCAATAAGCATGGAGGCCGCCTGCACTTACGCCGAGAGGCTCAGAGACCTCGCCGCCGGCGAGGCGGCCCAGGCCGAGGACCCGGCGGAGCGTGAGCGCCTGGCCGCGATCGCAGACAACCTCTCCCACTCGCCCGCTCGTCCCGCGCGCACTTTCCGCGAGGGCGTGCAGGCGGTCTGGTTCGCGCTGGTGATCGGTGAGATACAGTACGGCATGCACGACGTGCTCGGCATCGGCAGGACCGACCAGTACCTCTACCCGCTGTTCCGCAAGGGCATGGACGAGGGCACCCTCACGGTCGCCGACGCGCTCGACCTCCTTGAGGAGCTCAACCTCAAGTTGACCGCCAACGTCTCTCTCGTGCCCGAGATCGGCGCTGAGGCAAACGGCACCCTCGGGGTGAGCCAGCACTGCCTCATCATCGGGGGCACCGACTCGGAGGGAAACGACGCGACAAACGAGCTGTCCTTCCTGATGATCGACGCCTACGAGCGCATGCACGGCGCCATAAACCAGCTCTCGCTTCGCGTGCACAAGGGGGCCCCGCCGGAGTACCTCCGCCGGGGGGTCGAGGTGTTCCGCACCGCGAGCGGGCACGCGTTCTTCAACGATGAGGTGATTGTCCCGGCGCTGGTCCGCAACGGCATCGAGCTCGAGGACGCACGCGACTACAACATCGTCGGGTGCATCGAGACCAGCGCCGGTGGGAACTGCTTCCCCTGCCCGGGCGGCCACGAGGTCGTGCTGCCGATGGTCCTCTATATGACCATGTCGAACGGACGCCTTCCCGTGCCCATCTTCGGCCAGAAGAAGAGCATCAGGACCGGTGAGGCCGACTCACTGGAGACCTTCGATGATTTCATGGCAGCCTTCAACCGCCAGCTGCGGCACAACATCGAGGTCCTGGTCACCGCCGTCGAGGGTAAGGACAAGGCTTACATGGAGTTCCTCCCCTCGCCGTACGTCTCGGCCATGATGGACGGCTGCATCGAGAGCGCGACCGACATGACCCGGGGAGGCGCTACCTACGACTTCACGTCGGTCATCGGGCGCGGGCTCGCGACGTGCGTCGATTCGCTCCTGGCTGTGAGGGAGTTCGTCTACGAGCGCCGCGAGGTCAGCCTCTCCGAGCTGGTGGACGCCTGCCTCTCGAACTTCAAGGGCCAGGAGGACTTGAGGCAGCGGCTGGTCAACCTCGCGCCCAAGTACGGAAGGGACGACGAGGAGGCCGACGCGATGGCCCGCGAGGTGGTGGCGACGTTCACCGAGTACGCCGAGAGCCACACCAACGTGCGCGGTGGGGCGTACCGCACCGGGATGTACTCCTACGGGAACCACGTCATCGACGGTTTCTACATCATGGCCACCCCGGACGGCAGGCGCCGCGGCGAGCCGATCTCGAACGGCATATCCCCGTCGAACCGCATCGGGGAGGGCAACGGCCTGACCGCGTTCATGAAGTCGGTGGCGGCCATCGACCACGGCCGGTTGAGCGGTGGCGTCTCGCTGAACGTCAAGCTTCACCCGTCCTACATCGAGACCGACGAGGGGCTGGACAAGATGGCGTCGCTGCTCGAGACCTACTTCGAGCTCGGCGGCATGCACGTTCAGCCGAACGTGATCTCCGACGAGACCCTGCTCGCGGCGCAGAACGACCCCGAAGCCTACCGGGGCCTGGTAGTGAAAGTCGCGGGCTACAGCGCTTACTTCACCGACCTGGGGCGGTCCATCCAGAACGACATCATCGACCGCTACCAGTTCGAGAGATAGACTGCGGACTACGCCACTCTGTATCATTCACTCATGGCACAAGGACCCTTTGAATCTATCGAGATACCCGGGCAGGTCGCCGCTGCCGCCGAGCGCGTCGCCGCGGCGGGCGGGCAGCTCTTCATCGTAGGGGGCTGGGTGCGCGACCGCCTCCTCGGTACGGACTGCAAGGACGTCGACCTCGCGACCGACCTTCCACCCGACAGTACCAAAGAAGCCCTGGAGGGGCTCGGCTCTATCTACACGGTGGGCGAGCGATTCGGCACCGTGGGCCTGGTGTCCGGCGACTACGACCTGGAGATCACGACCTTCCGCACCGAGCAGTACGAGCCCGGCTCAAGGCATCCGGAGGTCGCCCACATCGATGACGTCGAAGAGGACCTCGCGCGACGCGACTTCACCATCAACGCGATGGCGGTGCAGGTCGCCCCTGTCCGCGGGGGCCTCATCGACCCGTTCGGCGGCGCCGACGACCTCCGGCGCGCGCTGGTCAGGACGCCCGGTCCCTCCGCTCCGCGCATGGCCGAGGACCCCCTGCGGATGATGCGCGCCGTGCGCTTCGCCGCCCAGTTGGGCTTCGAGATCGACGGCGAGCTCAAGGGCGTCCTCGGTGAGCAGGCATACCTGCTGGAGGGCATCTCGTGGGAGAGGCGCCGCGACGAGCTCGAGGCCATCATCGTCTCGCCGAACCCTGAGGCGGGAGTGCGCCTTCTGGTCGACACCGGCCTGATGGAGTACGTCTCACCGGAGCTCGCCGCGATGAAAGGCGTCGAGCAGCCGGAGGCCTTCCACCGCGCGGACGTGCTGGGCCACACTCTCCTGGCCATGTCATACACGCGCCCCGACCCCCTGCTCCGCCGCTCCGCTTTGTTCCACGACGTCGGCAAGCCGCCTTCGCAGATGACCGTGCCCAAGGTCATGTTCCCGGAACACGACAGGGTCGGCGTCGAGCTGACGCGTCGAGCCATGCGCCAGCTCCGCTACAGCAACGAAGATATCCAGAAGACGTCTTTCATGGTGCGCCGCCACATGCGGCCGATCCACTACGAGAGCACGCTGAGCGACGCCGCGGTCAGGAGGTTGATCAGGGATTGCACACTCCGCCGGGACGAAGACGTCCTGGTGTCGGTGGAAGACGTCATCGAGCTGGCTCGCGCCGACGTCAAGGCGGGCAACCTCCAGGCGGCCCCGCACTTCCTGGAGCTGATCGACGATCTCGAGCGCAGGATCGAGGAGATGGGCGAGCGCGAGGAGATCGCCCGGGCGCGCTCCCCGCTGGACGGCCGCGAGCTCATCGAGATGTTCGGCCGCAAGCCGGGGCCGTGGTTGAAGCCGGTGATGGCGTACCTGACGCACCTGGTCATCGATGGCGAGCTGGCTCCCGACGACAAAGAGAAGGCCGCGCGCCTCGCGCGCGAGTTTGTCGAGAAGCAGTGACGGCCTGAAGCCTACCCCGCCGCTTCGACGCCCTCCATCCACTCCGCGATGAGCGGGTAGACCTCGTCACCGACGCGCCTTCCCATCACCAGGTCGGTGTGCCCGTAGCCCGGGAGCATCACGAACTTCTTCACGCCGCTGGAGATGCGGTCGTACCCGTAACGCCTGATGCCGACCCAGTTCGCGAAGTCCTTGTCCCCGGTGATGAAGAGCATCGGCGCCTTGATGAGGGGCATGTTGAGGGTGTAGTCGTACGGCTCCTCGCGGAAGATGAACGGGAAGTACTGCCTGAAGCTTATGTTCCATATCCCGTCCACCAGCTGGACGTACATGTGCGCGGAGACGTCGTCCGCCCCCCACTTCACGAGAGAGGTGGAAGTCTCGGAGTCTGTGTTGCGCCTGTTGTAGAGCATGATCCCGATGGGGCTGCGGGAAAGCGCCTTGATCCCCCGCGGCCGGTTGAGCACGGCGTTCTTGGCGTTGCTCCCTATGCGCACGCGGGGCGCCACCGGGGCGCGCAGGCGGTTCAAAAGGATGCTCGCTCCGAGCAGGCCGCGCCCGATAGACGATTCCGTCACGACCTGGAACGGATGGTGCCTGGGCCACCAGAACGCCGGCGGGCTAGCGATCGGGATGCCGCCCAGCACGCTCGCGTTGCGTTGCTCCACGAGCTCCGGCTCGGAGACGACGTGGCAGTCGGCCGGGTCTCCGACGAACCTCACTCCCTGCAGGTACATGTACAGCACCATGCCGCCCATGCTGTGCCCGATCCAGAAGGGCTTCCTGCCCGTCAAGCTCGTCACGCCATCGATGAGAGTCGGCGCGTCGAGGATGGCAAGCGTATCGATGCTGTGGCTCCAGTCGCCCGCGTCGCAGTAGTAGGGCTCGACGCCGCAGCCCCGGAACGACGGGATCCACACGTCGTAACCGCGCCTCGCCAGGTACACCGCCATGTTGAATCCCTCGCGCGGGAGGTCGAACTCGAAGCCGTTGCCGTTGAAGCCATGGAAGAACACCACGGGAGTGCCGCCGGGGTTCGCGTAGCGCTTGGCCCTCAAGGTGACGCCGTCGGGCGTGACGAACTCGTGCTTCTCGACCGTGAGGCCGTCGGTGACCTCCTGGTCCTGGCCGGGCAGTGGGGTCTTGTAGACGTATGTGCCGGCCACGGCGAGTGAGGCCCCCAGCGCGCCGAGAAAGACTTTGTCGAGGGTTCGGTCGTCCATATCTCCTCCTTCGGAGAGAACGCGCTCAGCGGTCGCAGGGCTTGATGTCAACAACGGGCGTGCCGTCGACGGCGTCCAGCCCCTTGACGGTCAGGATGCCGTCCTCGACTCCCAGCAGTTCGACGACCGTGAGCCCTATGGCATTCGGCCTGTTCGGCGAGTGGGTCGCGAACACGCCGCGCTCGGGCCGCGCCGCGTCGCCCCTTGGATGCAGCACCAGCTGGAAGCCTTGAGACCTGTCAAACACATAGATCATATACAGGCGCTCGAAGTTCTCTATCCGGTAGAGGCCGGCGGCGAACTCCGGCAACACACGCACTCTGGACACGGCCTCCGCGAAGATGTCGGGGTCGTGCTGCACTTCGGTAAAATCGTTCTCGACGAATCCGATGGGCCTCAGGGCGAACTCGGGCAGCGCCATGAATCACTTTCCCTTCAAGCGACCGTCTAATACTATGATATCAGCCCGGAGACTTGCGACGGGAAAGCGAGCGGCTCGATGACCGATGGTTCATTCAGAGGGAACACCAGGTGTCCCGTCTGCGGGCGGGACTACCAGGGGCAGTTCCCCCGGTACTGCCTGACCTGCGGCTGGATGTTCGAGGACCGAAGCCAGCCGCCTCAAACAATTGCCGCCGCGCCTGGCGCTCAACCGGTCCAGCCCGCGGGGCCGGTGCCGGTCACGCTGCCCGACGGGTCCCAGGGCGCTTACCACCAGCCAAGGCCGCGCCCCCCGGTCAGCCGTCCGCGCCCCGCCCGGCAACCGGTCGTCGAGCGCGTGAAGAACAGCAGGCGGGCGTTGGGCGTAATCGCGGCGTGCCTGGTACTGCTCCTCGTTGCCGGAGGGGCCTTCGGGCTCGTCACCTGGCTGAAGTCGATCAAGCGCCCCGTGCCGTTGCCGGCCACCGCGGCGGCGATGCGCGCCTCTGTCGCTCAGGACGAGGGGTACCTCAACGAGCGCGGCAAGGCACTGGCTCTCGGACGGAACAAGAACGCGCCCATCTACTCTGTCAGCGCGAAGCTCGATACCGTTGCGAACAGCGTCAGCGGGACAGAGCGCCTCCTCTACACCAACAACACCGGAGTCGCGCTGAGCGAGATCGTGCTGCGCCTGTATGCCAACAGCGACGTGGTCAAGGGGGACGGCCTGGACGCATCCGTGACAGGCGCCCAGATCGACGGCCACCAGGCGACCGCCACCCTGTCGCACTCTCTCGTGACCGTGACCCTGCCCGCGCCGCTCGGCCCCGGCAACGCCGCCATGGTCTCGCTCGACTTCAAGGAGTTTGTGCCGTTGGTGCAGAGCGGCCTCGGCAGCATGGAGCAACTCCTCGGCCAGGAGTCCTCCACAGGCTACGGGGTCTTCGGGCGCAGCGGCACCACGTACGACCTCGGCTACCTGATGCCGATCGCCACCACCTGTGGCGCGCAGGGCTGGGAAAAGCGAGAGGCCCCCGCATTCGGCGATGTCGGGGACTTCGACTGCGGCTACTACAGCGTGACGCTCGACGTGCCTGCCGGATACTCTGTCGTCGCGACCGGCATGACCGTGGGCGAGGGCGCCTCCGGTGACCGGAGGTCTTTCGATTTCCGCGCCGGCCCGGTCCGGGATTTCACCGCGCAGGTGTCAAACGACTACCGCGTCGCCACCACCCGCGAAGGCGAGACCCTGGTCTCCTCCTACTACCACAAGGACGCCGCCGACGCCGGCGGGAAAGTGCTCGGCTACGCGCGCGACGCGCTGAAGGCTTACAACGCCAACTTCGGCCCGTACCCTTACAGGAAGCTAAACCTGTGCGAGGCGCCGCTGGCCGGCGGCGCGGGCGGGATGGAGTTCTCTGGCCAGATCCAGATGGCCGAGTTGCTCTATGGCTCGGCCGGCCTGACCACCAACAGCGCGGACAGCCAGCTCAACGAACTGCTGAAGTCCGCCGGGAACCTGGGCGGGTTGCTCGGGGATACTCTGGAGTTTGCGGTCGCGCACGAGGTCTGCCACCAGTGGTGGGGCCTGGTCGTCGGAAGCGATTCCATCGGCCATCCGTGGCAGGATGAGTCTCTCACCAATTACTGCTCGGTAATGTATTTCAAGTGGCAGCACGGCGCCGACGCGGCGAGCCAGCAGCTCGACATGCAGATCAAGATGCCGTACGGCGCGGCGAAGTTGATGGGCGGCGGAGGCGACATGGCCGTCGACTCGCCCGTGACCGCGTTCTCCAACCAGACCCAGTACACTGCCATCGTCTATTCAAAGGGCGCGCTGTTCTTCGAGGCGCTCGAGAAGTCCATGGGAGAGGCGCCGTTCACCAAAAGCCTGCAGTCCTACTATCAGGCCTACGCCTTCAGGAACGCGACGCCGGCGGACCTCATCGCTTCCTTCGAGAACAACAGCAGCGATCCCGGCGCGGTGGCTGTGCTCAACCAGCGCTGGATAAACGAGAGGCACGGTGACGAGGACATCGCCGCGTCCATTCCCGGGATGGACCTCGTGAACGACCTGTTGAAGAACCTGCCGGGCGACATCGACATGAACACCCTGCAGGACATGCTCAAACAGTTCATGCCGAACGGCAGCCTGCCCCAGATCCCCGGCCTGGATGACCGGTCGCCGGACCAGATCATCTAGCGCGTGCGCCGGCGTCCGCAACACCGTAGCGCCGGCGTCCCGCCGGCAGATCTTGCCCTTCCCTTCCAGACGGACGCGCCAATGTAATATATAATGCCGAACCGTGGAATCCCCATCTAAGGAGGTATAGAGAAGTGGAGAAGAAATACCCGTACTTCACCGAAGAGCACGATATGCTCCGTCAGTCCGTGGCCGAGTTCGTCGCCAAAGAGGTCACTCCCTTCGTCGATGACTGGGAGGAGGCCGAGGCATATAACATGGACGCCTTCAAGAAGATGGGCGAAGCCGGTTTCCTCGGCCTGCGTGTCCCCGAGGAGTACGGCGGTGGCGGCGCCGATTACTGGTCGGTGGTCGTGCTGTTCGAGGAGCTCAACAAGAGCGGCTGCAGCGGGTTCCTTACCGCTGTCGGCGTGCACATGGAAGTCGCGATACCCGCCATCCTCCACCACGCTACCGAGGCGCAAAAGCAGAAGTACCTGGTGCCGTCGGTCAAAGGCGAGATGCTGGGCGCGCTGGCGGTCACCGAGCCGGAGGCAGGGAGCGACGTCGCCGCGATGCTCGCCACGGCGGTCGAGGACGGCGACGACTACATCATCAACGGCAACAAGATATTCATCTCGAACGGCGCACGCTGCGACTGGATCGTGGTCGCGGCCAAGACCGACAAGGACGCCGGGTACGGCGGCATCACCGAGTTCATCGTCGACGTCAAGACGCCGGGGTTCGAGGTCAGCCGGAAGCTCGACAAGGTCGGGCTGCGGTCCAGCGACACCGCCGAGCTCTTCTTCACCGACATGCGCGTGCCCAAGGAGAACGTGCTGGGCGAGGTAAACAAGGGCTTCTTCCAGATCATGTCCAACTTCCAGCCCGAGCGCCTGCTCATCGCGATCGGCGCCTACGGTGGAGCGGAGCGCGCGCTCGAGATGGCGATCGAGTACGCCAAGGAGCGCAAGCAGTTCGGCAAGGCCGTCTCGAGGCACCAGCACAACGCTTTCAAGATCGCGGAGCTGGCCACCAAGGTGGAGGCATCCAAGGAGCTGTCTTACCGCGCGGCGGACATGTACAACCGCGGCCTCGACTGCCTCAAGGAAGTCTCCATGGCTAAGTGGTTCACCACTGAGGTCGCCAACGAGGTCACGTACCACGGGATGCAGTTGATGGGCGGCTACGGTTACATGATGGAGTACCCGATGCAGCGCGCGTGGCGCGACCTGCGCGTACAGACCATCGTGGGCGGGACGACCGAGGTCCAGAAGCTGATCGTCTCGAGGTGCCTGGGCCTGTAGGCGCTCGATTCATCAAGAATATTAAAAGGCGGCGCAATTGCGCTGCCTTTTACTTTTTCAACATCTGTTAACAATCGTTTTTTCAGGCAACAGAAGCGAACTCCTGCACCACCGAACTGTTGAATCTATAAAGTCTAAACAAGAGGTTTACAATGGAAACCGGTCTGCTATAATAAATCCATAAGTCCGTATGGGTCCCCAGAAAACCCGGGGTTTTGGCCTTAAAAGGGTCAGGACGAGCCGGGTCGAGCCTCCCTTGTATGAACGATTTTTCCCTGTTTGAAGGCATTTTGCGTGCCAGGTGGATCTGTGCCGGTCTTTGGAGCAGGTTTCGGCCCCGGCGCCGCCGGCACGGCAGGGCCAAAAAACTGGAAATAGCAAAAGAAGGGAAAAAGTGGCCGGTAAATTAACTATTAGGTTGAGATGACAGTTAGAGCGGGAGTTCACGAAAACCCTTGGGGTCACATAGACTACGCCGAAGCGGTAAGGCCGCTTGCGGTAATACTCCGCAGGGTCACGCCTTACGTGCTCATCGCGATGATCGTCGGCTCGACGGTCTTCCTCGCCGTGAGCTGCAAAGGCTCGAGGGTCGCCTTCAGCAACGACGGCAAAATCGCCTCGCTGAACATAGAGGTGGCCCAGACGCCCGCGGCGGTCACGAAGGGCCTGATGGGACGCAAGGGCCTGGCCGCCGACTCCGGGATGCTCTTCGATTTCAAGCAGGACGTGACCATACCGTTCTGGATGAAGAACACTTCCATCCCGCTTTCAATCGCCTTCATAGACTCGTCGGGCAAGGTGCTCGCGATAAAAGACATGAAGCCCTTCGACCTCACCGAAGTGAAGCCCTCCGGGCCTTACAGGTACGCGATCGAGGTCAACCAGGGCTGGTTCACGGACCACGGCATCAAGCCGGGGTTCACAGCGACGATAGACATCTAGGGAACGGACGAGCCCCCTTGACGGAATGGGCCCGGCGCAAGCCGGGCCCTTCCCCCCCCATCTATTTACTGCGAGTCCTGAGCTACGCGTTCAGCTCCACCATCGCACTGGTTATCGATATCTCGTCCGGGCGCTCGGCCGTCTTCGCCTGGAAGATGATCTTGCCGCCGCCCACGTCCCACATCTCGGTGACAATGGTCTCGCCCGGGAACACGTGCCTCGAGAACCGGACCTTGATCGACTTGAACTTCTCGGGGTCGTTGTCGCAGTACTCCTTGAGGACCGCCCTGCCGGCAAAGCCGAAAGTGCACAGGCCGTGGAGTATGGGCTTCTCGAACCCGGCCATCGCGGCGAACCCCGGGTCTGCGTGCAGCGGGTTGATGTCGCCGGAGAGCCTGTACAGTAGGGCCTGCTGAGGCAGCGTCGGCATCTCGACCACCTTATCGGGCGGCCGGTCCGGGGGCTCGTTGCCCGGTGCGGGACCCTTCTCCCCACCAAAGCCGCCCTCGCCACGGATGAACGTCCCGAAGACGTTGCGGTAAACGACCTCGCCCGTCTCGTCAGTGGTCTCGGCCTCCAGCTCGATGAGCGCGCCCTTGCCCTTGTCATAGATATTCGCGATCTTGGGCCTGGTCGTCAGCTTTCCGCCACCGGGCGCGGGCTGCTTGTGTATCTCGAGGTACTGCTCGCCGTGCAGAAGCATCATCAGGTTGATGTCGACCCCGGGCGCGCCCAGCAGTCCCATCAACGCCGGGAACGGCGGGATGACCCCGAAGGTCGGAAGCGCCAGGAGGCCCGGGGCGTTCTCATAGCAGAACTTCAGGTCGTCCGGGTCGGCTCCGGCTCCTACCCCGAGGGCGTAAAGGATCAACTTGTTCTGGTCATATTCGTAGTCGAGCGCGGGCAGCTCCGCGCCCAACGCCTTGGACAGGTCTATCGGCATACCTCACACCCCCCTGTCAGTCCATCTTGATGTGGCTTAGCGCGTGACCCGTCTGCGCCGGCGCCGAGTCGTACTCGACCGCGCCTTCCAGGTTCGTGATCGCAGCCAGGTTGGCCGCTATGTCGTCCGGCGTCACCTTGTCCGGGTCATCGAAGAAGAAGCCCGGGCCCTCGACGACCGCCGCGCGGCTGAAGTACCCGGCGCCCGCGACCATCATCGTGCCTGAGAGGTCGCACGCTTCGCTGACCAGGAAAGCGGCCAGCGGCGAAACGAACTCCGGCTTCAGCTTCTCGACCACCTGTGGCGGCATGACCGTCGCGGTGAGCCTTGTGCCCGCCACCGGCACCAGGGTGTTGGCCTTTATGTTGTACTTGGCGCCCTCGAGCTTGACCGAGTTCATCATGCCCGCGATGCCGAGCTTCGCCGCGCCGTAGTTGGTCTGGCCGAAGTTGCCGTAGAGGCCCGCGGCAGACGCGGTGGAGAGGATGCGGCCGTAGCCGGCTTCCCTCATGTACGGGAACGCCGCCTTGGTGCAGAAGAACGTGCCCGAGAGGTGGACCGCCATGATCAGGTTCCAGTCGTCGATCTCCATCTTTATCATGCTCTTGTCGCGCAGGATGCCCGCGTTGTTGATGAGGATATCGACCTTGCCGAAGCTGTCTATCGCGGTCTGGATTATCTTCTGCGCGCTGTCCCACTCCGAGACGCTCTCGTAGTTGGGGACCGCTTCCCCGCCCATCCCCTTGATCTCGTCGCACACCTTCTGGGCCGGGGTCGAGTCGGCGCCCATGCCGTCCATCGCGCCGCCCAGGTCGTTGATGACTACCTTCGCGCCGCGGCTGGCAAGCAGAAGGGCGTGCGCGCGGCCAAGTCCTCCGCCGGCTCCAGTGATAACCGCGACCCGGTCGTCAAACCTTATCTCATCAGCCATACTCCATCTCCTTTCATCGATGCCACGTCAGTGCCGTCCGGACACGTATTCTATTACTTTGCAAGCCCGCTTGCACGGGGGGGCAGGCTTCAGCCTGATCACACGGTGCATTGGCACCTCTAACCTCACAGCGGCGGTGCGTTTCGAAGAAATGCACCACCGCTGAGTCAAATCAGAATCGCTGCTTTTCAGTGGCTGAGCCTATATAACTGGTATCATTAGACTCGCTCAAACCGACACGAGGAGAGGTGTTTATCGATGTACAAGGAGATGTTCGACCTGACCGGCAAAGTCGCCATAGTCACCGGCGGCAGCCGCGGCATCGGCGAGGCGATAGCGATGGCTCTCGCGGAGTTCGGCGCGAAGGTGGTGCTCTCGAGCCGGAAGATCGAGGGCTTGAACGCGGTCAAGGACAAGATCGAGGCGGCGGGCGGCGAGGCGATGTGCATCCCGGCCCACATGGGCAAGATCGAGTCGCTGCAGTCGATCATCGACGGGACGCTGGACGCCTACGGGCAACTGGATATCCTCGTCAACAACGCGGCGACCAACCCTATCTTCGGGATGATAATGGACACGGCCGACGAGGGCGCCTGGGACAAGATCATGGACGTGAACGTCAAGGGCGTGTTCTTCCTGACCAAGGCGGCGGCGAAGGTGATGCTCGAGAAGGGCAAGGGGTCGATCATCAACATGAGCAGCGAAGCGGCGGTCAAGCCGACCCCGTTCCTCGGGATCTACAGCGTGAGCAAAGCGGCGCTCGACATGGTCACGAAGTCGTTCGCGCTCGAGCTCGGCGCCCAGGGCATCAGGGTGAACGGCATCGCTCCGGGGCTCGTGAAGACCCATTTCAGCCAGGCGTTGTGGTCGAACGACATGATCAAGGGGGTAGCCGAGTCGAAGATCCCCCGCGGAAGCATGGGGCAGCCCGAGGAGATCGCGGCGCTCGCGGTCTTCCTGGCGTCCGACGCCTCGAACTTCATCACGGGCCAGACCATCATCGCCGACGGCGGCGCGCTGCTGACCTAGCGTGCAAAATGGGGACAGGCACCTTTTTGCATCTGGAGCAAACGCTACGCAACCTGGAGTGACCATTTGAGACTGTTCTGCGCGATACCTGTACTGTTGATGCTCGGGCACATCGTGTCGGGCGAGCACAGCCCGGTCCGGCTGTTCCTGATGCGAATATTCGCGCGCTACATCGAGGTGCCGGTCCTCCACCTTTCCTACCTGGCCTGCGTCGGCCCGCTGAAGTTCCTCTCGCGGTTCTTCCTGACGCGCTGGCTCATCCTCTACCCCATCGCCTACCCGTTCGGCCATTACGGCGACACTGGCAGGCCGGTGCCGACCGAGAAGCTCGTCAGGATGGTCGAAGCCCTCGAGGGCCCCATCGCCGTCGGCCCCTGCCGCTGCCGCATGGGCCACCGGGCGTGCCCGCATCCGCTGGAGACCGATATCGTGATAAGGACAGGGACCGAAGTGTGGCTGGAGGCTTTCCCGTTCGCCTACAGGACGATAAGCAAAGAGGAAGCGGTGGGCATCATCCGCGACTGCGCTTCACAGGGCCTCTTCCACATGGTGTTCCTGCACTGCCTGCTGGGCGGCGCGGTGAACGAGTACGTCATCTGCAACTGCTGCACCGACGGCTGCGTCCCTTATATCTTGAACCGCTGCCTCGGGCAGGACATCTACCCGCTGGTGAAAGGTGAGTGGTCGGCATCGGTAGACGCCACCGGATGTGAGAGGTGCGGCGCCTGCGTAGAGGTGTGCCCTTTCTCAGCGCGCGTGATCATCGAAGGCGAGCCGCGGGTGCTGGACTGCTACGGCTGCGGGCTCTGCGCCGCGGGCTGTAAGGCGGGCGCCTCTACCATGACCGGGCCGGCGACTTAGTCTTTCTTCTTACCCGGGAACTTCGCGGACTCGAGTATCTTCTTTGCCATCCGCCCCGGGTACCCGGACGTCATGTTCGCGGGCGAGTTCCCGCCCCAGGTGACGCCTCCGACGCAGAAGAAGCTGATGTTGCCCGCGTCCTCGACGTAGGGCAGGACGCAGGAGTTGCGGCACATGGACATGTCCGCGACCGCGTTCTTCGCCACCTTCTCGAACATCCCGGTCACCTTGGCGTTCCTGAACGCGATGCGGGTCAGGTCGTCGAACCGCTTCCAGCGCTTGAGGACCGCCAGCACCCTGTTGGAGGCGTAGGTCAGGAGGACCCGGGCGCTCAGCCCCCTGTCGCCGACCCCGAGCGCCGTCCGCCCGATCTGCCCGGCGTACTTCGTCGAGAGCGCGCCCTCCCCCAGCCTGTCGGCGAGGTCGCGCAGTTGCGCGGGCCTTCCCCGCACGATCACCACGTCGGGCTCAACGTCGGAGAACCTGCTCAGTGGCGCGACATACAGCCCGGCGACGTTCCCCTTGAGGCGCGGCTCAAGGCTCTCCTCGAACGCGTTCTCAGGCGCCTTCAAGCCGAGGACGATGGGCGACCACCTGCAGATGTCTATCGAGCCCGGCACCACCAGCGTCTCCGCTCCAAACGTGGCCAGCCGCACCGCGTCGCACCACGAGACGCCGTGGTATGTCTCCGCATCGATACCCTCGAGCGAGTCGGAGAGGATTTTGACTCCGACAACGGGCAGCTCGAGATCGATCGTATCCATGACACCCCCGTGTGTCTGCCGGCGGGACGCCGGCGCTACGTTCTCATGCCGGCGCTGACTACTCTACTTTC
>DAIUEJ010000010.1:0-65306 GCA_036845225.1 Candidatus Anoxymicrobiaceae bacterium | reverse complement strand
AGATATCCTTCTCCGAGGCCAGGTACCCGGAGGTACGAAGGAACCCGTACCCGTCTGAGAGGATATCCAGGATGCCGCTGCCGACGCCTTCTTCCTCCTCCACCTCGACGACCTCCACCGGCGGAGGAATGTGCTCCTTGGTGATAGGGTCGATCGACCCGCCGCCGTCACCGTCGCCGTCGCCCGCAGCCGTGCCTGCCTCGCCAAGGATCGCGTCGATGAGGTCTTTCTTCCTCAGCTTCTTGACGCCCTCGATCTCGAGCGCCATACCGATCTCCTGGAGTTCGGGCAGAAGCTTGCTCTCGAGCACACCTCTGTCAACAACTTCCATCTCTGTCGTACCTCCTTGAAGCATGCGCCTGTTGCGCAGCCGTTTGCCTTCCCTAAAGGTCTTTGATCTTGTCCCAGTCAGCGAGGAACGCCGCGATGCCCTTGTCGGTCAGCGGGTGGCTCGCCATCTTCTTGAACACGTCGTAGGGTATCGTCGCTATGTGGGCGCCCGCCAGAGCCGAGTCGATCACGTGCTGCGGGTGCCGCAGCGACGCCGATATCACTTCCGTTGTGAGCCCGTAGCTGTCGTATATCTCGATTATCTCCGCGAGGATGCCCACGCCGTCGTTGCCGATGTCATCCAGCCTTCCCAGGAACGGGCTCGCATATGTCGCGCCCGCAGCAGAAGCGAGCAGCGCCTGGTTGGAGGAGAAGACAAGGGTGCAGTTGGTCTTGATCCCCTCTCCGGACAGGGCCTTTATCGCCTTCAAGCCTTCCGGGCACATAGGGATCTTGACGTTTACGTTCGGGGCGATCGCCGCGAGCTCGCGCGCCTCCGAGATCATCCCCGGCGCGTCCATCGAGACCGCTTCCGCGCTGACGGGCCCCTTCACGATCGAGCAGATCTCGGCGACGCAGTCGCGGTAATTGCGGTTCTCCTTGCAGGCAAGCGTGGGGTTCGTAGTGACCCCTTCCAGGACCCCCCAGTCGTTGATCTCGCGGATATGCTCGACATTCGCGGTGTCGATAAACAGCCTCAACGGTCCTCCTTTTCGCAACGACCTGACAGTGATCGTCTGACAGACATTCTCCCGGGTAGCGCTTTCACGAATCTCTTGATGTGTCTGTTCCCGCTATATCTACAGCGTTCGAGCCCTTCCCATGGTTTCACCGGATAAGGCTCTGAGGGCCGGACTGCCTCAACCCACAGCTTCAAGATCTGTGGGTTTCTCTCGAAGGATTCTAGGTGAGGTCGACGTCTCCCCTGTTCCAATCAAGATTCCGATTCCAGTCTTCGCACGGGTTCCGGGCCGGACTGTCAGCAGGCCCGCTGCGCCACCGAGGCGCCACTCGCGACCCGCCAGGCACGACACCTGACATCACCCGGTCCGTTCATGAGGTCTCTTCTGCCAGTGCTCTGTGGAGTCACTTCTTGGAGAACGGTCTCTATGACCACGAATCGGGATTGTTGAACTGCATGCCATCAATGAGCCAGCGAAGCTTCTCGATGATTAAAACCTCACACATTGTACCCACATACGTTTTCTAAAGCAATAGTGCAGGGCGTGCGCTGATGCGTTGCGGCGAGAACGCCGGCGCGGAGGAATTGGTGACATGGGACGTCGCAGGATTCGCGTTGTACGGTCGCGCGAGCGGTCGATCGTCACCGGCTACTTCATCTGCGGCGGCGAGTTGTCGTTGTTCAAGCCGTTGCTCTTGATGAGCGTCTTGAGGCTGTTGGCTATATCCTTGAAAGAAGTCATGAACTCCGAGAACACAGAGAACAGGCCTCGCGCTCGCAGCGGGATGAGGCGCACCTCTCCTTTGATGCCGCCCATCCTACCCGCCCTGGTGACCGCATCCCGGTAGTTCCCGATGGAGTCGATGAGCCCGAGTTCTTTTGCCTGTGTCCCGGGGAAAGTGAGCCCGGTCGCCAGGTCGCGGACCTTCGCTTCCTCCATGTGCCTGCCTGCAGCCACGTCGCGGATGAAGTGGTCGTACGCGACCCTCATCTGCTCGGTCAGGATAGCCTGTTCGGCCGGCGTCGGCGGCCGCAGTGGGCTGCCTATGTCTTTGTACTGCCCCTGCGTGAAGACGAACCAGTGGAGCCCGATCTTCTGGTCCAGCTCTTCCACGTTCGGGATCTCCAGGATGACCCCTATGCTACCGACGTCCGAGTCGGGCTCGGAGAAGATCTGTGAAGACGCGGACGCGATGTAGTAGGCCCCGGACGCGCAGACGTCGCCCACCGAGACGACGACCGGCTTCTCCCTGATGGTGCGCCTGACCTCCTGGTACACCTCCTGGGCCGCCGCGGGCGTGCCCCCGGGGCTGTCTATCCGGAGGAGGACCGCCTTGATGCGGCTGTTGGTGCGGGCATCCTCGAGTTGCTGGACCAGCGAGGCCGACGTGGTGCCTCCGGTGAGGCCGCTCGAGTCCGATGACAGCACGCCCGTTATCTCGATGAGCCCGACGCCTCTGCCGTTGAAGCCGGCGCCGCGGAATACCAGGCTCACAAAGAAGCACGTCCCGCACACGAACATGATCATCAGGAACACGAGGACCAGGGCGATGGCCCCGACGATCCAGCCCGCAACGGCGGACGAGCTCTTCTTCTGTGGAACGGGGGCTGCCGCCGAAGGCGGCACGGGAAGGCCAGGGGCCTGGTTGACCGGGTCCATCGATGAATCCCTCCTTGGTGTAAGAAAGGTGCCTGGCACCTTTTTTCTACTCTACCACGGGGCCGGGTCGGTCAGCCTTCCCATCAGGCGCCATCCCTCGGCGAAGGCCGGCCCGTGCCGCGCCGCCTCGGCCTCAGAAAACCCCGTCGCGCCTGACGGCGGGATTCCCGCGCCGCAGACCGCATAGGGCACCGGGGAAGCGTCGTGGGTGCGCGTCTTGATCAGGGTCGGGTGGTCGGGTGCCACCAGCAGACGGTAAGGTTCACCCCGCGACTCCAGGTGTGCGAACACCGGACCCACCACTTTCTCGTCGAAACGCTCCAGGGCGCTGACTTTCTCGAGGGCGTCTCCGACGTGGGAGGCTTCGTCAGGGGCCTCGACGTGGACGAAGACGAAGTCGCCGTCCTCGAGGGCCGCTATTGCGGCTCTGCCTTTTGCGGCGTAGTCGGTGTCCAGGTAGCCGGTCGCCCCCTCGACGCTCAGCGGCCTCAGGCCGGCGAGCCGGCCGATGCCGCAGACGAGGTCGACCGCGCTGATGACGATCCCGGTGATGCCGTACAGTCCTTCGAAAGACTCAAGCGCCATCTTGTGGCCCTGGCCCCATAGCCATATCACGTCCGCGGGCACTCCCTCGAGGCCCGCGAGGACGGCTCGGGAACGCCGCATCAGTTCGTTGACGCGCTCGGCCCCCTCGCCCCTCGGCAGGTGCGGCTCCAGCGGCTCGCCCGTTATGTCGTGGGGCGGGGTGCACTGCACGGCCGAATAGTCGCCGCGAAGCAGCAGGATGTTCCGGTAGGATTGCCCGGGGTAGAACCGCGTCTCCTCGTCCCCCAGCGCCGCCTCCAGCGCCGCTATCGAGCGGTCGGTGTCCGGTTGGCGTATGTGGCCGCCGCTGTAGTCCAGCATGACGGTGCCGTCAGTTGAGACCAGGTTGCAGCGGAACGCGGTCCATCCTTCAGGGATGTCAATGCCGAGGTTGGCGGCCTCGATGGGGGCACGTCCGCCGTAGTGCGTTACGGGATCGTATCCCATGAGAGCCAGGTTCGCGACGTCGCTTCCGGGCGGGAGGCCCGGCGGAACGGTGGCCGCGGTCCCGGTGACACCGACGCGAGCCACCCTGTCCATGGTCGGGATGCGCGCGGCCTCAAGAGGGGTCTGTCCGTCCAGCACGTCGAGGGGCACGTCCGCCGCCCCGTCGGGCACCAGGACGGCGATCTTGAGTCCGCGCATGCTACCTCCGGGCCGCCGTTATCGCCTTCATGATGTCGTCCGCGGTCGGCTCTATGAGTGGTGGGGCCTCAGACTCGGCGATGGCCCTGTCGGGGTCCTTCAGGCCGTGGCCGGTCAGGATGCAGACCGCGGTCTGCTTTCCCTCGATGAGCCCCGCCTCGCGCGCCTTGATGAGCCCGGCCACGGATGCCGCCGACGCCGGCTCGACAAAAAGGCCCTCCTCCGCGGCGAGCAGGTGGTATGCGTCGAGTATCTCCCGGTCGGTGACCATGTCGATCGAGCCCCCGGACTCATCAGCCGCGGCGACGGCTTTCTTCCAGGAGGCGGGGTTGCCAATTCTGATCGCGGTCGCGATGGTCTCGGGTTTCTCCACCGGATGACCCAGCACGATCGGCGCGGCGCCTTCTGCCTGGAAGCCGAGCATCCTTGGCAGCGCATCGACCTTGCCCGCGTCGCGGTACTCGCGGTAACCCTTCCAGTAGGCGGTGATGTTGCCGGCGTTGCCGACCGGGATCGCGTGGACGTCGGGCGCCCGGCCGAGCGTGTCGCATATCTCGAAGGCGCCGGTCTTCTGCCCTTCGATGCGAAACGGGTTCAGGCTGTTGACGAGGACTATGGGGTTCTCGTCGGCGATCTGGCGTACGACCCGAAGAGCGTCGTCGAAATTGCCGTTCACCGCGAGCACCTGCGCGCCGTGCATCAACGCCTGCGAGAGCTTGCCGAGCGCGATGGCCCCCGACGGGATGAGCACTATGCAGTTGATGCCCGCCTTCGCCGCGTACGCGGCGGCCGAGGCGCTCGTGTTGCCAGTGGACGCGCAGATGACGTTGGAGGCGCCGTCCTCCAGTGCCTTGCTGATGGCCATGGTCATGCCGCGGTCCTTGAAAGACCCGGTGGGATTCACGCCTTCGTACTTGAGATAGACGTCGAGGCCCAGCCGCAGCGACAGCGCGTAGGCGCGTATCAACGGCGTGTTGCCTTCCAGCAGGGTGACGACGGGTGTCGCCTCGGTCACCGGCAGGTATTCTCTGTACTCTTCTATGACGCCGCGCCACTGCGGCGAGACCTGCATCATGCTATCTCCTCATGCCACGGACCGTGTCGCCGCTCAGCCGGACTCGACCCGGATGACGCTCGGTATCTCCTCTACAACGTCCAGGCTCTCGAGCCCGGCTCGCGCGGTGCGGAAGTCGCGCTCGAGCACCTTGTGAGTGATGAGGACGATCTCCGCCCTGTCGCCGATCCCCTTCTGTACCACGCTCTCGAGGCTGACGTTGTTGTCGCCGAAGATCCCCGCGATCTTCGCGAGCACCCCGGGGCGGTCGGCGACTTTAAGCACCATGTAGAAGCGCGTCGCCACGTCCTCGATAGACCTCACCTCGCCAGGCCTCGACCAGTAGGAACGCCTCGAGACCGGCGACCTGCCCAGGCTTCGCGCGATGTTGACCACGTCGCCGAGGATGGCGGTGGCGGTCGGCAGCGAGCCGGCCCCCTGGCCGTAGAACATCAGCTCCCCGACCGATTCGCCGATCACGAACACCGCGTTGAAGTTGCCGGAGATGGAGGCGAGCGGATGGCCCGCCGGGATCATGGTCGGGTGAACTCGCGCGGATATGCCGCCCTCGTCGCGCTCGGCGATCGCGAGCAGCTTCACTGCGTAGCCGAGCTCTCGCGCGTTCTCGAGGTCCTCGGCGCGGACGCGCGATATGCCTTCGCTGTACACCTGGTCCGCGGTCACCCCGGCGTGGAACGCGATCGAGCAGAGTATCGCGAGCTTGCTCGCGGCGTCCGTCCCTTCCACGTCGGCCTCCGGGTCGGCCTCAGCGTACCCGAGGGCCTGCGCCTCGGCGAGAGCCTCCGAGTAGTCGCTTCCCTCAGTGCTCATGCGCGTCAGGATGTAGTTAGTGGTGCCGTTGACGATGCCCATCATCTTGATGACGTTGTCTCCGCCGAGAGACTCCTCCAGCGGCCTGATCAGCGGTATCCCGCCGCCGACTGCCGCCTCGAAGCGAACGTGCGCGTTGGTCCGGGCCGCCGCCTCCATGAGCTCGCGGCCGTGCCAGGCGACCAGCTCCTTGTTCGCGGTGACGAACGACTTGCCGCGCGAGAGGGCCTCGAGCGCGAACTCTCGCGCCGGCTTTACGCCGCCCATCACCTCGATGAAGATATCTATTGAGTCGTCGCCCAGCACCTCCGACGCCTCGGTGGTCATCAGGGATCTGTCAGCCGGGAACGGGCGCGGCTCGTCGGGGTCCTTGACGAGAATGCGGGCAACGGCGAGCGGCCTGCCGGCAGCCTCGGCGAGCCCGGCGGCGTTCTTCCTCACCAGATGGAACACGCCGGAGCCGATGGTGCCGCAGCCCAGCAGGCCTATTCTGACAGGATCGGTGGAGTTCGCCATGCCCATCTCCTCAAATCGATCGGATAAAGGTAATCATAAACGATGGCCGTGAATCAGACTACGGCAGGGTGGCGCGGATGGAACAACATACGAGCCAGGCGACAGGTGATTCCATCGGCGGCTGGTCGGACAGAGTCTGCTGCCGGGGCGCCGGCACGCCAGGGTATGCTCCGAATGAAGATCTCATCCGGTTCCTGCCCTACGCGGTGGCCTTCCACACCGAGCCTCTCATGGCGAGGAAGTTTGCTGTCCTCAAAGGCGGACACCCGACGTGGTACAAGAGCGAATCACGAGAAGATGACAACCTGCTTTCTCTCATCCGCGCCGCGAACTCGATGCAGAACCAGATCTCCGGCGAACCGGCGATATTTTCATATTTTGAATGGCTTCGCACTTACGGCGCCGGCGGTTATGACAGGCCGCGAAGATGGGGCAGCTTTCGCGGCCGGGGCTAGCGGACAGCCTCGCCCCGGGACTGCATCTAGGCGATGATGGTGCCCCTTTCATCAACGCAGGGCCGGCCTCGAGAGGCCTTTGTGAACGGGTTTGAAACCCACCTCTGTGCTATACTTATCCACGCCCTTTCGGGCGGTTGCACACGGGCGGTTAGCCCGGTTCCCAGGCCTTAACCCGAGGAGAAACATGGACCAGCCGGTATTGCAGGTCGCGCTCGATTTCGTGGACCTCGAGCGCGCGATAGAGGTCGCGCGCGAGGCCGTCGAGGGCGGCGTCGACTGGATAGAGATAGGCACGCCGCTCATCAAGAGCGAGGGCCTCAACGCCGTGCGCGCTATGCGGCAGGCGTTCCCCAACCACACCATAATCGCCGACATGAAGACCATCGACGCGGGGCGCACCGAGGTCGAGACCGCAGCGAAGGCGGGCGCCAACATCATCGACGTGCTGGGCGCGTCTTCCGACGCTACAATCGCCGAATGTGTGGACGCCGCGCACAACTATGGCGCGGAGATCGTGGTGGACATGATAGAGGTGGCCGACCCGGTCCAGCGCGCGAAGGCCGCGGAAGCCGCCGGCGCGAACTACATCGCCGTGCACACCGCCATCGACGTCCAGATGGTGGGAGGCGACCCGTTCGAGGTCCTCGGGCGCGTCGCGGAGGCGGTGAAGATCCCGGTCGCGTGCGCGGGTGGAGTCAACTCCGAGACCGCGGCGCTCGCGGTCCAGCACGGGGCCATGATAATCATCGTGGGCGGGGCGATCATCAAGTCTGCCGACGCGCGGGCGGCCGCGGCCGAGATCAAGGAAGCGATGGACACCGGGGTGGCGAAAGCGACCACCCTCTACAAGCGTGTCGACGAGACCAGCATCCGCGAGGCGCTCGAGATGGTCTCGACCGCGAACATCTCGGACGCGATGCACAGGACGGGCGACCTGCAAGGAATACGCCCGGTGTTGAACGGGGTCAAGATGGTCGGCCCGGTGGTCACCGTGCGCACCTACCCTGGTGACTGGGCCAAGCCGGTCGAGGCGATCGACGTCGCGGGCGAGGGCGACGTGATAGTGATCGACGCGGGCGGGCAGGGCCCCGCGATGTGGGGCGAGCTCGCCACCCACTCGGCCATCCAGCGCAAGGTCGCCGGCGTCGTCGCCGACGGCGCGGTGCGCGACACTCCCGATATCCGCGAGCTGGGCTTCCCCGTCTACACGAAGCTCATCATGCCCACCGCGGGCGAGCCCAAGGGTTTCGGGGAGATAAACGTCCCCATAAAGATCGCGGGCGTGCGCATACACCCCGGCGACTGGGCGGTGGGAGACGACGACGGCGTGATAATAATCCCCAAGGCCCGGGCGGCAGAGTTCGCCAACCGCGCCATGGACGTCCTCGAGAAGGAGAACCGCCTTCGCGGGGAAATACTCCGGGGAAGCACCCTGAGCCAGGTCGCGTACCTGGAGAAATGGGAAAAGAGGAAGTAGGTCACTGTCTGATGGCGCAACCACAACCCCCTGGCCAGGGCGCCGAGCCCGACCAACCCACCACATTTCTCGAAGCGCTCTTCAACGCGATCGATAACGTCGCCCGGAAGGTCGCGCACTTCGCCCCGCTGGGCCGCGGCATCCGCAAAGCCATGCGGGCGCAGGTGCCCGGCCTCATCTCGTGGGACAACGTGCGGGACATCGCGGTCGCAACCCTGGAGCTGCAGAGGGACAGGCCCGAGGAGATCTCCGGGGCGATGACCGCCGCCTACCAGCAGATGCTGAGCGATTCGAACAAGCAGGTCGCCGACTACACGAAGCTCGCGGTGTCCGACCTCCCGGAACGGGTCGAGGTCTTCACGCAAGAGGACTGGATCGATGCCAACATCGTGTCCTTCCGGTTCCTCTTCGACCCGATATCTGAGCGCTACATCAAGATGCTCGAGGAGCTCGAGACGGAGCAGGGCATCCCCACGGGGCGCGGCGCCCAGAAGGTCGCGCGCACCCTGTTGAGCGTTCAGGTCGGCGTCATCATCGGGTACCTGTCGCGCAACGTCCTCGGGCAGTTCGACCTGTCGCTCCCCGAGCCCGAGAAAGGTGGCAAGCTGTATGTCGTCGAGCCGAACGTGCGCCGCATCGTCGGCGAGTTGGGAATGGAGCCGATGGAGTTCAGGAGGTGGATCACCCTCCACGAGGTGACCCACTCCTTCGAGTTCCACAGCAATCGCTGGCTGCGGCCGTTCATGATGGCCTCCATGCAGGAGTACCTGAACAGCATCGACTGGAGGTCCCTCGCCAAGCCGGACTTCTTCCGCAAGATGAGGCAGAGCAACATCGGCGAGGGCGACGCGCTCAAGGCGGGCGGCCTGATATCGCTGGTCATGACCCCTGAGCAGAGGGCGATCCTCGCGAGGCTGCAGGCGGTGATGTCGGTTCTGGAGGGCTACTCGAACCACGTGATGGACCAGGTCGGCAAGGAGCTCCTTCCGTCCTACGAGGAGATGAAAGAGCGCTTCGACAGGCGACGCGATTCCAAGAGCGGCGCCGAGAAGCTTTTCCAGAGGCTCATCGGCCTGAACCTGAAGCTGGAACAGTACAAGATCGGCCAGAAGTTCGTGGATGCGGTCGTGGACGCCGAGGGCCTGGAGTTCATGAACCGGGTCTGGGAGAACGCGGACAGGATGCCGACCCTCGACGAGATAAACGGCCCTAGCGCGTGGATCGCGCGCATCAAGACCGGCGGGCTGCCGGCGAGGCTGCGGCTCGTGCAGGACACCGAGCCCACCGAATAGAGTCAGCGGAAGCTGTTGATCACGGTGTTGAAGATCGGCTCGTTCGACTGATAATCGATGGCCAGCGAGTGGCAGTCGATGCCGTAGATCTTCGCGTCGGACTGCAACACCACCTGGATCGTCTTCAACCGGAACTGTTCCTGGCCGGCTTTGTAATCCCACTCGAACGTCCGGCGCGCGCCCACCAGGTCGCCCACCGAGTAGGGGGCGAACAGCTCGTCCGCTTTTGCGCCGGATTGCTTGAGTATCCCGTTCAGGTAGCTGATGTCGACCGAGGTGAAGTCCGTGAGGGTCACGGCATAGCGGGGTGGGTACGGCCCGGCCGGGCTGATGAAGCCGGCGAGCGCGCCCCCGAGAGACGCCGCCTCGGCGGGCAGCCAGCCTGCCGGCACCAGTATCGAGAACGCCCCGCCCGGCGCGTTGTAGCGGGTGCCCGCCGCGCCCTCGGGCGCATCGACCACTGTGAAAGTGCGCGAGCCAGCTGTTCTGCCGTCGACAGCGAGCGTCACGCTGTATGACCCGGAGGTCCACCCTTCCTCCGGCCGCGCCAGCTTGAAGGCGACGTGGCCGGTCGCCGGGAGAAACTTCGCGGTCTGGCTCCCTCCCATGCTCCTGAATGTCCCGTTGAACTCGGCGATCTGGTCTCCCTGGCGGAACCATCTCGCGCGCAGCCTGGTCCCGGCGAACGCGCGCGCCGTGGCGCAGCAGTAGATGACGTCATCGTCGACGCTGAACCGGGTGGTCGAGCTCACGGGCCTGTTCGCCCTGCTGACTCCGGAGGCCATGGAGATGTCCTTGAGAGACGGGTTCCCGAATCTCACCACACCCAGCAGGAAGAGGACGCCTGCAGCGGTCAGGACAGCGACGAGGGCGACTGGAACGATGATGGCCGCGGCCTTCCCATGGCCTGGCCCTGGGGCCTCGGGCTGAAGCGGGTACCCGGCGGCGGGCGCCAGCGCGAACGGGTCATGGAACGGTGGTCCTGCCAACCTCACCCCTGACCGTGAGAGCCCATCGGCGGCTCGTTCCAGCGCTCGAGCACGAACCCGCCGTCCGGCTTGCAGGTGAAGAGGCTGGCCGAGCCGTTGTCGAGCCCGACTTTCCAGAAGTACCGGAAATCGAGGTCCATCAGCGTGACGAAGCAGACTTTGAGGACGGCCAGGTGGCTCACCACCGCGACGGCGCCCTCGTGCCCCGCGGTCGCCACCCGCAGCAGCGCCGGCTGCAGGCGCGCCCGCACCGACTCCATGCTGTCCCCGTCCGGGAAGCTGAATGCGCCCGGGTCTCGGCGCCACGATTCGAGCCCCTCAGGGCCGAAGCGCTCGCGGACCTCCTCAACGGTCAGCCCCTGCCAGGCGCCGTAGTCTATGTCGATGAAGTCATCGTCCGTCTCGACGCGAGCGCCCGTGGTGACCGCGATCGCGGTCGCGGTCTCGGCCGCGCGCCGGATGGGGCTGGTATAGATATTGGAGACGCCGGCCGCCGCGAGCAGCTTCGCGGCGCCCGCTGCCTCGTACTTGCCCGCTTCGTTGAGGGGCGCGTCACTGAGCCCGCGGAACCTGCGGTCGCGGTTGAGGTCCGTCTGCCCGTGCCTGATCAGGAACAGCTTCGTGGGTTCTGTCATGGTCCAACCGTAGCAATTGACCGGGCGCAAAACAAGGACCGCGTAGATGCCGCGGCCCTCGAATGTGTTTCACTGCGGACTCTACGACTCGGCCTTGGTCTTCGCCTTCACGGATTCCTCTCGCGCCTTCTTGAAACCGATGAGCGAGAAGTAGATCGCGCGGTCGAAGTAGAGGACGACCTTGTTGTTCACGTCGAGCGCCTGGTAGACCTCGATGTTCGTCGTCATGACGCCCTGCTCGAGGAGGTGCAGCCAGAGGTGCCTCTTGATGAGCACCAGCAGCATGACCATCTCCTCCATGCGAAAGCCTTTGTAATAGCACTGCTCGCCGAACCTCAGGTATGTCTCCTGGACCTCACTCTCGGTCTGCGGGATGAGCCAGTGGCTCAGCTTGCTGTACACCCTGCGCGCAATGGCGAGGGCCTCTTCCTCGGAGAGGTTCTTGACGTTGGGCGTCCAGTGAGATTCCTTGACCTCGCGGTACCAGGTCATGGAGAGGTCGTCAGCTCTGCTCTCTATTATCTCTACGAGCTTCTCTGCAAGTACTGCCAATGCTCCCCCAATTCGTCGGGACGTCGTCTTACTGTGAGATTATCAGCCAGCGGGCGACGGCAAGTCAATCAGGCGGCTGCGCGCACTCGGAGACCCTGCCGCCGGCCACTTCGAGCGTGTGCGGGACCGCCGGCATGACGACCTCCAGGTTCTCGCGGGCGCCGTTCGGGCTCCCGGGCAGGTTCAGTATCAGGGCGCCTCCGCGCAGGCCGCACACCGCCCTGGATATCATCGCGTGCGGGGTGACCTTCAGGCTCTCGGCGCGCATCGCCTCGGCCATTCCGGGGATCTCTTTCTCGATCACGCCAAGCGTCGCTTCCGGCGTGACGTCACGGGGAGACACACCGGTGCCGCCCGTGGTCACGATGAGGTCGATGCCCTGGTCGCACAGCGCCACCAAGAGCTCGCTGAGGACGTTCGCTTCGTCGGGGACTATCTCCCGCCGGACGACCTCGATGCCCGCGCCCTCCAGGATGTCCCGGACCACCGCGCCGCTCAAGTCCTCACGCTCGCCAGCGGCCCCCTTGTCGGAGACCGTGACAACCGCTGCGGTGTATTTGCCTGCTGCTTCATCGGCCATGATTCTCCCTGGGTGGAAAAAACGTGCCTGGCACCAGTTTTCTACTGGAGGACTTCGACGTCGTCGCCGACCGCCGCCTTCCCGCCTTCCAGCACCTTCGCGAACACGCCCTCCTTCGGCATGATGCAGTCACCGACCTGCCGGCCTATCGCACAGGGGGTGTGGCACTCCTTGCCTATCTGCGTCATCTCCACGACTATCCCGTCGCCGATCTTGAGCTTCGTCCCCACCGGGAGGGACACGAGGTCTACGCCCTGGGTCGTCACGTTCTCGGCGAAGTCGCCGGGCCACACATCGAGGCCCTCCAGGCGCATCTTGTCTATGCTCTCGACCGCCAGCAGGCTCACCTGCCGGTGCCACTCGCCCGCGTGCGCATCGCCCTCGAGGCCGTGCCCCACCACGAACAGGCAGCACTCGACGTTGTGCTTCTTCTCGCCGGTCTGCTCGGATATGTTCACCGATATGACTTTGCCTTTTTGTCCAGCCATTTCACGCCTCCGGTGGGCTAGTCTTTTGCCTTCCAGGTCCCGGACTTGCCGCCCGACTTGTAGAGCAGGCGCACCGACGATATCTCGACGCCCCGCTCTACCGCCTTGGTCATGTCGTATATGGTCAGCGCCGCGATGGCCGCGGCTGTAAGCGCCTCCATCTCGACGCCGGTCCTGTCGGTGGCGACCACCGCCGACTCCACACGCACCTGCGATGACGCTTCATCCACTTCGAATTCGACAGAGATGGAGTCAATCCTCAGTGGATGGCAGAGCGGGATGAGCTCCGGCGCCCTCTTCGCGGCAGTGATGCCGGCAATCCTCGCGGTCGAGAAGACGTCGCCCTTGGGAAGGTCGCCGGCGGCCAGGAGCTTCAGGGTCTGGAGGCTCATCAACACGTGCGCCTCGGCCCGCGCCTCGCGCCTGGTGACGTCTTTCTCACCGACGTCGACCATCCTGGCGCGGCCGTGCTCGTCCAGGTGCGACAGCCCGCCCCCTGAGGAGCCCTCCCCTTTCGCCACCTTCAACCCCCGATCCTCGACATGTGGTCGCCCGCACGCAGCCGCGAGCCCGGCGCGGGCTTGTTGTCGCCGCCTTCGGCGCGCTTCCGCTCGAGTTCTCCCTCTATTATCTCACGAAGCCTAACGACCTCCGCCCCGGCCCGGATCTCGCTCTTGATCGGATAGCCGTTGTCGTCGAACAGGCAAGTGCGCATGCGCCCGTCCGCGGTTATCCTAAGCCTGTTGCACGACGGGCAGAAGTGGCACGAGACAGGCGATATCAGCCCGATGGTGCCGGCGGAGCCGTTGACCTTGAAGTAGCTCGCGGGGCCCCAGCCTTCGGGCGAGGCGACCTCTTCGATGCGCCCGACCTCGCCGATCCTCGCCTTGATGACGTCGCCCGGGACGTACCATTTGCCGGGGTCGTCGAAGTACGGCATGTACTCGATGAACCGGACGCTCACCGGCCTCTCGCGGGCCAGGTCCACGAACGGGACCGGATCGTCGTTCAGCCCTTTGAGCACCACGACGTTTATCTTGACGGGGTCGAGCCCCGCGTCGATGGCCGCGTCCAGCCCCGAGAGGGCGTCCTCGAGCCGGCCGACCCTGGTTATCTGGGTGTAGGCGTCAGGGTCGAGAGTGTCCAGGCTGATGTTGACGCGAGAAAGGCCCGCCTCCTTGAGCTCGGAGGCGTACCTCGCCAGAAGGAGGCCGTTCGTGGTCAGGCTCACCTTGAGGCGCGGTTCTATGCCGCTCAGCATCCGCACGAAATCGACCGCTCCCTTGCGGACGAGAGGCTCGCCTCCCGTGAGGCGAACGCGCCTTATCCCTGCCGCTACCGCCGCGCGAACGAAGAGCTCGAGCTCCTCGTAGCTGAGTATGTCGTCGTGTGAGAGGCTCTTGACGCCTTCGGCCGGCATGCAGTACACGCACCGCAGGTTACACCTGTCGGTGATCGATATGCGCAGGTAGTCGATGACCTGCTGCTCGCACTCTTCTGTCGTAACGTTTTCTTCGCTCATCGTATCGTCCTCAGAAATGCAACAAGTGGTCTGACCCCATGTTGCGTCACAGCGGCACCAGCGTGCCGGACTCGGAGAGGTCGTAGCCGCCGAGCGCCTCCACCTCTTTCCTGTACGCGGGGTCGCTCATCGCCTCCAGCATGACCCGGTACGCCCGCGTCCCGGTGAAAGACGCGAGGACCAGCAGGTCGTACCGCTCTTTAGCCACCGGGATGAAATCAAGCTTCAGGGCTCTGGCCGCCGCCAGCACGCCAAGCGTCACGTCCGCGCTCCCGCCGGTCACCGCCGCCGCTACGGCCGTGTGCGTGAACATCTCGCGCTCGTATCCGGAAACCGAGCCGGTGTCTATACCCAGCCGGCCCATCTCGTGGTCGAGCAACAGGCGCGTGCCGGAGCCCTTCTGCCGGTTCACGAAGCGCACGTCCGGACGGGCGAGGTCGCCGATGCCCTTGATCCCTTTCGGGTTACCCGGCAGCACCATCAGCCCCTGATCGCGCCACCCGAGGTGGACAAGGGTGACCTCGTCCGGCGAGAACTGCTTCAGGACGTATGGCACGTTGAAGTCCCCGGTCTCCGGGTCGAGCAGGTGCGTCCCGGCCACGTGGGCCTGGCCCTGCTTCACAGCCATGATACCGCCCATGCTGCCGACGTTCGCCGAAGCAAGGCTGAGCGACGGGTCCATCTGCCTGATGCGGCTGGACAGCAGGTCGAGCGCTATGTCGTGGCTGCCGATGGCAAGGATGGTCCCGTCCACGTCGACGTCGCTGCTGATCAGCTTGACCGTGACCTCGTCCCAGCGCGCCACTCCCTCGCTCGCGGCGGGCACCTCGATGAACCCGTCCGAGCGCACCAGCGACATCGAGACGCCCGAGCCCCTCGGCAGTGGCACCGCCACCACCGTGTCGTTGACGCGCCCCACTTTCACCTGGACGAACTCGTCCATGCCCGGCACCGAGAATATCTTTCGAGCGAGCCTCGCCCTGAGCTCCGGGGCCGTGCGGGTGGCTACGCCCATCAGAGCCGATATCAAGGGGAGGAGGAACTCCTGCGCGCCCCTGTAGTTCGCCACCGGGAAGCCCGGCAGCCCGATGACCGGCCTGCCGCGTGCCACGCCCAGCACCACCGGCTTGCCCGGCCGCATCGCGACGCCGTGGACCGCGACCTTGCCCAGGTCCTCGATTATGGCGCGGGTGAAGTCCTCCCGCCCCGCCGAGGTCCCGGCGTTGACCACCACCACGTCCGCGCTGGCGAGGCCGGCCTCGATCGAGCCGCGTATGAGGTCGTAGTCGTCGGCGACCAGGTCCATCCTCAAGGGATGAGCGCCCGCCTCCTGGACAAACGACGCCAGCACTCTCGAGTTGCTCTCCATTATCTTTCCCGCCGCGAGCAGCGACGGGTCCTCGACCAGCTCGGTGCCGGTCGGAAGTATTGCGACGACAGGGCGCCTGCGGACCGGGATATCGACGAAGCCCGCGTTCAGCAGCGCGCCGATGTCGACGGGCCTGATGCGGTGCCCGGCGGGGAGGACCAGTTCGGTCTGTACGATGTCTTCACCGAGCGGCCTGACGTGCTGCCATGGCGACGCCGGTTTTACTATCTCGAAGACGCCAGGCTCGACCTCGTTCAGGTCCTCTACCATGATGACCGCATCGAAGGCGGGCGGGACCGGCTCACCGGTATCTATGAGCTCGACATCCGTGCCCATCCTCAAGCGCACCGGGCTGGTATCGCTCGCGCCAAAAGTCCTGTCCGCGCTGACCGCCACCCCGTCCATCGCCGAAGAATGGAAAGGCGGCGAAGAGAGGCGCGCGAACAGCGCCTCCGCGGTCACCCGTCCGAGCGCATCGGCGCATGTGACCGCCTCCGCGGCGAGCGGGAAGGCCACGCCCTCCTCGCGGCACATCGCGAGCCATCTCTCGAGCGCTTCAGCGAGCGGTACTTTGTCCAGGTAGATATTCCTGTCCATCTAACTCAGCAGCTCCACTGTCACTTCCTGGCCCTGCTCCAGCCCCTCTACGCCTTCGGGGACCCGCACCTGTCCGCCGGCCCGGGTCAGCGTCCCGATGAGTTGGGACTTGCCCATTATGGGAGAGGCGACCAGCCCGCTCTCACTCTGCACCAGCGCCACCGGCACCAGCTCGAGCCGCCCGGGAGCTGAAGCTACAGAGCGCTCCATAACGGCCTGAACGGTGCACCGGGCGCCGGGCGCGGGGCCCGGCTCTTTTCCGCGCAGCTTCGCCAGCACGGGCGCCAGCACCTCGCGGAACACCGCGAGCGCCGAGGCAGGGTTGCCCGGGAGCCCTATGACCGGCCTGCCCTCGCAGACCGCGAGAAGGGTCGGCTTGCCCGGCTTCAGGTATATGCCGTGGGCGAGGATGCCCGGCCCGCCGAGCGCCTCGAGGACCTGGAGCGTCATGTCCCTCACCCCGGCCGAGCTCCCCCCGCTGATCAACAGCGCGTCGCACTCCCCTAGCGCCGCCCGCGACGCGGCGAGAAGCTTCTCGAAGTCGTCCTCCACGATCCCGTAAACATTCGCCTGGCAGCCCGCTCCGAGCACCGACGCGGCAAGCGCAGGGGTGTTCACGTCGCGGACCTGTCCCGGCCCGGGCCGGCCGTCGGGAGGCACCAGCTCGTCACCGGTCGAGATGATCCCCACCACCGGGCGCTCGTAGACCCGTACCCTCCCGCAGCCGACACCCGCCAGGGCGCCGATCTGCGGCGGGCCGACCTCCTGTCCCTTCCCGATGAGAAGCGACCCGCGAGCGATGTCCTCGTCGCGCCTCACTGTGTTGTCACCGGGAGCCACCGCTTTCACGACCTCCACGGTCGTTCCGGACAACTCTGTGTTCTCCACCATCACGACGGCGTCCGCGCCCTCCGGCATGAAGCCGCCGGTCGATATCAGCACAGCCTGGCCTGCGGAGACCGAGACGTCCGGGGCGCCGCCCATCAGGACCTCCCCCGAGAGCTCGAGGTAGGCGGGCTGGCTCTCGCCCGCGCCGAAAGTGTCCGCGGCCCGCACCGCGTATCCGTCCATCTGTGAGCGGTCGAAGCCCGGCAGGTCCTCCGGCGAGAAGACGTCCTCCGCCACCACGCGCCCGAGCACTTCGCCGGACGCGATCTCCTCGACGCGCGCGACCGGCCCGGGCAGGCTGTCGGCGAGCAGCCTGACCGCTTCCGGGAGGTGTATGAGTCTCAAGAAACTATCGGCCAAAGCCCGATTCTCCCCTTCATTCAGCCATCTGTATCAATTCTACCTCGGGCGGGAAAGACGCCCCATGACATAGGACAACACCTCAGATCACAACCAGCGCTGTGGCCTTGAAACGGGCACCGACCTCCATGCCTGTAGAGATGCCCATCTCCTCTAACGACCGGCTCGTGATGAACGCCACCAGGGGAAACGGACACTCGATGGTGAGGCGCGCAATCGGGCCTCGCACATCCGTCTCCACCACTTTCCCGAGGAGCGCGTTCCTGCTGCTCGCCGCGTCCCCGATGTCGTCCGCGGGCACCACGGTCAAGTCCTCGGGGCGGATGGCGATCTTGACCCTTTCGCCGGCGCTCCTGTCGGTGACAGCCTCCAGCTCGCGCCCGTCCACCACGACTCGAGCCAGGCCGCCGTCACTAGCCACTACCTCGCCGTCGTATATGTTCTCGAACCCTACGAAGGACGCGACGAACTCGTTCCTCGGCTCGTAGAAGATCTCCCTCGGGCTGCCGGACTGAGCGACCTTGCCATCTTCCAGCACCATGATTCGGTCGCCAAGCCTCGCGGCCTCCTCCTGGTCATGGGTGACGAATATCGCGGTCATGCCCAGGTCGGTGAGTATCCGCTTGACGTCTTCCTGCAGCGCGCGCCTGGTAGGCGTGTCAAGGCTCGCAAAAGGTTCGTCCAGCAGAAGGACCTCCGGCTCGATCACAAGCGCTCGGGCAAGGGCGATCCTCTGGGCCTCACCACCCGACAGCGTCGAGGTCTGCTTGCCCGCGAACCGGCTCATCTTCACCAGCTTGAGCACCTCCGACACCCGCCGTTCCCGCTCCTCCGCCGCAACGTGCCGCACCTTCAAGCCGTAGCCGGTGTTGTCCGCCACCGAGCCGCGGAACAGCAGAGGGTCCTGGAATATCAAAGCCATCCGGCGAGACACCTCGGTGCGCCTGTGACCCTCGAGGCCCTGGACCTCCTCACCCTCGAAGTAGACTGTCCCTTCGCTCGGCGCCTCGAGCAGGTTGAGCATCCGCAGCAGCACGCTCTTGCCCGCTCCGCTCGGCCCGAGGATCACCAGGACCTCGCCGCGCCGGACGGCGAGCTCCTCGAGGTCGAGGACGACGCCGGCACCGTAGGCCTTCCTGAGCCCCTTCGCCTCTATGACGTAAGTATCATCAACCATGGATATACGCGCCTGTGATTCCCTTGGTCTCGGCCCGGCGCTGGCCCTTCTCCGCCTGCAGCCGCGTCAGGAAGACATTCACTACTATTGCTATCAGTATCAGGACTATGCCTTCGGCGAGCGCCAGCTCCGACTTCCCCACGCGCATGTTGAGGACGATATCGGTGGTGAGCATCCGTGTGCTCCCCCTGATGTTGCCGCCGACGATCATGATCGCTCCGACCTCGGAGACCACGCCGCCGAACCCCGCGATCACCGCCGCGACCAGCCCGGCGCGCGCTTCGCGCAGCTTCACGAATACCGACTGGTACCTCGTCGCTCCCAGGCTCCGCGCCTGCAGGCCGATGCGCGGGTCCACGTCTTCCAGGGACGCGTTCGTGAAACCGGCGATGATAGGCGCGGCGAGGACGACCTGCACCAGAATGAGCGCCGGCACCGTATACAGCAGGTTCAAGAACCCTAGCGGCCCGCTGCGAGCGAAGATCAACACGAAAAAGACGCCCGCCACCACTGGAGGAAGCCCCATCATGGCGTGCACCAGGACCAGCACCGGGCGCCTCCCCGGGAACCTGTACTCCGCGAGCGCGACGCCTGCAGGGATCCCGATCACCGCGCCCAGCACCGTCGCGACGCCGTTAACGACGAGGGTGAGCAGGATTATCCTGTAGAAATCAGGGTTGAACCTGATTATCAGGTAGAAGGCCTCTCTGAAGGCTCTCAGTATGCTCCCCATCGCTACCGCCTTTGAAGAGAGAGGCCGGACCCACTCGGACCCGGCCCCTCCGCGTATTCGCTACTGTTGTTCCCTGGTGTTCCCCACGCCGCGCGTCTGCCCGGACGCGTTCGGGTGGAAGAGCACCACGCCGTTCTTCTTGTAGGAGCCTATGAGGGTTTGTCCCTTCTTGCTGGTCAGGAACTCGACGAAGTCCTCAGCCCCAATGGTGTTCAGTTTGAGGTTCGCGTGCCTGGCGGGATTCACGACTATCACGCCGTACTGGTTGAACAGCGCCTTGTCGCCCTCCACGAGTATGACCAGCTTCAGGGTCCCCTCGCGGGTGACGAAGGTCGCGCGGTCGCTCAAGGTGTATCCCAGCTTCTGATCGGTGATGGTCAGCGTCTCGCCCATGCCCTGACCCGTCTCTACGTACCAGGGCTGGCCCTTCGGGTTGATGCCCGCCGCTTTCCAGATCGCGAGCTCCGCCTTGTTCGTGCCTGAGTCGTCGGCGCGGCTGACAAACACCGCGCCTTTTGCGGTGATCTTCTTGAACACGTCTGTTGCGCTCTTGTCGCCCTTGATGCCGGCCGGGTCCTCCGCCGGCCCGACGATGATGAAGTCGTTGTACGCCACCTGCACGCGCTCGAGGCCGAACCCGTTCTTCACAAACTCCTCCTCGGCCGCTTTGGAGTGGACCAGCAGGACGTCCGCGTCGCCTTTCTCACCCATCTTGAGCGCTTCGCCGGTGCCCACGGCAAGAGTCTTTACCTTGACGTTGTACTGTTTTTCAAACGCCGGGATGAGTACGTCCAGCAACCCGGAGTCCTGGGTGCTCGTCGTCGTGGCGAGGACAAGCGTGGTCGGCTCGCTCTTTCCGCACCCACCGGCCACCACCGACGAGACAGCTGCGAGCGCTATCACTGCTACAACAATCGATACCGTTGTCCAACTCTTCTTGCTCATCGATTCTCCTCACTTCCAGGCCCCTGCCGGGGCCGCGAGGGGCCATCGAGCCCCACACCTCTCCTTTTCAAACACGGGAGGCTCCGCGGTTTCCCGCTGAACCCTGTCGCCGGAGGGCAGACTTCAGTCTGACCATACAGCGCGTCAGCGCTTGTAACCCACTCCGGGCATCGCCCTCAAGCCATGGCTCTCGCTTTAGGCACTTCGGGTCGGAGAAGCTCTGTTTTCCAGGCGATCACCCCCTCAACAAGAAAGCCTGCCTCGTGGAAAGGCAGGCAGCACGTCTAGTGTCCACGCTCCTTTCCAAGCACGGGAGGCCGGGCGGTTTCCCGCCGGACCCTATCGCCCTTGGACCATTGCTTCGCTTTAGGCCCTTCGGGTCGGAGGCGTCTGTATTCGATTACATCCGGATTTAACCACAGCGCAGGACGACGGTCAAAGGTTCAGGAGTCGATCTGACACGCGAGATGTCACCGCAAGGGATCATTCGCTTTGATGACAGTCTGAGGGCAGGCGCTTACGCGCCCTTTCCGGCGACCCGCCTCTGCGGCTCACCAGAGAGCTGGAGCTTTATCGGCGGAGGCCTGAACGCCACCAGGAACGCCACCGCCCCGGACATGATGAAGAACAGCAGCCAGAGCGAGAGGAACTGGTTGCCGTAGGTAGTCAGAGACTCCCTGAACAGCGGCCAGATGCCGAGCTTCAAGGGGAGTATGTTGTTGAACCTGACGTCGAGCATGTAGTACCCTATCCGCCCGACGCTCACCCAGAACATCGAGATCGCGGCGGCGATGAGCCCGAGTTTCCAGCTGTAATGGCGCCCGCTGCCGAAAGATATCGCGACCCCGACCCCGAACCCCAGGACCCAGCCGAAGATACCCAGGTCCTTGTGGAGCCACCAGGCTATGCCGGCATACGCGCCCGCGCCGACGAGGCCGACACCCGTCGCCAGCAGTATGGCTTTGAAATACGTCGGCTTGGTGGTCACCTCGCCGTCGTAGTCCTCGGGGACCTGCATCGCGACGGGGAGGTTCGCGGTATCGATGCGGTGCGCGCGCTTTCGCTCGCGCCGCGAGCGCGGAATGCCGAGGACGTCTTCACCGGCGGCAGCGGCCACGGTCACGGCCGCCACATCTTCCGCGGCCTCTGCGGCTGCCGCTTTCTTGCTCTTCCGGCCGCCGGTCGGGAACCCCTCCGCGGTCATCACCGCCTGCTCGCGGGCTTCCGGTGTGGGGATCGGCCGTTTCTTGACGGGCTCGCCCTTTGAAGGAGGAGGCCCCAGCGGCGCTCCAACCGGAGATGCCTGCTGCGCTTTCGGCAGTGGCGGAGGCAGCCCCTCCACGCGCATCGGACCACCCGGGGTGACCTGGCCGCCGACGTGGAGGACGTGCATTATGTTTGCCGTGCCCGGTGCATCCATGGCGCCGATCATCAGCCGGAGGAACCCCGGGTTCGCGTTGATGGCCTGCGCCAGGCGATTGGTGTCGAGGCTCGACACCAGCGTCCCCAGGAAGCTGCTGTTGTGGTTGACGATGCCGCCCACGACTGCCTCGTCGAGGTTGGCCATCAGGCCTTCGGTGAACGCGCCCGCGTAGTCGGTGGACGCCACCAGGACCGCGGGATCGAGGTTGGCTATAAGATCGCGCAGGAAATTCGGGTTCGCGTTCAGCACGGCCGCTATGGCCGACGGCGACAGGTAGGTCAGCATCCTCGGGGTCATGCTCGGGTTCGCGTTCATGGCGTCGGCGAGCTTTTTCGCATCCAGGTAGTGGAGCAGGTTCCTGAGGAACGCCCCGTTCGCGTTGACGATGTCAGCCGTCGTCTGCGGGTCGGTCTTACTCATTATCGCGGTCAGGAACGAGCCGTTGCTGTTGATGACCTTCGCCAGCGCCTGAGGGCTCAGGTGGGCGATCAGGCCGGTCAGGAACGGGCCGTTGGCGTTGACTATCTTGGCGCTGACCTCGGGCTTCATCTTGCCCATCATCTGCGAGAGGAACGAGCCGCTGTCGTTGACCACTCCCGCGATCACGTCGGGGTTGAGGTTGGAGATCAGCTCTTTGGTCGCGTTGGGCGCCGAGTTCATCGCCAGGGCGATCAGTTGCGGGTTGATGAGCTTGATGAGCGAGTTTATGAACGCCCCGTTGCTGTTCACCACTCCCGCCGTGATCCCCGGGTCCGAGACGGCCATCACCTTGGTGAGGAACGTCTGGTTGTTCGCGAGGGAAGCCACGAAATCGGGCGAGACGTTCGCGACCACGTCAGCAAGGAACTGCTGGTTCTGGTCCATCGACTTGGTCATCTGCGACGCGTCGAGGTGCTGGACCAGAGCGGTCAGGAATGCGCCGTTGGCGTTGAGCGCCCCGGCGATCGAGCCCGGGTTCAGCGCGCCGACCACCCGGAGCATGAAGCCCTGGTTGTTGACGATGTCGGCCGCAACGGTCGGGTCCATGGTGTCCATCAGCTTGGTCACCATTCCCGCGTTGTTGTTCACGACCCCGGCGAGCACCGCCGGGTTGAGCCTGCCGATGAGGCCTGCTATCCAGTCGCCGTTGGTGTTGACGACAGTCGCCATCACGTCCGGGTTCTGGTATTTCATCGCCGCCATGATGAACGCTTCGTTGGAGTTCACCGCGTTGGCGAGGACGTCGGGGCTGAGCCTGCCCACCAGCGCTGACAGGAACGGCCCGTTGCTGTTCACTATCATCGCGCTGTTCTGCGGGTCCATCGTGCCCATGATCGCCGAGATGAACGGCCCGTTGCTGTTGACCACGTCGGCGATGACCACGGGCGAAAGGTTGGAGATGAGGTTGGTGATGAACTGACCGTTCTCGTTGACTATCAGCGCAATGACCTGGGGGTCGAGATACTTCATGAGGTCCGAGGACATCTCGGTGTTGGAGTTGATGATGCGCGCGAGCATCTTGGGGTCGAGGTTGGAGATGAGCCTCGCGATGACCTTCCCGTTGGCGTTGATGGGAACCGCCACCGACTTGGCATCCAGCAGGCTGACCATCTGAACGCTCATCTGGGGGTTCTTGTTCATCGCCATGGCCAGGACTTCGGGTGGCAGCTCGGCGACGATCGAGGACAGGAAGTTCGGGTTCTGGTTGATGGCCTTTGCCATCACCTTGGGGTCCGAGTTCTTCATGATGCCCTCGAGGAGGTAGCGATGGTTCGCGAGCTCCCCGATCAACTGGCCGACCGGGTACTTGACCGGCATGGCCATGACGCCCGCCATGATGACGCTCACGAGCAGGAGCACGATCACGGTGATGTTCACCAACGCCTGCATCCTCGAACGCAGAAGGAAATTCCGCCCCGGGTCGGCTGACGCCGGGCGCACCTTGGCTGTCCTCGGCCTTGCCGACGCCGCCGCCATTCCGGCCACCGCCGCCGTGGCGCCCGTGGCGCCCATGGCGAGGACCCTCTGCCGGAAGTCCTGCCTGGACTTGGCGGACATCCTGGGCTGCTCGACGCTCTCGACGACCATTGCGGTCTTGAGGACCGGCTCGAGCTCGGCACGCGCGTCCGCGTGCTTGCTCAGAACGGAATCGAGTTTGCTCCTGTCCTTGCGGACGACGTCGAGCGACTTGTCAAAAAGGTTACCTGAATCTTCATTCAAGCGAACCACTTCCCACCTTTCACACCGGACACGTCACATTTGATTCCCGCTTGCTTAAACGGTGTTCTGGCCGTAAAGATACGGGTTCTGCGCCTGCGTTTGAAGGAAAAAAAGGCGGAAGGGCGGATAGTCGCCACCGGATCAAGCCCGCTCGGCGCGCCGGAGGCTATCTCTCGAGGAAATCCGTGCCGCTCGAGTTGCTCAGGATGCGGTTCAGGGAGAGCAGCCCGCGCTTCTGCGTGGACTTCACCGCCCCGACCGAGATGCCCATGATCTCGGCCACCTGGGCGTTGGAGAGGTTGTCGATGAACTTGAGCACGAGGACCTCTCGCTGGTTGTGGGTGAGCTTGTGCATCGCCCTGTAGAGGCGCTCGCTCTCCATGTCCGCGAGGACGGTGGCGACCGGGTTTCCCCGAGGGGACGCCGTCGGGGGCTGGTCCTCGATAGGGACGCTCTCCCTCTTGGACTCCCTGCGGAAGAAGTCCACCACCAGGTTGTGGGCGATGCGGTACAGCCATGAGCTGAACGCCACGTCGCGCATCTCGTAGGAGTCGATGTTTTCGAAGGCTTTCAGGAAAGTCTGTCCCGTGAGGTCCTGGGATTCGGGGAGGTTACCGATCTTATAATAGACATACCGGAATATCTGGTCCACGTACTCATCGTAGAGCATGCCGAACGCCTCAGGGTCTCGGCTCTTGGCCTTTTTAACCAGACTTCGAACGCCGGCATCGCTTGCCATTCAACACCCCGGTCTTGCGGCAGGTTCCAACTCCCCAGGCCTTTGCTTAAGGCAAAAAAGGGAAAAGTGAACCCAACCCCTGCGCCAATCAGTGCCTTTAGTTATCTATAGTTAAGAACAGTGTACTTGAGTATACTATATTTTTTCCCGCTGTGAAGTTATTTTGACCGCATGGTCGAGAAACCGCAAGTGCTGTCACCAATTGGCAAATACCCGGTTGATGATGTTTCCTTCGATTTCAACTGATGGGCTCTCGTGGGCCAGGGGACGGCGCCGCAGCAAGCGGTTGACGTCCAGTGCCTGCTCTGCTAAAGTTTGCTTGTACTGTTAAGCTCCGCCTCACGACTCTCGGGCTCTTATGGCACCTGCGGGCGACAAACTCCACGGACAGGCAAGGCGCGAGGCCTTTTTCGAAAACGCCGCCCCCAGGTCTCCCGGCGCGGCTCCATCTTCCGCGATGACCGTTACGGTCCACGGCGCCAAAGGCGGGGTGGGCACCACCATGCTGGCGGCCGAGATGATCAGAGAGTTCGCGGCAGCCGGCCGGTCGGTGGCGGCGGTCGACGCCGATCTCGACCGCGGGTCGCTGCACTACAGGCTGGACACCCCGGTGGGGCGCGGCACGTTCACCATCGCGGATGTTGCCAGCGTGATAGACGAGATCTCGGCCGAACGCATCGCAAGCGCTCTTGCCGGGTGCGAATCCGGCGCCCGGCTGCTTCCCTCGCCCTCCGACCCCTGCGACCGCCCGAGCCTCGGGTCCGCCCACGCCCGGAAGCTCGTCGACGCGCTGTCCGCGGCTTTCGATTACACCGTCGTCGACACCAGCGCTTCTCAGGACCTTTTCATCACCGGCCTGCTCTCGGCATCGGACGTGGTGGTCCTGGTGGTGACTCCCGAGCTCGCCTGCCTCGGTGGAGCCAGGCGCGCGCTTGCCGTGTTCGACTCTCTGCCCGGCGGCAGGCCCCGGACCGAGCTTGTCGTCAACCGCGTGGCGGTCGCGCGCGACCTGGTCACGCTGCGCGACATCGAGACCTTCCTGGGGATCAAGGCCGCGGCGGTCCTGCCGGAGGACGCCGCGAGGTGCCGCAGGCTCGGCGACGAGTGCAGGCCTCTCGCCTCCGAGCGCTCGCCGCTCGCCCAGGCCGCACTCGCATTCATCCGCGGGCTCCTGAGCTGAGGACGCGCCGCTACTTGTCGAACGACTTCCGGATCGAGCCCCAGCGCGCGGAGACGCCTCGCTTGAGGACCTGTCCCGTGAGCGCGCCGGTCGAGTCTATGTAATAGACCCCGCCTTCAGCGTACGGATCGATGTTGCCGAAGCCGCTCAAGTACCCGGGTGCGCTGATTATCAGTCGCCCGTCGGGAGTCCAGGAGCTGAAGAAGTAGCCGAGCGCCGTCTGGTCCCCGCCATAGATGTCTGTGACCGGCATCGGGTACGTGCGTTTGTTCCCTCCGGCGGCATCGAAGAGCGCGAGCTGGACCGGCCGGGTCCCCACACCGGTCACCTGGGTGTCCATGGCCGTGGCGAGCGTGCCGCCGTCGACCGAGAGCGACGGCAGGAAATACCCGTGGCCCTGGTTGCCGCTGTTCCCCGCGGAGATAAGCGTATCGGTCCCACCTGTCGCCACATCGGTCCGCAGGATGGAACCGCCGGTCACCTGGCTTCCTTCGAAACCGGAGTAGACGTATTTTCCGTCGGGGCTGACCGTCGGGTAGTAGAAGGTGGCGAAAGCGAGGTACAGGTGCTGCGTGGCGATATCGCTCACCTGACCGCCGGCGACCGGGACCACGCTGAGCCGCCAGATGCCCTCTTCCCCGCCGAAATCGGTCTGGCGGTTGAAGACTATCCGGTCGCCCGTCGGGAAGAACCCGAAGGTCGCACAGTCTCCGGTGGACGCGTCGGTGAGGCGCCTGACGTTGCCTCCGTCCGCGTCCATCACGTAGATCTGGGTGAGGTACTCGTAGTTGTGCCTGACCTTGTCGGGCCTGATGAACCTGTCGCGGTGTGAAACGAAAGCTATCTTCGTCCCGTCGGGAGAGATGGCGGGCATATCATCGTAGCCGCTCTTCGTCAGTTGCCTCTGGCCGGATCCGTCCGGGTTGGAGAGCCAGACGCTCCCACCCCGGGCGAACACGATCTTGTCGGCCATGCTCTTCGTGATCGCGAGTGTAAACGCCACCTTCGAGCCGGGGGACTTCTTGCCGCTGGCGTCCAGCGCCGTGGGCTGCACGGTGTGGGGTCCGGCAGCGTCCGTCGTCCACTGGTAACGGTACGGCCCTTTGTCGAAGGTCTTGACGGCCTGGCCGTCGATGGCGAGCTCGACCTTCTGAGGCTTGTTGTCGACCGAGACCAGCACAACCACCTTCGCCTTGCCTTCCGCGTCGGCTTCGCGGGTCAGTGTCTCTCCCTGCGCGGGGATGGTGACGGCGGCGGTCGGCGCAGGGTTGTTCGAGACCGCTTTCTTCACAACGATGTAGGTGCCCATCCCCGCGCCGGCGACCAGCAGGGTGGCGACCACACCGACAAAGAATTTCGCGGTCACGCTCATGCCGGCAGCCGCTGCCCCGGCGGCCGCCCCTACGACTGTTGCGGTCTTGCCGATGAGCGCGATCTTTATGGCGAGGACGGGTGCCAGCGGCACCATCGAGCGGAGGGTGGTCGCCGCGCCCGCGAGCTCCTCCATGGTCTGGCGGCATATCGGGCAGGCGGCGAGGTGAGCCTGCAGCCTCTCCTTTTCCTCCTCCGTTGCCTCTCCATCGAGCACCGCGGACATCAGCGGCAGCATCTCCCTGCACTCGTCGACCAGCGCGTCGACGTCGAGCTGCTGGAGCCTGAACTCCGTCCTGAACTTGAGCCGCGCCCGCGAGAGGAGGACCCCGACCGCGTTGCGCGACATGCCCATGAAAGTGGCGATCTCGTCGTAGCTCCAGCCCTCCACGTCCCGCAGGACCATCGCCGTCCTCTGGTGCTCGTTCATCGTGGCGACGGCGTTGGCGACCTGGGCGCGCTGCTCCGCGAGAGAGGCCGCGCGGGCGGGGTCCACGAAGATGTTCGGGTCCTGCGCCATCATCATCTCGGTCGAGTAGGAGGTGTGCTTTCGCGAGCGCTTGATCTCGTCCATCGCGAGGTTGCGAGCCGTGGCGAAGAGGTACGGCTTGAAGTCCCTCACCTGGCTCTTGTTGCTCTTGATCGCTTCCACCACGCGCAGGAAGGCGTCCTGGCTGATGTCGCGAGCGGCCTCATAGTCGTAGAGGATGAAGTACACGAAGTTCATCACAGGGGTGAAATACGCGTCGTACGCCTGCTCTATCGCCTGCCTGTCGCCGCTCCTGATCCCGTCGACGAGGTCGACAGGGAACGTCGTCGCCATTCTTCCTCCCCGAGCATGGCCCGGCCACGTCGCCGCGAGCGCCGCCATGTGATTGCCTCCTTGAATCGTATCACTACTATCTTCACACCTGTACGACCGCCGGGCCGGGTATTTATTACGGTGGCCCGGGCTTGATTTGCCTGTTCTGCTTGTGTTAACATTTGCTTGAACTGCTTTTGTTGCTCCAGCTTCCGGAGGTGACCATTGAGCGTCCTTCCCGCGTCCCACGAATCGTTCGAGATCCCCGCCGAAGTGCGGAGCTCCATACGAAGGCGCCTGCTGGACGAGCTCGTCAGCCAGGAGGGGGCGGGCGGCACCGATCTCGAGCGCAGGGTCGAGGAAGCCCTGCTGGCCGAGGGGTGCCTGTGGCCCAGACGGATGGTGTGCCAGCTTGCGCGCGAGCTGTCGGACGAGCTCTACGGGCTCGGCCCGCTCGAGGTGTTGCTGCGCGACCCCCAGATATCGGAGATCATGGTGAACGGCCCTGAAGAGGTCTACGTAGAGAGGAGCGGGCGGATAGAGCCGCTCGAGCTCGACATAGGAACGGACGCCCGCGTCGTCGCGCTGGTGCGGCGCGCGATAGGCCCGCTCAACCTCCGCCTGGACGAGACGAGCCCCATGGTCGACGCGCGCCTGCCGGACGGGTCGCGGCTGAACGCGGTCATCCCTCCCCTCTGCCTCAACGGCCCGGCCGTCACCATACGCAAGTTCCGAAGAAGGGCCTTCGACGCTCCTGAGCTGGTGGCCAACGGCACCATGACCGCCGAGATGGCTTCGTTTCTGGAAGAGGCCGTGAAGCATCGGGCGAACATGGTCATCTCGGGCGGCACCGGCAGCGGCAAGACGACGCTCTTGAACATGCTCTCGTCGTTCATCCCCCGTTCGGAGAGGCTCATAACAATAGAGGACGCCGCCGAGCTCAAGATCGAGCACCCGCACGTCATATCCCTCGAGAGCAGGCCGCCGAACATCGAGGGGCGGGGCGGGGTGACGGTGCGCGACCTGGTCCGCAACTCGCTGCGGATGAGGCCCGACCGGATCATCGTCGGAGAGGTCCGCGGGCCGGAGGCCCTGGACATGCTCCAGGCGATGAACACCGGCCACCCCGGTTCGCTGTCGACCGCCCACGCGAACTCACCGCGCGACCTGCTCGACCGGCTCGAGACGATGGTACTGATGTCCGAGGTCAACCTCGACCAGGCGGCTGTCCGCCGTCAGATCGGTTCGGCCCTGGACCTCGTGCTCCACACCCAGCGCAGCGAGGACGGCGCCAGGGTCCTTGCCCACGTCTCTTCGGTGTCGCTCGCGAGGGACGGCGACTACAGCCTCGAGCAGCTCTTCAGTTGCGGCCCCGAGCGAGGCGGGGGGGTGTGCCGGTGAGGTGGCTGGGCCTTTCCGTGCTCGCGGCGCTGGCGGTCTACTTCTTCTGGGTCGGCAGGCACGCCCGCTCATCAAGCGCGGCGCGGCGGAACATCCGCAGGCACCTGGGGCCGGAGGAGGGCGAAGACGCTCTTCGAGTGAGGAAGTGGCGCCTGCTGGCGCGCCTGTCGCGGCGACTCGAGAACACGAAGGTCGCCCGCCGCCTCAAGAAACAACTGGAGGATTCGGGCGTGCCGGTCAGGTGGGACGTGTTGTGGCGGGGATGGCTCGCGAGCGCCGTGATGCTCCCGGCGGGCGCCTGCCTGTTGACGGGAAGCCTCCTCGCATTCCCGGCCGCTCTCGCCGCGGCGCTCAGCCTGCCCGGGGCCGTCCTCCGACTGCTCGCCGGCTCGCGCCGCCAGAAGGCGAGGGAACAGTGCGAGGCGCTCGCCTCCGACCTCGCGCTGTTCCTCCGCAGCGGAGTCCCTGTCGAGGACGCCCTCTCGCTCTGCGCGCGCTCATCGGGTCCGCCGGTCACCGAGGCGGTGGCACGGTTCCAGTCAAAGGTCGCGGCAGGCGCCGGGGTCGACGCTGCGCTGGTGGAGCTCGCGGCCGAGCTCGACAGCAGGGACCTCCAGCTCATCGCCCAGGCGATGGCGACGTCGCACGAGACCGGGGCCGAGGTCAGCAGGATCATGGACACCATCGGTGAGGCGGTGAGAGAGCGCTCGGCCATCAGGCGCGAGCTGGAATCCCAGACAGTCCAGGGCAGGATGTCCGGACGGGTGGTCGCGGCCCTGCCGCTGATATTCCTCGGGCTCTCGGCGCTCATCTCCAGGAGCACTCTCGCTGTCCTCGTGGGAACCACGCCGGGGCTCATAATCCTCGGGATCGCGGTCGTCCTCAACGCGCTCGGCTTTCTCTGGATAAAGAAGATACTGAACATCAAGGGGTAGGGACGGCGAAGACATGCTGATGATCGGCGCGGCCGCGGCACTCTCGATGGTCTTTTTGTGGTTCGGCCGGGGCAAGTCCAGAGACGGGACGCTCGCCAGGTTGCGGGCGCTCGACCCCTCAGGAGAGCCGGAGGAAGACCCCGCAGCCTGCCCGCGGCACGGCGTTCGGAAGTTCGAGGCTCTCCTCCAACTCCCCTACAGGCTGACGCCGGCGCGGCTCCGGGTGCCACTGTTCTCGCGCTTTGCGCCCCTGTGTGACAGCCCGGGGCTCAGCGTGCCCCGCATGGCCGGCATCTGCCTCTGGGCGTCACTGGGGCTGCCGGTAGGTGTGCTTCTTCTGACCCGGTTCTCCAGACTGGGCCTGGCCCTCGCTCCCATCCTGGTGGCGTTCGGCCTGCTGCTGCCCCGCCTGGTCTCGGCGCGCGGCCGCGCCCGGCACGTCGAGGCGGTGCGGCAGGCGCTGCCCGACACGGCCGACATGCTCTACGCCCACGTCCTCGGGGGAAAGAACCTCGACCAGGCTTTCAGAGGCGCCGCCCGCCTGGCTCCCGAGCCACTGGGGCCGTTCCTTCTTCAGGCGGTCCGGGAGATGGAGCTGGGCTCGACGAGAGAAGAGTCTTTCGAGCGGCTGGCCTGCCGGTGCCCGGTGAGCGAGCTGTCTTCCCTGCTCAGGTCGCTCCTGGAGGCGGAGAGGCGCGGCCACTCGCTGTCGGTCTCGCTCGAGGTCTTCTCGCGGGAGATAAGGCTCAGGCGCCGCGATCAGCTGCGCCAGGCCGGGGCCAAGGCGCCTCTCAAGATGCTCGCTCCCCTGATCTTCCTGATACTGCCCGCTTCCGTCCTCCTCACCGTCGGGCCGACTTTCCTCGCGACCCTCCAGCGCGTCTTCTGAACGCCGGCGGCGGCCGGACCGCAACTGCGCTAGAATCATCATGTCCCGTGGGTTTTACGGATCATGGAGGATACTGATGGGCATCATCGCCTGGATAATTCTCGGCGGCTTCGCCGGCTGGTTCGCGAGTCTCATAACCGGCCTGGGAAGGCAGATGGGCTGCCTGCTCAACATCGTGGCGGGCATAGTGGGGGCTGTTGTGGGGGGGCTCGTGTTCAACCAACTCGGCTCGAAAGGCATCACGGGCTTCAACTGGTGGAGCCTGTTCGTCGCTTTTGTGGGGGCCGTCATCGTCCTGGCGCTCATCCGCCTTCTCGCTGTGCTGATCAGGCGCTGACAAACGGGCACAAAGAACAGGTGGGACAACCCGACCTCTTCACCAAAACCCACCTCGGCCCCATCAACGTGCTCCCGGATCGCTGATGGTGACGGTCCGCCTCACCCGGGACGGCTCCTACCGAACTGACTTGCCGCGAGGTATCTACGGCTGCCCCACCTGGGACTTATCTGCTCTCTTCAGTTTTCATTGAACGATGAACGCAACCACACTATTCTTCGCGTCCCCTGCTCCTCCTGCCGAAATGAAAATTTCTTGAATTTTTTTTGGGCTTAACTTTTGGGGGTCAGGTCCTTTTTCTTAAGTCACTGGATTTGTGACGATGCACCACCGGTGCCTGACCCCAGTGGTGCATCAAGTTGGCGCTTTCGACTTTAGAATAAGGACCTGGCCCCGAGAGTCAAATCAGTCCGAGTAGCCTCCAATGGTGTCAGTTCCCGCTCCGCGGCTGTTCCAGTACATCGAGCGCTCGACCATGATGCGCAGGCCGGCGGTCTTGCTCTTGACCATGACCGAGGCGCGGCCGGCAGGCAGTTTATCCCCCATGCTGAACGACTGGCGCGAGTTCGCCCCGATGGTCGCCGTGAAGACCACGTTGCCCACGCCGTTGGCGCAGAGGTAGCTTATCTCGACCTGGACGGGTCTCGAGTTCGGGTTCTGTACCAGGGTCCAGGTCTCGGTCCCGTTGTACGTCTCGCCGTCCGGCAGGTAGAAGCTCATGTGTGGGGCGTCCATGCCGACCGAGTCGTGGCAGGAAGGATCGACGATATTGATGTTGTCCGAAGAGAAGTGCGGGCATGGCAAGAGCACAGAAACAACAAGAACGCCAAGGTCAACTGGCAGTTTACAACCGAGGATGCCCGGATAAAGCTATCGCGGCTTTACCCGACAATTGAGAGTTGACGCGACACTAGTCGGAGTAGCCCCCAATTGTGTCCGTGCCCGCGCCTCTGCTGTTCCAGTACATCGAACGTTCCACCAGGATCTTCTTTCGGCTGGTGAGGCAGCGGACGACTATCGCGGCTCTGGTGTCCCCACCGAGGGCGTCGCCCATGTTGAAGGACCGCCGCACGAGGTTCTCGGTCCCGACGTACAACGAGTTGGAGTAATAGAGCATGCAGGTGACGGCCGTGTTGTTGGGGTCCCCGAAACCGTCGCTGACGAACTAGCTCCAGGACCCGCCGTCGTAGCGCCAGATGTTGCAGCCACCAGAGCTGTTGCGCGTCCCGAAGTAGACCAGGCCGTTCCAGACCGCCGAGCAGGTGATTTCGCCTATTGCGGCGCCCGAGCCGAAGCCGTCGGCGTTGATCTGCTGGTAATCGTCGGATGCGAGAATGGGGCCGGCGGCCAGGAGCATCACGAGTGCAGTAGCGGCGGCGCACGCCAGAACCACAACCGTGACGAACCCGATCCGGTACCGCATCTACTCCCCCAGCGCTGTGTCCCGAGCCCCCTCGGGCGCTTGAGTGCCCTGCTCCCTCCAAATATAACGCGTACGGCGTTCAACTGGTATTCAACCGCCGGGCCCGGAAACACCGGCAGAAATGAGTTGAGAGGTCTCTCGGAGAATACTTTACACAGCAGGGCAATCTTTTGATCCTCTGGAGTGAAATGGCGAGAAGAAAGCCTGCGGGGCGGCGGCGCATGCCCACGTCCGAGCGGGTAGCGGTCATAGCAAGCGTCTCGATCGTGGCGCTCGTCGCCCTCACGCTCGCGGGCACCTACCTGTACCGGCAGAGCGTGCAGGCCAGGTCGCACACCATATATATCTCGCTGGAGGCGCAGGCCGACTGCAAGCCGATCGTGGACGCGTTCATGAAGGCGCACCCGGACCCGGCGGTGACGTATGCCTCCAGCCCCGACGCCGGGCTCGTCCTGGGCGCGCAAAAAGTGGACGGCCGCAGCGCGGTCGAGGTGCATCCGGTGCCCGCCCTCGTGCTGAAGGCAGGGGCCAGGACAGTGGTCCTGCGCCCACCGAAAGACTACTGGCTGTCTTGCGAGGGGAAAGACGACACGGTCTCGAGGCTCTCCAGATTCCTGGACGGCTACCACGAGACGCAGCAACGGGTGAGCGTCACAGCCGTCGGCGACATAATCCCGGGGCGGACTGTGGCAAAGATGATGGAGATCCACGGGGTCGCATACCCGTTCGGCAAGATCGCCCCGGTGGTGAAAGGAGCGGACGTGGTCTACGCCGACCTCGAGGCTCCGCTTTCCGACCGGGTCAAGCCGCCCCACAAGGGCATGGCTTTCATCGCCCCGAGCAGCACCGTGCAAGGACTGAAGATGCTCGGCATCGACATAGTCTCGCTGGCAAACAACCACAGCACGAACTTCGGCCTCAACGCTTTCACCGACACGCTCGCGCTGCTGAAGAACAACGGCATCGCATACGTCGGCGGGGGCATGAACGTCAACGAGGCCCGTGCCCCGGCGGTCGTGGAGGCGGGCGGGACCAGCTTCGCTTTCCTGGACTACAACACGATCATCGGCAGCTTGAACGCGACGGCGACCAGGCCGGGGGTCTCCTGGATCCGGATGAAACCGTGGGCCAAGGACAACGCCGATGACATGGCAATGGTCTCCTCGTCGGTCCGGCAGGCGAAGAGCGAGGGCCACTTCGTGGTCGCGTGCTTCCACTGGAGCGAGGAGTACAAACACCAGCCGTCGGCCTCAGAGCGAAACATGGCGCACCTGGCGTGCGACGCGGGAGCCGACCTGGTGATAGGCGGCCACCCGCACTGCATCCAGTCGATAGAGATGTACAACGGCAAGCTGATCGCGTATTCCCTCGGCAACTTCATCTTCGACCAGATGCAGCACGACTACACGCGCGAGGGATTGATAATGAAGTGCAGCTACAGCGGGACGATGCTCACGGGTCTGGAGTTCATCCCCTACGTGATACAGGACTGGTGCCAGCCTGTCGTGGCCGCGGGTAACCCCGGCCAGAAGATACTCGACGAACTCCTCTCGATATCCGGCATCAAGTGACGGGAGTCACCGGCCGGGCAACGAGGTGACCGTGTCGAGCACCTGTGCTTTGCGACTTCGTGTTCCGGCGCCGCGGGCGAAAGCGTTCTCCAGCCCTCTCACGATCCTCAGCCCGGCGATAAACGCAGCGGCGTGCAGGTTCCAATGTTGTCTCGCGGTTTCGGCTCCAGGATGCTGCGCGTCTTTGATCTGGTGCATCTTCTGAGATCCTTTCCTCAAACGCTTAGACGCGCCTGTGCTCAAATGGTTACGGTTTCCGGCCGGCTCGGCATTTTTGCTTGACTTGCTGAGTCGCCGATGCTACCATTTGGTTGTACTGCTGTTCTTCTCCCACCTCTCCAAAGGGCGTGAGTCCCTGCGTCTGTCGCGAGGCGCGCCGGTGGCTCACGCGGCGATACGGCAACAGCTTCGGTCCACTTTCAGAGGAGGTATGACATGGGCGAGATCGAGCGACTCATCTACGAAGAGGACGCGCAGACCACTGCCGAATACGCTCTCGTGATCCTTGGCGCGGCGGCCGTCGCCAGCGCGCTGATCGCATGGGCGGCGGGAGGCAAAGCGGTAAAGGACTTCTTCTCGAAGATCTTCTCCAAGCTGACCAACGGCTTCTGATCGAGGCGTCTTGAGAGCGCTCTCGGTCCTTCTTCCGTTGTCGCTGCTGTGCGCAGGGGCCGTATCCGCCGACGTACGCTCCGGCCGGATACCAAACTGGCTCAACGCCTCAGGCCTGGCCGCAGGTGTCTGCATCTCCACGGTCAGAGCCGGCCTGGCGGGCCTGGCGTCGAGCCTGGCCGGTGCGCTGCTCGGCCTTGCGATCCTGCTGCTGCCGTTCGCGCTCCGCATGGTCGGTGGCGGCGACGTGAAGTTCCTGGCGGCCGCCGGCGCCATCACGGGATGGAGGCTGCTCTGGCCGGGTTTCCTTATCGGCGCAGCGGTCGGCGGGGTGCTGGCGCTTATCGCGATAGCGCGGCGTGCCCGGTCGCTCCGCGACCTGCATGGCAGGCTCCTGCTCCTGGGAGCGGCCGGGTGGCGGCTGTCGAACGCCCTGAGTCCGCAAGACCCCGTGAGGATACCCTACGCGGTGCCGCTCTCCGTCGGGCTCGTAGGCGCGACCGTGATCTACTCGTTCATCTAGGAGGCGCTTTTCTTGATGGAGCCGCGCCAGGCCCGGAAGCCCACGAGGGGTGAACATGGCCAGGCGGCGGTCGAGTTCGCGCTCGTACTGCCAGTCCTACTTTTGATCACCCTGGTCGTGTGCCAGGTCGCGCTCTCGTTGAACTGCTATCTCGTCGTGACGTCGGCCAGCCGCGAAGGCGCCAGGCGCGGCGCGGAGACCAACGACACCGATGCCGCTCGCAAGGCCGCAATGTCCGCCGCGGGGGGCCTCCCGGGCACGGGCCCCGAGGTCGAGGTGTCTTTCCCCGAGGGGCGAGCCAAGGGCTCGCCGGTGGTCGTGACGGTCGCCTACAGGATGCCCCTGCTCCTCCCCGGCCTGGAACGCCTGATATCGCGGCTTTCCTTCAAACGGTCGACGACCATGGCACTCGAGAGAGGCTCGCAGTGATGCGGCGTACGCACGCGCCGCGCCGGAAAGCGGTGCGGCGCTTCTGCATGCGGGATGAAACCGGCGGAGTCAGCATCGCGGCGATGGGTTGCGTGGCGCTCGTTGCCGTACTGTGCCTTTTCACCGGCGACGTCGGTATGTATCTATCCGCGCGGCACCAGGCGCAGGATGCCGCGGATGCCGCGGCGCTTGCGGCGGTGCAGGAGTCCTTCCCGCTGTTCGCGACCGGCGCCGGGCCCGAGCCTGCCGCGCGCAGGTATGCATCCGCGAACGGAGGCACTCTGGAGACGGTGAAGGTCACGGACGGCGGCCAGCGGGTGGAGGTGCGTGCCTCGGTGAAGCCACCGTCACTGATCCTCCGTAGGCTGGGCATCGGCGCGGACAAGGTCACGGCCATAGCCGCGGCGGAAGTCGACATGGAAGCCCTCCTCGCGAGCGGCAGCATCTGGTACACGGCCGACCCTACTCTGCTCAATACCCTCAAGGGCTTGCTCGCCAACGGGCACGCAAGAGATGTCCCCGGCGCGGCAACGATGGTCGTGCTGTTGGCGCTCCAGCACCTCGGGCAGCCATACGTATGGGGCGCCACAGGCCCTGACGCTTTCGATTGCAGCGGCCTCGTCTGCTACGTGTATGCGCAGATCGGCGTCTGCCTGCCTCGGGTCACTTTCTCGCAGGTCTTCTGCGGGCGCGCGGTCTCAACCTCAGAGCTCGCGACCGGCGACCTGGTGTTCTTCCGCGGGAACGCGCACGTCGGCATCTACCTCGGTGGCGGCTGGTTCATCCACGCTCCGCACACCGGCGACGTGGTCAAAGTATCACCGCTTTCGAGCAGGTCGGACGTCTCCGCCTGCAGGCGCATCCTGTGAGCGCCGGCCCCGCCTTCTGACGGTTTTGAAGCGCGACCTCCGCATAGTATTATGTCTTGACTCTTCTTTGTCCCGTGATGCCGTCTCGTTACTGAGGCCGCGGGGCAACCGGCCAGGCGGGCGCGCTCCGCCGCGCTCCGCTACGAGACCCGTGAGGTGCCAGGTGGCAAAAAGCTACGACGAAAGTTTTCTGAACGCGCTCGTCGAACAGGGACTTATAACCGGGGCCCAGCTCCATGAGGCGCTCGAAGCGGCGAAACAGGAAGGCTCGAGCGCCACCGACGCGCTGGTCCACTCCGGTTTCGTCACCAGCGACCAGGTGCTCGACTCGCTGGCCTCCTTCATGGGAGCCCCCAGGGTCAAGCTCAACCCTGAGGCGATAGTCCCCGAAGTGGCAAAGCTCCTCGAGGCCGACGAAGCCCGTGAGCACTGCGCCCTGCCCGTAAGCGTGAGGGACAATGACCTGACCGTGGCGGTCAGCAGCCCGTTGAGTGACCAGGTCAGCGAGATGATCTCGTTCAAGACGGGATTCGTCCTTGATTTTGTCCTGTGCCCGGAGCAGGAGATCAGGAGCGCGCTGGGCGTGGTCTACGGCGCGGCGGAAAGCGCCGAGGTCGAAGAGCAGGGTGAAGGAAAGCTGCTCCAGTTCATCGAGGGCGACCGCGCTGAGCCTCCGCCCGGTGCGATCGATATGGACGAAGCGGATATCGTCCGCGTCGTCAACGGCATGCTCAGCCACGCCATAAGCATCGGCGCGAGCGACATCCACATAGAGCCGAAGTTGGACCACGCGGACGTCCGCCTCCGGCTCGACGGCATCCTCAGGGATTACAAACAGCTTCCGGGCGAGCAACACCACTCCGTGGTCTCGAGGATCAAGATCCTGGCAAGCCTCGATATCGCCGAGCGGCGGCGCCCGCAGGACGGCGTGATATTCGTGAAGTACGGAAACGCCGACGTCGACTTCAGGGTCGCGACCACGCCGACCATCTACGGAGAAGGCGTGGTGCTTCGCGTCCTGGACCAGGGCAAAGCCGCGATCAAGCTCACCGACCTGGGCTTCACCTCCAGAGACCTGGACACGATGCGGGCCCTCGACGAGCCTTACGGGTTCGTGCTCTCGACCGGCCCCACCGGCAGCGGCAAGACCACGACCATGTACGCGATGCTCAACAAGCTGAACCGGACGGAGCGGAAGATCATCACGATCGAGGACCCGCCCGAGTACCGCATGGAGAACATCAACCAGATACCGGTGAACAACGCGATAGACAACGGCTTCGCGCCGCTGCTGCGCTCGGTGCTGCGCCAGGACCCCAACATAATCCTGGTGGGCGAGATAAGGGACAGCGAGACGGCGCACACCGCGGTGCAGGCAGCGCTGACCGGCCACCTGCTGTTGAGCACCCTGCACACCACGGACGCGCCGGAGGTCCTGCTGCGGCTGATGGAGATCGGGGTCGAGTACTTCTATGTCCGTGAGGTCGTTAAGCTCATCGTGGCACAGCGGCTGGTGAGGCAGTTGTGCCCGGAGTGCGCGGTGGACTACACCCCCACCCCGCGCGAGCTGCAGGAGCTGGGGCTCGAGCCGGGCAGCCAGGTCACGGTGAAGAACCCCGGCGGCTGCGAGCAGTGCCACGACTCCGGCTACCTGCACCGCATCGGCGTTTTCGAGACGATGCCCATGACGCCCGAGATCAAGGACATGATGGCACCCGACATGCGCCTCAGCCACATCAAGGAGAAGGCGATCGAGCAGGGGATGCGCACCCTCTGGCAGAACGCCGTGGAGAAAGTGCTGGCCGGCGAGACCTCCATCGACGAGATCAAGAGGACGGTGCCGAGGTAGGAAAAGGGTCTGTCTGGCGGCAGCGGGGTTCTTCTAGATGACCACTCGGAGGACTTCTTCGATCGACGTCGTTCCCTGACGGCACTTGTCCCATCCGTCCTGGCGCATCGACTTCATGCCCTGCGCGATGGCGACCTTCTTGATCTCGGCGGTGGAAGCTTCCTCGATGGTCAACTGCTCGATCTCGGGGCTCATCTGCATGATCTCCACGAGCGCCACCCTGCCCTTATAGCCGGTGCCGTTGCAGCGCGAGCAACCGTTGGGATTGGGCTTGTAGAGTGTCGGCAACTCTTTTCCATCCATGGTGAACTCGATCCTCTTGAGCAGCTCGGCGGTCGGCTCGTACGCCTGCTTGCAGGTACAGAGGCGGCGCCCCAGCCTCTGCCCGAGCACGCACACGATGCCTGAAGCCGTGAGGAAAGGCTCGATGCCCATCTCGGTGAGGCGCGTGATGGCGCCGGGGGCATCGTTGGTGTGGAGAGTGCTGAAGACAAGGTGGCCCGTCAAGGCCGATTCGACGGCGATCTGCGCGGTCTCTTTGTCTCGGATCTCGCCGACCATTATGATGTCGGGCGACGTACGCAGAATCGAACGGAGCGCGCTCGAGAACGTGAGCCCCGCCTTGTTGTTGATCTGGATCTGGTTGATGCCGGCGAGGCGGTACTCGACCGGGTCCTCGACCGTGGTGATGTTCTTGGTCTCATCGTTCAGCACGTTCAGCGTGCCGTACAGCGTGGTCGACTTGCCGCTACCGGTCGGCCCCGTGACCAGGATCGCCCCGTTGGGCCTGCGGAATGCGCCCTCGTACTTCTCGAGCGTCTCGCCGTCGTAGCCGAGGTCGTTCAGGCGCAGCAGGATGCTGGACTTGTCGAGGATTCTAAGGACTATCTTCTCGCCGAAGACGGTCGGCAGCACCGCGACACGGAAGTCGATCTGTTTGCTGCTGACGGTCTTCTCGTAGTGGCCGTCCTGCGGGACCCTCTTCTCGGCGATGTTCAGGTCGGACATGATCTTTACGCGCGAGGTGAGGGCCGGCAGGGTCCTGATGGGCAGGCTCTTCACGTCGTGGAGCACGCCGTCGACCCTGTACCTGATGACGATCTCTTTTTCCTGCGGGTCGAAGTGGATGTCGCTGGCCCCGGCGGTGACGGCCTCGTTGATGACGTAGCTCACGAACCTGACCATCGGCGCGTCATCCGCCGCGCTCCCGATGGCCTTCGCGAGCTCCTTGTCATCCAGGCCTTCCGCGTCGAGCCCCTCCACGTCGGTGATTCCCGACGAGTCGCTGCTGTCCCGGTAGTAGGTGCGGATGGCATCCTCGATGTCGCCCTTGGTCGCCACTACGGGCCGGACCTGGTGGCCGGTGGACATCTTGACGTCGTCGAGCGCGAAGATGTTGGTCGGGTCCGCCATGGCGATCACCAGGGTGTCGCCGTCGAAAGAGAGCGGGATGGTCAGGTGGCGCTGGGCCATCTTCTCATCCAGGAGAGCAGTCGCGGTGAGGTCGATGCGGTACTGTGAGATGTCGATGAAATCGAGCCCCAGATGCTGAGCCAGCACCTCGGTGAGCTTCGACTCTGATACGATGCCCAGCTCGATGAGCGTGCGCGCGAGGGACTTGCCGGTCTGCTTCTTGTGCTCGAGCGCCTGGAGCAGTTGCTCCTGCGACACGAGGCCGTCCTCGATGAGCAGATGTGTTACCGACTTCGCCTTTTTCTTTGCCTGCACCATAACCTTTCTCCAGATCTCAATACCAGAATCGGAAGAGCGCGGGTTCTACTGAATACCCTGACCCACTTATACGATTCGAGGTGCACGGTAATAATATCCTGCAAAGAGGCCCTGTGCACAATGTCAGACTTCCGGCCGCCTGTCGACGACGTGCAGTTCCTTCATGCCACCTTTGACGCGCAGGCGCTCCACGAGTTCGTCGAGCGGGAGGAACTCGATGCGGTTCGGTTTGACCTCCGTCGCGGCCTGTAGCTCCGAGAATATCTCCTCACGGACGGCATCGACGTCGGCTCCCTCGACCAGCGCCGCGAACACGTCGACCTCATCGACCTCGTACGGGTCGCCCCCCGCTTTCGACAGCTCGACCTGCCACTCCTTGATCCTGGGGTTCTTCGATAGGACCGAGAAGAAGGCGCCCTGGTCGACCAGGGTCCCCTTGAGCTTGGTGAGCGAGAAACCCCTGTCCTTGCCGTACCTGCTGATATCGCTTCCGATCCGGGGTACCATACGGCCGCATGACGGACACGGCTCGTACACTATGCCGCCTTTGACGTAGTCCCCGGTGCGAAAACGCAAAACGCAGGTGCCGCGGCCGTCAAGGCACGTGTAAACCAGTTCGCCGTCTTCACCAACGCCCACCGGCTCCTCGGTCTCGGGGTCGATTATCTCGAAGTAGTCCATGTCGGGGTAGACGTGGTAGCCGGAGTCTTCCTCGGCAACGCACTCGGAGTAGCTCTTGCGGGCCTCGGTGAAGCCGAGGACGCCCACGATATAGAAGTCCTTCGCGCCGAGCTGCTCGAGGAACTCAGCAATCTTTTCTTTCATGCCCTTCGAGATGCGCTCGCCGGCGAGGATCACCAGGCGCAGCGACGAGAAGTCGCTCTTTTCTTCAACCGCCGTGGTCAGCAGGTGGTAGACGTAGCCGGGCATCCCGATGATCCCGGTCGCCTTGATCGACTGCGTCGCATTGATGATGCGGCGGGTCCCCATGACTCGTCCGCCTCCCGTGTGCAGGCCAAGGATGCCGGAGCGGTCCAGCGCTTCGGTGGCCATCCAGAAACCGAGGTGCGGAGCGAAAGGCATTGCATTGAGCATGACCGCGCCCTCGCGGTCTATCTTCGTGCCCAGGCCCGCGAGCTCGAGTATGCGCCTGCCCGCCTCGGCCATCCTCTCCATGTCGGAGCGCGCGTACATTATCGGCGTCGGCAATCCTGTGCGGCCAGTAGTGAACTGCACGTGGACTGATGCGTACTCGTCGCGCATGGCCTTCTTTACAAAGTCTTCGCCTTTGAAGAGCCTGTCGAATCGCATCTTCGCGTGGCTCATGGCAGGCATGTACTCGTCGATCTTCTCCTCATCCGGCTTGAGGACGAAGCGCTCATAGCGATTGAGGTCATCCTGTGAGGGGGCGATGTCCGCTTTGTAGGTGAAGGGAAGCCTTCGCAGGTCGTCGACGCCCCTCACGTCTTCCGGTGCCAGCTTCGCCTCGTCGAACACCTTGCGATAGAACGGGCTGTACGGATAGAGCTCCGTGCGCACGAAGTAGGAGAGCTTACGGTCGCGGTACTCGCGCTGCTCCTCGAAAGACATCCTGTCCCAGTTCCGCGAGTAGATCTCCCTTGCCATCCTCTTCCTCTCAGGTGCTCAAAGCGGACGCATGCCGGTTATTGTCGTGTAATGATACAACTTCAGGAATGGAATTCCAGCCGCGGGTCAGTCGGGTTCGCCGTGAAGGCCGAGCGGGTCCAGGGTGTACCAGCAGAGGCCGAGGAGCACCGCCAGCGCCGCGCCCGACCCCAGGTTGACCGATCCGAGAACGGTAGTCAGTGTGCTGTTAGTCCAGATCACCTGAACCAGCAGGACTGCCCCTGTGACAAATAACCCCACCACGAGCGCGACGGTGAAATACGCCGCCGGGCGGCTCGCGCCGAGCAGGCTGAACGCGGCGATCAGGCCCGCCACTCCGATCATGATGAGGCAGGCCGTCGCCAGATACGTGGGAAGCCTGACATACGGCGCTTCCGACAAGAATGAGTCGAAATACCTTGTCGTCATACCTTCAAGGGGCTCCAGCCCGGGGATGAGATGCGAGAGGAACCAGCCCACCAGGATGCCTTCCGCGATAAAGAGGAGGCTCGCCGCCGCCGTGCAGACCGCCAGCACTTTTACCAGCCCGGGCCGCCTGGTCTCCGCCAACAGCTTCCGGTTCATCCACCCGTTGTGGAACGACCTTCCCGCGACTCGTCTTGCTCCGCCCGCCAAATCACTCCCCCATGTCCAGGTCGCGGTCGTGGCCTCTGAAGAACCTCGCCGCCTTCCAGCCGTAGCCCGCCACGTATCCCTTGAGCACATCCCGCATCTTCAGTGGAGTGGGCACGAAGCCCTGGAACTTCTGTATCGTGAACGCTGTCTCCATCGGCATAGGCGGGCAGCCCGGGAGAAAATAGCCACGCTTCTGGTATTCTCTCGCGCACTCCCCGACGACGAGCGTCTTCCTGCGGTCGAGGTCGGACGGAAGGTCCCCGATTCCCTTGCCCACGATGATGTTCATCTCGCTCAGGGGGTAGTCTTCCTTCTCGAGCCAGGCGTCCAGGGCACAGCGGATCATTCCCCTGCAGCCGAACGCGCAGCACTTCTCCTCGCCCTCGAAGACGCGCAGTTGAGGGCTGACGCCGGTCAACTGTGTGCTCGGCCGCACGAACCGGCGCGCATGCTCTTCGATCTTGTCGCCCACGACCTCGATCTCACCCTGTGACAGCGGCCCGACCCCCGCTTCCGCGAGGTAGGCCAGATGGCGTATCTCCGCCGGGTCGAAGCCCATCAGCCTGCAGGCGACCGCGTCGACAGCGACCCCGTTCGCCCCCCCGACCATGACCCCCAGCTCGACGGGGCGGGCCACCATGGGCCCCTGGCCCTCGCCGGCGACGATGCTGTCCGCCAGCACCAGGTCCGGGGGCCGCACGCGGTACAGGTCCGCGATCTTCTCGTGGAGGGTCTCATCGGTGTGGTTCTTGACCCGGTGAGCCTGTCGCAGGAAGCCGAGGTTGTTCTTGACGGAGAGGGTCACGTTGGCGAACTGGTTCACCTTAATCTTGGGGAGGCTCACGAAAAGGTCCACCTCCGGCCAGATCTCCGGGACTATGAAGGAGTCCTGGACCAGCGCGCCCGGAACTTGCTTCCTGACGTGGCGCACCTCGTCGAAGTACACGGCTTCGGCAAGCCCTCGGATGTGCGGGTAGATGCCCATCGCATAGAACGCCGAGCGAGCCGGGCCGATGACCGAATCCTCCCCCACCATGACCTTTGCGGCGCCCAGGTCGTTCAACGCGCGGCACACGCCTTCGATGAAAGCGGGCTGGGTCACCACTCCGACGGTCTCCGGGCTGTGGCTCGGGTACACGAAGCTTGGTTTTACGAGGACGCTCTTGCCCTTCGGGTCGACGCCGCTGCCGGTGATGATCTCCTTGGCGACTTCGCAGACCCGCGTGGGGTCGTACTCTTTCTGCTCGTACAGGAATACTTTTTCCATCTGCGAATCCTGTTCTCGGGTCCGCCCCCCGCAACGGGAGGACTCATCTCAACTCGGTGAGAGGAACTTGCTGAACTTCATCATGGCCAGCGGGTGTGAAACGACACCCTCCAGGCGGCACTGCCCTCCGAGGAACTTCTGCGCCAGCTTCCGGCCGTCAGGGGTGCTCAGGAACTTTATCGCGTTGAGCCCGGCCCCCATGTTCGCCATCTGCATCAGCGCCTCGTAGTCGGTCACGAGCTTGATGTCGGGCGACGGGACAACGCCCGGCTCGATAACGATGTAGCCGTCCGAGAAGGTGATGGTTATGGCCGTCTCGGGCTGCTCCACCGGCTCTATCGCGAGGACGAGGTTGAGCGTGTCCAGCAGGCGTATCTTGTCGGGGTTCTTCAGGAGCTCTCCGATGACCGATTGCATTATCGCCCCGAGCCCGCTGAGGTTCTCCTCGTCCTTGATCAGTATCCTTTCTTCAGGGCCGCCGGCAGGCACGCAAGGAGCAGGCCTCTGGCGCTGCGCGATCGCGTAAGCCAGCACCGCCATCCCGGTCCCCACGAGCAGCCACCTCAGGAACCTGTGCTTCTTCTTCGTATCATCTTCCCTGCGCCCCATCGCCGGTCTCCTTCCTCTTTGTTTCTATGGTCGAAAGGCTTTCACGAACATGAAGCCTTCCTCGTCCTGGGTCATGGTGACGTCCGCCGGGTCGCCCATCAGCGCCCGGTACAACCCGAGCACCCTCCCGGCCAGCATCTCTTCGGAAAACGGGTTCTCGATTCGGACCAGCAGCTCTTCACCGGTCATAGATATCTCGGTGGGGTTGCCCATCCCCTTGATACGCAGGTCGGCCAGCAGTTCTTCCATCGCCTTTGCTTCTTCGACCGCGGCGGGCATCATCGCGTGTTCTTTGACGTAGTCGCTCTCGAGCTCGACGATCATCCTGGTGATCTCACCTCCGAGCTCGCCCTCGAGCTCTTTGAACACCGCGTTGAGGCTGTCGATCATCACCGTTACTATGCGCCGCCCTGTACAGACTTCTGTCGCGATACCGCGGTCCAGGTCGAACGAGTACCTCCGGGTCAGCTCCACAGGCATGTGGCAGCGCCTGCACCGCTCGACCTTGTAATCACCAGGGATGACGACGGGAAGCACCGGCTTCAGCCGCTCTTCCTCTACCCTTCCTTCGTCTCCGTCCGCCTCGATGGTGATGAGGATGCGGTCCCTGTCCCCTTCCCAGCGCACCGTGCCGGGGCGTTTCGCGAACGCCTCGAACGAGCCGAGCATGTTGCCGGCGAAGACCGGCGGGTTAAAAGAGTCCCTCACTTCGATCTGCAGCAGCTTGTTGTGCTTCAAGTTCGCGAGGCGGCAGTCACCGAAGCCGGCGTTCTTGCTGGCGCGTATCACGAACTCGAAGACCAGCCTGGAGAAGAGGCGGTTGCGCGCGACCATCCCGGCCAGGCCGTACACTTTTCCCATCAGGGTGTTGGTGAACTCGAGCCCCGCCTTGCGCTCGCCCTCTACGACGATCTTGCTTATGTCGAGGCCTATGCGCTCGCTTATCCCGTCGAAGATGTAGTCGAGCTCGTCCGCGTAAGCCTGGACCACGCGCGTCGAGTGCACGAAGCGCCCGGTGATGGTGCCGTCATCGTTCCAGACCGCCGCAAGGCGCACATAGATGGGCAAACCGCACAGACCGCATCTCTCGACTCCCAAGTGACACCTCCGAGCGTCGCTCTTGTTCAGGGCGCCCGTCTTCGGGCCGGAAGCGACATACCCTTATGAATCTAGTGCGAGTGGGCTCCGGAAGCAAGGGCAACGTCCGCCGCCCGCAGCCCGCTGGAGACCGCGCCTTCGATGGTCGGGCTCATCGTCCAGTCGCCCGCCAGCAGAAGGTTGTCGACCCCGCTCCCCGCGGACCAGATCGCCCTGACCCTCGCGGCGTGCCCGGGCGATACCACCGGTCGACCGAGCTCGAAGCGGTCGACTCGCGACGCCACGGGGGCACCCGTCCCCAAGACCCTCGCGCAGTCTTCGCGCGCCGCCTCGATGAGCGCCGAGTCCGGCTCGCCGGCGAGCGCGTCCGCGACTCCGCCAGTGAACACCGCTGTCGCGACCGTGGCCCCCCCTGGAGCATACTCGGCCGCCTTGCTGGCGCCGGTGCAGACCCACGCCGCGCTGAAACCTTCCGCGCCTGAAAGTAGGACCGGCCCGCCCGGCGCGAAGCACTCCTCGTCGAAGGCGAGGTTGACCGTGACCGAGGGCGAATACTCGATCTTGTTCAGGATGCCCTCAGCGGTCGGCCCGAGTTTTCCTGTCACCTCGCGGGCCTGCGGCGCCGGAAGGGCGCATATGACCGCGTCGGCTTTGTATGTCCTGGAGCGCCCGCCGGCCGTGGGAACGGCCTTCACGCCGGTCGCCCTCTTTCCCTCGCGGACGACTTCTGTGACGTGCATCCCGGTGATGACTTTCGCTTTGTCAGCGAGCGCTTCGGGGAGCGACCCCATCCCACCGGTGAAGCCACCCGTGCGGTCCAGGAACGTGTAGCGCAGGGCGACCATGAAACCTGCCGCGGAGATGCTGTTGAGTCCGGCGCCGCTCGCGTACTGCGCGACCGGCTCGGCCACGGCGCGCCTGTATCTCGCGGTGGTCCTCCTGGACAGGAAGTCGAGCGCGGTGGAGTCGTCGCCTCTTTTCCACCAGTACGGGAACCTCACGTTGTAGCCGCGATAACCGGTGAGCAGGCCGGCGCCGACCACCGGTACGTCGAACAGGCCCGACGCCCCCAGCGCTTGCCACGGGAGCAGCGTACCCGGGTCGAGCGCGCGCGGCAGGAAGGTCGAGAGCTTGCCGCCGGAGTAGATGCCTTTCGGTTCCTGAGGTATGCGGAAGCGTTCGCCCAGCCCGGCCCGGATAGCGGTGTTGAGCGTGTCGTCGTAGGAGTCGTGGAAATGCTGCGCCCCGCTGTCGAAGAGGAAGTCGCCGGACCTTACCGTCCTGCAGCGGCCTCCGACAGACTCATCCTTCTCCAGGACGTTGACGCGCCAGCCGGCGTCTGAAAGCCTGGCCGCCGCGGCGAGGCCCGCAAGCCCGCCACCGATGACTACCGCCCTGCCAGGGGCTGCTCTAGCCAACTGGTCACGCCCTTCCCGGTCGCCTTCAGATACCGAGCTTGTCGGCCAGGTAACCGAGCCCGAGCTCGTCGCACTTGGCGCGGCCGATCCTTCCTTCTTCGTCCAGCTGCCGGTACTCGTAGTACTCGCTCTTCATGAGCTCGAAATCGGGGACTGAGCCGGCGTGCGGACCTTCTTCGACCGCCTGGTAGAACCTGGGATGCATAATGTCGTCCTCGCCCCCGGAGCCGAACAGCGCCTGGATCCCTCGCTTGAGGAACCAGATGCGCTCCCCGATCTTCATGAAGCTGTCCAGGTCGTAGCCTCCTCCGGTCACCGAGTTGATGGCAGTGAGGAGCATGTCCTCCTGCCACGATACCGAGGTGAAGAGGCACACCACGGCAGAGTTGAATATCTGTGCCAGCTCCTGGGCGCGCGCTGTAACATAGCCCTTTTCGACGCTGGACTGCTCGTCCCATGGCCCCTCGAGGCCGATCTGCGGAAGAGGCGGCGCGCTCCCCTGCTCGAGGTAGAGGTTCATGCTCGCGCAGTGGCACGCCCCGCGGGGCGAAGTCGCATAGGCCAGCGCGAACCCATGGAAACCGCGGGGGTCGTGCGCCGGCAGGTCGAGCCCGCGCACCTGCACCGCCATGTCGGGCGCTTCGCCGCCGATCTCGCGGGACAGCGCCCGGCTGCCCTCAGCCATGCGGGCGCCGAAACCTTCGTTAGAGGCGGCCATGTCGATGAGCTTCAGCATGGCGTCCGGGTCCCCCCAGGTTATCGCCACTCCGTCGCACTCCTCCTCGGACAGGAGCCCTTTCTCCTGGCACTCGGTGACCAGAGCGATCACCTCACCCATCGTTATGGTGTCGATGCCGTAACGGTTGCACATCTCGTTGCCCTTGGCGATGCTGGCGAGGTCGTCGTTGAGCAGGTTGGAGCCGAGCATGCAGACGGTCTCGTATTCCGGCCCCGCTCCCTGGGGCACGGGGTACGGCCCCTCCTCGATCTTGATCACTCGCTTGCACCCGATCGGGCACGCCCAGCAGGCATACGCCTTTACGAGGATGTCGTCCGAATACGTCGGCCCGTTGATCTTGGCCAGGATCTCGTCGTTCTCACCCTCCTGCCAGTTCTTGAAGGGTACGTCGCCGAGCATCGCGCCGACCTCGAGGTTCGCGTTGGTGCCGAACGCCTTGAGCGACTCGACCACCAGGGACTCGGAGTAGTTCTCCATGACTTTCTCTCGCCACTCTTTCAAGGCATCGGGGTCGGCGATCTCGACCTTCTTGCCGGCGCCCACCACGGCTATCGCCTTGAGGTTCTTGGAACCCATCACCGCGCCCATGCCGGTGCGGCCGGCGATGTGGTGCTTGTCGTGCACTATCGCCGCGAACTTGACGCCTTTCTCGCCGGACGGACCGATCGCCGCGACCTTGGCCTTCTTGCCGGTCTCATCCTTTGACTTCTCGATGAGGGTATCAGCGGTCTCGTAGGTGTCCTTGCCCCAGAGGTCCGCGGCGTCGCGCAGCTCGACGTCATCTCCGTTGATCCACAGGTAGACCGGCTTGTCCGAGGCGCCGGTGAAGATGATGCCGTCGTATCCCGCCGCCTTCAGCTCGGGACCGAAGTAGCCCCCGCAGGATGCTTCTCCCCAGTGCCCCGTCAGCGGCGAGCGCGCGCATGCGGCGAAGCGGTTTCCACCGGGGACGCGGGTCCCGGTCCACGGGCCAGTCAAAATGATGAAGGGGTTCTCCGGACCGAGCGGATCGACGTCGGCGCCCGGCCATCGGTCGAGGTAGATCTTGGCCGCGAGGCCTGATCCCCCGAGGAAGTCATGGCAGTCCTGCTCGTCCAGGTCAGCCTTCTTGATCTCTCCTGTTGTGAGGTCGACTTCCAGAATCTTTCCAGCGTAGCCAAACATCAAGAAACCTCCGTGGGTTCAGGCCATCGGCCTCCGGGATAAGGGGCCACTGAATCATATCAATGCGGTCACGCGAGCCGCAACACGATGAGAGGCGCTCTCTCGGCTTTTGATATGCCCGCGCGCCGGTGCTACCATATGCCAGAATAGCGCAAAAGCCGATGCCGGAGGTTGTTGATGAAGACAGGAAAAACCGCTCTTGTGACGTTACTGTGCCTTGCCATGCTGGCGGGAACGCTGGCACTGCTTGCGGGGTGCACCCAGGGCAAGCCGCAGGTCATCGTGTTCATCGGGAAGAACAGCCCTTCATACGCGGACACCAAAGCGATGGTCGACAAGGCGCAGAAGCAGTTCGGCGATAAGGTGACCTTCACCATTTACGACTACGACAGCCCTTCGAGCAAGAGCGCAATAGCGAAATACCACGTTTCGATGAACCCCACTATCATCATCACCAACACCGCTGGGGAGACCAAACAGACCTTCATGGGCAAGCCGATGGAGGACGACCTGCTTTCGACGATCCAGAGTATGATCCCGCAGAAGGCCGGCAAGACCACAGCTCCCACGTCGTCGCCTAACGTCACGACCATCCCGGGGTCGCCGTTCCCGCCCGGCTCAGGGCCGTCACAGTCGCCGACGCCGATACAGACCGTGCCGGGCCAGTGATCACGCGCGCCTAGCCAGGAGGGAGGGGTGAGAGTGTCCGGGTTCATCAGGCGCATGAGAGCGCCCTATCTTCTCGCCCTCGTCTTCGTGCTCATGCTGGTCACCGGCCTTATGCTGGGAGGCTTCGACAAGGTCCTCGGCAACGGGATCGTTATCTGCCTGGACTGTATTGGACTGATCTAGTGCGGGCGCGTCGCTGGACGCAGGTCATCGCCACGCTGGTGGCCAACCCCTGGTTCATCTACTTCTCAACGCGCACCATCTATCAGGGCAAGGCGAAGGGGCTCTGCTTTCCCGGATTCAACTGCTACGCGTGCCCGCTCGCCCTTTACTCGTGTCCGATCGGCAGCCTGCAGCACTCGTTCGCGATCCTCTCGCCCAGGGTCAGCGCCGCCTCGCACGGCGCCAGGCTGGTGGCGGCGGTCAAGAAGCAGGCCGCCTTCCCGGTGAGCGCCATGCTCTACGTCGTCGGGTTCATAGGGATCATCGGGGTGGCGACCGGCCGCCTCGTCTGCGGGTGGATATGTCCGTTCGGGCTTCTGCAGGACCTGCTGTACAAGATCCCGACGCCCAAGGTCGGGCTGCCCCAGTGGATGCGCTTCGGAAAGTACTTCGGCCTGGTGGTGGTGGCGATGCTGATCCCGTACATAACCGGGGTCAACTGGTACTCTCGCCTCTGTCCGGCCGGGGCGCTCGAGGGCGCGCTCCCTCTCAAGATACTGCCGCCCAAGACGCCGCTTCCCGGGGTGGGATGGTTCTTCTGGCTGAAGATCGCGATCCTGGTCGGGTTCCTCGCCTGGATGGTCGTGACCAAGCGGCCTTTCTGCCGGGCGGCGTGCGCGCTCGGCGGCGCTTATGCCCTGCTCACCCCGTTCAGTTTCTATCGCATGAGGGTGGACAGCGCCAAGTGCACGAAGTGCGGGGAGTGCCGGCATTCCTGCCCGGTCGACATCAACATCTACGAGAACGCGAACTCGGTGGAGTGCGTGCGCTGCCTCTCGTGCAAGAAAGCCTGCCCCGAGAAAGCGGTGAGTTCGGGCTTCCGCCTGGGCGGCGAGCCTAGCGGTGAAACAGAAAGCGGGCCAGCAGCATAGCGATGAACCCGTTGACCGCCGCGAGGGCCATGTACTTCGCGAAGGCACGCCCGCCCGACTTCCCCTTGAACCGGGTCCGGTAGTGGTTGTAGCCCGCGGCGGCCAGCATGCCGATCCCGACCAGAGCTATCGGCCCACCGGGGAAGAAAGTGAATTGCCCGGCGGCGGTAGTCATGTTCGCGCCCAGGGCCATCACGAATATCCCCGCGAACGCAAGTGCGATCGTCACCATGAACTGCCTGAACTGCTTTGCGGTGACTTCCTGCTGCATCTCATTCCTCCTTTACAAAGTTGGGCCCTTCTCGTGGAAGAGCCTCTTGAAACCCGACTGAAGGCCGCTGCTCAAAGCCTTGTGGATGGTCTTACTCAAGAGCTTGGTGATCAGGCCGCTCGCCACCCGGCCGAAGCCATCCTTGAAGACCTTGAACCGCGCGAACATCCCCTGGAGGCCCAGCCCCTTGAAAGTCAGCCCTATCGCCCCCATAGCCACGCCGGTCAGGAAAGAAGCGAGCATGCCGGAGAACGTGATGGGCTTGTGGTTCATCATGCACGAGGCGATGTTGCAGGTCGTGCCGAACGCGCCTGAGAACGCCAGGTAGACGAGCTTGCCCCCGAACGCCGTCGCTCCTTCTTTGAGCACCGTGATCATCGCGAACAGGGTGTTGCCGCTCTCGTGGAGGAAGACGACCACGGTCCTCACGCTCATCGCCAGCCTGCCCTCCGAAACGCTCACGGCGATCGCCTGGAACGCCCGGCTTCCGACCAGGCCTTCCTTTACCGCCTTGCCGACCGGGCCGGACACCAGGCCGATCCCGAATGCGACCAGCATGCGCTTGACCGACACGTGACCCGTGAACAGGTAGGACGTTGACGCCTCGAACAGCATGGATAGAACGCCGTTCCCGACAGCGCTCTCGATGGTGCCGAGCAGACCCATCTCCGCGAGCCCGGCCGAGAAGGCGGCGCTGAGCGAGCCCAGGCTCAGGACGGTGACCGCCACGGCCGCCCCCGAGCTCAGGCACTTGAAGAAACACTCGGTGCAGTTGAAGCCGCTGGGGTGGGTGGCGGCGTAGTAGATGCCCCAGGCGAGGCAGGCCAGCGTCGCGCCGATAGCGGCCACTATCCCGCACACGATCGAGACCGGAAGCGTGAGCACCACGACGATGATGCCCACCACGATCACGGCCGCCGCGGCGAGGGCGAGCGCCACTCCCTTGAAATACCTGTTGCTCCAGCACCACTTCGCGGCTACCGCGACGCAGTGTCCGCACTTGCGGATGGCCGGGTAGAGGAGCTTGTCCCAGAACTCGTCGAAGCCGCTCCCGACCCACTTGCCGGCGGCGCGCACTCCGCGCCACGCGGCGCTCAGCCCGGCGCCGATCGAATGGAATGCGCTCTTGAACGGGTGCGCGACCTGACTCAGGAGGCCCTGCCTCGGGCCCGGCGCCGGTTGCCCCGCCCGCTGAGCGCCCCCGGGCCTTTCGACCGGGCACAGCCTTATGTAGGAAGCGGTGTCCATGCCGCTCATGAGCAGCCTGGGGTCGATCGGGCTGCCGTTGATGCAGGCGTCGAAGTGAAGGTGCGGGCCTCCAGTGGAGGCATCCCGCGTCCCGCCAACGGTCCCGACGGGCTCGCCTCGCCGAACGGCTTGCCCGACCCTCACCGTGACGTCTGCGAGATCGAGATAGGTCGTCCTGGCGCCGTCAGCGTGGGAGATGGAGACGAACCTGCCCCTCGGGACCTCGCCGACCCACGCCACTGTGCCGTCTCCAGCGGCGCGCACTGGCATGCCTGGGGACGCCGCTATGTCGACACCCTGGTGTCCGCCCTCCCCGTATGACCCGGTGGGTTTTTCAAAGCCACGGAGGACCGGGCCCTGGACGGGCCAGGAATAACCGCCCGAAGCCAGGGCCTCGGGCAGGGGCGCAAAGCACAACAGGAGCGGCAGGATGGTGAGCGTGAGGAGCAGCCAGAGTAAGGCGCGCCTGCGTGGTGGATGTTCGATGGTACTCCTCCGTCCATGAGCCGGTCATCGCGAGAGGGAGGGAGAGGAAGCATTACAAGCAAATTATAGGTTCACGGGTAGAGCAAGTCAAGCAACAGGCGTCGGGGCGGGTGGATTTCTACAGGCTGGCCGTGTAGCCGCACCTGAGCACGCAGGCTTTTTCACCGCATTGCTGAATCGAGAGGATGAATTTTGACTAGCAGGGCCGGTTTCTCTAATATACGTCGAGAGCGCGGTGGCACCGCCGCCGCCGGAATATATCCCGGAGATTCACCTCGGTGGTCGACGGTACCCTTCCACCGGTACATCAGGTCCCACCGAGGTGGGACCGAGGAGGAGCGAGACAATGGCTGACACAGACCTTGAGTACTTGAAGGCCAGACTCCCCGAAGCCCAATGCGCCAAGCTGGAAGCGCTCGGGCGGCCCGACATCGACAGGTTCGTGGCTGAGACGGTAGCGCTCTGCAAGCCCGACTCGGTCTTCATCGCGACCGAGTCCGACGAGGACGTCGCCTACGTGAGGCGCCAGGCCCTCGAGAGGGGCGAGGAGTTTGCGCTGTCCATCGAGGGGCACACCTGCCACTTCGACGGCATGCGCGATCAGGGCCGCGACAAAGAGAACACGCGCTACCTGCTTCCCCCTAACGTGCACCTGGGCGAGCACATCAACTACATGGTGAGAGACGAAGGGCTTGCAGAGGTCCTGGGCATCCTCGACGGCTCTATGAAGGGCAAAGAGATGATCGTCCGTTTCTATTGCCTCGGGCCGAGAGGCTCGGCGTTCTCTCAGTTGTGCTGCCAGATCACGGACTCGTTCTACGTGGGACACAGTGAAGATCAGCTCTACAGAGCGGGCTATGAGGAGTTCAAGAGCGCGGACAAGAACGCTGAGATATTCAGGTTCCTGCACGCCGCCGGCCGGCTGGAGAACAACGTGAGCGCCGACATCGACAAGCGCCGCATGTTCATCGACCTCGAGGCGAACACGGTCTACAGCGTGAACACCCAGTACGGCGGCAACTCTATGGGCTTGAAGAAGCTCGCCATGCGGCTGGGGATCCAGAAAGGACTTCGGGAGGGCTGGCTCACCGAGCACATGTTCGTGGTCGGGGTGCCCGGTCCCGGGGGCCGCAAGACGTACATGACCGGGGCGTACCCGAGCATGTGCGGGAAGACTTCCACCGCGATGATAGAAGGCCAGAGCATAGTCGGCGACGATATCGCCTACCTGAAGAAGGTCGGCGGCGAGGTCCGCGCGGTGAACGTGGAGTGCGGCATCTTCGGCATCATCCAGGACGTGAACCCCGAGGACGACCCGGCTATCTACCGGGCGCTCACCTCGCCTGGCGAGGTCATCTTCTCGAACGTGCTCGTGAATGACGGCACCCCGTACTGGCTCGGGATGGGAAGCGAGATCCCGGAGAGCGGGACGAACTTCTCAGGCGAGTGGCACAAGGGGAAGACCGACGCCAAGGGCAAGGAGATAGACCCGTCGCACAAGAACGCGCGGTTCACGATCAAGATGGACTCGCTCAAGAACATGGACGAGAACCTGGAGAACCCGGCGGGAGTCCCGGTCAAAGCGATAATCTTCGGTGGGCGCGACACGGACACCTCGGTCCCCCTGGAGCAGTCGTTCAACTGGGTGCACGGAGTGATAACCAAGGGTGCTTCGCTCGAATCGGAGACCACCGCGGCGACGCTGGGCGCAGAGGGCGTGCGGGAGTTCAACCCGATGTCCAACCTCGACTTCCTGGCGGTGTCGCTGGACACGTACCTGCAGAAGTACCTCGAGTTCGCGGCGGTGCTCGCGAAGCCGCCCTGTATCTTCGCGGTCAACTACTTCCTGATGGGCCCTGACAGGAAGTACCTCAACGGCATGCTCGACAAAAAGGTCTGGATGCTGTGGATCGAGCAGAGGGTCCATGACGAGGTCGGCGCCCTGCTGACTCCGACGGGGATGATCCCGATCTACAAGGACCTGCGGCGGCTGTTCTCAGAGGCGCTGGGCGTCGAGTACACGGAAGAGCAGTACAAGGTGCAGTTCACCATCCGGGTGCCCGAGCAACTGGCGAAGATCGACCGCATCCAGGAGGTCTACCGCAACGAGTGGGGCATCCCGGAAGTGCTCTTCGTGACCCTGGACGAGCAGAAGCGGAGGCTGGAGCAGGCGCGCGCCGAGTTCGGGGATAACGTCTCGCCGCTGATGCTGTCCCAGAGGTAACGTAGGTTACGTCGTTCGTTTTACACTTTTCTTTACACTTTCGGGAAGCTGCATCCCTGCGGTCGGTCAAAAAGTGTAAAGAAAAGTGGAAAATGACCGACGTCATTGGCGGAGCCAGGACACGAACGTCTCGACCGAGCGTGGGTCGCGGCGCAGGCGGTGTTCTCCTTGCGGTAGCCCGACGAACTGCTTCGGCTCTCCCGCGGCTTCGAACAACTCCTTCCCCTGAGACAGGGGGATGAGTTCGTCTTCCTCACCGTGCACTATCAGCAGAGGAGCGCGGACGCGCGCGACATAATCCAGAGCCTCGTTTGATTCGATGTCCTCGTAGAACCAGTCGGGGGTCGGAGGAAAGTCGGTGTCCTTTATTATGCCCACGTCACGAGCAGCCTCGATGAGCATGAGGGTGTCGGAGCGCGTAAAGACCGACGTGAGGCGGGCGGGCGCGGCGTAGGTGGCCACACGGTCGGCACGACCGTTGAGCGCGGCGTACTTGATGGCCAGCGCGCCGCCGGCCGAGAAGCCCATGAGGTAGACCTTCGGGAAAGAGCATTTCTCGTGCGCGAAGTCCATGATCGCGCAGAGGTCTTCGTACCAGCCGCCCATATAGAAGTTGCCGGTCGACTCTCCGCATCCACGGAAGTTCACGAACAGCGTCGCGAGGCCCTTCTCCGCCAGTTGCCCGGCCAGCAGCGCATAACCGGGGTCGGGCGGGTCAAGCTTCGAGAGCGGGATGCCGTGGCACAGGACCACGAGCGGCACGCCCGGCGACGGCGACAGAAGGTCGCCCCTGAGCCGCACCTCACCGGTGGCGATCAGGACATCGGTCTTGTCAATTTCACCCATCACGATCGCGCTCCTGAGCTTGCTGTTGTTCCGGTGCTTGACACTGTACACGAGTGTAAAAAATCAGGCGAAAAGTGCCTGGCACCGGTTTTACACTTTTTCAGAGCTCCAGGGACAGCCCGGACTGCCCGGGTATGAACCGCGCGCCGAACCGGTCCAGCATCCTGGAGATGACCACCGAGCCGGTGCAGTGGTTGACGACCATCCTGTCGGGGAGGATCTCCTCGAGGTAGTCCATGGTGGCTTCGATCTTGGAGAGCGGCGCGCCCATGCCGAGGTGCGTGCCTCCCACCACGGCCAACACCGGCCCGTACGTTTCCGCCGCGTGCTTCAGGATGTTGACCATGCCCGAGTGCGCGCAGCCTGTCAGCACGATGCACCCGTCGGGTTTCTTGATCACCAGCGCCTGATCGTCATCGAACGGGTCGGGCACCAGTTCGCCGTCCTTCTCGATGAAGAGCGCGGGCTCGGGCCCCTCGAAGTCGGTGACTCGAGGTACCTCGCCTGTGAGCCAGACGTTGGGGAGCACTTCGACCGGACCGCGGGACATCTCGATGGACGTGCAGATCGTCTCGCAGGCTTCCTTGCGCAGCGGTATGCCCGCGAACATCTTCTTCTCTCCGAATACGATGTAGCGCGAGGCCCAGGCCACGGGATGGGTGTATATCTTCTTGGGGCCAGCGGCGTAGAGCATCGGCTGCAGCCCGCCCGCGTGATCGAGGTGGCCGTGCGAGAGCCCGATCCCCTCAACCGCCCGCAGATCTATCCCGAGGACGTTGGCGTTGTACACGGCGAGGTCCGAGAGGCCCACGTCCCAGAGGAAAGAGCGCCCGTCCACCTGCAGCCAGACCGAGAGGCCGTGCTCGGCACGGAACGGGGGCAGCCCCGTGGTGTTGTCCACCAGTATCGCGATCTTCACATCCATTTGATTGTCCTTTCATACATGCAACTAAGCCCGTACATCTTATAATGAACGCCATCGACCTCGGCAAATGGATGTAGCGCCGACGTCCCGCCGGCGTCCCGGGAGGAAACGTTGGATAAGAACACGGTCGCCCTGAAGGCATGTGACAGTTACGACCGCGAAAAGGTCGAGGGCAAGGTCGGCGAACTCTTCGAGCTGCTCGGCGGGCCCGGCGCGTTCGCGGGCGAAGGCCAATCGGTCTTCCTCAAAGTCAACGCGCTCCTGGGGGCGGCGCCCGAAAAAGCCGTAACGACCCATCCCGAGGTCGTGCGCGCGGTAGCCAGGCAGTTCCAGAAAGTCACCGACAGGATCACCATCGGTGACAGCCCCGGCGGCCCGTTCACCACCTCGTACCTGAAGCGCGTCTACGAGAAGACCGGCTTCGCGGACGTCGCGAGAGAGACCGGAGCGGAGCTCGGGCTGGACACCTCCACTACGCAGGTCCAGATCCCGCAGGGAAAGACCATGAAAGCCATCACCATCAGCGGCGCGATGGCCGAAGCCGACTGCCTGGTATCGGTCTCTAAGTTCAAGACACACATGTTCCTTAACATCACCGGTGCCATCAAGAACACGTTCGGGTCGGTGCCCGGCGCCAACAAGTTCGGGTACCACTCGCGTTTCACCAAAGACACCGACTTCTCCGATCTGATAATAGACGTGCTGCTCGCGTCGGCGCCCGACCTTAACATCGTGGACGCCGTGGTCGGCATGGACGGCAACGGGCCGCGCGCCGGCAACCTTGCCGAGATGGGGATGCTGGCGGCGGGGCCGGACGCCCTCTCGCTCGATGCCCTCATGATGTCGCTCATCGGGATCGACTTCGCGAAGAACAAGCCGCTTGCCGCCGCGGTAAGGCGGGGCCTCTGCGACGGGAGCGCCGAAGGACTCACTGTACTCGGCGACGACGCCGGCGTGCTGGCGTTCTCCGGCTTCCAGCTGCCGACCAAGAAGGACATCAGCGAGCACGTCCCTGACTTCATCATGAAGCAGTTCGGGAACCGGATAGCGCTGCGGCCGCTGCCGGTGGAGGGAAAGTGCACCGCCTGCAAGAGGTGCGTGGAGAGCTGCCCCGCGAAGGCCATCACCATCGAGGGCGGTCTCGCCAGGGTCGACCTCAAGAAGTGCGTGCGGTGCTATTGCTGCCACGAGCTGTGCGAGCAGGACGCGATCGTCCTGGACAGGCCGCTGCTCATGCGCCTGATGAGGATGAACAGGGACCTGTAGCACTCGAAGTCAGATTGCCCGGTGCTGACAGTGACGAGCGGCCGGAGTCCTCTGGTGAAGAAAATGCAAAAAGGTGCCTGTCCCCTTTTTGCATGCCTGGCACCGGTTTTACACTTTTTCAGACAGGTGGTTCGATGCTGACCGGCTCGTTGAGGTCCGAGAAGTCGATCTCGGTGTTCATCTTCAGGTTTGCGTTGACCGGCGCCCCGATGTGACCCGCGAAGTTCATGGTGGCCTTCTCGAGGAAGAGGTCCTTCTTGCGGACCCAGATCTCCATGTGCGCCTGCTTGCCTTTGAAGAGCGCGGGGTCGATCCCCGAGAGGTTGAACGACCGGGCGAAAGACAGGACGTCGAGGTCGAACTTCAAGTGGTAGGTGTCGTCTTTCTGGTCGACGAGCTGGACGTTCTTTGCCGACTTCAGGTACTTGGACGCGACCACGTCGTTCGGCGACGCGGCAGTCAGCGGGGTGGCGTTCTTCTTCTCGGTCCAGGTATCCGAGCCGGGGGGCTTGACCCAGGTCCGGCCACCGACGATGACCACGTCCGACCTGGCGCCCGACGACCTGATGGTCAGCTTCCAGCGGTCGGGGGCTTCGAAGGAACCTTTGTAGGACATCGACGACGACTGGTTGCCCCCGGGCACCTGGAGTTCGATGTCGCTGTCCACGCTTATACTGGCGGACTTCAGGCGGCCCTGGGCATCGATCGATTTCCTGACTATCTGCGGCGGGGTGCCGGCGGACGGTGTCCCGCAACCGGCGGCGAGCGCCGCCAGCATGACCGCGGTAAAGAGCACGGCGGTGAGGCGGACCGGAGGCAAGCCAGTTCTCTTCACCCTTACCCCTTCGGTACGCGCCCGGCGGGCGAGTCGAACTCGAGCTCCCACTTCCCGCAACGGCCGCCCCAGCACGCCAGCACCTCTCGCCCGGTCTTGATCTTCACGATCTCGCAGTTGTTGGAGCAACCCTGGCAGTTGAAAGACGAAGTGTCGTAGACGAAGTCGGCGAGCGAGAAGCCGCGGAAGTTACTCTCCGGTATGTAGTCGGACTCGTCCATGGTAAGGAGCGCCACGCCGATGGCGCCCATCACGTCGTGGTACGGAGGGATGTTTATCTCGACCCCGAGGGCGTCCTCGAACGCGCGCTTCATGCCGATGTTAGCGGCGACGCCACCCTGGAACACGACCGGGGGCTCGAGCTTCTTGCCCTTGGCGAGGTTGTTCAGGTAGTTGCGCACCAGCGAGCGGCACAGGCCGAGGACTATCTCCTCTATCGGGTAGCCGACCTGCTGCTTGTGGATCATGTCGCTCTCGGCGAAGACCGAGCAGCGCCCGGCTATCTGCGCGCCTTCCTTCGCCTGGAGCGCCAGGTCGCCGAACTCCTCCACCGGCACGCCCAGCCTCGCGGACTGGTGGTCGAGGAAAGAGCCGGTGCCCGCCGCGCAGACCGTGTTCATCGCGAAGTCGGTGACGATGCCGTCGCGAAGCAGGATGAGCTTGGAGTCCTGGCCCCCGATCTCGAGCACCGTCCGGACCCCGGGGACGATATGGCTTGCGGCGACCGCGTGGGAGGTGATCTCGTTCTTCACCAGGTCGGCGCCGATGACCACACCGGTAAGGTACCTCGCGCTGCCGGTCGCCCCGGCCCCTCGGATGACCACGCTGGCGTCCAGCTTGCCGCCCACTTCGCGCATGCCTTCCTGCACAGCCTTGATAGGTTGCCCCATCGTGCGCAGGTACACCGAGGAGAGCACGCCGCCGTCCCGGTCCAGCGCCACCACGTTGGTCGAGACGGATCCTACGTCGACCCCGAGGTACGCGTCTATCGTCTTCCCGTTAGGGCTGTCAGTCTCGTTCGACAAATCAAGGCCTTCCTTGTGTTCGCATTACTATGAATACGGGCGCGGGCATCACGCGGTTTCGCTACTCCTGCAGGAGGTCTTCCTCCGCGGGGTTCTCGAACTTGGAGAACGACCCCATCCAGTAGAGGTTGAACTTGGCGGTGCGTCCGTTGCGGTGCTTGGCGAGGTTGATCTCGGCCACGCCCTTGATGTCATTGTTCCGCGGGTCGTCGACCTCCGGCCGGTATATGAGCACCACCAGGTCGGCGTTCTGCTCGATGCCGCCGGATTCCTTGAGGTCCTCCAGGCTCGGGTCCTTCTTCTGGACTGTCGGCGGCGGGCGCCGCAACTGCGATACCGCGAGCACCGGCACCTCCAGGTCCATCGCCATCACCTTGAGGTCGCGGGCGATGCGCGAGACCTCCTGGGCGCGCGACTCGGTGCGCTTGTCGCTGTACATGAGCTGGATATAGTCGACGATGATGAGACCGACGTTCTTCTCGGTAGACATCAGTTTTCGCGCGATCGACCTCATCTCCAGGAGCTTGAGGTCGCCGGTATCGTCGATGTAGATGGGCGCGTTGCTCAGGGTGCCCGCCGCGTGCACTATGCGCTCCATGTCTTTCTCGTCGACGTCACCGGTGCGGTACTTGCCGGAGTCGACCCTGGCCTCGCTGAGCAGCAGGCGCTCGGCGATGTCGGTCTTGTTCATCTCGAGGCTGAAGATGAGGACGCCGATCTCCTCGCGGACCGCGGCGTGGTGTGCGACGTTCAACGCGAAGCTGGTCTTGCCCATCGAGGTGCGGCCCCCGACGATGACCAGGTTCGACGGCTGCAGCCCGCTCGTTATCCGGTCCAGGTCGTAGAAGCCGGTGGGCACGCCGGTCACCATCTTGTGCGCCTCTTTCGCCTCGGACATGCGGTTGAAGCTGATCAGGAGCGGGTTCCTGATGTGGGTGAGGCCCTCGCGCCGCATCCTCTTGCCGAGGTTGTACAGCGACTGCTCGGAGCTGTCGTAGAGGTCGGCGAACTCCTCGCCCACGCTGTAGCCGAGGCCGGTGATGTCGTACCCGATGTCGATGAGGTTGCGTCGGAACGCCATGTCTCGGACTATGCTCGCGTAGTGCTTGACGTTGTGAGGATTGGGAGTAGTGTCGGCGAGCATCAAGAGGTACGCGCGGTCGCCGACCGTTTCCAGTTGCCCCCGCCTCTTGAGCTCCTCGGCGAGCACCACGTGGTCGGTCGCCGAGCCGCCCGCGTACAGCTCGATCAGGGCTTTGTAGATGGTGCGGTGAGCTTCCTTGTAAAAGTCTTCGGGGCTGAGGATGTCCAGCACCTCAGCGGCTGCCTGGTGGGAGAGTATCATCGAGCCAAGGACCGATTCCTCGGCCTCGAGGTTGTGAGGCGGGACGCGGTCGGACCTGCTGGTTGTGAGTACCGGCTCCAGTGCCATTCGACCCTATTCCTGCTCGGATTGCGGCTGTTCGGAGCCCTCGTCCCCGCCTGCCTCATCGGCGGGCTCGCCGCTCTCCTCCTCGGCTGGTTGGTCTTCGGCTGGTTGGGCCTCGACCGCCTGCGCGGTTGCCTGCGCATCAGACGCGGCCTCGATCTCTTCCTCGGGCGGTTCCTCGGCCTCGTAGCCCTCGCCCTCGACCTCAAACTCTTTGGAGATCTCGACGTCGTGGTGGAGCTTGATCAGGGACGTGTGAGTGCCGACAGTCCTTATCTTCTCGTCGATTGTTATCTTGTGGCGGTCGACGTCCTCGCCCGTGGCCTCTTTGATGGCATCCGCCAGTTGGCGGTTGGTGATGGACCCGAAGAGCTTGCCACTTGCGCTGCAGCGGGCCTTGATGACCAGCGGCTTTGCCATTATCTTCTCGCCGACCGACGCGAGCTGCTCGCGCTGGCGATCGGACTTGACCTTGAGCACTCTCTTCTGTTCCTCGATGTCCTTCATGGTGCCGCGGGTGACCCCCACGGCGAGGCCTCTCGGGATGAGGTAGTTGCGCGCGTAGCCGCCGGCGACGTCGATGACCTCGCCCATGCGGCCGACACGGTCTATGTCTTGTTTGAGCAGGACCTTCACGGTTTCACCGTCCCGGTGTTGGTTGAGTGGGGACTATTTGCGCGGATACGGGAGGAGCGCCACCTCTCGCGCGTTCTTGATCGCCTTGCAGAGGTCGGCCTGGTGCTGAGTGCACGTGCCGGTCACCCTGCGGGGCCTTATCTTCCCGCGCTCGGAGAGAAAACGCCGCAGCATGCCCACGTCCTTGTAGTCGATGTAGTCGATCTTTTCCTTGCAGAAGTAACAGACCTTGCGCTTCTGCTTTCTCGGATACGGCGATTGCTTCTTTTCGCTTGCTATGACTGAAACACTCCTTTTATTACCGTGGTTGGCCTATTGGCCACCTGTCTTACCAGGGGTAATCTTCCCCGCCCTCGATTGGCGGGACGTCTATGCCGGCAAAATCGTCTGACGGGCCTGCCTGCCCTCCAGGGCCTCCTGGGCCCTGCTCGCCCCCGCGCGGCAGGAACTGCACGTTCTGGGCCTCGACCTCCACGACCGAGCGCTTCTGGCCGTCGTCGGTCTGCCAGGAACGGTAGCGGAGCCGGCCGTCGATCGCGACGCCCGAGCCCTTGCGCAGGTACTGGTGGGCGGTCTCGGCCTGCCTGCCGAAGACGACGATGTTGAAGAAATCGACGCCCTCGATGCGCTCGCCCTGGTCGTTCGTGTAGGGCGTGCGGTTGACCGCGAGGCCCAGCCTGGCCACGGGCTTGCCCGCGGTGGTGAACTTGAGCTCGGGGTCCCTGGTCAGGTTACCTACCAGCACCACCCTGTTGAGGCTTGCCATCTGGCGTTATCCCTTCTCGCGAACGAGAGTCTTGGTCCTCAGGACGTCGTCCCTGATGCCCATGACCCTCTCGAGTTCCTTCACGACACCGGTGTCCGCCTCAAAGTTTATCACAGCGTAGTGACCGCTATCCTGGTGCTTTATGGTGTACTCGAGGCGCCGCAGGCCCCAGACGTCGATACCCTTGACCAGCCCGCCCTCGCGCACGATGAGGGCCGCGACTTCGTCGAGGAGCGCCTTCAACCCGGGCTCCTCGAGGTCCGAACTCGCGATCAGCAACGTCTCATATCTTCGCAAATTAACCTCCGGTGATTGGTGATGCCTACGCCATCATCCGTGGAAATGGGCAAAAGTAAGGGCATTATAGCAGAGGGGTGGAGCAGATACCACAGCGTTCCCAGGCCTGCTCCTGCCGGGGCGCGGCCCGAGGGCAGTCTGCGCTGATCGTCATCATGTGCCGGTTCTCCCGGGTCGCCGGGCCGTGATATAGTTGTCTCAACCGGACCCGGACCACTGCGACCGCGTCGCACCCGGGTCTTGCGAGCCCGATGGAGGCGACCTTGGAGCTCACCAACTTCATGGAACACGTGGTGACCGACTACGTGGACGAAGTATTAGCCGAAGAAAATGAGTTCTGCGACTGTCCGCGGTGCCGGCTCGACGCGATCGCGATCGCGCTGAACGACGTGAAGCCCAAGTACGTGGTGACCACGAAAGGTTACGCGTACGCCCGCATGGGCGAGCTGCAGGCGCAGTTCAAGGCCGACACCATCGTCGCCGTCAGCCGCGCGATGAAGATAGTCAAAGCCCACCCCAGGCACGAGGCCTGAGGCCCGACCGCGCCGGGAGCCACAACGGAGGGCAACTGATGGAGTACCGCACCCCCAAACCCTACCTCCACGATTCGTGCGAGCAGTGCGGGACCTGCCTGTCCCTCTGCCCTGTGATGCGGATGCCGGTGGACGAAGCCAAGCGCGAGATCGCGAACCTGCGCGAGGGCAGGCCGTCACGGGTCCTCAAGGAGTGCACGACCTGCCTGGACTGCGACTTCTTCTGCCCCAACTCCTGCAACCCCGGCGAGCTCATCATCAACCGCTTCGCAGAGGTCGTGGCTGAGCGCGGGCTGCCGGAGCGCGCGAGGTACTTCCTCCCCCACTCCCCGGTGAACTTCAGGACGGCCATCCTCAAGGGGATGACGCCGAAAGAGAAGAAGATCATCGAGGCGTGGCGCGACATGACGCCGGCAGACGAAGTCTGCTATCCGGGGTGTAACATGATCGCGACGCCGCTCCTGACACAGACGCGGTCACTCGAGGGGCTGGACATCCGCGGCGGGCTGGAGTTCTGCTGCGGCGAGATGTACTGGAGGATGGGGCTCTTCGACCAGTTGGAGCAGGTGGCGCGCAAGACCACCGCCTACTTCGACGCGCTCGAAGCGAAGAAGGTGACCATCCTCTGCAGCGCGGGTTATTACATGTTCACGCGGGTGCTGCCGCACTTCGGCGCGGACTACCAGTTCGAGATGGACTCGTACCTGGAGGTCATCGACCGCAAGCTGGCCTCCGGCGAGCTCGAGATCAAGCAGCCGCTCGACATGACAGTGACCGTCCAGGAGTCGTGCTACGGCAAGCAGTTCGGCCAGGAGTACATGGACCTGCCGCGCCGCATCCTGGAGCGCGCCGGGGCTGAGGTCGTGGAGATGGGGAACTCGGCGGAGTGCATGCTCTGCTGCGGCATCGGGGCGGGCTTCAGCCCGTACAGCGCGTACAACCCGTGGAAGATCACGCCCTACACGCTGAAAGTCGTGCGGGAGGCGACCAGGACCGGGGCCGACGCCATCGCGACGTACTGCTCAGGGTGCCTGCAGATGTTCCTCACGGGAAAGCTTCTAAACCCACTGGGGCCGCCGGTCTACCACGTGCTCGAACTGCTGAGCATGGCGCTGGGCGAGCAACTGGAAGAATGGCACGGGCGGTTCGCGCGGAGGATGCTGGCGGGCACCATCCTGCACCAGGGGCCGGCATTGCTCACGCCGAAGAGGTTCAAGCCGGGCGACATAGACGAGGGCCTCTAGGGCAGCCTGCTCAAGGTAGTCCGTGAGTCTCCCGACTGGATCATCGAGACCCGCACCAGCATCGCCGCAATCGCCACCGGTATGGACCTCTCGAGCGATGCCGCTCTCATGAAATCCGTGACAAATCCCGGGCCGAAGAATGCCGCGAGTGGCGGCGCTAAGAGGTTGAGGCTTCCCGCCGTGTCGGTCTCGCGGTCGTGATTTTCAGGTGGCTCGGGCGGCTCGGGCGGCTCAGGCTTCTCTGTGGGCTCCGGTGAAGGCTTGGGCGCCGGCGTCGGTTTCGGTGATGGGGCAGGCGCGGGTTGCG
>DAIUEJ010000009.1:0-65503 GCA_036845225.1 Candidatus Anoxymicrobiaceae bacterium | reverse complement strand
GCTGGATCACCTCCTTTCTAGGGAGTTATCTCTAGGGTCAAATGTTGACCGGGCTATATTCCACTGTTCAGTTTTGAAGGCATCGAGTTCGCTTGTGGAGGTGGGAGGCGATATCGCCCGAGAGAGAGGAGCGAAGTCTGTGCAAAACGTGGAGATGGGGGCGATAGCGCCAGAGGAGATCCAGGATGATGCCGTATCACCGGTAGGTGACTTCATCGCCCTGGTTGGTGGGTTTGCGGCTGTGATCTTCGCCATCGCGGTGAAGTGGTACAGCCCTGCTGCAGGCCATGCTGGAAAGGCCCTGAAAGGTGTCAATCCGAGCAACCCGGTGGGCGTCATCTGCTTCGCCGTTGGCGCAGGCGTGTTCGCCTTTGCGGTTGTTGTCCTGGTCGGGAGGTTCATCAACCCGAACTTCAGGCTGGTTCGCAGCCCCGGGTGGGTGTATGCCTTCGGAGCTTCGATAATTTTTATGGCGTGCATCGTCGGGCTTGCTGTCCCGCCGAACATCGCGGGATTTCAGGCGACCATCAGCGCGGGTCTCATACTCGAGCTGTTCGCCGGCGCGGCAATCGGTGTCGGCGGACTGTTGAAGTTTTAGGAAGGGAGCAACGTGCAACCAGACCTTACGAATGTCGAGACGCCTGACTGGATTGCCGGCGGATCAGCCCTGTTGCTGTTTATCGCGCTGTTCCTCCCGTGGGTGCACCTACGGCTGAGCGGGGGCTTCGCGGGCCTGAAGGGGGTATCGCTCAATTTCGGGCCCAGCTTCGGATGGATCCAGATACTGTCCGTGCTCGCTGTTGTAGCCGTACTGGCGCTGACGATTTTCGACGTCGACCTGCCTTTCCCGACGGGGCTTGCGTACCTGGGGGCGGGCGGGCTATCGGTTTTGCTGACGATACTGGTGATACTGCTACGGCCCATCGGAGGGACGATCGGCATCTCCGGTTTCAGCAAGATCCCCTGGTACGGGGCTTTCATAGGCCTCATCGCCGGAGTGGGGATACTGGTGGGCGGCTTCATGAAGTGGCAGGGGCAGCGCTACTAGGAGACTGAGTGGCAGCGCCTGACTGGCGCAAACGCTGATTGAAAACTTGGCGAGGCTTGAGAGCTTCCGCCTCGAAGATAGAAATTTTGTGGCGAGACCCACTCGCACCTTGAAAGCTACACAGTGTTGTATAGAAGGTCTTCACGGACCAAGATGCTAAGAGCATACGGTGGATGCCTTGGCGGTAGGAGCCGAAGAAGGACGCGGCAGGCTGCGAAAAGCTCCGGGTAGTCGCCTAACAGACGTAAATCCGGAGATGTCCGAATGGGGAAACCCGGCACGGGTAATGCCGTGTCATCCTTGTCTGAACACATAGGGCGAGGAGGGCAAGTGGGTGAACTGAAACATCTAAGTAACCCGAGGAAAAGAAAGTAAAAACGATTCCCTCAGTAGCGGCGAGCGAACGGGGAACAGCCCAAACCCGATGGGTGTGATAGCCCGCAGGCGTTGCTCATCGGGGGTTGTAGGAGCCATCAGGTGTCTCTGCGGAGGCGCGAGGGAGTTACAAAACAGGTCTTTAGCTGAAGCGAGCTGGAAAGCTCCGCCACAGAAGGTAATGGCCCTGTAGGCGAAAAGGATCTGACTCCCGGTGGATTTCCTGAGTACGGCGGGGCACGTGAAATCTTGCCGGAATCTGCGGGGACCACCCCGTAAGGCTAAATACTACCTACCGACCGATAGTGAACTAGTACCGTGAGGGAAAGGTGAAAAGTACCCCGGGAGGGGAGTGAAATAGTACCTGAAACCGTGTGCTTACAAACAGTCAGAGGGAGCTTGTCTCCTGATGGCGTGCTTTTTGTAGAATGAACCGGCGAGTTACTGATACGCAGCAAGGTTAAGGACTACCGGAGCCGTAGCGAAAGCGAGTCTTAACAGGGCGTTTAGTTGCGTGTCGTAGACCCGAAACCGAGTGAGCTATCCATGGGCAGGGTGAAGCGAGGGTAAGACCTCGTGGAGGCCCGAACCCACTTAGGTTGAAAACTGAGGGGATGACCTGTGGATAGGGGTGAAAGGCTAATCAAACTCGGGAATAGCTGGTTCTCCCCGAAATAGCTTTAGGGCTAGCCTCAGGTGTTTAGTTATGGTGGTAGAGCACTGAATGAGCTAGGGGGCTTCACCGCTTACCAACCTCAATCAAACTCCGAATGCCATAACTTCAGAGCCTGGGAGTCAGACCGCGGGGGATAAGCTTCGTGGTCGAGAGGGAAAAAGCCCAGACCGTCGGCTAAGGTCCCTAAATGCAGGCTAAGTGGCAAAGGATGTGGAAGGGCACAGACAACCAGGATGTTGGCTTAGAAGCAGCAATCATTTAAAGAGTGCGTAATAGCTCACTGGTCAAGTGTTTCTGCGCCGAAAATGTATCGGGGCTAAAGCCTGCTACCGAAGCCACGGATCTCCCGCCCGTTAAACGGCGGGGGGTGGTAGGGGAGCATTCTCTGTGGGGTGAAGTCGGGATGTGAGTCCCGGTGGACCGCAGAGAAGAGAGAATGCCGGTATGAGTAGCGAAAGACGGGCGAGAAACCCGTCCGCCGAACACCTAAGGTTTCCTGGGGAAGGTTAATCCGCTCAGGGTTAGTCGGGACCTAAGGCGAGGCCGAAAGGCGTAGTCGATGGATAACAGGTTTATATTCCTGTACCACCAACACACGTTCGAGCGATGGGGTGACGGAGAAGGGTAAGCCAACCGCGGCGATGGTTGACCGCGGACAAGCACGTAGGGGGTCGCGTAGGCAAATCCGCGCGGCATATACCCTGAGGTGTGATGTCGAACCGATTTAGGTGAAGTGGCTGACCCCATGCTTCCTAGAAAAGCCTCTAGCGAGTGGCGTTGGTGCCCGTACCAAAACCGACACAGGTAGGTGAGTAGAGAATACTAAGGCGATCGAGCGAACTCTCGTTAAGGAACTCGGCAAATTAATCCCGTAACTTAGGGAGAAGGGATGCCGCGGTAGGGTGAAGGGATCTTCGGACTCCCGGAGCCCGATGCGGCCGCAGAGAATAGGCCCAAGCGACTGTTTACTAAAAACACAGCTCTCTGCTAAGTCGTAAGACGACGTATAGGGGGTGACGCCTGCCCGGTGCTGGAAGGTTAAGGGGAGGGGTTAGCGACCTTCGGGTCGCGAAGCTCTGAACCGAAGCCCCAGTAAACGGCGGCCGTAACTATAACGGTCCTAAGGTAGCGAAATTCCTTGTCGGGTAAGTTCCGACCTGCACGAATGGCGTAACGACTTGGGCGCTGTCTCAACGAGGGACTCGGTGAAATTGTAGTATCGGTGAAGATGCCGATTACCCGCAGAAAGACGGAAAGACCCCGTGAACCTTTACTGCAGCTTGATATTGGAGTCTGGTGCACGTCGTCCAGAATAGGTGGGAGGCTGTGAAGCCGGGACGCCAGTCTCGGTGGAGCCACCTTTGGGATACCACCCTTCGTGTTCTGGGCTTCTAACGCGTGGCCGTGATCCGGCACGCAGACAGTGTCAGGTGGGCAGTTTGACTGGGGCGGTCGCCTCCTAAAATGTAACGGAGGCGCCCAAAGGTTCCCTCAAGCTGGTCGGCAATCAGCTGAAGAGTGCAAGGGCATAAGGGAGCTTGACTGCGAGACCTACAAGTCGAGCAGGTACGAAAGTAGGGCCTAGTGATCCGACGGTGCTGAGTGGAAGGGCCGTCGCTCAACGGATAAAAGGTACTCCGGGGATAACAGGCTTATCTCCCCCAAGAGTCCACATCGACGGGGAGGTTTGGCACCTCGATGTCGGCTCATCGCATCCTGGGGCTGGAGCAGGTCCCAAGGGTTGGGCTGTTCGCCCATTAAAGCGGTACGCGAGCTGGGTTTAGAACGTCGTGAGACAGTTCGGTCCCTATCCGTTGCGGGCGCAGGAGACTTGAGAGGATTTGTCCCTAGTACGAGAGGACCGGGATGAACAGACCTCTGGTGTGCCAGTTGTCATGCCAATGGCACTGCTGGTTAGCTACGTCTGGACTGGATAAGCGCTGAAAGCATCTAAGCGCGAAGCCAACCTCAAGATTAGGTCTCCCATCTGGTTAACAGAGTAAGACTCCTTGCAGACTACAAGGTGGATAGGCCGGAGGTGTAAGCGTGGCAACACGTTCAGCCGACCGGTACTAATAAGTCGAGGGCTTGGTTCGACCTTCTGATACGCTGTGTAGCTTTGAGGGTGCGAGGGCACCACAAAAAAAGAACGGTGGCGATAGCGGAGGGGATCACCTGTTCCCATTCCGAACACAGAAGTTAAGCCCTCCTGCGCCGATGGTACTGCAGGGGTAGCCCTGTGGGAGAGTAGGTCGCCGCCGACCTTTTCGAAAGGCCCGACTGCAAAGCCGGGCCTTTCGCTTTTTTGTTATCATGCATTCATTGCCGGCGAGGTGAGGCCCGCGCCGGTCGACGAGACGGGGAGGCAGCGGACAGATGGCGGATGTAAGGCCTTTCAGGGGCTTGAGGTACAACGGTGAGGCGATCGGCGACCTCTCGCTGGTCGTAGCTCCCCCCTATGACGTGATCGACGACGAACAGCGCGACGCCTTCTACAACAAGCATCCCTACAACGTTATAAGGCTGATACTCAACCGGCCCAAGAAGAGCGACTCGGATGCGGAGCAGCCGTACGTGCGGGCCGCGCAGTTTCTGGACAGGTGGATCGCCCAGAGGATACTCATCCAGGATTCGGTGCCCAGCATGTACCTCTACAGGCAGCGCTACCTGCTGGAGAGCAACTACAAGGAGTGCACCGGGCTCATCGCGCGGGTCAGGGTCGAGGAGTTCTCCGAGGGAGGCATCCTCCCACATGAGGACATAATGCCCAGACCGCTCTCAGACCGCAAGAAGCTGCTCGAGCACACCAGGACCAACCTGAGCGTGGTGCAGGCGCTCTACTCTGACCCCGGCGAGAAGTTGAAAAACCCGATTCTGGCAGAGACGGAGCGCTTTCCGGTGGCGCAGTTCCAGAGCGCGGACGGGGTCGCACACGACGTATGGGGCATCTCAGACGAAGCCTTCATCAAGAAGATGTCCTCGTTCTTGAAGAAGAAGCCGCTCTACATCGCGGACGGGCATCACAGGTACCAGACTGCTCTGGAGTACAGCAAGTCCCGGCGCGAGTCCGGCGAGATCACGGACGACGAGGACCCGCGGAACTTCCTGATGATGATGATCGTGGAGATGGAGAACCCCGGGCTCTCGGTGCTTCCCGTCCACCGCGTCGTGCTCGACTCTTCCAGCGTCGATATCGACAGCATGCTCAAGGGCATCGAGCGATGGTTCACCATCGCGGAGGTGGAGGTGCCGAAAGGCCCGAGGAGCGGGCAGGTGTACCACCTGGTGCGGCAGTTGGAGAAGGCCGGCGAGTCGACGCGGGTGTTCGGCGCCTTTGTGAAGGACGGCAGGTTCCTGCTCCTGTCGTGGAAGAGCAACCTCCTCCTCGATAAGGAGATAGACGGAAACTACTCCGACGCGTACAAGAAGCTGGACGTGACCGTATTCCAGAAGCTGGTGCTCGAGAAGGTGCTGGGGATCGCGGCCGACAGGGAATCGGTCGAAGCGAACCTGGTCTTCACGCGCGACCCGCTCGAGGCGGTCCGGCTGGTCGACTCGGGCAGCGCCGCGGCCGCATTCCTTTTGAACGCAACCAGGGTCGAACAGGTGCGCGAGGTCGCGAACCATTCCGAAAAGATGCCGCAGAAGTCTACGTACTTCTATCCGAAGCCTTGCTCGGGCGTGGTGATGAACCGGATCACTTCGTGGTAAGGGGGCTCGGGGTGTCTTCCCCTCCCTCCGCTCGCGGACTCGAACGTCGCTCGGGAAAGACACCCCTCGCCCTGCTGGAATTCGTCATCGTAAGTGCTGACTCGAACGTCGGTCGTGAAAGACACCCCTCGCCTTCCTTTCCAGAGTAAGTTGCTGCTGATGCGGCGTGCCAGCAAATCCCTGACGTAGTGCCAGCTACAGCGCTATAGCGCGCGGCGGGATTCCGGGCGCCAGAGGGATGAATCGGAAAGGCCCCGGTCGATGATGGCAAGGAGCTTCTCCTTGTCGCGGGGCAGGTCGCCGGCGAGCGGCAGGTAGTTGGAAGCGTGGTTCGTCCTGAAGACGGTCGGGCCGGCTACCTCGACGTCCTGCAGGAACCAGCGCAGCTCCTGGAGGATGCTCCGCGCATCCATGAGGTCGAACTGTCCCTTTTTGTGTCGCTGGTAGAGAGCCGTCTTGGGAAGCAGCATCAGGGTAAGGGCGCTGAGGTAGCGTGGGTTCATCCGGCTGACCACCCGCGCCGACGCCTCGGCGTGTTCGCGGCTCATGCCATAGCTGCCGAGGCCGAGCAGTACGATGACCGAGACGGCTATGCCTGCAGCCTGTGCCCTGACAACCGCCTCCACCATCTCGTCGGCGGTGGCTCCTTTGCGCATGCTCTCGAGGATGCTGTCGCTGCCGCTCTCCAGTCCCAGGTAGGCGAGCGTGAGCTTCTTTGCGCTGAGCGTCTCCAGCTGCGCGGGCGTCTTTGCGAGGATGTCCCGCGCGTTCGAATAGACACCGACCCTCTCGAGCTTGCCGAAGTGCGCGGCGAGGCTGTCCAGTATCGCCTCCAGCTCCTCGGTCTCGAGGCACATCGCGTCGCCGTCGCAAAGGAACACCCGGCGGACGCCGGGGTTGTAGCGGGCGGTGGCGGCGATCTCCGCGTCGATCTCGTCGAAGGGCCGCCTGGCGAACCTGGTGAACATGTAGGTCCCACAGAACGCGCAGTGATTGTGCGAGCAACCGTAGGTCACTTGCAGGAGGAAGCTTCCCGCCTCGGAGGGAGGCCTTATGACTATGCCCGGCTTGCGCACGTACAAGTCGACTCCCGTCTACTCCGAGGCGTTTCTCATCTTCTCCATGACGTACGCGAACGCCAGGCTCTGCGACTGGGCCTCGTACTCGAGCCCTGATTCCACGCTGCTGTCTCCGCTCCGGTCCAGGGCTATCTTGCAGAGGCCGACAGCCACGGGCGAAAGGCTCATGAGGTGGTTGGCTAGCGCGAGCGTCGCGGGCTTGAGCTCCTCCGGCGCGTAGAGCCCGTTCAAGAGGCCGATGCGGTCCGCTTCCGCGGCGTCTATCGTCTTGCCGGTGAGGATGAGTTCTTTCGCCTTGTGAAGCCCGATGAGGCGGGGGAGCCTCTGCGTCCCGCCGAGGTCCACCACCAGTCCCAGGTTGACTTCCAGCAGTCCGAATGTCGCCTCCGTGCTCGCGAGGATGATGTCGCTCGCAAGGCAGAGCTCGGTGCCGGCGCCCAGAGCGTGGCCGTTGACCATCGCGATGACCGGCTTCTCGATGAGCTCGAAAGCGCGGAAGTTGCGCTGGATCTTGCGGACCACGACGCGGAACTCATGCGGGTCGGTGCTCTGAAAATCCGCGAGGCTGGTGGTGTCTATGCCCGCGCAGAACGCGCGGCCGCGCCCGGTGATGACGATCACTTTCACCTCGGGCTCGTCGCGGAGGTAGTCGGCCGCGGTGCCGAGCTCCGCGAACATCGCCGGGTTCATCGCGTTCAGCTTCTCGGGCCTGTCCAGGACCATGTAACCGATGCCGTTCTCCAACTCAATGGTGATGGTCTCCATCTTGGGGGCTTTCATCTCTTCCTCCCTCTCGACGCGCCGTACGCTGCGCGGCGCGGTTCATTCTCGCGTCCAAGGGAACATGATACCAGACGGCCGGCTGAGAATGGCTTTGCCCCCGCGGGCTACTCCAGGGTGTCGCCGTTGGTGAAGTCGAGGAGGATCCCGGCGATGTCCTTCTCCCTGAAGGCCCTGCGGCGGCCTCTCTTTGTGGCCCGCGCGATGATCTGGGGGCTGGATTCAGCCTCGAAGAGGTCCGTATAGAGCGGGACCGACTTCTCCCGCCGCTCGAGGAGGTCGAGTATCCTCGCCTTCCACAGCAGCTCGACCGGCAACTTGCGCGACACCGGCTCGAGTTCGAGTGACCGTTCGACCGAGCTCAGGGCGCCCCTGAAGTTCCCGAGCATGGACCTCAGTATCCCTTCCATGAGGTGGTAGGTCGGCTCTGAGCCGTCGATGGAAGCGCATTCGCCGACGATGGCATGCACCTGGTTCAGGTCGCCGGAGTAGATGTACTGCTTGTAAGCGTCCAGGTAGCGGTCCTGTGCCGCGGTGGTGCGGGCGCGCGGCGGGCGCGCCCCCTCCAGGCGCTCGATGGTCGAGCGCTTCCCGCCCAGCTCGGCGTCCAGGTCGAAGCCCACGAAGCCGCCTTTGGAGGCGGGCGCGCCGGACTCAGAGACCCAGAACCGCTTTTCCGGGAGGCTGAACAGCACGCTCGACAGGTTGGTGATGCGCGATATCGTGAACCCGGCGGACCTCTCCCGCCCGGCCAGTACGTCGTAGTGGTCTCCCAGGATGCCCGCCATGCGCGACGCGCTCACCCTCGAGGAAGCCGCGAGCTCGGCGGCGCGGGAGAAGCGGGCGCCGTCACCGATGGTCGCGCTCAGGTTGGCCTGGATCTCGCGGAGGGCGAGCTCCTCGTCCACAAAATTGTTCGTTGCCACCAGGAGGTGGTCTTTGAGGTAGCGGACCTTCTGACCGGCCGCAGACATCTCGATCGCCGCCGCGGACGGCTCGCAGCAGCCGGCGACCACTACCGTCCAGCCGCCTGTAGCATTGCTGCGAGATGCAAACTCCACCGCTTCGGCGACTGTGGCGGCATTCCTCACTATCCCGTGCGCGATGTCGATGATCGGGGTGCCGGAAGCGCTGGCGTCGCGGGACGCGTGCTGGTGGACCGCGACCGCGAGCCCGTCCTCGTTGATGCTTGTTATCCCGCCGGTGGGCATGCCGGCGGTGGCGATCGAGCAGAATGCTTTTCCCTTGTCGGGATGGTGGAATATGACGGCCGGGTTGGCGTCCCAGTAACCCGCCCCCCAGAAGTCGAAGTTGCGCGCAAACAGGAGGTTCTCAGGTGTCTGGCGGACCGCGCTGGTGCAGCCGAAGCCGGGGATCACCGGCGGGCCGGCCCTGCGCCTGCGCTCTGCCATCGCCGAGACGACCTGGAAGACGTCCGCAAGCACCAGGGCCTCCGCAAGCTCTTCTTCCTTGAGGCCCAGGCCCACCGCGAGCCCGCGCATCTCCTCGAGAGCGTCCGAGTCGCGGTTCTTCGTGAATCGGGAGACCAGCGATCGCTTGAGCCGCAGCAGGGCCTTCAGCTTGAACGAACCCGGGCTCAGGGCGCGGCTCGCCAGGGTCTCCGGCAGGGAGCGGTAGAAACTGATTGTCTCGCGGACCCGGTAGCGCATCAGGGTGCCGTGCTGAAGCCCTCTCTCAAAGGACGTCCCCTTGAGATGCAGGACCCACAGCCCACCTATACGCTCGACGTTGCCTTTGCCGAACTTCTCCTCCACTGGACCCTTTCCGCCGTTTGCCGGCATGCGCTGTACTGACTGTAAGAACAGTCCAATAATAGTACTCGATGGGTAGGGACCTTGCACTCGAGCGGGCGAGAAGACCCGGGTGGTGCGCCTGCCTTCTCGCTGGTGCTAACATAAGCGTGGCCGGCGACAGCCGCCAGGCCCGGAAACTACGGATGGTGAAGAATGCATGGTCGAAGAACAGAAGGCCTACGCACTGCTGGGGCGCGGCCTGGAGATGCTCGATAACGGAAACCCGGCGCAGGCGGCGGTCCTCCTGGAGAGGGCCCGCCAGGCTGCCCCCGGGAAGGGCTCGATCCTCGAAGCGCTCGGCAGGGCGGATTACTCTTCCCGTCAATATCGCGAAGCCGCGGGGTGCTTCGAGGAGGCGCTGGAGGTCGACCCCACCAACGATTACGCGCACTATTGCCTCGGCCTCTGTTACCTCAAGCTCTTCAGGAAGACGCGGGCGGCGGGGCATTTCAAGCTCGCCTGGTCCTTGAAGCCTGATGAGGCTTACCGGGATATGGCGCGCAGGTTCGGCGCGCCGGGCACCGCCAAAACGCCGGCGCGCGGGGTGGGATAGGGGTGCTGTTGGCACCGCTCATCGAGCAGTACCGGGCATTCATCATCGACCTCGACGGCGTCATATATCTGCTGCACGACCCGATACCCGGCTCCGCCGGGGTCATACGGCACATGCAGGAAACCGGCACTCCGTTCGTGTTTCTCACCAACAACTCGGTCGCTATGCCGGACATGTACGTCGAGCGCTTGCAGCGCGCCGGCGTCGACATCATCGCCGAGAACGTGGTCACCTCCGCGAACGCCGCGCGGTTCTACCTCGAGCGCAACTTTTCCACTGCCGGAAAGACCGCGCTGGTGATCGGGGAGAAAGGCCTGCTGGTGGAGCTCGAGGAGGTCGGGCTCCGGGTGCTGGAGCCCGCAGAGTCGGCTCACGCGGATTTCGTGATGGTCGGCTGGGACCGGCACTTCGATTTCGAGAAGCTCAAGGCCGCGGTCGTCGCGATACGGAACGGCGCGACCTACATCGCCACGAACACTGATGCGACCTATCCGACCCCGGACGGCCTCTGGCCCGGCGCGGGAACGATGGTCGCCGCGGTCACCACCGGCGCGGGGCGCGAGCCGGTCGTGGTCGGCAAGCCGAACCCCCTGTTCGTCGAGCTGGCGCTCGGGAGGTTGGGCGCCTCCGCCGCCGAGTCGCTGATGGTCGGCGACCGCCTGGACAGCGACGTCGCGGCCGGCATCGCCGCTGGCGTAGACACCCTGCTGGTGCTGAGCGGGGTCTCCACTGAAGAGGATGTCGTCAGGCTCGGTATACGTCCGACTTACGTCAGAAAAAACCTCGCCGCACTCCTCGAGGAGTAGCCTCCGGGAGTGGCTGCTCCGCTTTGACAATATGTTAGAATATGTTGCTGTTTTGGCTTCTCGACATCCAAGGTGGTGAAACGAGTGTACAACCCTGAGATAGAGACCATGGACAGGGCGCAACTGTCCGAGCTCCAACTCACGAGGCTCAAGGACACTGTGAAGCGGTGCGAGGAGATGGTCCCCTTCTACCGCATGAGACTCCGCGAGCGCGAGATAAGCTGGAAGGACATCAAGTCGCTCGATGACATCGAGAAGCTCCCTTTCACGACGAAAGACGACCTTCGCGAGAACTACCCGTTCGGCATGTTCGCGGTCCCGACCCGTGACATAGTCCGGATACACGCTTCTTCGGGCACCACAGGCATACCGACAGTGGTGGGTTACACACGACGCGACATCGATGTCTGGGCCGAGCTGGTAGCGAGGTGCCTCTCGGCGTGCAACGCCGACTCGTCCGACATCATCCAGGTCGCTTACGGCTACGGCCTTTTCACCGGCGGGCTCGGGCTGCACTACGGCGTAGAGAAGATGGGCGCTTCGGTGATCCCGATATCGGGTGGCAACACCAAGCGGCAGATCAGGATGATGGCCGACCTGGGGGCCACCGTCCTCTGCTGCACCCCGTCCTACGCCCTCTTCATGGCGGAGACCGCGCAGGAGATGGACATAGACTTCAAGGAGCTGAAGCTGAAGTCCGGCGTCTTCGGGGCGGAGCCGTGGAGCGACAGGATGCGCGACAAGATAGAGCGGCTGCTCAACCTCTCCGCCTTCGACATATACGGGCTCTCCGAGGTGATGGGGCCGGGCGTGTCGATCGAGTGCGAGTACAAGAACGGGCTCCACATCTTCGAGGACGCCTTCATCGCCGAGACGATCGACCCGGGGACACAGAAGAAGACGGCGGTGGGCGAGCAGGGCGAACTCGTCTTCACGACCATCAACAAGCACGGAATGCCGCTGATCAGGTACAGGACCCGCGACATCACGACCCTGAGCGACGACGCCTGCCCGTGCGGGCGGACACACGTGCGGATGCAGAGGGTGAGGGGCAGGTCCGACGACATGCTCATCATCAGGGGGGTCAACGTCTTCCCATCGCAGATCGAGACGGTCCTGATGCAGATCGAGGGCATCTCGCCGCACTACCAGATAATAGTGGAGCGGGAAGCCGGGCTCGACATGCTCGAGGTCCAGGTGGAAGTCTCGGAGGAGATGTTCTCGGACAGGATCCGCGGCCTCGAGGAGTGGCAGGAGGTCATCCAGGCGGAGATCGAGAGCTACCTCGGCATCGGCGCGAAGGTCATGCTGATGGAGCCGAGGAGCATCGCACGGAGCGAAGGCAAGGCCGTCCGCGTGATAGACAACCGCGACATCTAGGGGGTTGCAGATGGCAGTCAAGCAGATATCTGTTTTTCTGGAGAACAAGTCGGGAAGGCTGCTCGACGTGACCCGCAGCCTCGGCGAGATCGGCTCGAACATCAGGGCTCTCTGCGTCGCCGATACCAGCGAGTTCGGAGTAGTCCGCCTGATAGTCGACGACCCCGATAAAGCTCACGACGGCCTCAAGGCGAAGGGCTTCACGGTCAAGGAGACCAGCGTCATCGCGGTGGAGGTGGACGACAGGCCGGGTGGGCTCGCGGAGGTCATGAAGCCGCTCGTCGAGCAGGAGATGAACATAGAGTACCTGTACTGCTTCCTCGAGAAGGCAGCGGACAATGCGATAGTCATCATCAGGGTCGAAGAGGCCGAGCAGGGCGTCGGCGCGCTGAAGGCCGCGGGCTTCCGGGTCATCCCGGCCGAAGAACTCTACGCGATGTGACGCTCGATGGCCGTAGTCCGGGAGACGTTCAGCCTCTCCACGCGGGGCGACGCCGAGGTCATCGACATCACCTCCGAGGTCTCGGCGGCGGTCGGCAGGTCCGGCCTGGACGCGGGGACGGTGACGGTCTTTGTCCCCGGGGCGACCGCGTCGGTGACCACCATCGAGTACGAGCCCGGCCTCGTGGAGGACATGGACGAGATGTATGAGCGACTCGCCCCCCAGTCCCGGGAGTACCATCACAACAAGCGCTGGCACGACGGCAACGGGCACGCCCACGTACGAGCCGCGCTGCAGGGCCCCTCTCTGACCGTGCCTTTCAACGCGGGCAAGCTCGAACTGGGCATCTGGCAGCAGATCGTGCTCGTGGACTTCGACAACAGGTCACGCTCGAGGGAGATAGTCTGCCAGGTGATGGGCGAGTAGGCCTCAGGCGTCGTCCGGCCCGAGCGGGAGCTCTTCCTGCACCGGTGGCAGGCCTTCGATGGGCGCCTCTTCGGCTTCCGGCTCTTCTTCGCGCCGCCGCTCACGAGGGGCTCTTTTGGAGCGGGTGCCGCGGTCGATCTCCTCGAGGAGCAGGCCCACCAGCTTGACCGCGCGGTCGAGCGATTCCCTCTGGATGGTGTCGAGGGTGTCGTCCGCGTTGCGCCAGCCGGCGAAGGCGCCGCCGACGGTGCCGCCGATTGTGATCGCCTTGAACCCCCTGACCCGCGCCGCCATGGCGTCGCTCTTCTTGACCCTGCACTTGCCTTTGCCGAGGTCGATCCCATTGGCGCCCCCGGCGGCGTCCATGGCCATGCGCCTGAGACGCCAGGAGCAGCGAAAGCCGAACATGGCGCCTTCGCGCGTGAGGATCCTGGTGTCTCCGGCTCCGCAGTGGTCGAGGTTGATGATGTAAGCGTCGCGCATGGTGTGCCGGTGCCGGTGCAGAAATGCGATCATGCCGCGCGCCCCGGCGCATCCCCTCCCCGTGGCGACTCCCCAGACCTCCGTCTGCTCCAGGGGCTTTTCGCCCACCGAGGACATCACCGCCAGCATGGCCCCGACGCCCGATGCGTTGTCGTTCGCCCCTGCGGTGTAGCGTCCGCGGGACTCACCCCAGAGGATCACGATCGAAAGGATGGCGAGGTAGGCGGCGAAAGGCGACGTGAACAACCACACCAGCGACACCGTGTTCGCGCTTATCTTGGTGAGCGACGCGCCGACTCCGAAGAAGCCGACCAGCATCACCGCGATCATACTGGCGAACGAGATTATGTAGATAAGCCTGAACAGCCTGGCGGCCCTGCGCCCGCCCAGCGGCGAACTCCTGGCGCTGTCGTAGTTGGCCACCAGGACGACCTTCTGCCGGACGCTGCTCTTCGGCCGCACCCGCCCAATCACGTTGGAGGCGCTGCTGCGCGGAAGCAGCCTTGAGACCACGGCCCAGGTGTAGGTCTCCATCTGGAAGACCAGGAACACCAGGATGGCCACAGCGAGGCCCACGGCGTAGGTGAGACGGTACAGCCCGAAGGCCCCAACGGTGAGCAGGTACAGGATCAACAGGGCGTGCAGGTCTGACTTCCATGAGGAGAAAGTCTCCATCTCGACCTCGAGGTCGGAGCCCTTGAACGAGCGCAGAACGTAAGAAGCGGCGGCCGCTTCGCCGTCGCTTCCTGCGCCTCGCGCGCCAATGCGCTTGGCAAAGTAGAGAACGTGCTTGCTGGGAAGGTCCATGGCGATATTCTAGCACACGGTTGGTTTGCATTTGCCCTTGATAGAGCGCCTTCGCTGTACGTGGGGCGGGCCGTTCTGTACAATGAGATTGAGGTTGGGACCTGAGCAGGTTTGCGGTCCCGCGCACGGACGATCGGCCCGCGAAACGTAGGATGACTTGAAAGAAAAGCCTTCGGTCCTCTCTTGCGTGGACTCCCCGCGCGACCTGCGGCTCCTTGACGAATCGGAGCTTGCGCGCCTCGCTGCGGAGATACGCCAGTTAATAATCGAGACGACCAGCACCGCCGGAGGGCACCTGGCTTCGAGCCTTGGCGCCGTGGAACTGGCCATCGCCATCCACCGCGCTCTGGACTCTCCACGTGACCGCATCATCTGGGACGTGGGGCACCAGGCCTATGCCCACAAGATAATCACCGGAAGGCGCGAGGAGTTCCGCACGCTGCGGCAGTCAGGCGGTATCAGCGGCTTTCCGCGGCGCTCCGAGAGCCCGCACGACGTCGTGAACAGCGGTCACGCCGGGACTGCTTTGAGCTACGGGCTGGGGCTGGCGCTGGCGAGAGACCTGCTCGGCGAGGACTACTCAATCTGCACGGTGATCGGGGACGGGTCCATGACCTCAGGGGTGGCCTACGAGGCGATGAACCAGGCCGGGCACCAGCTGGGGTCGAACCTCATCATCGTGCTCAACGACAATGAGATGTCCATCTCGCGTAATGTGGGAGGGCTGGCGGCCTACCTGTCGCGGCTTCGCATCAAGCCGGGTTACACACACCTCAAGAAAGAGCTCGAGGAGGTGCTGCGGACCATGCCGGGCCTGGGCGACGGCCTCTACAACCTCGCTTCGCAGGTGAAGGAAAGCATCACCCACGCGCTGGTGCCGGGGATGCTCTTCGAGGCCCTCGGGCTGAAGTACGTCGGCCCCATCGATGGTCACAACATCGCCGAGGTGGAAGAAACGGTGCGCGAAGCCCGCGAAATCGAGGGGCCGGTGCTGATCCACGCGGTGACCATGAAGGGAAAAGGTTACGAGCACGCCGAGAGGCGGCCCTCAGAGTTCCATGGGGTCTCGTCCTTCGACGTCGCGACCGGCCGGATGAAGAGCAAGGCCGGTTCGCGCGCTTACACGGACGTCTTCTCCGATACGATGGTGGAGCTAGGGCGCCAGAGGCCCAGGCTGGTTGCAATAACGGCCGCGATGAAGCTCGGAACAGGGCTGGACGAGTTCAGCAAGAGGTTCCCGCAGAGGTTCTTCGACGTGGGAATCGCGGAACAGGTCGGCGTGAACCTGGCGGCAGGCCTGGCGCTCGGGGGGCTCCAGCCGGTCGTGGCGATCTACTCGACGTTCCTCCAGAGGGCCTTCGACCAGATATCTCATGACGTATGCCTGGGCAACCTTCCCGTTGTCTTTGCGGTCGACCGCGCCGGCGTCGTCGGGCAGGACGGGGCGACGCACCACGGGTACTTTGACGTATCGTACATGCGCATGCTCCCCAACATGACCGTGATGGCACCCGCGACGGGCGGCGAGATGGATGCGATGCTGCGGTTCGCGCTGGATGCCGGCGGCCCGGTGGCAGTGCGTTTCCCACGCGGCGAGGCGCTGGAGCTTGACGGCGTCGGAGCCAGTGCGCTCGCGAACGGACAGGGCGAGGTCGTAAAAGAGGGCGACGACGTGGCTCTCTTCGCGCTGGGCGACATGGTCGCGGTGGCGCTGGAAGCGGCAGGGCTGCTCGCCGGGCAGGGCGTCGCGGCCACAGTGGTCAACGCTCGTTTCGCCAAGCCGATAGATGAAGGATTCGTTGGTTCCGTCGCGAGCGGGAAGAAGCTCATCGTCACCCTGGAAGACAATGTCGTGGCGGGTGGCTACGGCAGCGGGATCGAATCGATAGTCGATGCCACGGAGGAGGGGGCGAGGGTGCTGGTCCTCGGCCTGCCCGACAGCTACATAGAACACGGGTCGATCCCGGAGCTACTGGAGCAGGTGGGCCTGTCGGCCGGGGCGGTAGCCTCCCGGGTGCTGCTGGCCCTCGAAGGCTGATGAAGAGGAGGCTCGACCAGTTCCTGGCGGACGAGGGCTTTTTCGAGAGCCGGGCGCGCGCCAGGGCGGCGGTGATGGAAGGCCTGGTGTCGGTGGACGGCCGCGACGACGTCAAGCCCGGCACGCAGGTGAGCGGATCGGAGAGCATCGACGTCCGTGAGCCCGCATCGCGTTACGTGTCGCGTGGAGGCCTCAAGCTCGAGGGGGCGCTCGAGGATTTTGACTTTGACGTCGGTGGCCTGGACGTGCTTGACGTCGGCGCGTCGACCGGCGGATTCACCGACTGCCTGCTCGCAATGGGCGCTGCCAGGGTGATCGCGCTGGACGTGGGCAAAGGGCAGCTCCACTGGAAACTGAGGCGGGACACCCGCGTCACCGTGCTGGAGGGCCGCAATGCGCGTGAGCTCTCATCAGAGGACCTGCCATACCAGCCAGGGCTCGCGACCATCGACGTCTCGTTCATCTCGCTCGAGAAGGTGATCGAGCCCGTGATAGCATGCTTGAAGACCGGCGCAGAAGTCCTCGCGCTGGTGAAGCCCCAGTTCGAAGCAGGCCTCGGAATGGCTCCAAAGGGCGTGGTCCGTGACCCGGCGACGCACCTGGAAGTCCTGCTGGGGCTCAAGCGGTGGCTTGAGGAAAAGGACCTGGTGATGGAGGCGGTCACGCCGTCGCGCATCAGAGGGCCTAAGGGCAACGTGGAGTTCTTTGTCAAAGTCTCGCGCGGCCGGGCCGCGACCGAAGAGGACCTGGCCGGCGCCGTGGAGAAAGCGAAGCAGGAAGCCTGAGGCGGCGGTCGATCCGTGGATGGAGGGCCAATGGAAGAACGCAGCGGGTTCGACAAAGTCCTGATAGTCCCGCATATCCGCAAGTCCGGCATCAAGGACATCGTGATCGAGGTCTCGAGGTGGCTCGACCGCGCGGGGGTCTCCTACTTCCTGCTGGAGGATGACGCCGCGGCGCTGGGGCTGGACCTTCCGTCCCGGACCCTCGACGAGGCTGGCGAGGCCGGGCTCGCGATAGCGCTCGGCGGGGACGGAACCATGCTGCACGCTGTCGACGTCGTGTGGGGCCGAGGGGTGCCGCTGGTCGGGATAAACATAGGCAAGCTGGGTTTTTTGACCGCCGCCGAGGCGCACCAGGTCTCGGAAACACTCGCCGACATCTTTGCCGGGAAGTACGTGGTGAGCGAGAGGATGCCGGTCGGGTGCACCCTGCGGGCGGACGGCGGCGAGAGCGTATACCGCGCGCTGAACGAGATCGTTATCGGTAAGCTCGTGCGTGAGCGGCTCATCCGCCTCGCGACCTACATCAACGGCGAGTTCTTCATGCGATACTCGGGCGACGGGCTCATCTTCGCCAGCTCCACGGGTTCGACAGCCTACTCCCTCTCGGCGGGCGGCCCCATCGTCACTCCAGACGTCCGGTGCCTGTTGCTGACACCGATATGCGCTCACGTGCTGTTTTCGCGGCCTATGGTCCTCGACCGGGCCGACAGGGTAACAGTGTCGGTGGAGGGCGAGCCGGAGCGCCTGTCGCTGAGCGTCGACGGGAGGCTCGACGTCGAGGTGCCGCCTGGCGCGACCATCGATTTCCACGCGCTGGAGGACACCGTCAAGATACTCGAGCTGCAGGGCACCTCTTTCTACGGCACGGTCCGCCGGAAGTTCATGAGCCCGCCCGCCGGCGAAGAACCGCTTTAGAGGAGGCGACTTGCTGTCTTATCTGAAGGTCTCCGACTTCGCCCTGGTCTCAAGCGTCGAGGTCGAGTTCCATGGAGGCCTGAACGTCCTCTCGGGTGAAACGGGGGCGGGGAAGACGGTGCTGATCGGGGCGATCGGGCTGCTCCTGGGTGACCGGGCGGAGGCCCAGATGGTGCGCACCGGCGCGACCGAGGCCGTCTTCGAGGCTTCCTTCGACATCTCGGGCGAGCCCGCGGTCTTCGCGGCACTGAAAGAGATGGGATATCTTCAGGACGGCGACGATGAGCTCACTCTCGGCCGCAGGCTCCCTCGTGAAGGCAAGAGCCGCTGCACCGTGAACGGCCGCCTATGCCCCGTTTCGACGCTGGCGGCGATAGGTGATCTCATCCTCGAGGTCCACGGCCAGAACACCCACCAGGCCCTGCTCATGAAGTCCTCCCACATCGGATACCTGGACCGCTACGCGGGCGCGGCGCACCTTGAGCGGCTGCGGACCTACACGCGGGCGTACGAGCGCCTTCGCGCGCTGCTCTTGGAGCGCAAGGAGATCGCCGGCGGCGCAGACGCGACCAGGGAAGCGCAGTTGCTGTCCCATGAGGTCGAAGAGATCGAGGCGGCCGCTCCCGTGGCGGGAGAGATTGACGACATCGAGGCGCAGGCATCCAGGCTGCGGCACTCGAGGGAGCTGTGGGAGCTGGCATCCGGCGTCGAGGGAACGCTCTGCGCCGACAGCCAGTCGTCGGCCTCGGTGAGGGACCTGCTGGCGCGGGCGGTCGAAGACATCGGCAGGATGGCTTCGCGCGACGAGTCGCTGCGAGCGCTGGCCGGGCGGCTGGAGTCCCTGTCGCTGGAGGCGGAGGACGTCGCCGGCGAGGTCGGCCGCTACAGGGAGGGGCTCGACACGGACCCGGGGAGGCTCGATCAGGTGGAGTCCCGGTTGAGCGCGCTCCGGGAGCTGTGCCGCAAGTATGGGGGCTCACTCGATGCGGTCATCGAATACCGGGACAGGGCGTCGGCCAGGCTTGAGGAGATCGGAGGGATTGCCGAGCGAGCGAGAGCGATAGAAGAGCAGGTCGCCGAGGCCGGCAAAGAGGCTGCCGCGGCCGCCAGGAAACTCGCGAGCGAGCGGCGGCGAGCGGCCTCATCCCTCGAAAAAGACGTGATGGAACAGATGGCAGGCCTCGAGCTCACGGGCGCCGGCTTCGGCGTAAAGGTTGACGAGAAGGAGCCGACGGCGCGGCCGGAGCCGGGCACCGGGAACCTCGGGCCGACCGGTTGCGACGAGGTTGAGTTCCTCTTCAGGCCGGAGCCCGACGAGCCGTTGCGTCCTCTCCGGAGCATCGCTTCCGGCGGCGAGATGTCGAGGGTCATGCTCGCCGTCAAGATCGTGCTGGCCGAAGCGGACAGGCTTCCGGTGCTGGTCTTCGACGAGGTCGACGCCGGCATCGGCGGCGAGGCGGCCGCGACCGTGGGGGAGAAGCTCTACGAGCTGACAAGCTACCACCAGGTCTTCTGCGTCACCCACCTTCCCCAGATCGCGAGCTTCGCCGACTGGCAGTACAGGGTCTTCAAGACGCGCGGCGACGGAAGCGCGCACACAGGGATCGCGCTCCTCGATGACGAGGACCGCGTGGCTGAGATGTGCAGGATGCTGGGGGACTCGAGCGGCCGCAAGGTGACCGCCGAGCACGCCAGGGACATCCTCAAGCGCGCGGAGAAAAGGAAGAAGTCGTCGCGCAGGGGAGGCTGTCCTTCTCAGGTTGACCGTGGGCCTATGTGAGATAATGTCGGCGACAAAGGCGGGTGAGGGCCATGAAGACATCGGCCCAGACCATCGAGCCGGTTGCCGGTGTGGACGGCACAACGGTAGCCAGGCTGGACAAGAAGACGAAGAACCTGGTCAAGCGGCTCCACGAGGGTGACGTAGCAATAATCGACCACATGGACATCGACCGCGTGTGCGCTGAATCCCTGGTGGAGAAGAAGCCGCTCTACGTGGTGAACGCCGCCTGTTCGCTCACGGGCAACTACCCCAACCTCGGCCCGCTGATGATAGTGGCCTCGGGCATCAACATCATCGACGAGGTGGGCGAAGGGGTGTTCGAGCTGCTGGAGGAGGGAGACGAGGTCACGGTCGAGGGGAACGCACTGCTCAAGGACGGCGAGGTCGTCGCGCGCGGCAATCTCCTCACCCTCGATGAGATCGAGCTGCGCATCGAGGACAGCAAGAAGCGGCTGGGAAAGCACCTGGGAGACTTCGCCGCCAACACCGTCGAGCTCCTGGAGGCGGAGAAGGCGATCCTGCTCGAAAGCATCGACCTGCCCCATATAAAGACCCGATTCGACGGCCGCCACGTGCTGGTTGTCGTGCGCGGGCACGACCACAAGAAAGACCTCAAGGCGCTGCGTTCTTACATCCGCGAGATCAAGCCGGTCCTGGTCGCGGTGGACGGCGGGGCCGATGCCCTGCTCGAGATGGGGTACAAACCGGACATGATCGTCGGCGACATGGACAGCGTCTCGGACGACTCGCTGGCTTCAAAGGCCGAGCTTGTGGTGCACGGCTACGTCGACGGCCGCGCTCCGGGGCGGGAAAGGCTCGAAGAAATGGGCCTCGAGAGCACGGTCTTCCACTACCCGGGGACGAGCGAGGACATCGCGATGCTGATCGCCTATGAAAAGGGCGCCGAGATCATCGTCCTGGTCGGGGGGCACAACAACCTGATCGAGTTCCTGGACAAAGACCGGAAGGGAATGGCCAGCACCTTCCTTGTGCGCCTGCGCATAGGCGCGGCGCTGGTGGACGCCAAAGGGGTCAGCGAGTTATATCACGCCAGGGTGAAGGGCTGGCACCTCACGGTGATGGCGGCCGCCGCGCTGCTGGTCATAGTAATAATAATCCTGCTTTCCGAGCCGGCGCGGCAGTTCATCTCGGTGATGGCCATGCGGTTCCAGGTCTGGCTCATGAAGCTGCAGAACCTTATCTGAATGAGAGGTGCGTCCGCTTGATCGACATGCGCTACCACGTGATATCCCTGGTGGCTGTATTTCTTGCCCTCGGCATCGGCATACTCCTCGGTACCACCCTGGTGGAGCGTGGCCTGGTGGCCGAGCAGAAGGCGCAGATAAAGTCGCTCAAGACGACTTTCGGTGAGATCAGGGACAAGAACACCTCGCTCAACAACGACCTGCAGGCTTACAGGCGGTATGCCGACGAGTCGCGGCCGTACATGATCGCCAACATGCTGCCGGGCAAGACCTACGCCATCCTCACCGGGAACAATCCGGACGAAGCCACTCTCGCCGCCATAATCGATGGCATATCCGCGGCGGGGGGCAGCGTGCAGGTCACCATCACTATCGCGACGCACGACAAGTTCGGCGACCAGTCGGTGATGGCCAACCTGGCAACCCTCTTCGCCATGCCTCCCGACCAGCAGGCCCTGGAGAACCGGGTCTTCGCGGAAGTATTGAACCAGCTGCGCACTGCCAGCAACACCAGCATCCTGCTCACCCTGGACCAACTGGGCGTGATCCACCTGCGTGGCACGCTCGTCGCGCCGGTGGACGGGGCTGTCCTGGACGGGCCGGTGGACACCGGAGCCCTGGACAAGACCGACGCGCCGCTGATCGACACCTTCGTGTCGAGCGCATTCCCGATGATCGGGGTCTGTGGCAGCAGCGCGGAGGAGTCGGTGCTCCTCTTCTACAAGAAGCACGGCATCTCGACCGTCGACCACGTGGACACCGTACCCGGCGAGGTGGCGCTCGACATGTCGCTGGCCGGCAAGCCCGGCCACTACGGGAGCGGCGGCGCGGCGAACCGCATGCTGCCTCCACCGTAGGGAGATGTCTGCTCCTTGAGGGCCGTCGCCGTAGTCCCGACCTACAACGAAGAGGAGTTTGTGGGCAGCACGGTGTCGTCGCTTCTGGGCCTCGACGGCGTCGAGAGGGTGGTGGTGGTCGACGACGCTTCGGGCGACAGGTCTTCTCTCGAGGCCTCGGCGGCCGGCGCGACCGTGGTCGTCAACGGCAGCAACCTCGGAAAGGGCGGTTCGCTCAACCGACTCCTTCCGGAACTGGATTTCGAGACGCTGCTCCTCATCGACGGCGACCTGGGAGCGCACGCTGCGGAGGCCGCCGCACTCCTGGAAGCGGTGGCGAGCGGGGCCGCGGACCTGGCGATCGCCGCGTTTCCGCCTCCCGCGAAGAGGGGGGGCGTCGGAGCGGCGCAGGGGCTCGCCCGAAGGGGCATAAAGATGCTCACCGGGCTGGAGATGCGCTCGCCGATATCGGGCCAGCGGGCCATGAGCCGGGAGGTCTTCGAGGCGGTCACACCTTTTCGCGAGGGCTTCGGTGTCGAGGTTGCGATGACCGTCGACGCCCACCGCGCTGGATTCACGATCGCCGAAGTCAGCACCTGCATGTCACACAGCGAGACGGGTAGGGACCTCGCGGGTTTCGTCCACAGGGGCAGGCAGTTCGCGGACATCGCGAAAGCGCTCGCGTCGCGGGCGCTCAAGGGAGGAAACGGTTGACGGGGGTCTCGATCCTGAGGCGGGTGGAGGGATGATAGCGCTCTACGTTTTCCTGGGCTCTCTGGTATCAGGCGCGCTGATGCTCGCCGTGATGTGGAAGCTGCTCTCGAGCGAGAGGCTCTCGAGGGCCAACTTCAGGGGAGTTAAGCTGCCCACCTCGGCCGGCGTTATCTTCGCGCCGGCTTTTCTGCTGGTCTGGCTTGTTGTCGTGGACTATGCGGTCCGGCACTACGCTGACGAAGGCAGGCTCATGACCTCCAGGTTCCACGGCTTAACCTATGGGATGAACACAATGTTGATTCTGGTCCTGGGCTTCTGCCTGCTGGGTCTTCTTGACGACGTTGCGGGTGACTCGGGAGCGAAGGGCTTCAAGGGGCATTTCTCCGAAGCGCTGCACGGCAGGTTCACCACAGGCCTCGTCAAGGCGTTCCTTGGCTTTGTCGTTGCGCTGGTCGCACTGCATCCGCAACTAATGATGTTTCAACGATTTACCTTTAATGCTTACGGCACCTGGGTAATGGATGCGGCGCTCATCGCACTGACCGCCAACCTCTTCAACCTGCTGGACCTGCGCCCGGGGCGTGCTCTGAAGGTGTTCTTTCCAGCGCTCGCGCTCTGCGCCGGGCTGACAATCAGATCCGAGGCAGTCGGGGCCGTCTTCGCGCTCTATTCGCCCCTCTACATATACATGACCCCCGCGTTGGCCGTCGCTGCGTTTGCACTTGTCCTGTTCCCCGGCGACCTCCGCGAGAAGTTCATGATGGGGGACGCCGGCTCGAACGTCCTGGGGGCGGTCATCGGGCTCGGACTCGTGCTGGGGACGAGCTTCTGGTGGCGTCTGGGGGTGCTGGTCCTGATGCTGGCGCTGAACATTCTCTCGGAGATGGTCTCGTTTTCTGAAGTAATCGCTTCAAACCGGGTGCTCAACTGGTTAGACTCGCTTGGGAGAAAGGGACAGGCACCGGGCGGGGATAATAATAACTAGAAGTCCGAAGGCGACCGGAGGTAAACGCATGCCCGTGAAGCACATCTTTGTGACAGGCGGAGTGGTCTCATCGCTGGGAAAGGGGATAACGGCGGCGTCGCTCGGGCTGCTCCTGAAGGCCCGCGGCCTCAATGTCGCCATGCAGAAGATGGACCCCTATATCAACGTTGACCCCGGCACGATGAACCCGTTCCAGCACGGAGAGGTCTTCGTGACCGACGACGGGACCGAGACCGACCTCGACCTGGGGCACTACGAGCGTTTCGTCGACATCAACATGAAGCGCGAGTCCAACGTCACCACCGGTGTCGTCTACGGGACCATCATCGGCCGCGAGCGCAAGGGCGAGTTCCTGGGGGCGACCGTCCAGGTCATCCCGCACATCACGGACGAGATCAAGCGCCGCATACTCGCTCTCGTCGAGGACGATGATGTCGACGTGGCGATCAGCGAAATAGGCGGCACTGTCGGCGACATCGAGAGCCTCCCGTTCCTGGAGGCTGTCAGGCAACTCAAGAAAGACCTCGGCCACGAGAACGTCTGCTACATCCACGTGACCCTGGTGCCTTACCTGGAGACCTCCCAGGAGTTGAAGACCAAGCCGACCCAGCACAGCGTGAAGGAGCTCAAGAGCATCGGTATCCAGCCGGACGCCATCGTCTGCCGCTCCGACCGCCCGATAAACGATGACGTGAAGGACAAGATAGCCCTCTTCTGCGACACGGACCGCGAGGCGGTGGTATCCGCTGTTAACGCGCCCACCATCTACGAGGTCCCGCTGATGCTCAACCGGGAAGGGCTGGACGAGTACATCGTCAAGCATCTCGGCCTGCCCGGGCACCCGCCCGACCTATCTGAGTGGGAGTCCCTTGTCGAGAGGATCAAGGGCCTCGAGACGGAGGTGAGGGTCGCGGTGGTCGGCAAGTACGTGGACCTGCCCGACGCATACATCAGCATCGCCGAGAGCCTGAACTCGGCGGGCATCAAGCACGGTGTCAGGGTGAAGCCCATCTGGGTCGCCTCCGACACACTGAAGGAGGGGCGCTGCGGCGAGACCCTCAAGGACATACACGGCGTGCTGGTACCTGGCGGCTTCGGCATTCGCGGTATCGAGGGAAAGATCGCGGCCATCCAGTACGCGCGTGAAAACGACATCCCGTTCCTGGGCCTCTGCCTGGGCCTTCAGTGCTGCGTCATCGAGTTCGCGCGCAACGTTGCTGGGATGGAGGGCGCCAACTCCGCCGAGTTCGATCCCAACACCAGGTACCCCGTCATCGACCTGATGGCCCATCAGAAGGACATCGACGGGCTCGGGGGCACCATGCGCCTGGGCCTCTATCCCTGCAAGATAACCCCGGGGACCCGGGCCTACCAGGCTTACGGCGAAGAGGTCATCTACGAGCGCCACCGCCACCGCTACGAGGTCAACAACTCCCTGCGCCACAACATGGAAGAGGCGGGGCTGGTCTTCTCAGGCGTGTCCCCCGACGACAGGCTGGTCGAGATAGTCGAGTACCCTGACCACCCCTGGTTCGTAGCATCCCAGTTCCACCCGGAGTTCAAGTCGAGGCCTCTCAAGCCGCACCCGCTGTTCAGGGAGTTCGTGGGCGCGGCGGCCAAGAGACAGCGGATGGCCGACTCTCACCTCAAGGTCATAGACGGCGACGAGGCCCAGGCAGTGAAATGAGCCCAACGGAGGGTCCCGAGGCCAACAGGCTCTTCGAGATATTCTTCGAGCTCGTCAAGATAGACAGCGTCTCCGGCTTTGAGGGCGCCATGTGTGCCTACATCAAGGAATTCTGCAACAGGCTGGGCTTTGCCGTTCACGAGGACGCCTCGGCGGCCGCCACCGGCGGCGAGTGCGGAAACCTGGTGGTGCGGGTCCCGGCGGGGGCGTTCTCTCCTCTGGCGCCGGTCATCCTCTGCGCCCACATGGACACCGTCCAGCCGGGTTCGCATATCTTACCGTTCGACATGGGCGACCACTTCGTCAGCATGAGCGAGACGGTCCTCGGCGCCGATTGCAAGGCGGGCCTCGCGGCAATACTGGCAACGGTGGAATCGCTGGCCGAGGCCGGCGGCCCCTACCGCGCGCTCGAGCTGATCTTCACGGCGCAGGAGGAGCCCGGGCTCGTCGGCGCCAGGCACCTGGACATGTCGCTGGTCGACGGGGAGTGGGGCGTCGTGCTGGACGGGAGCGGGCCCGTCGGGGGCATTGTGACGGAGGCGCCCAGCCAGGACCGCTTCAAGTTCACCATCAAGGGCCGGGCCGCTCACGCGGGAGTCGAGCCCGAGAAAGGGGCCAACGCCATCGCCTGCGCCGCCAGGGCGATATCCGAGATAGAGTTCGGCCGCCTCGACGAGGTGACAACCGCGAACGTCGGTCTTATATCCGGAGGCGTTGCGGTCAACATCGTACCTGAGACCGCGGTGGTGGAAGGGGAGATCCGGAGCATGTCCGACGAGCGACTCGAAGCCGAGCGCGACCGGATAGTGAGTAGCTTCCAGAAGTCTGCGGAGGCCGCAGGCTGTGAGCTGGTTACCGAGATCGAGCACTCGTTTCAACATTTCAAGCTGGACGTTGCCTCGACGCCGGTGTACCAGCTGGCCATGGCGCTCAAGTCCTGCGGCTTCGAGCCCGGCCTCACCTCCAGCGGCGGGGGCAGCGACGCGAACGTCCTGAACCGGGCCGGCCTGAGCCTGGCCGTCATGAACATAGGCCTCGTCAACGCCCACAGCACCCAGGAGCTCATCAAGAAGGACCAGATGGAAGGGGTCGCCAGGGTGATAGCGCGGCTCGCCTACGCCGCGGCCGACGAGGGAGCGGAGCGGGCAACGTGAGCAGCTACAGGCGCGCAACGGTGACTGGCGTGAAGCCCTGGGGGGCCTCAATAACCGAGGCCTCCCTCGAGTTCGAGGACGGCACCCGGGGGCCGGCGGTGGTCCTCGAGTCGCTGGTGGGCCCCGTCGCGGCGGGCGACCAGGTGGTCGCCAACACCACCGCGGTGGACCTGGACCTCGGATCCGGCGGGTATCACTTCGTCCTCTGGAACCTCTCGCGCCAGGAGCTCGACACCGACGGCAGCGGTCATATCATGAAGCTCCGGTACACGCCTCTTCAGCTAAACGTCGAGGCGGTCGAGGAGAGCCTCGACGGCCTCGAGGGCGAAGACCTCTCGGGCGCGCTGGGCGGGATGCCGGTGGTCGCGGGTTCGCTGCACAGCCAGTTGCTGCCCGCGGCCCTCGCCTACAGGCACGCGATGCCGGAAGGAAAGCTCGCGTACGTGATGACCGATGGCGGCTCGCTCCCGGCCGCGTTCAGCAACACGGCGCGCTTCCTGAGGGAGAACGGTTACCTGGACTCGGTCATCACCTGCGGCAACGCTTTCGGGGGGGACATGGAAGCCGTCACGGTGTACGGGGCGCTCCTCGCCGCCCGGCGCATCACGGGTGCGGACGCGGTGATCGCGCTGATGGGGCCCGGGATCGTTGGGACCGGCTCTCAAGCGGGGTTCAGCGGGATCGAGCAGGGGATGATCGTGAATGCCGCGGCGTCACTCGGCGGCCTTGCTATAGCGATACCGAGGATAAGTTTCGCCGACGAGCGCGACAGGCACCGCGGCTTGAGCCACCACACGGTCTCCTCCCTGAAGTACGCGGCGCGCGCCCGGGCCGTCATCGCGATGCCGGAGCTCGAGAGCGGGCGGGGCGACTGCCTGTCCGAGCAGTTGAGGGAATCGGGACTTGACAGCATGCACGAGGTACGGTCGGTCGACGCGCGCGTCATAGAGGGCCTGATGGGCCGCTGCGATCTGAAGGCAACGGTGATGGGCAGAGGCTACGAGGCGGAGCCGGAGTTCTTCATGGCGGCGGCTGCTGCGGGCTTGATAGCGGCCGGCGGTGGTGGTGAGCCCGGTGGCTGAGTTCGACATCAACGAGCACGAGGTCCTCTCCACGTCGCAGGCGTTCGACGGCAGGGTCGTCAAAGTGTTCGTGGACGAGGTGCGCCTTCCCGACGGGCGGGTCGCCACCTGGGAGAGGGTGGCGCATCCGGGCGCGGTGGGCATGGTGCCGCTCACGGAAGACGGCGAGATAGTGATGGTCAGGCAGTACAGGCACGCTGTGCGCGGCGTCCTCCTCGAGATCCCGGCGGGGAAGCTGGACCCCGATGAGGCGCCCGAGCACACGGCGATGCGCGAGCTCGGCGAGGAGATCGGGATGAAGGCCGCCGAGCTCATCCCACTGGCGGAGTTCTACAACTCCCCGGGCTACTCGGACGAGAAGTTCTATCTCTACCTGGCGCGCGGTCTGTCGCCCGGGAGCGGCGAGCCCGAGCCCGACGAGTTCCTCCAGGTCGTGAAGGTCCCGCTGATTGGGGCGACCGAGCTGATATCGGACGGCCGGATCCGCGATGCCAAGAGCATCATCGGGATAACGCTCGCCCGCTCTTTTTTGGCCGGGGACTCGGGCCCGTTCACGGGGGGAGCAACGCCTTGAGCGCGCAGGCTTCCAGTCAGACCGAAGCCGCCGCGCCTTCGCAGATCGTCACCTGCGCCGGTGAGTTCCTCAATTTCATGGCGGTGGAGAAAGGCGCGTCCGCAAACACCCTGGCGGCTTACCGGCGGGTGCTGCGCTCTTATGCGGAGTTCCTCCAGCGGCAGGGCATCGTGGAGCCCGACCAGGTGACCCAGGACGAGGCCAGGGCCTTCGTGGCCTCACTCAGCGAAGGGGAAGGCGGCTCCCTTTCGCCGAGGTCGATGGCGCAGGCGGCAAGCGCACTGCGGATGTTCCACCGCTTTCTGGTTGTCGAAGGCTACGCCGGCGCCGACCCCACCACTTCGCTGGCGACGCCCCGGACACCGCACCGGCTGCCTCACGCGTTGACGCGCGACCAGGTCGCGCGGCTGCTCGACGTTCAGGGGGACAGCGAGCTCACGGTGCGCGACCGCTTCATCCTGGAGATACTCTACGCCACGGGAATGCGAGTCTCGGAGCTGACCGCGCTCGACATCGGCGACCTGGATATGGTCGAGCGGGTCGTGACCGCCCACGGTAAAGGCGACAAGTGGAGGCTCATCCCGTTCGGCTCGGCCGCCTCCGAGGCGGCATCCGCCTACCTCCGCGACGCGAGGCCGGTGCTCGTGCGCCGCACCTCCACGTCCGCCCTGGTGCTCAACGCCCGGGGCGGGAGGCTCACGCGGCAGGGTTGCTGGAAGATAATCAAGGGCCGCGCGCGCGAGGCGGGGATCGAAGAGCTGGTCACCCCGCACGGGCTCAGGCACACTTTCGCGACCCACATGCTCGAGGGAGGGGCGAGCCTGCTGGTGGTCCAGGAGTTGCTGGGCCACGTCAGCATCGCCACCACCCAGATCTATACCGAAGTGACGCGGGACCACCTGAGGGCGGTCTACGCGAGATCGCACCCTCGAGCCTAGCAGCGGGATTGCCGCCGCTCATGTTTGCGCGCTCACTGTGCTTGTATGCTGAAAAGGGCAGAAATAGAATGAACGGAATTGTTCCGGACCCTTCGACTGGAGAATCGTGACAAGCTGGCGAGACGCCGCATACCTGATCATAGGCTTGCTGATTGGCGTGGTCCTGCACGAGTACATGCACGGGCGCATCGCCGACTGGAGAGGCGACCACACTGCCCGCAACGCGGGGCGGCTGACCTTGAACCCCATACCGCACATCGACCCGTTCGGGACGATCCTGCTCCCGCTCGGGCTGCTGGTGCTGACCGGTGGGGCCATGGTGTTCGGGTACGCGAAGCCCGTGCCGGTCAACCCGTACTTTTTGAAGAAGAGGCACGACATGGTGCTGGTCGCGCTCGGCGGGCCGGTCACCAACTTCGCGATCGCGGCTATCTTTACGGGAATCGGGGCGATCCTAAACGCGGTGGGCGTACATGCTATAGAGGTCTTCAGGTTGCTGTTCGCCATCGTCGAGATCAACATCGTACTCGGGGTGTTCAACCTGCTGCCGATACCACCCCTCGACGGCTCTCATGTCCTCGAATACTTCCTGTCGGACAGCGCGCGTGACACTTACGAGCGGCTCGCGCCGTTCGGGTTCATCATAATACTGGTGATCGTGTGGGGGACCAACGGTGCTTTCTTCAGGCTGCTGAACCCCCTGTTCCGGTGGGTGGCAGCGGCGATGGGACACTGACTGCGGCTTGAAGCCGGCGGTCTAACGGAGGTGCTTGTTTGAAAGACAGGGTAGTAAGCGGTTACCGGCCGAGCGGCAGGCTCCACCTGGGGCACTATCACGGCAACCTCAAGAACATGATCGGCCTGCAGGACACGAATGAGTGCTTCTTCTTCGTCGCGGACTGGCACGCCCTTACCACCGGCTACCGGGACACCTCCATGCTGGGCACCTGGACGACCGAGATGGTGCTGGACTGGCTCGCCGCGGGCCTCGACCCGGGCAAATGCACTATCTACAGGCAGTCCGACATCCACGGGATCCCTGAGCTGGTGCTGTCCCTAGGGATGGTCATCACACTGGGCGAGCTCGAGCGCAACCCTACCTACAAAGAGCAGTTGCGGGAGCTGGACTCGCGCGTGGTGAACACATACGGCTTCCTCGGCTATCCGGTGCTGATGGCGACCGACATCCTGGCGGTGGACGCCGAGCTGGTGCCGGTCGGGGAGGACCAGTTGCCGCACCTGGAGCTGACCCGCGAGATAGCGAGGGACTTCAACTCGCTGTACGGTGCGACGTTCCCCGAGCCGCAGCCGATACTCTCGAAGGCCCCGAAGATCCCGGGCACGGACGGGCGCAAGATGTCCAAGTCGTACGACAACTACGTCGGCCTGGACGACGAGCCCCAAGCCATCTCAAAGAAAGTACGCAAGATGATTACTGACCCGGCACGCAAGCGCCGCGAGGACAAGGGGCATCCAGAGGTGTGCACGGTGTACACGCTCTACCGCGTCTATTTCCCCGAAGAGCTCGACCGGGTGTCGCGCGAATGCGAGCAGGCGCTCACGGGCTGCACGGACTGCAAGGACCGGCTCGCCGAGAGGATAGCGGCGGACCTGGGGCCGTTCAGGGAGAGGCGCGAGGAGCTGGCGCGCAAGCCCGGTGTGGTGGCCGATATCCTGGCCTCCGGCGCCGAGAAGGTGAACCCGATAGTGGACGAGTCGCTGGCGCGGGCCAGGCGGGCGATGAACATAGGAACGCTGTAGGAGCGGCATTTGAGCTTCGAGGTCAAGATCGAGGTGTTCGAGGGGCCGTTCGACCTGCTGCTCCAGCTCATCATGAGGCAGGAGCTGGACATCCACCAGGTACCGGTCGCCCAGATAACTTCCGCCTTCCTGGAGCAAATGGAGGCGGCGCCGAAGCTCGACCTGGATTCCGCCACCGAGTTCATGCTGATTGCGGCTACGCTCCTGCTCATCAAGGCGCGGTCGCTGATACCTCCCGAGGAGGAGGAGGGCGAAGCCGCCGAGGAGACGGAGAGCGCGCGGGAGTTCCTCGTCGAGAGGCTCATCGAGTACAAGCAGTTCGCGAGCGCGGCCGACTGGCTCCAGGAGCAGTACGCGGAGCACGGGTGGTACGTGCCACGGACCCGCGAGCTCGAGGATGATTACGCGTCCCTCTACCCCGACCCTTTCGACGGGGTGGTCACCACCGACCTCGCCCGCGCGCTCATGGACCTGCTGATAGAAAGGGCGACCGAGCGCGTCGATACCTCGTACATAGCGCCCATCAAGATATCCGTCGCCGAGCGCATCGAGGATGTCCGGGCGCGGGTCGCGAAGAAGGGAAAGGTGAAGTTCAGCGAGCTCATCAGTGAGTGTTCATCGAAGCTGGAGGTGATCGCGACGTTCCTCGCGGTGCTCGAGCTGTACAAGCGCAACGAAGTGGACCTCAAGCAGAGGAAGATTTTCGGTGAGATCGAGGTCAGCAAGCGGGAGGCGGACAGCAATGTCGCTTGACGGGCAAGGCGAGGACGCGGTCGAGAGAGCCGGCGCGGAAGCAGAGCGCCCGGCGCCGATGCCCGCATCTTCGGACGCGGACAAGATGAGCGTGATCGAGGCGCTGCTCTTCGTCTCCCCGGAGCCGCTGAGCGCGGGGATGATCGTGGAGATAACCGGGTTCGACCAGGGCGCCGTCCGAGAGATCTTGAACAGGCTCCACGACTCCTACGCCTCGCAGGACTCCGGGCTGGTGATACGCGAGGTGGCCGGCGGGTTCGGCTTCTACTCGTCGCCGGATGCGGCCCCCTACATATCGAGGCTCATCAGGTCGCAGGTCAACCCGCGGCTCACCAGGGCCGCGCTCGAGACGATGGCGATAGTCGCCTACCTGCAGCCGGTCTCGCGAGGCGTTGTCGCCGAGATCCGTGGCGTCCAGTCCGAGGGAGTCATGAAGACTCTCGAGAACCGCGGGCTGGTCAAGGCCGTCGGCAGGGGTGGCCCCCCGGGCTACGCCGCGCTCTACGGCACCACCGACCGCTTCCTCGAGAGGTTCGGGCTCCGCAGCCTGGACGACATGCCCGCCCTTGAGGAGTTCGCACCTGATGAAGCGACCATCGAGAAGATAAAGAGGAGCCTCTCCTGGGAGCTCGAGGAGGACATGGGTGACGTCGGAAAACCAGCCCGAGAGGGTACAGAAGATCCTGGCGAGGGCGGGGGTGGCCTCGAGGAGGGCGGCGGAAGCGCTGATCCTGGCGGGAAGGGTGACCCTGAACGGGAAGACGGCTTCCCTGGGTGACAGGGGGATCGCCGGCAGAGACGCCATAGAAGTCGACGGGATCGCGGTCGAGCCGGAGGGAGAGCTGGCCTATTTCGCGCTGAACAAACCCGCTGGCGTCGTGAGCACCGCGACGGACCCGCAGGGGCGCCCGACGGTCCTCGATCAGATCCCCCTCGATGCGAGCAGAGGGCTGCGGCTGTTCCCGGTGGGCAGGCTGGACATGGATTCGACCGGACTTATACTCTTAACGAACGACGGCTTCCTCGCCAACAGGTTGATGCACCCGCGGTACGGAGTGCCGCGTGAATACATGGTCGAGGTGGAGCCGGTGCCGCGCCCGGAAGATATTGCGCGGCTGCGAAAAGGAGTGCGGCTCGAGGACGGAGAAACAGGAGCGGCAAAGGCTTCCGTCGTGGGGACCAGCGGCCGCATGGCACAGGTAGACCTGGTGATACACGCGGGCAGGAAGAGGCAGATCAGGCGGACGTTCGAGCACCTCTCCTATCGGGTGGTGTCGCTGAACAGGGTGCGTATAGGATCTCTGGGGCTCGGAAGGCTGAAGCCCGGAGAGTCGAGGGAGCTCACGGGCGCGGAGGTGCGCGAGCTCTACGGGCAGACGGGGCTCGAGGACTGGGGAAAGGTTAAGGAGGGCCAATGAGGGTCAGGGCATTGCGCGGCGCGGTGACGGCTGAGGCCGACACCAAGGAAGAGATCGTCGAGGTGACGACGGAGCTGCTGGAGGAGATGCTCGACCGCAACGACGTGGGCACCGACGACGTGGTCTTCATCCTCTTCACCTCCACCAAGGACCTTATAGCCGAGTTCCCGGCCGCGGCCGTCCGCAAGCTCGGGCTCTCCCACATCCCGGTGATATGCGCGAGGGAGCTGGACGTGGAAGGCGCTCTGCCCCGCACGATCAGGGCGATGATGCTGATGAACACCGACAAGGCGCGGGAGCAGCTGAGGCACGTGTATCTGAAAGAGGCGCGTCAGTTGCGCACGGACCTGCCGGAGTGAGCAGAGCAGAGGCCTTTCTTTTTCTTATCACCAGCATCGGCCCGGGACGCGCCCGGGCAAGGAATATCGATCTTTGAGAGGGTGACCGGCGATGATGATCGTCATGCGGGACGGGGCAAGCGAGGCGCAGGTGCAGGGCGTCATCGAGAAGCTGCATGAGGTCGGAGCGGAAGCCCACCTCTCCCGCGGTGAGTTCAAGACCATAATCGGGGCGATCGGCGACCGCGAGAGGATCTCGCAGATCCCCTTCGAAGCGTTCGACGGGGTGGACAGCGTCGTCCCGATAATGAAGCCGTACAAGCTCGTGAGCCGTGAGTTCCACCCGGCAAGCACGGTCGTAAAGGTGGGCCCGGTTGAGCTGGGCGGTGACGAATTTGTGGTCATCGCCGGGCCGTGCGCGGTCGAGAGCAAGGACCAGTTGCTCGCCGCCGCGAACGCCGCCAGGGACGCCGGCGCCCAGATCCTCAGGGGTGGCGCCTTCAAGCCCAGGACTTCCCCTTACTCTTTCCAGGGGCTCGGGGCCGAAGGGCTGAAGCTGCTTGCCGAAGCGCGAGACGTGACAGGGTTGCCGGTTGTGACCGAGGTGGTCGACGTCCGGCACCTGGAGCTGGTGTCAGAATACGCGGACATGATCCAGATCGGCGCCCGCAACATGCAGAACTTCCTGCTGCTCAAGGAAGCGGGCGAGATGCACAAGCCGGTCATGCTCAAGCGGGGCCTCTCCAACACGATAGAGGAGATGCTGATGGCGGCAGAGTACGTCGTCCGGGGAGGCAACTCGAACGTGGTCCTCTGCGAGCGCGGGATACGCACCTTCGAGACCGCGACGCGCAACACGCTGGACCTCAGCTCCGTGCCGATCGTCAAGACCGTGAGCCACCTGCCGATAATAGTCGACCCGAGCCACGCCACCGGCAAGCACGAGCTGATCGGGCCGCTCTCCAAGGGCGCCCTGGCCGTGGGGGCCGACGGCGTGATGATCGAGGTGCACCCCGACCCCGGGGCCGCGCTCTGTGACGGGCCCCAGTCGCTGGCCCTCGACGAGTTCGGCCGCCTGATGGACGAACTGAGGGCGCTCGCGCCGGCGCTCGGCAGGAAGATGTGATCGGCCGACAGCCCGTCGAGAACCAAGGTGTCCCGATGGTCAAGAAAATCGCCGTGATAGGCACCGGCCTCATGGGAGGCTCGCTGGCCCTCGCGCTCAAGGACTACGATGGCGTCGGCGAAGTGGCCGCGTTCGACGCCTCTATTGAGGTCAGGGATGCCGCGCGCGAGCTGCGTATCGCCGATACCATTGCCGAGACCGCGGCCGAGGCCGCGTCCGGCGCCCAGGTCGTATTCATCGCCACCCCGATAAGCGCCATGGTCTCTTCGTTGGAGGCAGCCGCTCCCGCGCTGGAGGACGGTGTTGTCGTCTCTGACATTGCCTCCGCGAAAATGGGCGTGATGCAGGCGATCCAGGAAGCCCTGCCACCGGGCGCCCTGTATGTCAGCGGCCACCCCATGACCGGCTCGGAACAGTCGGGCGTCCACTTCGCGCGGGCCGACCTCTTCCGCGACCGCTATTACATCCTCACCCCGAACGAGAATACCGACGCCACCGCCTACCAGCGCATCCACGCGCTGCTCAAGGAGATGGGCGCGAGGGTGATCTCGATGGACCCGGAGTCACACGACAGGGCTATGGCGACCGTGAGCCACGTGCCCCACCTGCTCTCGCTGCTGCTCATGGAGATGGCGGCGCGCGAGCGCGAGCGGATGAAGAGCATCTACAGCGTGGCCGCGGGGGGCTTCCGGGACATGACCAGGATCGCGGCCAGCAACCCCGACGTCTGGCTCGACATCGTCACCGAGAACCGCGCCTTTATCATCGAGAAGCTGGGGGACTACCAGCAGAGCCTGCAGGGACTCAAAGAAGCCCTCGCAAGGGGCGACACAGAGGCTCTGCGGGAGATCTTCGTGGATGCCAGGGCGGCCCGCGAGGAGCTCTCACTGAAGGCCGGAGCGGAGATAACGGAGATGTTCGCCGTGTCACTGCCGGTGCCCGACGAGCCCGGGGTGATAAGCCGGATCACCACCGCGGTGGGCGGGCTCGGCGTCAATATCGAGGATATCGGCATCGTCCATCCGCTCGAGGGCGAGACCGGCATCCTGACGCTGAACGTCCTGGGCGAGGACAGGGCGGCAGAGGCCGCGGCCCACCTCGAGAGCCTGGGTTACCGGGCATCGCTCGGAAAGGCCTGAAGGTGCGGGCGAGGTTTGGCGGGACGGGAGCGCTCACGGGTGAGGTGACGGTCCCCGGCGACAAATCGATCTCCCACCGCGCGGCCGTGGTCGGGGCGCTCGCGTCCGGCACCACCACCGTCTCCAACTTCAGTGACGGGGCCGACTGCGCGAGCACGCTCAAGGCACTTTCAGGGCTTGGAGTCGACATCGGGCGCGCTGCCGGACTCCTGCGGATCGAAGGGACCGGGGGCCGGGGCTTCGCTCAGCCGCCCGGAGAGATCGACTGTGGGAACTCCGGCACGACGATGCGGCTGCTGGCGGGGTCGGTAGCGCCTTATCCCGTGGACGTCACCTTCCGTGGCGACGAGAGCCTCATGAGGCGCCCGATGGCGAGGATCATAGCTCCCCTTGCGCTGATGGGGGCAACCGTCGAGGCGTCCGGCGAAGGCGGGCGCCCTCCGCTTCGCGTAAGGGGTGGCCCACTCACGGGCATCGAATACTCGACGCCCGTTGCGAGCGCCCAGGTGAAGTCGGCGGTCCTGCTGGCGGGGCTGGGGGCGCGAGGCGCAACGATAGTGCGCGAGCCGACGCCGACCCGCGACCACACCGAACGGATGCTTGCCAGAGCAGGCATTGTAATAAGGGCGGAGGGGCTCTCGGTGCGCCTCGAGCCCGGCATCCCGGAGGCTCTTGACATCGAGGTGCCCGGCGACTTTTCCTCGGCTGCCTTCTTCATCACCGCCGCGCTCATCTGCCCGGGCTCCCGGCTCACCCTCCGTGGCGTTGGCCTGAACCCTACCCGGACCGCGTTCCTGGAACTGGTGCGGAGGATGGGTGGCGACGTAGTCACCTCGGGCGTGTCAGATTCGGGCGAGCCGGTCGGCGACATCAATGTGCGCCACTCCGCCCTCCGGGGAATCGAGGTCTCGCCGGGCGACGTCGCGGCGGCGATCGACGAGGTGACGCTGCTGGCGCTCCTCGCTACCGCTGCTGAAGGAAAGACGGTGATCACAGGCGCGGACGAGTTGAGGCACAAAGAGTCGGACCGGATAAGCGGGGCCGTGGCGGGACTTCGCGCCATGGGGGCCGCGGCAGAGGAGACTGCTGACGGCATGACTCTCCAGGGCCCGGCGCGGTTGCACGGCGCCAGCGTCTCCGGCAGCTCGGACCACAGGATCGCCATGATGCTGGCTGTTGCCGGCCTGGCTGCCGAGGGCGAGACCGTGGTCGACGGCTGGGAGTGGACCCGGATATCGTACCCGGGTTTCGAAAAGGCGCTCGAGCGCCTCGGAACGGAAGAGTGACCATGAGCGCCGGCGAGAGCAGAGCCCAGATACTGATAGCAATAGACGGGCCGGCAGCGTCCGGCAAGAGCACGGTGGCACTCGTTCTTGCGCGCCAGCTTGGGCTTGCCCTGGTGGACAGCGGGTCGATGTATCGAGCGGTCACGCTGCTCGCTCTCGAGAGGGGCATGCCCGTTGACGACGAGGCGGCTCTCGGGGAGGTCGCCGTCGAGGTCGGCGCCTCTTTCAGGCTCGAGCTGCGCGACGGGGAGACCCTGCGCGTGTTCATCGATGAGCGTGAGGTAACCGAACAGATACGCTCCCCGGAGGTCGGTGACGCCGTTTCGCCGGTGTCGGCGGCGGCAGTCGTGCGCTGCGAGATGGTCAGGCTGCAGAGGTGCCTTGTAGAAGGGAGGGGCGCCGTCGTGGAGGGCAGGGATATAGGCACCACGGTCCTGCCGGACGCGCCGCTCAAGATATTCCTGGAGGCCTCTCAGGCGGAGCGTGCCCGCCGCCGCCTGGCCGAGATGCGGGAAAAAGGCATCGACGTGACCCGCGAGCAGGTCGCCTCGGAGATCAGGAAGCGTGACACGATCGATTCGTCTCGGGCGGTCAGCCCCTTGAGGCCGGCTCCAGACGCGGTCGCGATAGACACCACGGACAAGACAGTCGCCGAGGTCGCGGACGAGATCACGGGGCTGCTCGCGGACAGGGGGATCATCCATTGACACCCGCTTGCATGCCCCGGGCATTTCGGGTAACATGCACCTCACTATGAAGAAGAAGGCAGTGCGCAGCGAACTGAACAACTGGTGGTGGGGCTCCTAAAGGGTTCCACGTTGCCGTGAAAAAAGAACAGGCCGTGGGACATGAGAGCCCGCGGCTTATTTAGTGGGAAAATCCCCGGTCGCGGACCGGGTTTTTTTTAGAGGCATTGTATCGACAAGGAAAGGAGACGACGATGCCATCCAAGGAAGGTCCATATAGGGTGACTCTGGCGGAGAACGAGATCCCGACGTCGTGGTACAACATCCAGGCGGATCTCCCCGAGCCCCTGCCGCCGCCGCTCCACCCGGGGACAAGGGAGCCGCTGGGCCCTGAGGACCTCGCGCCACTATTCCCGATGGAGCTCATCAAGCAGGAGATGAGCCAGGAACGCTACATCGAGATACCCGATGAGGTCATCGAGGTCTACAAGCTCTTCAGGCCCACTCCGCTGCACCGCGCCTACAGGCTCGAGGAGGCGCTCGACACGCCCGCAAAGATCTTCTACAAGGACGAGAGCGTGAGCATGGCGGGCAGCCACAAGCCGAACACGGCGATCGCCCAGGCCTACTACAACAAGGCGGAGGGCGTGAAGCGGATCTACACGGAGACCGGTGCCGGCCAGTGGGGAAGCGCGCTCGCGCTCGGCTGCAAGTTCTTCGGCCTCGACCTCAAGGTGTTCATGGTGAGGATCTCGTACGACCAGAAGCCATACCGGCGCGCCATGATGCACGTGTGGGGAGCGGAGGTAAACCCGAGCCCGTCAGAGCTGACCAACTCAGGCAGGGCGGTGCTCGCGGAAGACCCGGACTGCCCGGGCAGCCTCGGCATCGCCATCAGCGAGGCAGTGGAGTTGGCGGCGACCGACCCCGACGCCAGATACTCCCTGGGCAGCGTGCTCAACCACGTCTGCATGCACCAGACCGTGATCGGCCTGGAGGCCAAAGCGCAGATGGAGAAGCTCGGGGAGTACCCTGACACGATCATCGGCTGCGTCGGCGGCGGGAGCAACGCCTCGGGGATAGCTTTCCCGTTCATGAAGGACAAGTTCGATGGCAAGGACCTCACCATACTGGCGGTCGAGCCGGTGTCGTGCCCGACCCTCACCAAGGGCAAGTACGAGTACGACTTCGGCGACGAGGCCGAGCTCGCCCCCATCGTCAAGATGTACACCCTGGGGCACAAGTTCGTGCCATCGCCGATCCACGCCGGGGGCCTGCGCTATCACGGGGACGCCCCGATACTGTCGATGCTGGTGAACCAGGGCTACATCGATCCTATCGCCTACCCGCAGACCGCGGTCTTCGAGGCCGCGATGCTCTTCGCGCGGACGGAGGGCATGATAATCGCCCCCGAGTCGGCGCATGCGGCGAAGTGCGCGATCGACGAGGCCTTGAAGTGCAAGGAGTCGGGTGAGTCCAGGAACATCCTGTTCAACCTCAGCGGGCACGGCCTGCTGGACCTGGGCGGATACGAAGAGTACGTCTCGGGCAACCTCAAGGACTGATGCGCAAAGGTAAATCGCAGGGCGCTTCAGAATAATGTCTCGTAGGGCCGGGACGCGGAAAACCGGCGCTGCAGGGGAGCGGCGCTTCGGCCCGCTCCTGGCCCGGGGAGGCAGCAGCCGGAGAGGGTCGTGTCGTGAGCCGCGGTGAGCGGACGCTCAGGAGGTCAGAACGCTTTGACGATGAAGTGCCCCGCTTGTGGCGCGGAGAACCCGGACCACGCCGAATACTGCAACCTCTGCATGTCGACGGCAGGCTTCGAGTGCGCGGAGTACACGGCGCAGTCACCCGCGTTCGATGAAGGCTTCAAGAGCAAGTACCCCTCCAGCTTCGGTGAGGGCGCGCCCGTCATTCATCCCGACGAGTTCACCCGGCAACCTTCGGGAGGTCCCGTTGACGTCGGCAGTTATGGGGTGCGGACCGGCGAGCAGATGTCTGAACCTCACACGCCCGCGAAGGGAGCCGCGACTCCCGTAGACATCGGCCAGTACGGTGTCCGCTCCGGCCAGGATCCTCACGAGCCGCCCCCGCTGGCGCGCGACTACGGGCACGAGGAGCACGTCGTCTCGCGGCGCACCATGAAGAAGGAAGCGCGGCAACTGAGAAAAGAGCGGCGCAAAGGCTGATGATCCCGGCCGGATGAAGATGTCCGGCCGAGCCGTTATCTGGTATCATCTGGCTGTCGTGTACACGTACGTATGGAGGTAAGAGCAGATGCTCATGTCGCTTGTGGCGAAAGCGCTCATACCCTGGTCCAGCGGCTGGACCTATTTGATGTTCGGCGCGCTGGTGCTTGCGATCATCTTCGGCACCTGGGCCGGGGCCGTCGCGGCCCGCAAAGGCCGGAGCATGCAGTGGTGGTTCATCATCGGCTTCTTCTTACCTGTCTTCGGGCTCATCGCCATCTACATCGCAAGGCCGATCGAAAAGCCTGCCGCTCCGGCGAAGAAATAGCCCACCCCGTCTCAGGCCCGCCAACCGTGAACGTTCTTCATTGCGCCCACTCGCGGTAAGTGTCCGTCTGTGGCAGGGTGCTGCAGAGTCGTTGAACGAGTGCTGGTGCCGAAGCCCGGACTCGAACCGGGACGGGGTGTCACCCCACTGGTTTTTGAGACCAGCGCGTCTACCATTCCGCCACTTCGGCACATCATGGGATATTATAGCAACTGGAATACCCGTCACGGAGCGCCAATGCTTGCACACATCACAGCCGGAGAGGAAAGCCCGACCAGGCTCTTCATCCTGGGGCTGTATGCCCGCCACGAGGTGCGACTCCTTTCGATACTCTACCGGCTGCTTTCCAGCCGGGCGATGCGTCATCGCGCCGTGAGCGAGCTCGTCTACTGGACGCTCGCCTACCCGTCCGCGAAGTGGGGCATAGCCGGAACGCCGCTGTCGCCGGTCGAGCTCGAAGGATTCCTCAAGCAAGGCTCGCGGGTAGCGGTCGGGCCCTGCCGCTGCAGGCTCGCCCACGCCGGATGCTCCCATCCGCTGGAGACCGACATAGTCATCCGGACGGGCTTTGGGGTCTGGACCGGTCTCTTTCCCGAAGATTACCGGGAGATCGGCGTGGACGAGGCGCTCTCCCTCTGTAACGATTGCCACCGGAAGGGGCTCGCGCAGATAGCGTATGCCCACCTCGACACCGGGAGCGGCGGCAGCTACTTCGTCATCTGCAACTGCTGCTCGGACGGCTGCCTGCCCTTGCTGTCCCGGGCGCACTACGGCACGGATCGTTACCCGTTTCACAGGGGCCTGATGAGGTCGTATGTGCATGCTGCGGGCTGTGAAGGCTGCGGCCGCTGTGTCGAGGTGTGCCCGTTCGAGGAGAGGACTGTCGGTGAGGACGGTAAAGCTCGGGTCGGCAGGTGCTACGGATGCGGCCTGTGCGTGACACACTGCCCGTCAGGAGCATCAAGGTTCGTGTGAGCCGGGGGCGAATCCAGAAGCTGAAGAAGCGGACGCGATAGAGAGGCGCGCGGTTTGGCTGAAAGAAAAGTACTGCTGCTGGACGGCCACAGCCTTGCCTACAGGGCTTTCTTCGCGCTGCCCGCGACCATGACCACGACCGGGGGCCAACCGACCAATGCCCTCTACGGCTTCACCAGCATGCTCTTGAAAGTCCTCGACGAGGAGAAGCCCGACGCGGTCGTCGTCGCCCTTGACGGCCCTCGCTCCGAACTGAAGAGGACCCACGAGTTCCCCGAATACAAAGCGCACCGGCCGACCATGCCCGACGAGCTGCGCGGACAGATCGAGATGATCGAGCACCTTCTGGGCCACATGAGGATACCGATCGTCACGGTAACGGGCCACGAGGCCGACGACGTGCTCGCGACGATCGCTCTCAGGGCCGCCGAGCTGGGAGACGAGGCTGTGATCGTCACCGGCGATCGCGACACGCTCCAGTTGGTCCGGCCCGGCGTCAGGGTGGTGATGACCGGCAAGGGTATCACCGAGACGGTCTCGTTCGACCCGGAGGCTGTGGTCCAGAAGTACGGTGTCACCCCCGGGCAGCTTCCTGACGTGGCCGGCCTCAAGGGCGACGCCTCCGACAACATCCCCGGGGTCCCCGGCATCGGCGAGAAAGGGGCCTCGGCCTTGATAAGCCAGTACGGTTCGCTCGAGGGGCTCTACGAGCACCTGGGGGAGATAACCGGCGCGAAGAGGAAGAGCGCTCTCGAGGAGAACCGGGACATCGCGTTCCTCTCGAGGAAGCTCTCCCGGCTCGATACCGACGTGCCCATCGAACTCGATATCACGAAGGTCTCGTTTGCCGATTGGGATAAGCACGAGGTGCTGGACTACCTCTCCGCCCTGGAGTTCAAGACGCTGGCCAAGCGCTTCATGGAGATGTACGGCACCCAGTTGCCGGAGGGCGCCGAGGCCCATGGGGAGTCGATCGAATATGCGATGGTCGATCCGTCCGACATGAGCGCGCTGGCATCTTTCGCGCGCGAGGCGGAAGAGGCCGGGGCCGTGGGGGTGTCCTCCATCCTCAGTGGTTCGGGCTTCTGCGAAGTGAGGCTGGTCGCCCTGGCGCTCGCCACCGCGAAGAGCGTAATGGTCGCCCGGCCGGATGACGGCGGGGCGTTCGGCACAGCACGGGCTCTCGTGGAGTCGGAGGGCGTCGAGAAATGGTTTCACGACGCGAAGGCGACCCTCGAGGCGCTCGACAAAGAAGCGATCGTCGCAAGGAGCGTCTCTTTCGACACGGTGCTCGCGGCTTACCTGGAGAACCCGTCGCTCGGGACGTACCACCTCTGGGACATCTGGGAGAGGAACCTGGGCGGGTCGGTGACGGTGGCCGGGCACGAGGAATGGCGCGAACGCGGTGTCCAGCCGTCTCTCCTGGACGAGCCGGACAGCGACTGGTATCACGAGGAAGACGTGAAGGCCGCCACCGACGCAGGCAGGGTCTATCACCTGAAGCCGGTCCTTGAAGAGAAGCTCCACGCCCTCGGGATGAGGAGCCTTCTCGAAGAGGTGGAGCTGCCGCTCGCGTTCGTGCTCAAAGAGATGGAAGAGACGGGGGTTGCGCTGGACGCCGGGGCGCTGCGGTCGCTCTCTGAAGAAGCCGCCGGCATCCTGGGCAGCCTGGAGCAGGACATCTACGCGCTGGCCGGCCACGAGTTCAAGATAGGCTCGACGCGGCAGCTCGCCCAGGTCCTGTTCGACGAGCTGGGCCTGCCTGCGCAGAAGAAGACCAAAACGGGCTACTCCACAGACGTGTCGGTGCTCGAGGCGCTTCGCGATTCGCACGAGATCGCCGCCAAGGTGATCGAGTACAGGGAGTACTCGAAGCTGAAGTCGACGTATTTCGACGTGCTGCCGGCGCTGGTGTGCGAGTCGACAGGAAGGGTGCACTCGCTGTTCAACCAGACCGCCACGGCCACCGGTCGGATCTCGTCCAGCAACCCCAACGTGCAGAACATCCCGGTCCGTACCGAAGTCGGGCGAAAGATCCGCGAGGCTTTCATCCCAGGGGAGCCGGGCTGGAAGATGCTGGTCGCGGACTACTCGCAGATCGAGCTGCGCGTGCTCGCGCACATGTCCCGCGACGGGCTTCTGCTGGCAGCCTTCGAGCGGGACGCGGACATACACAGCGAGACCGCGTCCCTGGTGTTCGGGGTGCCCGCCGAGGAGGTCACCGGCGAGATGAGGCGCATGGCCAAGGTCGTCAACTTCGGGGTCGTCTACGGCATGGGGTACTACGGGCTGTCGTCGCGTCTGGGGATAAGCATGGAGGACGCCACCGCCTACATCGACACCTACTTCGCCACATACGGCGGGGTCGCCAGATACCGCGACGATTGCATCGAAGAAGCCACGAGGAGGGGCTACGGGGTGACGCTGCTCGGCCGCAGGCGCTTCATCCCCGAGCTGGCGAGCCCCAACAGGCAGACCAGGGAGCTCGGCGAGCGGCTGGCGATCAACACGCCTCTGCAGGGCACGGCGGCCGACATAATCAAGAAGGCGATGGTCGACGCGGCAGCCGCGGTGGCGGAGGGGGGACTGCGCTCGCGAATGACCCTGCAGATACACGACGAGCTCATATTCGACGCGGCCCCCGATGAAGTCGAAGAACTGAGGGGCCTCGTCCGGGAAAGGATGATGGGCGCCATTGACATGCTTGTGCCGCTCAAGGTCGACATCGGCGTCTACGAGAACTGGGGCCAGGCCAAGCAATGATCCCATGACGCCATGCGTGACGAGCCCGAGAGCCGCACCCTGCACCCACCCGCCGACCGGCCGCGAGAGGCCGCGCGCGGCCAACTTGCGAGGTCAAAAGGTATGTGTTTCTATATAGCGTACGTACCGGCTATTGGAAGGAAAAACAACGATGACAGACGAGGACCTGAACACCACTGACGACGCTGCAAACGCCGACGAGACACCGATGGAAGAGACTGCGCAACCTGCGGAGACGGACGCAAGGGAGATGGACGAAGACGAAGAGAGCCTTTTGACCGGCGCCGAGGCAAGGGAGTCGCTGGCGAGCCTCGGACTGCCGCCAGAGGAGAGCCAGAAAGTGCCCGACTACGATGGCACTATCAAGATATTCAACGAAGGCGACATCGTGCACGGGACGGTGGTGAGGGTCGACAAGGAGGAGGTCCTCCTCGACATAGGATACAAATCGGAAGGCGTGATACCGGCGCGCGAGCTGTCGATCCGGTACGACGTCAAGCCGGCGGAGATAGTCCAGCCCGGAGATGAACTCGAGGCGCTCGTCCTCCAGAAGGAGGACAAGGAAGGCCGCCTCATCCTCTCCAAGAAGAGGGCCCAGTACGAGCGTGCCTGGGGCAACATCGAGCGGATCAAGGACGAGGACGGCATAGTGGAGGGTGAGGTCATCGAGGTCGTCAAGGGAGGCCTCATCCTGGACATCGGCCTGCGCGGGTTCCTGCCGGCGTCGCTGGTGGACATGAGGCGTGTGAAAGACCTCAGCCAGTTCCTGGGACAATCGCTGGAGGCCAAGATAATCGAGCTCGACAAGAACAGGAACAACGTGGTCCTGTCGCGCCGGGCGTACCTGGAGAAGCAGAAGTCGACCGAGCGCAAGGAGTTCCTGGAGAGCCTGGAGAAGGGCTCGAAGCATGCCGGCACCGTGTCGAGCATCGTGAACTTCGGCGCGTTCGTCGACCTCGGCGGGGTGGACGGGCTGATCCACATCTCGGAACTGTCCTGGAGCCACGTCGACCATCCTTCCGAAGTGCTCGCCGTAGGGGACGAGGTCACCGTCGAGATACTGGACGTGGACCTCGAGCGCGAGCGGGTCTCGCTGTCGCTGAAGAAGGCGCAGGAGGACCCTTGGGAGAAGCTCGCCAAGGAGAAGCCGGCAGGGTCGACGGTACACGGCAAGGTCACCAAGCTGGTGCCGTTCGGGGCCTTCGTCGAGATAGCGCCGGGCGTGGAAGGGCTCGTCCATATATCCGAGCTCGCCTGGGAGCACATCGAGTTCCCCGAAGAGGTCGTGTCCGTCGGCGAAGAGGTGGACGCGAAGATAATCGACATCGACCTCGACCGCCGTCGGATATCGCTGAGCCTCAAGCAGCTCTCCGCGCCTGGCGAGGTCGAATACCGCTACGAGGATGAGGCTGCCGGCGAGCCCGAGCTCGTGGACGCCGAAGAGTTCGAGGAGAGCATTTCGGAGGCAGCGGACACCGAGCCGGCCGAGCCTCCCGTAGCGATGGCGGATATCGCCTCCGAGGCGGCTGAGATCGCGGCTGCGGTCGAGAACATCGAGGCGGAGGTCACTGCGGCGGAACAGGGCGGTGAGCTCGAAAGCGCTACGGCTGCCTACGCGGAGGCCGAGGCGGAGGCCATCGAGGAAGCCGTCGAGGAAGCCATCGTTGAAGAGATCGTCGAAGAGGCTATCGAGGAAGCCATCGTTGAAGAGATCGTCGAAGAGGCTATCGAGGAAGCTATCGTTGAAGAGATCGTCGAAGAGGCTATCGAGGAAGCAGTCGAGGAGGCCGTCGTCGAAGCCGTTGTAGCGGAGGCGATAGAGGAGGCGGCTGAAGAGCTCGAGGCGGTTGCCGAGGCGGTAGAAGCGATAGAGCCCACGGCGGAAGAAGTGGCGGAGGCATCGGAGGAGCCGGAGCCGGTCGAAGCCGGTGAGGTCGAGGCCGAAGAGAGCCTTCGCGAAGGAGCGGGCGAAGACGGGTCGCTCGAATCCATACTTGCCGACATGAAGCGCAAAGGGCAGCAGGAGTAGGTTTGGGCCATCCTGAGGTGTGGGGGCCCGCTGGCGAGCGGCTCACCATCGTCGGCCTGACAGGAGGCATCGCCTCCGGGAAGACCGAAGTCGACCGGGAGCTGCTCCGGCTCGGCGCATTCGTGGTCGACGCCGATCAGGTGGCGCGCGAAGTGGTCCTTTCCGGCACTCCCACCCACCAGAAGCTCGTGCAGGAGTTCGGCGACAGAATCCTCGACTCTCGGGGAGACATCGACCGCGCGGCTCTCGCGGCGCTCGTCTTCGGAAAGCCCGACAGGCTCCAGCTCCTGAACAGCATCACGCACCCCGCGATCTTCTCCGAGATGGTGAAGCGCGTCACCTCCTACGCTGACGGACTCGGAGGCGGCAAGGTGCCCGCCGCGGTCCTGGACGCCGCCCTGATCGTGGACACCGGCGTCTCCGGAGTCTTCGACGTCCTGGTCGTGCTGACCGCCGATGAGGATGCGCGGGTGAAGAGGCTCGTCGAGTCGCGGAAGATGATCGAGGACGAGGCGCGCAGCCGCATCGCAAGCCAGGTGCCGGATCCAAAGCGCGTGGAGATGGCAGACATCGTCATCGAGAACAACGGGACCCTCGAAGACCTTCACTTGAGGGTGCAGGAGCTCTGGCAAGAGATCGCGCGGCGCGCGGCGACCGCCTATTCCTGAGTGGGCTTGGAGCCTTCTTCGATGCTGGCGAGGAACGGGAACATCATGCGCAGCCTGTACTCTATCTCCTTGTCGATCTCGTCCATGTAGAGCTCGTAGACCGGGCAGCCCATCTGAAGGCACAGCATCAAGCTGCGCGAGCCTCGCGGGTTGGAGATCTCCCAGCAGTTCTTGTTCTCAAGATAGGCCTTGCAGTTCAGATACTGTGCGGCGGAGCACTTCTTGATGTCCCAGCAGTTCTTGGAGTCGGTCATGTCACTCAAGTTACCAGTTATGCCAGTGAGGGTCAAACAGGGGCTGGCGGCCCCCTGACGAGCCCGATTCTGCTAGCTCAGCTCAAGAGAATGCCGCCTTCCGGCCGATATAAATAGTGCCAGAGTCAGATTCTGTGTCAGCGCAATAACGGGAAACGGTCCGGGCCCGGCCGCGCGCGAATTTCCTGAAAGTGCTTCGAGGTATGCTGTGACCTTGCGTAAGCGCAGGCTTTTACCGAAACCGAGGACGAGGTCGGCCGTCGCAGCGGCGGTCGTCGCGGGCACCCTCTGCGCATTTATCGTGGCGCTCCTTATTCCGGGCGCGGCGATCGCGGCCACGGCTTCAGCGGCGCCGGGCACCTGGTACTTCGCCGAGGGCTACACCGGGAGCGGATTCCAGGAGTACCTGTGCATCGCCAACCCTGAGAGCACGACCGCCAGCATCGACGCTACCTTCATGTTCAAGGGGGGTGGCTCGCAGCTCAAGACTTACTCCATAAAACCCATGTCGCGGTACACGGTCGACGTCAACGCCGCCGTTGGCCAGGACCGGGAGGTGTCTGTCGTGCTGACGTCGCTTCAGCGGGACCTGGTCGTCGAGCGCCCGATCTACTTCAACTACCAGGGCAGGTGGCCGGGCGGCCACTGCGTGTTCGCGGCGACCGCCGCCTCGAAGACGTGGTACTTCGCCGAGGGCTACACGGGCGGCGCCTTCGACGAGTACGTTTGCGTCCTGAACCCGGGCGCGGCAGCCGCCGGACTCACCTTCAGGTTCCAGACCCGGTCGAGCGGCGAGATCGTCAAGCGCGGCTCGGTCGGGGCATCCCACACGTAGTGGCGCATGCGCGCGGCGAGGGTGTCGGCCATCTCCGCGACCCATGATTCCATAGGGCTGGCGACCGGGGTGGTCTGCGCAAAACGGCCCTGGAAGGTGGTCTTCTGCGGGTTCTGCTCGTCCGTAGCCTTGACCTCGGTGGTCTGGAGCTCCCGGCCGATCAGCATGCCCAGGACGTAAGGCATCACGTTAACGGTATATTTGCCCCATGCCAGCCCGGTCCGCTCTCCGATGTTCGCCTTGCCCATCAAGGCGTCGACGTCCAGCTCGATCTCCTTCTCGTAAGCATTGGCGTAGGCCGGCTGGTAGAGGTTGCCGGGCGCATTCTCATCGTTGGGCCACACCTGCTGGATGAGCCAGATGCGTCTGTCAGGGTGCGCTCGGTTGTATTCCACCAGCGCCTGGTAGAAGCCGGGGTCGATGAGCGCGTAGACGAGGATGTTGTTGGCGCCCATGCTTCCTATCTGGTCCAGCCATCGGGCGTAGGTCTTCTTCGGTATCGCCAGCTCTCCGAACCAGTGCCCAGGCATCGAGGCGCCTATGTTGGCGCCCTTGGCGACGTGCCAGTTCCAGGCGCCCTTGTTGTAGACCTGAAAATAGCGGCCGTTGGCGCGCGCGACCATCTTCACACCGTTGACCGTGGTGACGGAAGGGTCGGTGCCCCCGCTGCAGCCGGCGCCCGCGAGCACAGCCAGCAGCAGGAGGCAGAGGGCCCATCTGAAAGCTTTTTCCATCATGGCGTGGGCGTTCTCTCGTGACGATCGGTCGGGATACCGTCTGACTTACGTTTTAGATAAATGGACGCTGATTCCTGCCCTCATGTTCGCCGAGCGGCGCCCGGAAGGCACTGACCTTTGTCATTGAAGGCGCCGCGCCTGAAGGTTAGAATCATGCGCCCAGGGTCCTGCATGGCGCGGGACTCCCTTTTCTTGCGATACTCTTCACGGGGTGACTCATTTGGCGAAACTGAAGCTCGAGACCCGGTTCATCCCCCAGGGCGACCAGCCGCAGGCAATAGCAAGCCTGGTCGAGGGGCTGAACGATTGCGAGCGCTACCAGGTCCTGCTCGGGGTCACGGGTTCCGGGAAGACGTTCACGATGGCGAGCGCGATCGAAGAGGTGCAGAGGCCCACGCTGGTGCTTGCCCCGAACAAGACGCTCGCCGCGCAGCTCTACTCGGAGTTCAGGGACTTCTTCCCGAACAACGCGGTGGAGTATTTTGTGAGCTACTACGATTACTACCAGCCTGAGGCCTACATTCCGAGCACCGACACCTACATCGAGAAGGACTCGTCCATCAACGACGAGATCGACAGGCTGAGGCACGGCGCCACCAGCGCCCTGCTCTCCCGCCCGGACGTCATCATCGTCGCTTCTGTCTCATGCATCTACGGGCTCGGCTCGCCCGACGAGTACCTGAACCGGATGGTGATGATCGAGGTCGGCAAGGAGTACGAGCGCGAGGACATCCTGCGACGGCTGGTCGACATCAGGTACGAGCGGAACGACATCGCCCCGGACCGCGGCAAGTTCCGCGTGCGCGGGGACGTGATCGACATCTACCCCGCATACTGGGACGAGGCTGCGGTCAGGGTGGACATGTTCGGCGACACCGTCGAGCGCATCACCCAGGTCGACCCCCTGACCGGTGAAGTGCTGGCGGACCTGGACCGCACGGTGGTCTGGCCGGCGACCCACTTTCTCACGCCGTCGAGCCAGCTGGCGGCGGCGATCAAGGGCATAGAGGAGGAGCTGGACGCGCGCCTCGAGCTGTTGCGCTCCCGGGGCAAGCTGCTCGAGGAACAGAGGCTGAGGATGCGGACCATGTACGACCTCGAGATGTTGCGGGAGACCGGCTACTGCCACGGCATCGAGAACTACTCACGTCACCTTTCGGGGCGCAAAGAGGGTGAGCCGCCGTACACCCTGATCGATTTTTTCCCCGACGGGATGCTGACCTTCATCGACGAGTCGCACATCACCGTCCCGCAGCTCTCGGGGATGTTGAACGGAGACCGCTCGCGCAAGCAGACCCTGGTGGAGCACGGGTTCCGCCTGCCCTCCGCGCTCGACAACCGGCCACTGTCTCGCGAGGAGTTCTTCGACAAGGTCGGCGAGGTGGTGTTCGTGAGCGCGACGCCCGCGGACTTCGAGATGCAGATGAGCACGAGGGTCGCGGAGCAGGTGATCCGCCCCACCGGGCTCGTGGACCCCGCCGTAGTGATACGGCCCGCCGAGGGGCAGATCGACGACCTGATGTCGGAGATACGCGAGAGGGTGGTGAAGCGGGAGCGCGTGCTGGTGACCACGCTCACCAAGAAGATGTCGGAGACGCTGTCCGAGTACCTCGACGAGATGGGGGTAAAGTCACGCTACCTCCACTCCGAGATAGGAACGGTGGAGCGCGTGGAGATCCTGCGAGACCTGCGCGCCGGCGTGTTCGACGTGCTGGTCGGGATAAACCTGCTGCGCGAGGGGCTCGACCTGCCGGAGGTCTCGCTGGTGGCGATCCTGGACGCCGACAAGCAGGGGTTCCTGCGCAGCGAGCGGAGCCTGATCCAGACGATGGGCAGGGCCAGCAGGAATGCGGGCGGCATGGTGATACTCTACGCACAGGACACTTCCGAGGCCATGAGAGGCGCCATCGAGGAGACGCAGCGAAGGCGCGAGAAGCAGGTGCTCTACAACGAGGAGCACGGCATCAGCCCGCAGACCATCCAGAAGGAGGTCAGGGACATACTCGAGGTCACGCTGGCTGCCGGGGCGGGGCCGTCCGACGATCCCGTCGAGAGGGCGAGGGGGATGTCCCCCGCGCAGCTCCAGCGCCTGCTCTTGAACATGGAGGAAGAGATGAGGCTGCTCGCGGAGGAGCTGCGCTTCGAGGACGCGGCCAGGCTCCGGGACGAGATCAAACATATCAGCGAGGAACTGCTGCCAGGTGAATAACGAACTGCTGAAGATAAGAGGGGCGCGCGAGCATAACCTGAAGGACGTGAAGCTCGACCTGCCCCGGAACAAGATGATAGTGATGACGGGCATCAGCGGCTCGGGCAAGTCGTCGCTCGCATTCGATACCATCTACGCGGAGGGCCAGCGCCGCTACGTCGAGTCGCTGTCGTCTTACGCGCGCCAGTTCCTGGGCCAGCTGGACAAGCCTGACGTCGACCTCATCGAGGGCCTGTCGCCAGCGATATCGATCGACCAGAAAGCCGGGACGTCCAACCCGCGGTCCACGGTCGGCACCGTCACCGAGATCTACGACTACCTGCGCGTCCTCTACGCACGGATCGGGGAGCCGCACTGCTACGAGTGCGGAAGGCCTGTCTCGCGGCAGTCCCCCGAGCAGATAACCGACCTCGTGATGGAGATGGGCGAGGGCAGGAAGATAATGGTCCTTGCCCCGCTGGTGAGGGGGCGCAAGGGCGAGCACGCGGCGGTCTTCGAGAACCTGCGGCACCGCGGGTACGTCCGCGTGCTGGTCGACGGAGAGGTGTTCGACCTCTCGGAGCAGATCGACCTCGACAAGAACAAGAAACACGAAATAATGGCCGTGGTCGACCGCCTGGTCATCAAGGAGGACGCGCGCAGCAGGGTCGCCGAATCCGTGGAGGCGGCGCTGCACCTGGGGGAGGGGATGGTGGCGGTCCAGGACGAAACCGACCGCCGCGACATCTTTTCCGAGGAGTTCTCCTGTGTACACTGCGCCATATCGTTTCCCGAGCTGTCCCCGCGCATGTTCTCGTTCAACAACCCCTACGGGGCGTGCACCACCTGCGGCGGGCTCGGTCACCGGCTGGAGATCGATGCCGAGCTGGTGGTCCCGGACCCCGACAGGACGCTCATCGACGGCGCTGTCGCTCCGTGGGAAGCGGCGACCCAGACTCACTTCTACAGCGTGCTGGAGGCGCTCGCCGACACATACGGATTCCCGCTGACGGTTCCCTTCAAGGACCTCGACGAGCGCGCGCAGAACATGGTGCTCTTCGGCACCGGGGACGACGAGATACTGGTGAGGCACCTCGATTCCCGCAACAGGCAGAGGACTTACTACACCACCTGGGAAGGCGTCATCCCCATCCTGGAGCGGCGCTACAAGGAGACCGAGTCGGAGTACGCCCGCTGGAGGATAGGTATGTTCATGAGCGTCAAGCCCTGCCCGTCCTGCGGGGGAGCGCGGCTGCGCCCCGAGAGCCTCGCGGTGACGGTCGGCGGCATGAACATCTCGGAGCTGTCGGACCTGACCGTCGAGCACGCCATCGGATTCATCAAGGACCTGAAGCTCGACGCAAGGCAGAAGACCATCGCGGGGCGTCTCCTCAAGGAGGTGAGGGCGAGGCTCCAGTTCCTGATGGACGTGGGGCTGGACTACCTCACGCTCTCGCGCCAGGCGAGCACGCTGGCGGGCGGGGAGTCTCAGAGGATCAGGCTCGCGACACAGATCGGCTCGGGGCTGGTGGGCGTCCTCTATATTCTTGACGAGCCGAGCGTGGGGCTCCACAAGCGCGACAACAAACGACTGATAGAGACGCTGAAGAGGCTCCGGGACCTCGGCAACACCGTGATAGTCGTCGAGCACGACGAGGACACCATACGCGCCGCCGACTACGTCGTGGACATCGGCCCCGGGGCCGGCATCCATGGAGGGCACATCGTCGCCACCGGGACAGTGGAAGACATCATCGCCAGCAAAGGCTCTATCACCGGCAAGTACCTCTCCGGGGAGCTGGAGATACCTGTGCCCCGGACGCGCCGGCCCCCCACCGACAGGGCCCTGGTGGTCAGGGGAGCTACGGAGCACAACCTCAAGGACATCGACGTCTCGTTCCCGCTCGGAGTCTTCACCTGCGTGACCGGCGTGAGCGGGTCGGGCAAGAGCACCCTGGTGAGCGAGGTGCTGTACCGCGGGCTGCGGCGCAAGCTCTCCTCCTCGCGCACGCCTCCGGGGCGGCACAAGGGGATAGACGGAGTCGAAGAGATAGACAAGGTCGTGAACATAGACCAGTCTCCGATCGGCCGCACGCCGCGGTCCAACGCCGCGACGTACACCAAGGTGTTCGACGGCGTCAGGACGCTCTTCGCCAGCACGCCCCAGGCGCAGGTGCGCGGCTACAAGCCGGGGAGGTTCAGCTTCAACGTGGCCGGCGGCAGGTGCGAGGCGTGCAAAGGCGAGGGCATGGTGAAGATCGAGATGCACTTCCTGCCGGACGTCTACGTCTCCTGCGACGTGTGTAAGGGCAAGCGCTACAACCGCGAGACGCTCGAGATACATTACAAGGGCAAGAACATCCACGAGGTACTCGAGCTGACGGTCGAGGAGGCCATGGCCCTGTTCACAAACATACCGAACATCAATCGCCAGCTCCAGATACTGTCGGACGTAGGCTTGGGCTACGTACGGCTGGGCCAGCCGGCGCCGACGCTCTCCGGCGGGGAAGCGCAAAGGGTCAAGCTGGCGAGGGAGCTCGCCAAGAGGCCGACCGGAAGGACGCTCTACCTTCTCGACGAGCCGACCACCGGCCTGCACTTCGACGACATCAGCAAGCTGATCGAGGTGCTGGACCGCCTGGTCGAAGGCGGCAACACGGTGGTCGTGGTCGAGCACAACATGGACGTCGTCAAGGTGGCGGACCATATCATCGACCTGGGGCCCGAGGGTGGCGACAAGGGCGGGGAGCTGATCGCCACCGGCTCGCCAGAACAGATCGCGGCAACCAGGCGGTCTTACACCGGGAAGTACCTGGCCGAGGTCCTCGAGGGCCGCGGCTCTCGAAGGCGGCCGAAGGCGGCGAAGGCCAGGTGAACCAGGGCCTGAGGGCGAAGCTGGAGACGCTTCCGGCACGGCCGGGAGTCTACGTCTTTTCCAACAGCGCCGGAAAAGTGATCTACGTGGGCAAGGCAAAAGAGCTTTCGAACCGCGTCAGGTCATATTTTCAGGCGCCGGCCGCCGGCGACTACAAGGGCGAGGCGCTGCGCGAGGAGATCGCCGACCTCGAGGTGAACGTGTGCCAGACCGAGGTAGACGCCCTCATCCTCGAGGCGACCCTCATCAAGAGGTACAAGCCCCGGTTCAACGTCATCCTTCGCGACGACAAGAGTTACCCATACATCGCCGTCTTCGTGAGCGAGGAGTTCCCGAGGGTCGCCCTGGTCAGGGGCAAGAGGATAAGGGGCGTCAAATACTACGGTCCCTACGTGAACGCCCGCGCGGCTCGCAACACCATCCGCCTCCTGAAGAAGGTGTTCCCACTGAGGCATTGCACGGGCGCCGTGCCCGGGCAGAAAGGCCACTCGCCCTGCCTGTATTACGAGATGAACATGTGCCTGGGGCCGTGCCGGGGTTCGGTGCCGTCAGCCGAATACATGAGGCACGTCAAGCAGTTCTGCGATTTTCTTGAGGGCAGGCACGTGGAGGTCATGGCCGACCTCGACACCCGGATGAGGGCCGCCGCCCGCGACGAGGAGTACGAGCAGGCCGCCCGGATACGAAACCAGATCGAGTCGGCGGAGCAGGTCCTCAGGCACCACAGGGCGCTGTCCGCGACCCGGGAAGACTACGACGTCATCGGGATATTCGATGACGGCATGTCGGCCTGCTTTTCAGTCGCGCAGAACAGGGGCGGCTTCCACCTGGGGAACCTGGTCTTCTTCACGGACCTGGAGGAGCAGCGCGAGTGCGAGGAGCTCTCGGGCGAGTTTCTGAAGAGATACTATGACCAGGCCGGCTCCATCCCGGAGCTTGTCCTCGTCCCCGCGATGCCGGCCGACGACGGCGGGCTCGTGGAGTGGCTGGCGGCGCAGAGGGGAGCCCGGGTCGAGATACGCGTCCCCCGCAAAGGCAAGAAGCGCCACGAGATGGGGCTCGCGGGGGCCAACGCCCGGCTGGCATTGGAGGGGGCGAAGGTGGCGAGGGCGCGCGACAAAGGCCGCATCGAAGCCGCGCTCGCGCAGCTCGCCGCCTCGCTGGGATTGGAGAGGTTCCCGCTGCGGATCGAGTGCTACGATATCTCGACTTTCGCGGGGACCGCCTCGGTCGGCTCGATGGTGGTCTTCCAGGACGGGTACCCGGCGCGAAGGGAGTACCGCAAGTTCGCAATCAAGTACACGCCCGGCGTCGACGACGTGGGCATGATGCGGGAGGTGCTCTACCGGCGCCTCAAGCGCTACCAGAAAGAGCTGCAGGACGGAGGAGCTGTCCCGGCCGCGGCCGTGGGATGGGCGAAGAGGCCGGACCTCATAATCCTCGACGGAGGCAAGGGGCAGTTGAACGCCGGGCTGGACGTGTTGAAAGTCCTCGGCATCGCCGGCATCGAGACCGTCGCGCTCGCCAAGCGGCTCGAGGAGGTCTACCTTCCGGGGAAGAAGGAACCTGTGCTCCTGCCGAGGGACTCCGAGGCCCTGTTCCTCATCCAGCGGATCAGGGATGAAGCGCACCGGGTCGCCGTCTCTTTCAACCGCAGCTTGATGGAGAGGGCGACCTCGAGCTCCTGGCTCGACTCGGTCGCCGGCGTCGGCCCCGGCAGGAAGAAAGCCCTGTTGAAGCATTTCGGTTCGCCGCGGCGCGTATCGGAGGCTTCCCTCGACGACCTGAAGGAGGTCGGCGGGATGCCGGAGAAGGTGGCGGAGGCAGTATACGAAGCGGCAAGGGTGACAAGGGAGAAATAAGTGAAGAACGCCAGAGAGCGCGAGACGGCCCGGCTGGACGTCGGCGGGCTCGAGTTCAGAGTCTGGGCGTGCCCGTCGGGCATCGTGAGGCTCGAGCTGCCGCCACTCGGAAGAGAGAGCACCGCATCAGATAAGGCGCGCGTCGAGTTCATCGACCCGAGTGTCGATGAGGGCACCGCGCGCCACATCGAGGCGCTCGCGGGTTTCCTCTCGGACCTCCTCGCCGGAAAGCGGCCCGCCGATGCGCCGCCGGTAGACCTGGAGGGCGTGACGCCGTTCACGAGGAAGGTCCTTGGCGCCGTGGAGCGCATACCCTGGGGCTCCGTGGCGAGCTACGGGGAAGTCGCGGCCATGGCGGGGAGCCGCGGCTCGGCGCGCGCGGCGGGCGGCGCGGTCGCACGCAATCCGGTGCCCCTGGTGATCCCGTGTCACCGGGTCGTCCGGGCCGGCGGAGGAATCGGAGGCTGGAGCGGGGCCCCCGGGTGGAAAGAGAGGCTGCTCGAGCTCGAGGGGTCCGTACCTCGCTGCTGAACTCGGAGCACGATAGCGCTATCATTGAGGCAGGAAGGCACTGCCTCACGGCCAGGGACCAGTGGAGGTAACGCTTGGAGATCGTCATCGTGACGGGCATGTCGGGCGCCGGCAAGAGCGAGGCGCTCAACTACTTCGAGGACATGGGATACTACGCTATAGACAACCTGCCCGGGAATCTGCTCGCCAACGTGGTGGAGCTCGCGCCGATCGGGGGGGAGAAGTTCGCCATGATCGCGGTGGTGATGGACGTCCGCGGCGGCACGAACTTCACCGAGGTGCTCTCCGCCCTGGAGGGCCTCGAGTCCATCCCTTACACCATTGTGTTCCTGAACGCCTCAGACGAGGTGTTGCTGCGCAGGTTCTCTGAGACTCGGCGCATACACCCGCTCGAGAGCAAGGGCCTCGGCGTGGCCGGCCTGATAGCCGAGGAGCGCAAGCTGCTCGACCCGCTCCGGGAGCGGGCGGACGTGGTGATAGACACCTCCGGCATGAACGTCCGCGAGCTGCGGGACAAGCTGCTCAACGTCCTGCCGGGGGCCGAGGGCGAAAGGGCTACCAAGATATCGCTGCTCTCGTTCGGCTACAAGTACGGCCACCCTCTCGACGCCGACATCATCTTCGACGTGAGGTTTCTTCCCAACCCCTACTGGGTGCCGGAGCTGCGGGACCGCAAGGGCACCGACAAGCGGGTGAAGAAGTTCGTGCTGGAGCGGCCGGAGGCCCTGGAGTTCGTCGACCGCTTCAAGGGGCTGATCGAGTTCATACTGCCGGACTACCTCCGCGAGCGGAGGCCTTACCTCTCCATCGGGATCGGTTGCACCGGAGGCCGGCACAGGTCGGTGGTCATCGCCAACGAACTGGCGCGGCGGTTCAAGAAGGAAGGCCAGCCGGTCTCGGTGGCCCACCGCGACATCAACAAGTAGATGACCAGCAGCGTCCACACGGTAAAAGAGGAGCTAGGGCACTACAGGGCCAGCCGGCACTGCTGCCAGGTCGCGGAGCTCTCCGCCCTCCTGCACATGGACGGTACCTATGCGATCCGCGGCAGCGGCGGCCACATGCTGGTGACGGAGTCGTCCGGCGTATACACCGCGCGCAAGATCTACACGCTCCTGCATTCGCTGTTCGACCTGGAGACACCGCTGGTCAAAGTCACCCGCAGCTCCCCCAGGCGCGCCACGGTCTATCGCCTGGAGCTGCCGGACCAGCCGGGGTTCCATCAAGTGCTCAACGAGCTGGGAGTACTTGACGCCAGCCTCTCGCCGGAGGAGGTGGTGCCGCGGCGGCTCACCAGAAGTGACTGCTGCGCGGCGTCGGCGCTGCGCGGCGCGTTCCTGGGCGGCGGGTACGTGAGCGAACCGTTCGGCCCGGCCGACCTCGAGATATCCTTCGCGATGGGGGAATCGGCCAGGGCTTTCGACGAGCTGTTCAGGCGCCGCGGCCTCCATCCGGGGTTGCGCGAGCGGCGCAGCCAATGGGTGCTCTACCTCAAGCAGCGCCAGCAGATATCGAACTTCCTCGCGGTCGTCGGAGCGCACGGGGCGCACCTTTCCTGGGAGAGCCGCACCATCATGAACGCGACCCGGAACCAGGTAAACCGTCTGGTGAACTGCGACTCCGCGAACGCGCGCAGGCTTGCCGAGGCTTCCCTCCGGCAGAGGGAACTCGTGGGCAGGCTGGGTGCGCTGGGACTGCTCAAGGATGCCCCCGGAGAGCTGACGGAGCTCGCCGAGGCCCGCCTCCGCCACCCCCAGGCTTCGCTCGCCGAACTTGGCCGCGCCCTCGAGCCGCCGGTGTCGAAGGCGGTGGTCCAGGGGCGCATGCGCCGCCTCGAATCTCTCCTTGGAGCCGAAAACGCCTGAACGAGGCGGGAAAAGGCCCCCAAGAGGCGAACCTCTTTGCCAGTACTGATATAATGTTGGCCACGGGACGCAGGGGAGAAAGGGGTGTAAGAGATGGCAGTCAGGGTAGGAATCAACGGTTTCGGGAGGATCGGCAGGCTCGTCACACGCGCCGGGATCTCGGACCCGGACATCGAGTTCGTCGCGATAAACGACCTCACGGATGCCAAGGTCATGAGGCACCTGTTCAAGTACGACTCGGTGCACGGCACCTATTGCGGCAGCGTCGAGACAGGACACGAGGGCGTGCTTGTCATCGATGACAAAGAGGTGCGGGTCCTTTCCGAGAGAGACCCCGAGAAGCTCCCCTGGAAAGAGCTGAACGTCGACGTGGTCGTGGAGTCGACAGGGCTCTTCACCCACCGCGACAAGGCCGCCAAGCACATCACGGCCGGCGCCGAGAAGGTCATCATCTCCGCTCCGGCGACCGAACCCGACATCACCATGGTGCTGGGCGTCAACGAGGACGCGTACGACAAGGCCAAGCACCACGTGATCTCCAACGCCTCCTGCACCACCAACGGCCTGGTGCCGCTGGTGAAGGTGCTCCTCGACAGCTTCGGCATCGAGCGGGCGTACATGACCACCATTCACGCTTACACCAACGACCAGGTCATCCTGGACGCTCCACACAAGGACCTGAGGCGCGCCAGGGCGGCCGGCATGTCGATAATCCCCACCTCCACCGGCGCAGCGCGCGCGACCGCGCTGGTGATCCCGGAGATGAAGGGCAAGATCGACGGCGTCGCGATGAGGGTGCCGACGTTCGACGCGTCGATCGTCGACCTGGTGGCGATACTCAACCGCGAGGTCACGGTGGCCGAGGTCAACAACGCGGTGGAATCGGCGGCGGACAAGGGGCGCATGAAGGGCATCCTCGCCTACACCGAGGACCCCATCGTGTCCATCGACGTGGTAGGCAGCCCCTACTCCTCGATATTCGACGCTCAATCGACCATGGTCATGGGGAACCTGGTGAAGGTCATGACCTGGTACGACAACGAATGGGGTTACTCGAACAGGGTCGTCGACCTGATCAAGTTCATCATGGCGTAGGGGACTCAGATGCTCCAACCCCCAAAGAAGACCCTCGAGGATATCGAAGTCACGGGCAAGAAGGTGCTCGTGCGCGTCGACTTCAACGTACCTCTCGACATCGAGCGCAACGTGGCCGACGATACGCGCATACGGGGCGCGCTGCCCACCATCCAGTACCTGCTCGACCACAAGGCCAGGCCCATACTGATGTCCCACCTCGGCAGGCCCAAGGGCCAGGTCGTGGAGAGCCTGCGGATGGGCCCTGTCGGAAAGAGGCTCGCCGAGCTCATCAACTATCCGGTGGTGAGCCTGAAGGAGAGCGTAGGCCCGAGGGTCAAAGAGGCCATCAAGGACAATCCCGACAAGATAATCCTGCTGGAGAACCTGCGTTTCTATCCGGGCGAGCGGGAGAACCTGCCGGACTTTGCGAAGCAACTGGCCGATCTCGCCGACATCTACGTCAACGACGCGTTCGGGACCAGCCACCGCGCGCATGCTTCAACCGTCGGCGTGACGCGCTACCTCCCTTCCGTGATGGGACTCCTCATGGAGAAGGAGCTGGAGACGCTCGGCGGCCTGCTCGAGGAGCCGGCCAGGCCGTTCGCGGTCGTGCTGGGGGGCAACAAGATATCCGACAAGCTGGGCGTGATCGACAGCTTCCTGGAGATCGCGGACTTCATACTCACCGGCGGAGGCATGTGCTTCACCGTGATCAGGAGCATGGGCCTCGAGATCGGGCAGTCTGTGATAGAGGAGGACCAGCTCCAGCAGATCTCCAACACCATGAAGAAGGCGCGCAAGAAGGGCGTCAAGGTCATGGTGCCTATAGACTTCGTCGTCGCCGACCGGTTCGACAAGGACGCCAACTTCAAGGTGGTGCCCACCGAGTCCATCCCGCCGGGGTGGATGGGGCTGGACATCGGCCCGGCGACCGTCGAGAAGTTCTGCGTGATACTCAACGAGGCGAAGACGATCTTCTGGAACGGGCCCATGGGCGTGTTCGAGTGGCCGTCGTTCGCCAACGGCACCAAGAGCATCGCCGAGTGCATCGCCAACGCCAGTGCCACGACCGTGGTGGGAGGGGGAGACTCGGACGCGGCTCTGCGCCAGTACGGCCTGGAGGGCAAGATGGACTTCGTGTCCACCGGTGGCGGCGCCGCCATGCGCCTGCTGGAGGGGAAGAAGCTGCCCGCAGTCGAGGCCCTCAACGACAAGTAGCCGGAACGAGAATGGAGGCCGCCTTGAGAAAACCTGTCATCGCCGGGAACTGGAAGATGAACCTCACGAGCAGCCAGGCAGTCGCGCTGGTGAACGACCTCTACAAAGAGATCGACGGCTACGACGCGGTCGATGCCGTGGTCTGCCCGCCGTTCGTTGACATACCGGCGGTAGCCTCCGCGATACGCGACGGCGACATGAAGCTCGGGCTGGGGGCCCAGAACATGCACTGGGAGGAGTCGGGGGCATACACCGGCGAGGTCTCGCCCACGATGCTTCTGGACTTCGGAGTCCAGTACGTGATCATAGGGCACTCCGAGCGCAGGCAGCTTTTCGGGGAGACGGACCAGGGGGTCAACCGCAAGGTATCTTCCGCGATCGCCCACGGCCTCACCCCGATCATGTGCTGCGGCGAGACCCTCAAGCAGCGCGAGGCGGGCGAGACCGGCAACATCGTGACCAACCAGGTCAAATGCGGGCTCTTCGAGATCCCGAACGCCGAGGCCTCCCACGTCATCATCGCCTACGAGCCGATCTGGGCCATCGGGACCGGCATGGCGGCGACCTCCGAGGACGCCGACGAGGTCTGCTCGCTGATCAGGGAGACAGTGGCCGACATCTACGACAGGGGCCTCGCCGACGGCCTGCGCATCCAGTACGGCGGCAGCGTCAGCCCGTCCAATGTCGACGAGCTGATGTCCATGCCCAACATCGACGGCGCGCTGGTCGGCGGCGCCAGCCTCAAGCCCGGCGATTTTGCGCGACTGGTGAGGTTTAATTGACGGTCCCGCGGCCGTTCATCCTCATGATCCTGGACGGCTGGGGGGTGGGGCCGCGCGACGACACCAGCGCGATCGCCCTCGCCTCCACCCCGGTCATGGACCGGTTGATGCACGAATACCCCACGACCGAGCTGGGCTCGTCGGGCGAGGCGGTAGGGCTCCCCGCGGGACAGATGGGCAACTCCGAGGTGGGGCACCTCAATATCGGGGCCGGACGGCTGGTCCTCCAGGATTACCAGCGCATCAATTACGCGATCGACGACGGCTCTTTCTTCAGGAACAAGGCACTGCGGAGCGCCATCGAACGCGCGAAAGAGACAGGCGGGACGCTCCACCTGCTGGGCCTGCTGTCCGACGGCGGGGTCCACAGTCACATCAGGCACCTGTTCGCGCTTATCGACATGGCGCGCGACGCCGGGCTCAGCCGGGTGGTCACCCATGCTTTCCTGGACGGCAGGGACGTGCCGCCCCGGAGCGCCCTCAAGTACGTCGAAGAGCTGGACGCATACGCCACTGACGGGGTGGGAAAGATCCGCACCATCGCCGGGCGCTACTACGCGATGGACCGCGATAACAGGTGGGAGCGCACAAGGCTGTCCTACGATGCCATCGTCCACGCGGAGGGGACGTCCGTCGCCACCGGGGTGGACGCCGTCAACGATTCCTACAGCGAGGGCAAGGACGACGAGTTCCTCCTCCCCAGGGTGGTCGGAGAGCGTGTGCCCATGGCGCCGTTGGACTCGGTGATCTTCTTCAACTTCCGGCCGGACCGGCCGAGGCAGCTCACGGAGGCTCTCATCGAGAAGAGCTTTGACAGGTTCGACAGGGGGGAAGCAGTCTTTCCTTACCTGGTGACCATGACCGAGTACGACGACCAGTACGGCGTGGTCGTCGCCTTCCCGCCAGAGAAGGTGAAGATGACCCTCGCCGACGTCCTCGCCGCCAACCACAAGACCCAGCTCCACATAGCGGAAACCGAGAAGTACGCTCACGTGACCTACTTTTTCAACGGCGGTATCGAGGAGCCCAAGCCGGGGGAGGACAGGGTGCTGATCCCTTCGCCGAAGGTGGCGACCTACGACATGAAGCCCGAGATGAGCGCGGCCGAGGTCGCTGAGGAGGCGGTGCGGCGCGTGCGCGGCGGCGCCTACGACTTCATCGTCCTCAATTTCGCCAACTGCGACATGGTGGGGCACACCGGCTTCATGGACGCCGCCGTGAAAGCGGTCGAGACCGTGGACGCCTGCGTGGGGAAAGTACTCGACGCGGTCCTCGAGGCCGGCGGCGCCGGCTTTATCACGGCCGACCACGGGAACGCGGACCAGATGCTCGAGCACCACCACGTCTGCACTGCCCACTCCACTTCGCCCGTCCCGTTCATAAACGTGACGCCGGAGAAGCGCGCACTGCGGTCAGGGGGCTCGCTGGGGGACATCGCGCCTACGGTGCTGGAGGAGATAGGGCTGCCGCAGCCGCGCGAGATGACCGGCCGCTCGTTGTTCGTTCCGGTTGCGCGCGCCGGGCCTTAACCCTACAATCACATGTTATGGGCGTATTTAAGGTAATCGTTCTGATAATCCACATAACCGTGTCCGCCGCGCTGATAGTGTCTGTCCTGCTGCACTCGGGGAAAGGCGGAGGGCTCGCGAGCGTGCTGGGAGGCTCGAGCGCCAGCCTGTTCTCGGGGTCCTCCATCGTCGAGAAGAACCTGGACCGCATAACGATAGTACTGGGCATCGTCTTCGCCGTCACCACACTGCTCCTGGTCTGGATGCTGGCCCCGTCGACGACGACCACTACCACGCCCTCCACCGCGCCCTCCAGCCTGATGCTGAAAGTAGCCCTTTTCGGCTGATATCCGCCTGCCAGAAACAGTCCCGCGGCACGCTCCGCGACGTTGCGTGAAAGCCCTCTTTGTGCTAACCTAATTATGAATTGTGAAAGCGCTCTTTTTGAGTGGGCGAGGTTGCCCACTTTTTATTTACCGTAGCGCCTTCCGGGAGGGAGCACCGTGAAGGGCGGCGACCTTTACGACAGGGTGGTCGAGGCGACCGGAGACCTGATGCGAGGTTTATCGCTGGAGGTCGTGGACGTCGGCATCACCAGGGATAGGGGTCGCACTTTTTTGCGGATTTCCGTGGACTCCCGAGGCGGGGTGACGCTCGAGGACTGCGCGTCGGCAAGCGATATGATCGCCCAGGTGCTGGACCGGGAGGACGTGGTTCCGGGGCCGTACGTACTGGAGGTCATGAGCCCCGGCCTCGACAGGCCTCTCAAGAGGCCCGCGGATTTCGCGAGAAGCGTCGGGAAGCGCGTGAAGGTGAACCTGCGGCAGCCGTACGAGGGCCGCCGGAGCTTCAGGGGCATCGTGAGGGATGCCGGGGAGGAATCGGTCAAGCTGGACCTCGGCGCAGAGCAGATGGACCTCAAATACGAGGCAATAGCGTCTGCCCGCCTGGACCCCGAGCTGCCGTGGTAGCGGCAACCAGGAAGTGTTAGAAGTGAAGTTCAAATTGATGGACGCGTTGAAACAGATCGAGCGCGAGAAGGGCCTGGGCGTCGAGACGGTCCTTGATGCTCTCAAGGACGCGCTCCTGACGTCTTACAAGAAGAACTACTGCGCCGGCGAGGAAGAGGAAGAGATCGACGCCAGGATAGACATAGACGAGGAGAGCGGCGAAATCAGCGTCTTCGAGACACGCCCCAACGAGGCGGGCGAGCCTGAAGAGGTGGAGGTGACCCCCGAGAACTTCGGCCGCATCGCGGCGCAGACCGCCAAGCAGGTCATCATACAGCGCATCCGGGAGGCTGAGCGCGAGCTCATGTTCGACGAGTATCACGGACGCGAAGGCGACATAGTCACCGGCATTGTGCAGCAGAGCGACCAGCGTTACACGCTTGTCGACCTGGGCAAGGTCGAGGCGCTGCTGCCGCCGAGTGAGCAGGTGCGAGGAGAGAGGTACGAGCACGGGGCGAGGATCAAGACTTACATAGTGGACGTGAGGCGGACCACCAAGGGGCCGCAGATCATGGTCTCCCGCACTCACCCGGGCTTGCTCAAGCGGCTGTTCGAACTCGAGGTCCCGGAGATCTACGAGGGGCTGGTCGAGATAAAGGCGGTCGCCAGGGAGGGCGGACAGCGCTCCAAGGTTGCCGTGGCGTCAAATGACAGCAACGTCGACCCCGTCGGCGCCTGCGTGGGCGCCAAGGGGTCCAGGGTGCGGATGATCGTGAGCGAGCTACGCGGCGAGAAGGTCGACATCGTCGAATGGAAAGAAGACCCTGCCCAGTTCGTCGCCAACGCTATAAGCCCGGCCAAGGTCAAAGAGGTGATCGTGGACCCGGACAACCTCACCGCCGAGGTGATAGTCCCGGACAACCAGCTTTCTCTTGCCATCGGCAAGGAAGGCCAGAACGCGAGGCTGGCGGCCAAGCTGACCGGCTGGAGGATCGACATACTCTCCGAGTCTCAGGCGATGGAGGCGGCGGCGATCAGGGCCGAGAGAGAGCTTGCGGGCCAGACGGACGATGACTGCAGGCAGTGCCGGGCCATCACGTCCTCGGGCCGCCGATGCAAGAACAAGGCGAAGCCGGGCTCCGACTTCTGCGGCATGCCCGCTCACCAGAAGATGGGTGAGATGATCGAGGCCGGAACGGTGACGGTAGAAGAGGTGACCCCCCTCGAGGAGGCCGCGGCGGCCGCGGCGCCTGAAGGGGCCGAAGAGGCCGAGGAACTGGTCGAGGCCGTCGAAGAGGCTGAGGCCATCGAGGTCGTTGAAGAGGTTGAGGAACTAGTCGAAGCCGTCGAAGAGGCCGAGGCGGACGAGGCCGCGAGTCTCGAGCCGTTGACCGAAGGCGAAGAGGAGCTCATCGAAGTGCTCGAGGCCCCGGTCGCCGATAGCGAGGTAGCAGCCGCTGTGGCCGAAGCCGCCCAGGAGGCGGCCGAGCCGGATGGCGTTGAGGGACCCGCCGAAGGAGACGGAGAAGAAGGCGCCTGATTTGGCATGTCCCATGAGGAAATGTGTCGCCTGCGGCGCCGTCAGGCCAAAGAGCGAGCTGATCCGGGTGGGCGATTCAGGAGGTTGGAGGGTCACGCGGGGTGATGTTAAGTTACAGGGGCGCGGCGCGTACGTCTGCAGCGAGGAAGCGTGCCGCCTCAGAGCGCGCGAGAAGGGCGGCATTGACAGGGCCCTGCACGCGAAAGTCCCTGAAGAGGTCTATGAAAGGATAGAGCTGCTTTCCAGGGAGAGCAGGTAAAGTTGGCCAAGACAATAAGAGTTCACGAGCTTGCAACTGAATTAAGGAAGTCGAACCGGGAGGTCTCCGACAGGCTGCGAAAGCTGGAGATTCCCGCTCCGACCAACCTCTCTTCAGTGTCCCAGGAGGACGCGAACAAGGTCAGGGGGTCGTTCGGTCGCGAGCTGGTGAAGATCGAGAAGCCCAAGAAGAAGAAGGCGGCCAAGAAGCCGGCCGCCAAGAAACCGGTCGCCAAGAAACCGGTAGCAAAGAAGGCAGCCGCCAAGAAACCGGTAGCAAAGAAGGCAGCCGCCAAGAAACCCGCCGCGAAGAAAGCCGAGAAGCCGGCTGCCAGGAAGCCTGCGGCAAAGAAGGCCGAGAAGGCAGCCGCCAAGAAACCCGCCGCGAAGAAAGCCGAGAAGCCGGCGGCCCCGGCCGAAAAGCGTGTTGCCAGAGCCGCGGCTTTCTTCGCGGCGGGCGGGGCAACAGCTTGTTTCTGAGCTGGGGG
>DAIUEJ010000008.1:0-70639 GCA_036845225.1 Candidatus Anoxymicrobiaceae bacterium | reverse complement strand
TCCAGGGCCGTCTTGTTCCTCAGGCGGCATCGGGCAGCACTCACTCTCCTCGCGGTCTTCGCCCTCTATTTCGCTACACGGCTCTATCACCTGAAGAGCCTGCCCATGTTCTGCGACGAGGGCATCTACATCCGCTGGGGCCAGATGGCGGCCCACAGCGGGAACTTCCTCGTCTCGCTCACCGACGGAAAGCCCCCTCTGCACCCGCTGGCGATGGTGCCGTTCATCCAGATGATCAAGGACCCGCTGGTCGCCGGGCGAGTCTCCACTATCGTCTTCGGCGCGTTCACGACGCTGGGCGTCTTCCTGCTCGGCAGGGAGCTCCACGGAAACCGTCTCGGCGTCCTGTCGGCATTTCTCTACGTGATCTGCCCGTTCGCGCTGTGGTATGACAGGCTGGCGCTTGCCGAAGGCCTGCTGCTGACCTTCTTTACCTGGGCTCTCTTCTTCGCTGTCAAAGCGAGGACGTCGGGAAAACTGTTCTACCTGATCGGGACAGCCGTAGCGAGCGGGCTCGCGCTGCTGACCAAGAGCACCGCCCTGTTGCTGTTCCCGATCATCCCGTTCGCGTACCTGGTCAAGCGGAGCCCGCGGGGCGTGCCCGGCAGGTACCGGCCCCTCCTGCTGTGGCTGCTCGCGGTGGCCGTATCCTGCCTGGTGGCTTATTCCATGTTCAGCCTGCTCAGGCTGGCGCCCGGCTTCCATTTCATTGCCGACCTCGAGAAGACCCGCACCCTTACCTTCACCGAGCTTCTCGGCAGCCCGCTGCTGATGCTCCCCGGAAACACCAGGGCCGTCTTCAGGGTGCTGTTCGTCTACCTGACCCCGGCATTCCTGGTGATGTGCTTCGGCGGGCTGCTGATGGGCATAGTCAGGAGATGGCGGCCGGCCTGGTTCCTGCTGGCGTGGTTCGGGATCGCCGGCCTCTTCGAATCGCTCGTCGCGCTCTTCCATTTCACCAGGTTCTTCCTCATCCTGCTCCCGCCGCTCCTGATCGGGGCGGGATACGGCGTGCTGACGGTCGCCGAATGGGTGCTGGAGCGAAGACGCCTGGGTTCCCGGGGGAGCTGCGTCGCGCCCGGCCTTGCGTTCATCGTGCTCGTGTCCCTCATTGCTGTGCCCGCGGCGGTCCAGGTCGTAAGGATCACCAGCAATCCTGTCAAGGCGAGCCTGCCCCAGGAGGACCGGGACGCGTTCGTCGCGCAGTGGCCAGCGGGCTATGGCACCGCCGAGATCGCAGCGTACCTCGAAGGGGAGAGCCGCAAGGGTCCGATCAAGGTGGTGGCTATCGGCGCCCCCGGCGCCGGCGGCGCGTCTTTCCCGGCGGACGCCATCAACGCCTACCTCTACGGCAACGCCAACGTCGAGATCGTTCCCGTGACGATCGAGAACATGGAGAGCTGTCCGCAGGCGCTTCAGACTGCCCCGAGCGGCACTTTCTGTGTCATCAACGGCATCGGCGAGTTCCCCCCGGACTGGCCTCTGGAGGTCATCGCGAGCTATCCGAAGGGCGGAAACGGCAAGGTGGCCATGTTGCTGACCCGCGTGCGTTGAGCTCGGGGTGCCTCCTTCCGCTCCCCTTCGAGGGAGCTCGGGGTGCCTCCTTCCGCTCCCCTTCGAGGACTCAACGTCCGCGGAAGAAGGCACCCCTCGCCACACTTTGTTGTCCTGCTTTGGCGGAGCGCGTGTCTGTGCGGTCCAATCGGATGTCACATAGCGTCGAAGACTCAACGTGCGCGGAAGAAGGCACCCCTCGCCAGGCTTTATGGCCCCGCTCTGGCGGAGCGCGGGTGTGCGGCGTGCATGCTACTGACCGTTTCGACTAAACAAAAAAGGGTCTGACCCCAAGAAGTTTAGCCCGGCGGTCCTTGAGAGCCGCCTCTGCTTGAGCCATCTCCTTTACCCTGTCCGCGCTACATGATTAAATATGTAAAACGTAACCCCCCGAACCCGCTATGGAGGTATTTTGGAAGTCGAAATCGGCATGGGAAAATCCGGACGGAGAGCTTACGGCCTCGATGACATCGCAATAGTGCCCTCGCGCCGGACCCGCGACCCTGAGGACATCGACCTCTCCTGGCAGCTCGGCCCGTACCGCTTCGAGCTTCCGTTTCTCGCCTCCGCCATGGACGGAGTGGTCGACCCGGCGATGGCTATTGCCGTCGGCAGGCTGGGAGGCCTGGGGGTCCTGAACCTCGAGGGGCTTCAGACGCGCTACGAGGACCCGGACCCGGTCCTCGAGGAGATCGCCTCACTGACGAAAGAGGAAGCGACGCGGGGTATCCAGCGGCTCTACCAGGAGCCCGTCAAGCCCGAGCTCATCTCCAGGCGCGTCGAAGAGATCAAGAAGTCCGGAGTGGTCACAGCCGCTTCGCTCACCCCGCCCAGGGTCGAGCAGCTCTGCCCTTACGCTCTGGAAGCGGGGTTGGACATACTCATAATCCAGGGCACGGTGGTGAGCGCCGAGCACCTGAGCAACACCCGAGAGCCTCTCGACATGTACAAGTTCATCTCAGAGATGGACGTGCCGGTCATCGTAGGCGGCTGCGCGTCGTACCACACCTCGCTCCACCTGATGAGGACGGGCGCGGTCGGCGTTCTCATCGGGGTCGGGCCCGGTCACGCCTGTACCACCCGCGGCGTCCTGGGCATCGGGGTGCCCCAGGCGACGGCGCTGGCGGATGCGGCGGCGGCTCGTGCGCGCCTGATGGAGGAGACCGGGCGCTACGTCAACGTGATAGCCGATGGGGGCATAAGGACGGGAGGCGACATCGCCAAGTGCGTGGCATGCGGAGCGGACGCGGTGATGATCGGAGCCCCGATCGCACGGGCCAAGGAGGCGCCGGGCCGCGGATACCACTGGGGCATGGCGACCTTCCACCCGGAGCTCCCCAGGGGCACCCGGGTCCACGTCGGGCAGGCGGCGGGCCTGGAGGAGATCCTCAAGGGCCCGGCACACGAGAACGACGGCACCTTCAACCTCTTCGGCGGCCTGCGCATGTCGATGGCGACCTGCGGGTATGCCACCATCAAGGAGTTCCAGCGGGCCGAGGTGATGGTCGCCCCGTCGCTGCAGACGGAGGGCAAGTCCATCCAGCGCAGCGAAGGCGTGGGGATGGGCAAGTGACGCCGCGAGGCTCCACAACCGATGGCGGAGGTCTATTTTGACTACCAGGCATGATTACTCTGTGCTCGTCGTGGACTACGGGGCGCAGTACGCCCAGTTGATCGCGCGCCGGGTGCGGGAGTGCAAAGTATACAGCGAGATAATCCCCCACGAGACCCCGGTGGAGAGGATAAAGGAGATGGCCCCGAGCGGGCTCATACTCTCGGGCGGGCCGATGAGCGTCTACGAGGAAGGGGCGCCGACCATCGACCCCGCGCTTTTCGACCTCGGTATACCTGTCCTCGGGATCTGCTACGGCATGCAACTGATGGCCCGCACCCTGGGGGGCACGGTCGAGCCGACCGGCATCCGCGAGTACGGCAAGACCGACCTGGTGGTGCAGGAAGAGGGCGTGCTGCTGGATGACCTCCCGCTCGAGCAGACGGTCTGGATGAGCCACGGCGACACCGTGACGGCGGCGCCCCCGGGCTTCAAGGTGCTCGCGCACACGGCGGTGTCGCCGGTCGCGGCGATGGAGTCGGTCGAGCGACGCCTCTTCGGGGTGCAGTTCCACCCGGAGGTGGTGCACACTCCGGCGGGCATGGACATCCTCAAGAACTTCCTCTATCACGGGTGCGACTGCCTCCCGACCTGGACGATGTCCTCCGTCATCGAGGACTCGGTAGCCGAGATCAGGGCCCGCGTCGGCAAAGAGAAGATAATCTGCGGTCTCTCCGGCGGGGTCGACTCTTCGGTCGCCGCTGTGCTCGTGCACAAGGCGCTGGGTGACCAGTTGACCTGCGTGTTCGTGGATACCGGGATGATGCGCATGAGAGAGGCCGAAGAGGTGGTCGAGACGTTCGGGCGCCATCACAAGATGAAGCTGATCCACGTGGACGCGGCCGAGCGGTTCCTCGCCAAGCTGGAAGGGGTGACCGACCCCGAGGTGAAGCGCAAGACCATCGGCCACGAGTTCATCAGGGTCTTCGAGGAGGTCGCGCGCGAGCTCGAGGACACCAAGTTCCTGGTCCAGGGCACGCTCTACCCCGACATCATCGAGAGCGGCACCAAGGACGCCGCGCGCATCAAGTCACACCACAACGTGGGCGGACTTCCCGACGACATGGACTTCGAGCTCATCGAGCCGCTGCGCGCCCTGTTCAAGGACGAGGTGCGGGCGGTGGGAGAAGAGCTCGGCCTCCCCGAGGAGATAGTCTGGCGCCAGCCGTTCCCCGGCCCGGGGCTCGCGGTGCGCATCATCGGCGAGGTCACCGCTGAGCGCCTGGACATACTGCGCCGCGCGGACGCCATCGTCCTCGAGGAGATCAAGCGAGCGAACCTGTACAGGGAGATATGGCAGTCTTTCGCCGTGCTGCCCTGCATAAAGTCCGTCGGCGTGATGGGGGACGGGCGCACCTACGCCTACCCGATCGTGCTGCGCGCCGTCACCTCTGAGGACGCCATGACCGCCGACTGGGCGCGCATACCCCACGAGGTGCTCGAGCGGATATCGAGCAGGGTGATCAACGAGGTGAAAGGCGTCAACAGGGTAGCCTACGATATCTCGAGCAAGCCCCCGAGCACCATAGAATGGGAATAGGCCCGGCCCCATGACCTCCTCCGGCAGCAGGACATCCTACCTCGACGACCTCAACCCGCCCCAGCGCGAGGCGGTCGAGTACATGGGAGGGCCGCTCCTGATAATCGCGGGCGCCGGCAGCGGCAAGACCCGCGTCCTCACCTACAGGATCGCGCACCTCGTCCACGACTGCTCCGTGAGCCCCTGGGACATCCTCGCCCTGACATTCACCAACAAGGCGGCGGGCGAGATGAAGGAGCGCGTCGGCCGGCTGGTCGGCATACCCGCGCGCGACATGATGGTCGGGACTTTCCACTCGTCCTGCGCGCGCATCCTGCGCCGCGAGATCGCGCCGCTCGGATACACTTCCAACTTCTCGATCTATGACGAGATCGATTCGGTGAGGCTCATCACCCAGTGCGTTCAGGACCTGGGCCTCGACAAGAAGAGCTACCACCCGCGCGCGTTAAAGGCGGTCATCAGCCAGGCCAAGAACGAGATGATAGACGAGGAGTGCTTCGGCGATCGCGTCGAGGGGGACTTCTTCATGGAGGTCGCCTGGCAGGTGTACAAGCGCTACCAGGAGCGGCTGCGCCAGAACGACGCGCTCGACTTCGACGACCTGCTGCTGGTGATGGTGAACCTTCTGGAGCTCTACCCGGCGGTCCTCGCCAGGTACCGCGAGCGCTACAGGCACGTACTGGTCGACGAGTACCAGGACACCAACGTCGTTCAGTATTACCTCGTCAAGATGCTTGCCGAGGAGCACCGGAACCTCTGCGTCGTCGGGGACGACGACCAGGGCATCTACTCGTGGCGGGGCGCGGACATACGCAACATCCTGGAGTTCGAGAAGGACTACCCCGACGCGCGCGTGGTCAAGCTGGAGCAGAACTACCGCTCGACGTCGCAGATACTCGACGCCGCGGGGGGCGTGGTGCGCAACAACACCGGCCGCAAGCCCAAGACGCTGTGGACCTCCAACCCGCCGGGCGAGAAAGTGCGCTACCACATGGCGCCCGACGAACACGGTGAGGCGATGTTCGCGGCGGCGGAAGTCGAGCGTCTTCACTCCGAGGGCCGAAGCTACAGCGACGCGGCGGTGTTCTACCGCACCCACGCCCAGTCGCGCGTGCTGGAGGAGCAGCTCATCCGGCTCGGGATGCCGTACAAGGTCTTCGGGGGGACGCGCTTCTACGACCGCGCCGAGATCAAGGACATCATCGCCTACCTGCGGGTGCTGGTGAACCCGAGGGACGAGGTCTCCCTGCGCCGCATCATCAACGTCCCGGCTCGCGGCATCGGCAAGACCACCATCGCGTCGCTTGACGAGTATGCCATCCGGAACGGGGTGAGCCTGATGGACGCGCTGCGCGACGCGGAGCACGCGCCCGGGCTCTCAAAGCGCGCGGTCAAGTGCCTCGACTCTTTCCTCCAGATCATCGACCGGCTCGCAGCGTACGCCGCGGACCACGACATCGATGAGGTCCTGGAGGAGGTCTGGGGTGCCACCGGCTACATGGCGGACCTGGCGGCCCAGCACACCCTCGAGGCCGAGAGCCGCGTCGAGAACCTGAAGGAGCTGCACGGCGTGGTCGCCGATTTCCGTTCGGAGTACGGCGCCGCGAGCCTGGAGGAGTTCCTGGAGCGGGTCGCCCTGGTGAGCGATACCGACGACCTCGACACCTCGGCCGGCTACGTCTCGCTGATGACACTGCACAACGCCAAGGGGCTGGAGTACCCGGTGGTGATGATGGTGGGGATGGAGGAAGGCGTGTTCCCGCACATCAGGTCGATGGAGGACCTCGACGACCTGGAGGAGGAGCGCCGCCTCTGTTACGTGGGAATGACCCGCGCCCGCGAGCTCCTCTACCTGACCCACGCCGGTACCAGGAGCCTGTGGGGAGGGCTGAACGCCAACCCCGTGTCGCGTTTCCTGCGGGAGATACCCGACGAGCTCATCGAGGAGGCGGAGGTCGCCTTCGAGGCGGGGGACTTCGAACGGGGAGGGCCGGCGATCTCGGTCGCGCCCGGCGATACGGTCGTCCACGCGAAGTGGGGCCGGGGAGTGGTGGCCTCCCTCAAGGACCTGGAAAATGACGTGGAGGTAACCGTCGACTTCCCATCGGTCGGCCAGAAGCGGCTGCTGTTGAGCTTCGCTCCCCTGTCACTCCCCTGAGGCCGCAAGCCCCAAGCTTCTCAGGGACTGCCCGGGAAGTTCGAGATGTTCGGAAGCGCGCCCTTGTTGGCGACGAGCAACCACTGCCCGTTCTCATACTTCAGGTTGATCACGACCTTCGCGCCGCCGAGGAAGGTCGAGAGGTTCTGCCTGACGGTCTGGCCTCCCATTGTGACCGCCACGGTGAAATCTTTAAGCTGGACGGTCGCGGCGGTCGCGGTCTCCGAGACCGTCGCCAGCTTGACGTCCTCATACTTGACCCCCGGCGCCAGCTTGAGCGCCTTCTGGATGTAGGAGAGGTTCTCGTCGCTCGGTTGCGCGTCAGGCGCGAACATGGCTTTGATCGCGGCGATGTCTCCCGTAGGGAGGACCTCGAAGTACTTGAGCACTGCGGCCTCCGGCGCGCTGGGCTCGTGTTTCTTGAGGATCATGAAGTACGAGGCGGCCGCGCCCGCTATCACCAGGACCCCGATGAGGATGAAAGCGATGAGCGCGCGGGGCAGCCCCTCGCGCGGGCGGGCAGCCTGCGCCTGCCCGTACTGGTTCACGCCGGGCCCGTAGGCAGGATACTGGCCGGGGAGCCCGACCTCGCCGGGGGATACGTAGGGTCCCGGCGGCGGAGGCGGGATCTCACCCGGCGACTGGTAGTACGGCCCCGGCTGGGCGCCCGGCGGCATGCCCGGCCCCTGTTGGAAAGGCGGGACTCCCGGAGGCGGGCCCTGAGGCTGAAAACCGCCGGGAGCCTGCGGAGGATAGCCGCCTGGTTGAGGGCGGATGTAGCCCTCGGGCGGGGCAGGAGGGTAGCCTCCAATGGCCGGTGCAACCGGGCCACCTGTCCCCTGAGCGGGAGGGTACGCCTGCGCCGGCTGTCCGGCAGTGGGCTGGCCAAGCACAGGTGGCACCCCTTGCGGTACTGCTGGCACGGGAGCGGCCTTCAGCTTCAGGCCGCAGCCCGGGCACGACTGGCTCCCCTCGGGGATGTCATTGCCGCAACGCAAACAATTCACTTCAGATTCCCTTCTCTGACCTTGATCCCGTAAAGAACCATATACGGTGGATGATAGATCGCGATGCACCTGCAACATCATCGGAGGTCAAGCAACAACCAGCTTCATATATTTTTCGTGTGTTATTTCTTCTCACTTTAGCGCCTGTCCTTCAGTCGCCCGGGGCGGTCGCCGTCCAGATTGAAGTTTGATGCGCCCTATGATAGGTTTTGAAATCGGCTGGCCGGTGCCCGCCCAGTTTCGTCTGAGCAGCATACCCCAAGGAGACACGCATGGATTTTGACCTGACCGAAGACCAAGTGATGTTCAAGCAGATGGTCCGGGAGTTCGCCGACAACGAGATCGCGCCGGTGGCGGAAGAGCTCGACGAGAAGGGCGAGTTCCCCTACGCGCTCCAGGCCAAGATGGCCGAGATGGGGCTCTTCGGGCTGCCGATCCCTGAGGAGTACGGCGGCTCGGGCGCTGACATAGTGACCTACGCGGTGGCGGTAGAAGAGATCTCGAGGGTCTCCGCGAGTCTCGGCATCACCATCGCGGCGCACACCTCGCTGTCCGCACGCCCGATACTCCTGTTCGGCACCGAAGACCAGAAGCAGAAGTGGCTGGTGCCGCTCGCTCAGGGGACGGGCCTCGGCGCCTTCGGGCTCACCGAGCCGGAGGCCGGGTCCGACGCCGGCAACACCAGGACCACCGCGGTGCTGGAGGGCGACGAGTGGGTCATCAACGGCACCAAGTGCTTCATCACCAACTCGGGGACCGACATCTCGCTCCTGGTGGTCATCACCGCCGTGACGGGCGACGAGATCGGCAAGAAAGAGATCAGCAACATCATCGTGCCCAACGGCACCCTCGGATACACGGTCGCGCCCAAGTACCGCAAGATGGGCTGGCAATCCTCCGACACCCACGAGCTCTCCTTCTCGGACTGCAGGGTCCCGAAGGAGAACCTCCTGGGCGGGCGCGGCGAGGGCTTCAAGTCTTTCCTGAAGGCGTTGGACTGCGGGCGCATCGGCGTGGCGGCGCTGTCGGTCGGCCTCGCGCAGGGGTGCCTGGAGGAGTCGGTCAAGTACGCCAAGGAGCGCGTCGCGTTCGGCCGCCCGATAAGCCAGTACCAGGCGGTGAGCTTCAAGTGCGCGGACATGGCGATGGAGATCGAGCTGGCGCACAACGCGACCATGAAGGCCGCGTGGCTGTGCGACCAGGGGCGCTCGTACCGCAAGGAGGCCGCTTTCGCGAAGCTGTTCGCCTCCGAGACATGCATGCGGGCCGCGAGCAACGCAGTCCAGATCCACGGGGGGTACGGCTACATCGAGGATTACCCGGTCTGCCGGTACTTCCGCGACGCGAAGATAATGGAGATCGGTGAAGGGACCAGCGAGGTCCAGAGGATAGTCATATCAAGGGAGCTCGGCCTCTGATGCCGGGCCTCTCGCATTAACACGAGGAGGTTGATTGACTTGTCGGATACCGTAATCGTCGGAATGGCTCGCACCGCCTTCGGGCGGCTCGGCGGGGCGCTCGCTGACGTGCCGGCCGTAGACCTCGGCGGGGCGGCGGTGAAGGAGGCCGTCGAGAGGTCGACAGTGGCGCCGGACCAGCTCGAGTACATGATAATGGGCCAGGTCATCACCGGCGGCGTGGGACAGATGCCGGCCAAGCAGGCTTCACTCAAGGCCGGCTTTCCAGTAGAGCTGCCTGTCCTCAACGTCAACAAGGTCTGCATATCCAGCATCAGCTCGCTGGTCATGGCCGACCAGATAATCCGCTGCGGAGACGCCGACATCATCGTCACCGGCGGCATGGAGAGCATGAGCCAGGCGTGCTACTACGTCCCCAAGGGGCGTTTCGGGTACCGCATGGGAAACGGGACCCTCATCGACGGCATGATCCACGACGCCCTCTGGTGCGCGGTCAACAACTGGCACATGGGCGAGGGCACCGATATGGTCGCCGAGGAGTTCGGGACGACCCGCGAGGAGCAGGACCTCTGGTCTGTCCGAAGCCAGGAGCGCTCGGCAGCCGCCCAGAAGGCGGGGAAGTTCACCGAGGAGATAGTACCCTACGAGATCAAGGTCAAGAAGGAGATAAAGCTTTTCGATGCGGACGAGCACATACGGCCCGAGACGACTATGGAGTCGCTTGCCAAGCTGCGCCCCGCGTTCCGCAAGGAAGGCACTGTTACCGCTGGCAACGCCTCGGGCATAAACGACGGCGCGGCCGCGATCGTGGTGGCCTCGCGGAAAAAGGCCGAGGAGCTGGGCCTGGACATACTGGGCTCTATTGCTTCTCACGGCATGGTCGCCGACAAGTGCGCCTATCTCGCCACGGTGCCGGCGAACTCGATCAAGAAAGCGCTGGCAAGGCTGGACATGACTCCCGATCAGGTCGACCTGTACGAGATAAACGAGGCGTTCGCGGCGGTCTGCTGGCACTCGGCCAAGATGCTGGGCCTCGACCCCGAGAAGGCCGAGAACATAAACGTGAACGGCGGCGCCATCGCGCTCGGGCATCCTGTCGGAGCCAGCGGCGCGCGCATCGTCATGAGCCTCGTCAACGAACTCCGCAGGCGCGGGGGCGGCTACGGCGGCGCTGCCATCTGCGGGGGCGGCGGCCAGGGCGACGCCGTGATAGTGAAAGTGGAATAGGGGTATATATACGCGGGCGCTCCTCGCCCGAGGAAAGCGCATTCAAGCGGAGGTGGCTAATGTTTCAGTTGAGCGAAGAGCAGAAGATGTTCCAGGAGTCGATCAGGCAGTTCGCCAAGGACGTCGTCGAGCCGCGCGCGGCCGACATCGACGCCTCCGGCGAGTTTCCCTGGGACATGGTGGAGAAGCTGAAGGAGAACGGCTTCATGGGCCTGCCGTTCGCCGAGGAGTACGGCGGCGAGGGCGCCGACCTCTTGACACTGTGCGTGGCGATAGAGGAGCTTGCGAAGGTGTGTGTCAACACTTCGCTGATCCTCGGGTGCCAGGAGCTCGGCTCCACCCCGATAAAGCTCGGCGGCAGCGACGAGCAGAAGAAGAAGTACCTCCCTCAGCTCGCGTCAGGCGAGAAGCTCTGCGGCTTCGGGCTGACCGAGCCGGAGGCCGGGTCCGACGCCGCTTCGATGAAGTCGCGGGCGGTGAAGTCGGGTGACAAGTACATCCTCAACGGAGCCAAGTGCTTCATCACCAACGGCGGCACGGGCGAGATATTCTCGGTCTTCGCGATGACCGACGCGGAGAAGGGGGTCCGAGGCATCTCCGCTTTCATAGTCGAGAAGTCGTTCCCCGGCTTCAGCATAGGCAAGCACGAGGACAAGATGGGCATCAGGGGCTCGTCCACCACCGAGCTCATCTTCGAGGACTGCGAAGTGCCCGCCGAGAACCTGCTCTTCTCAGAGGGTAAGGGCTTTAACCTCGCGATGATGACGCTCGACCGCACCCGCTCCTCGATCGGGGCGCAGGGCCTGGGCGTGGCGGCCGGCGCGCTCGACTACGCCATCAACTACATGAAAGAGCGCGTGCAGTTCGGACGCCCCATCGCGGCTCTGCAGGGGTTGCAGTTCATGGTCGCGGACCTCGGCATGCAGGTCGAGGCGGCCCGCTCGCTCGTCTATCGCGCGGCCTGCGCGGTCGACAATGAGGAGCCCGGCTTCAGCGCCCTTTCGGCGATGGCCAAGTGCTTCGCCACCGACACCGCGATGAAGGTCACGACCGACTGCCTCCAGCTCATGGGCGGCTACGGTTACATGAAGGAGTACCCGATGGAGCGCATGATGCGCGACGCGAAGATCACTCAGATCTACGAGGGGACCAACCAGGTCCAGCGTGTCGTCATCTCGCGCGCCCTGCTGGGCAAGTAGAGTAGAAACAAGGAGAGCCGCGTCTGAATGGCGCGGCTCTTTTTATTTACCTCAGTCGTACTTGACGTAGGAACGGATGCGATCGATGGTCTTGTCCAGGAAGTCGGCGTCGTCGAGGCGCACCCGGATGGCGTCCTTGGGGCAGACGGTGGCGCACCTGCCGCAGGCGCGGCAGTACGCGCCGATGACAGCGCGCTTGTCGACGATGGTGATTGCCTCGATGTAGCAGTGCTCTGCGCAGGTGCCGCATCCCTTGCACTCGTCGGTGACCTCGATGGTCACGCCTTCCAGCGGCGGGAAGAGCGGCTCGACCTTGTCGAGAGGCACGTGGCGTATGTTACGGGTGATACAGCAGCACTCGCAGCAGAAGCAGGTGGTCAGCATCCTCCCGTGGTCCTTGATGCCGAAGAGCGCGTTGTCGATGCGCGCCTTGCCGACGATGGGCACCAGTCCCGCGTCCACGGCCTTGCGGGCGAACGCCTTGGCTTCCTCGACGCCCACCTCCCGCTTTTTCTGCGACTTGCCCTCGATCGCGGAGTCTCCCATGAGCAGGCAGCCTATCTCCACGGGGTAGTGCTCGCAGCGGTAGGCGAGCCTGCAACCGCAGTAGTCGTAGATGACCCGGTGGGACGCCTCTTCTATCAGGCGGTCGAGGACCGCGAGCGGCATCGGCGCGTTCTCGGGCATCTCTATGTCCTGGTTGATCGGCAGCCAGCGCATGTCGGTCTTGTCAGGACGGAGCCAGGGGTGATGCGACATGCCGGGCAGCCACGTCAGCTTGAAAGCCGCGCCGACCGCATCGAGCGCTCGCCGCACGGTCTTCGGGTTCTGCGTCTCGTAGATCCTGTTAGCCATCTATCCTCCTGCGCCTCACTCTTCGTCTTCACCGCGACGCTTCGAGAGCTCAGAGCGCCACCGCTCGAGCCTCACGCCTATCTCCTTCTCAAAACCCTGGTCGCTAGGGTGGTAGTACTTGCGCCCCTTCAGCTTCTCGGGCAGGTGCTCCTGCTCGACGATGTGGCCCTCGAACTTGTGGGCGTACTTGTAACCCTTCCCGTAGCCTATGTCTTTCATCAGCCGAGTGGGAGCGTTGCGGATATGGAGCGGGACCGGAAGGGCGCCGTACTTGCGGACATCGGCCTTGACCTCTCCGTAGCCAGCGTAGAGCGCGTTGCTCTTGGGGGCAGTGGCGAGATAGCTGACCGCCTGGGCGAGTGCCAGGTCGCACTCGGGCATGCCGACGAAGTGGCACGCCTGCATGGCGGCCACACAGAGGGGAAGCGCCCGCGGGTCGGCGTTGCCCACGTCCTCGGACGCGAAACGGATCAGCCTGCGGACTATGTAGAGCGGGTCCTCGCCGGACTCGAGCATCCGCCCCAGCCAGTAGAGGCTGCCGTCGGGGTCCGAATCGCGCAGGGACTTGTGGAGCGCGCTGATAAGGTTGAAGTGCTCCTCGCCCTGCTTGTCGTAGAGGATGGTCTTCTCCTGTGCGACCTTCAGTACGGTCTCCACGGTGACGTGGTTCTGGTCGAGTTCCCCGGCCATGAACGCGGAGAGCTCGAGCAGGTTCAGTGCGATCCGCGCGTCGCCGTCGGCGATGCCTACCATGGTGTCGACCGCGGCGGGGTCCACCTCCAGGCCGAGCAGCCCGAGCCCGCGCTCCCCGTCTGAGAGGGCGCGCATGACGATCCTCTTGAGGCCCTCTGGCTCGAGCTGCTTGAGCACGTAGACCCGCACTCGCGAGAGCAGGGGAGAGATGACCTCGAAGGACGGGTTCTCGGTGGTGGCGCCGACAAGGATGATGGTCCCGTCCTCGACGTGGGGCAGGAAGGCGTCCTGCTGGGCCTTGTTGAAGCGGTGGATCTCATCGACGAAGAGTATGGTCCGCGTGCCGTTGAACTTACGCCTGTCGCGCGCCTCCGCGATCAGCTTTCTCAGCTCAGGGACACCCGCGGTCACGGCGCTGAACTTCACGAACTCGGACTGCGTGGCGTTCGCCATGATCCTGGCAAGCGTTGTCTTGCCCGACCCCGGCGGCCCCCAGAATATCATCGAGGAGATCTGGTCCTCCTCGATAGCGACCCGCAGTGGCTGCCCGGGGCCCACTATCTCTTCCTGTCCCTCGAACTCGTCCAGGGTGCGCGGGCGCATACGCTCGGCGAGCGGCGTCCCCTCCATCGACTCGGAAGACTGGTCGAACAGCCCTTCCTGCGCAGCGCTCATGGAGCCGTCCACCCCCTGTTGGCGCTGTCGAGCGCCTCGAACGCCGCGGGCTCCCGCTCGGATATCTCGAGCGCCACGGGATGGGCGAGCTCAACCGCTCTGGCGCCGTTTGAAGAGTTGTCTTTGAAGGTGAAGCTCACCTTCGACCAGGAGTCGCCGATGGCCACGAATTCGCTGCCCACACCGGCAAGCGCTTTATTGCCGGTCGACTCAGCGGCTTCGATCAGGAAGCGGCCGTACATCCGCCTGAAGTTGCCCCCGTAGCCCGTGCCGCCTTTCTCCGCGCTGACGTAGATGCTCTTGCACAGCAGGGTCAGCATCTCATCGGTCATTGAGCCGGGCCACCCGGGCATCCCATCCGCGAAGGCCCGCAGTGCCTCGGCGCCGAGGGAGACCTTCCATCCGTCGCTGTCGAAAGAGGCCTCTCCGGGTGCAAGCCTGATATTGTGCCTCACGGCCTCGGCGATCGCGAGCGGGACAGCCTCCGCGAGCGGCGCCAGGGTGTCCGGGACCTCGAAGCGGTAGTAGGCGTTCCCGGCGGGCCGGGGGAGCGCCGTCGAAGAGCGCGCCCGGGCCAGGCTCTCGAGGGAGCACTCCTGGATCTCGTCCCGGTCGTTGTCCGCGACGTATGCAATGCCCTTGGCGTCGTCGTAACCTACCAGCACGATGCGGTGAGCGCTGAAGTGCCTCTTGGCATGGAGGTAGTCGAGGTAGTAGACGTCGGCATGCACCAGCACGGGAACGCCCGAGTCCATGAGCTCCTTGACCGCCAGCCAGCCGGACTCGGCATCGAGGCCCGTCACGAGCTCCATACCCACCCCGAGCGTCTGGCACAGGTACGCCTCGAGCTCGGGCGAACGGCCTCCGATGTAGACCGGCGGCTCGATCGACGGGCCGCTCACGTACATGAAATCTATTCCGGCCCCGAGCCCGAAAACCATGTCTTCGGTGAACTCGTGGCCGTAGAACTTGAGCAGGTCCCGCATGGAAGTGCTGCCGCAGTGGCCGCCCGGCGCGTGTGGGAACTCCTCGATCAACACTCTCGTCACGGCGCTCCTTTCCGCTCAATACATATTAGACCAGAGGAGGGGCTTATCCGCCATGCGAGCCGCCGACGGCCCGCCTGACGCGGTGGTGGCCCGAAAGTGACGCCTGCCGCTCCTTCTGATATATTCACCTCAAAACCCGCCCCAAGGTGATTATCTTGACTAACAACGGCGAGAGCCGATTAGAGAAAGTGCGCACGCGGCGCACCAGGGCCCGGCGCATAACGGCCCTGGTGGTCGTGGTCCTGGTGGTGGGCCTGGCGGCCGGGACGGGAGCCAACCTCATCTTCGGCAAGCCTAAGACCGGCAAGGTCACGAGCACCCCGGCCAAACAGAAAAGCTCCTCCGGCGCGAAGAAGACCTCCGGCACTAAGGCCGACGAGCGCGGCCCCACGACTCGACAGTTCTCCGCTCCTCAGGCGATGACCCACGTCTTCGCCTTGTCGGAGCAGATCGGCCCCCGCCCGGCCGGGTCGGTGAAGGAGTCCGGGGCGGCGGACTACATCGTCGCCAGGCTGGGCGAGTACGGCTACACGGTTGAGGAGCAGCCGTTCTCGATGCCTGACGGCTTCGGCTCGCGCAACATAGTGGGCACCCGCCGGGGCACCAACGAGGCGTACACGATAATCGTCGGCGCCCACTACGACAGCGCGCAGGACAGCAAGGGCGCTGACGACGATGCGTCGGGCGTCGGGGCGGTGCTCGAGCTCGCGCGGGTCTTCTCGGTGCGGCGCATCGAGCCGACGGTGCAGTTCGTCTTTTTCGGGGCGAACCGGCCCACCGGCACGGACCCTGACGTCAGGCTGGTCGGGGCCAAGAGGTTCGTGGACCTGATGGGCTCGCTCGAGAAGAGCGACATCGTGGGCATGATAGAGGTCGACAGCGTGGGCCAGGGAGACACGCTCGCCTTACGCACGGAGGGCACCGGCCTCCAGCGCCTCAAGGACAAGCTCGAGACGTTCGCCCGCCGGAAGAACACGCCCGCCACCTATATGAAATCGACGTCCGATAGTGATAATATGCCGTTCGAGAACTCCCAGATCCCCGCGGTCTGGGTCGAGTGGTGCAATTCCGACGGCTCGCTCACCACGGACAACCAGTACACGAGCGTTTCGGCGGACAAGGTATCCTCAGCGGGTGTCCTGGTCGAGAGCTTCATCCTCGGCCTGACTTCATCCGACCTGGAGGACTTGAAATACTGAACGGGAATTGTTGACACATGAGCACTGAAAACAGGCCACAACCGGGTTTCCTCTACGGCAACGAGGTCGCGCGGGTCAACCCGGGCGAGCAACCGGGCTTCGAGCTGCAGCTCCCGCTGCTCGAGCAGGAGCCCGAGGTGAAGAAGAAGCTCGCGTATGCGCTGCTGATAATATTCGGCGTGTTCCTGGCAGGCATGATCCTCGGAGCGGTGCTGGGGATCTTTATCTGAGAGCTTCGCGGCCGCTAGCCTCCGGACGGCGTGGTGGCGGGCGGTGGCAGCTGGGACTTCTCCAGAAAATCGTTGCGTACGAACCCTTCGCCCGCGATGGTCTGCCCGTTTGAAGTCACTGACCCCCTGCACTTGGTCCAAGTGTTGCCGTCTGTTCCTTTGACTTCTGAAATGATAGTAACTGTCGCGCCTTTCAGCAGCATGCCGACGATGTCGCCCTGCGGGCTCGGTGTTGCGCGCATCCTGACCCCTGCTGTATTGACCGCAGCGGTCAGCGGAGCCGGCGCGACGGGTTGAGTCGTCTGGGGTGTGGTGCCCTTCGGCTGGCTGCTCTGGGGAGTAGTGCTCTTTGTCTGGGCGGCTTTGGCAGCGGCCTGCTTCTGTGCCTTCTGCTTGGCAGGCTTGCGGAAAGTGTCAGTGATGCGCCAGCCGAAAGCGAACCCGACCGCGAATATCCCGACCAGCACCACGGCGAGCAGGGCTACAAGCGCCCCCTCCGCCGCGCGTGTCTTGGTATTCTCCCTCGAGGCCGCCCGGGCCGCCGCGCGCGGCTCGGCGAAAGCCTCTTCCTCGCGGCCGACTATATACTGCCAGGAGGTCATGGTCGCGTTGTCGGAGGAGTCGCGGCTGAATGCGAGCCTGACCAGTTGGCTCGAGCTGCGTTGCACGTTCATCGCGGAGAGGAGGTTCTCGACGAGCTCCTCCTCGCTTACGGTGCGCCAGAGGCCGTCGGTGACCAGGACCAGGATGTCACCCGGGGAGATCTCTACCTCGTTGTATCCGATGGAGGCTTCGGCCGCCTCGCCCAGGTAGGTGCCCTCGACCGGCGGCACTGCCACGGTGGGCTGCCCCTCGGGGGCGGCTGGCTCCTGGCCTACCCCGAACAGCGTCATGGAGTCCGGCGTGGCGGGCGGAGGCTCCGGCGACCCGGCCACCGGCATCAGACCGGTCGGCGTCAGGTCGTAGAGCCTTCCCCCGTGAAGGAGGTACACCCTCGAGGTGCCCACGTGCCCGATGTAAGCGCGGCGCGCGTCGGCTATCACCATGGTGAGCGAGGACTGTGGCTTCGCCTCACCTTCGGCCACCTGGGTCTCGAAGAACTCGGTGTTGAGCTTCGCCAGGTTCTCCTTGATGAGCTTCTCCATAGAGGGGCTGTTCAGCTCCTCCTCGGCGATGACCGCGGGCTCTATCAGGTCGCGAAGCGTGTCCAGAGCCTTCTTGGCGGGGTTTTCCGGGCCGGGGTTCTCGAGGGGCGTGTCCGCCACGGCCATGTAGGACACGACCGGCAGAGGCACGCGCCTCCTGGTGTAATCGTAGACAAAGTGGGCATCCCTCGGCACCTGCTTCTCGCCGAGGTGCGATGCGGACCCTACGTTGCCGGCTTTGTTCTCAGGCACTTCTTCCTCCGTGCGGGCTAAACGACTCCACTATTATATTGAAAGGCCCCGGGGCAAAACAGGGGGCAGCATCAGAGCTTGACCTTGAGCGCTTTCTCGAGGTCCACGTCACCCTTGACGACGAGCTTGCCTCCCGAGACCGTGACAGCGGTCACCGTGAAGGGCAGGTCCTCGCGGATGGTGAAGACGGGGTTCGAAGCCATGATCTGTTTGATCACGGTCAGAGCGGCGCCGGTCGATTGTATTCCCGCCACAGAGATGCTCGAGGGGTTGAAGTAGACCTGCTTGCCTCCGCGTGGCTCCAGGGCGCCCACCGCGGTGATGCCGACAGTGGCGAACCCGAGGTTCATCTGACCGCTCACCCGGACCTGGTCGCCCGAGAGGTCGAGCGTCGGGCGCAGGATGTACGAGTGGGTGGAGGAGAAGAACTGCAATATCGCATCGGGGCCCACGGTGGCATCGAAAGTGCCGAGCGGCCACTTCTTGCTGTCTAGCTCGATCGAGTCGAAGGCAACGCCCTCCAGGGTGATGTTGCTCACCTTGACCGTCAGGTTCGAGTAATCCTTGAAGGCGAGGCGGATCGCGGGGAACGCGGAAACGGAGACGGAGACGTCCTGCGCCTGGGGGTATCTCTTCTGTATCTCGTTCTTGATGATGGAGTCAGCAATACGCGGGATGGCGATCTCGCTCGCGATCCAGACCACCAGGAGCACCGCGACGACGGTGATGAGGGCGATCCAGCCTCGGCTGAGGCGCCTGCGTTTGCGCGGCGCGGCCGGCCGGGAAGCGCTGCTCACGATCAGGATTGTTTGGTCAGGACGACCAGCGCGTCTACTGCGACCGGCTCGCCCTCGCCGGTGATGATGAGCGGGTTCACGTCTATCTCGGCGACGTTGTCCTGCTCGATGCCGATGGTGCCCAGCCCCACCAGGGCTTTGGCCAGCAGGGCTTTGTCGGCAGGCGACTTGCCCCTCACCGGCCCGAGTATGGCTTTCGCCTTGATGTCTTCCATCATCTGGAGGGCGTCGTCCTCGGTGATGGGGGCGACCCTGAAGGAGGTGTCCTTGAGGATCTCGGTGAAGATGCCGCCCAGGCCGAACATGACGCAGGGCCCGAACTGCGGGTCGCGCACCAGCCCGATCACGAGCTCTCTCTCGCCCCGGATCATCTTCTGGACCAGGACTCCCTCATGAGGAGTATCGCCGAGGTTGGCGATGATCCTGTCGTACGCCTCGCGCACGTCCGCCTCGTCCTTCAGGCCGACAGCCACCAGCTCGCGCTCGGTCTTGTGGGAGATCTCCGGGCCCTCCGCCTTGAGGACGACCGGGTATCCGATCTCGCCGGCCGCCGCCACCGACTCGTCGGCGGAGGAGGCGAGCTTCTCAGGGGCGATAGGGACGCCGTATTTTTCCATCAGGAGCTTGGAGTCGTGCTCGGAGAGCGCCGACTGTCCGCGCTCGAGCGCCTTAGCGATTATCGGGTCTGTTTTCATCGTCATCTACCTTCCAATAATGTATCCGTCCGGGTCTACATCCTCGCGCAGGATGCGGAGCTCCTCGGCGGTCGGAGGCTCGGTGGTCTCGAGCTTCTTCGCCTTCAGGAGCTCGAAGGCGCAGTTCTCCTGGACTTCCTCGACTGTCACGCCGGGGTGCAGGGACTCGATCCTCATCCTGCAGGTGTCATCATCATAACCGAGGATGCAGAGGTTAGTCACGACCTTGAAGGGCCCCGTATCCTTCGGGAGCCCCGCTTTCTCCCTGGCCCCTATGCCGCTCAGGTATCCCGGGGAGGTGATGAAATCGACCTTCTCCACGAATCGGCGGTTGTCCATCGGGGTGATGACGACCGTGCGCCAGCAGAGGCTTGCGAGGTCGTTCGCGCCGCCGCTGCCGGGGAAGCGGACCTTCGGCGCCTGGTAGTCCTCGCCGCCGATGAGGGTGCTGTTGAGGTTGCCGAACATGTCTATCTGGGCGCCGCCCAGGAAGGTGTAGTCAACCATGCCGCGCTGGCACATCTCGAACACGTCGTTCATGGTGCTCGCGATGAGCGCCTTGTAGGACGTGCGGGAGTCGCCCACCGATATGGGCAGGCCCGGCATCTGAGGGGCCATCGACCCGGCCTCGAAGATGGCGATCACGTTCGGGCAGTGGAGCTTCTGGGCGAGCATGGTCGCGGCCATCGGCACGCCGGTGCCCACGAAGACGGTGGAGTTATCCTCGATGACCCTGGACCCTATGCATACCAGCAGCTCAAGGGGGTTGTAGTCAGCCATATCGCAGTCTCCTCCTAGCAGTTGTTGGTGTAGATGACCTTCTCGATGGCCCGGAGCTCGCGCATCTTCTTGAATCCGCCGACCTTGTCCAGGTACTCCTCGAAGTCCTTCGAGCCGTAGATGTAATCCTTGTAGAACTGCTCGGTCCCCTCAACGGTCTTCACCGTGTTGAGGTACAGCTTGAAGTAGTCCTCGTCGAACCAGTACTCGCCCGGCATGTTGCCCGGGTGGCTGCCGTAAGGCTGCTCGACCACGGCGTCCACGCAGTAGTATGGGATGGTGGTGCCCTTCGGGTTGGCCCGGATCTCCTCGTGGGGGATGAGCCTCTCGCAGGACACGATGACCTTCTTTGCCGCCCTCGCCACGAACGGGTCCGAGACGAGGATGCCGTCGGTTATCTGGCAGTTGCCGTAAGTGTCGGCGTTGTGCACGTGGATGATCGCGACGTCGGGGTAGAGCGCGGGAAGCGCGCAGTACCTCTGCCCGGTGAACGGGCATTCGACCGTCTTTGCGGCGGAATGCTTGAAGGTGTCAGTGCCCAGCATCTGCCGCGAGGGGATGAACGAAAGCCCCGCGGCGCCGGCGGCGAAGCGCCACGCCAGAGCGCCGTTCGACCAGTCGGTCTTGCGGATGCTCTTGCTCTGGAAAGCCCTGCGCGCGCTTGCCGAAAGGCCCCTGATCTCGTAGCCGATGACATAGGAGATGTCGCAGCGGTCCATGAGCCCGGTGGAGGCCAGCAGGTCGCTGTCGTAGATAGAGGTGTGGCCGGCCATGCCGAGGTTCTTCTTGCCCTGCCTCACGACCTCGTAGAGCACAGCCGTGGGGATGCGCACGTGGCCGAAGCCGCCGACCGCGAGGTAGTCGCCATCTTTGATGATGGTCTTCACCGCTTCCTCGGCTGTCATCACTTTGTTGACGAGGCCCCTGGTCTTGGTCTTGAAGTAAGCCCTCGCCTCATCAGCGTCAGGGTTGCAGAACAGCTCCTCCTGGCCCTCGCTCAGTCCTATCAGGTCGTCATACAAGGTATCTTGACCTCCTTGTTCCGTTATTCTCACCGGCGGTGCATCTTCTGCTTATTTCGCAAGGACATCTCGACGCACCACCGGTGCAAAGATTCACGCGCCAATGCGCGGTCTGGTCAGGTTGAAGCCTGCCCGCTAGGGCTTCTTCAACCCGAGCATCTCGCGCGCCTCGTCCGGGGTCGCGATGGTGCGGTCGGCCATCTTGGCGATCTCGGTGGCCTTTTTCACCTGGTCCCAGGAACCCTCGGAGAGCTTGCCCTTGCTGATCCAGATGTTGTCCTCGAGGCCGACCCTGATGTGGCCGCCGTTGACCGCCGCGTGGTAGGCGCCGGCGAAGCAGGCAGGCCCCACACCGCAGGAGCTGAAGGTCGCGTCGTCGGGGATGGTCTCCATGAAGAGCCCGTAGTTGCGGGTCGAGAACGGCATGCCTCCGAGCACTCCGAAGACAAACTGGAAGTGAAGCGGCTCCTGGAAGACGTCCTGCTCCTTGATGAACAGCACGTTGTAGAGGCCACCCATGTCGTAGACCTCGAACTCCGGCCTAGTGCCGTTCTCCCTCATCACGCGGTTGTACCAGACGAGCTGGTCGAACGTGTTCTCGAAGACCATCTCGAAGAGGATCTTGTGCTCTTTCCAGTCGCCTACGGCGAAGTTCATGCTGTTGGTGTTGAGCGACGCCATCTCCGGCTTGTAGGTCTCGATGACGGCGATGCGCTCTTCCTTCTGGGCGAGCGGGGAGATGGCGGTGCTCAGGTTGAGGATGAGAGGGGTCTCAGCCCGGATGCCTTCGACGATCTTGCCGAGTATCTCGATGTCGGGCGTGGGGAAGCCGCTCTCAGGGTCTCGAGCGTGGATGTGGACGATAGCGGCCCCGTTCTCGTAGCACTTAACGGCTTCCGCAACGAACTCGTCCCTGGTGTACGGGACGTTCGGGTTCTGCTCTTTCCTGGTCGCCGCGCCGGCAAGAGCCGCTGAGATAATGCATTTCTCCGATGACGCTGCCATCTGAAACCACCTCCACTACCCGGTGCCTGTGTGCAAAACATCGTATATATATCATAAAAGCAGCCAAATGAATACTTGAGTTGAGCGCCATGGTCAGACTGGCTACCTGACCGACGAAAACCGTTCTTGGGGTGGGTGGGAAGGTTTATACTTTTATTGAAAGATATCGTCCGGCAAACCGCGCGGCCAGGTTGCGGCGACGGCCGCGCGGAAGTATCCTTGGCTTTCCCGCCGGCAGGAAAGCGAGCCGCCCGAGCGAAGGAATCGACCCCGGGCAAAGATCATGGAGGAAGCGGTGCCTGACAAACTCATGCTCTCGGAGAATGCCATAAAAGTACTGGAGCGGCGCTATCTGGCGCGCGACACCGAAGGCCATCTCACTGAGACCCCGACAGAGATGTTCGAGAGGGTGGCGGCCGCCGTCGCCCGGGCGGACGAGCCGTTCCGCGGCGCTGCCGGGGTGGGCCGTTCGCAGGCGGCGTTCGTAGAGATGATGACTGGAGGCGAGTTCCTCCCCAACTCCCCGACCCTCATGAACGCGGGGCGCGAGCTCGGGCAGCTTTCCGCGTGTTTCGTGCTGCCGGTGGAGGACAGCATGGAGGCCATCTTCGAGGCGGTCAAGAACATGGCCCTCATACACAAGTCCGGAGGCGGCACCGGCTTCAGCTTCTCGAGGCTGCGGCCGCGCAACGACGTCGTCCAGTCGACCAAGGGCATCGCTTCGGGCCCCGTCTCCTTCATGACCGTGTTCGACGCCGCCACCGAAACCGTCAAGCAGGGGGGCACCAGGCGAGGCGCCAACATGGGCGTGCTGCGGGTAGACCACCCCGACGTCCTCGACTTCATCCACGCCAAGGACGAGTTCCACCTGCTCAATAACTTCAACATCTCGGTGGCGCTTACGAGAAGCTTCATGACGGCTCTCGAGGCCGGCGACAAGTACGACCTGGTCAACCCGAGCACGGGCCTGGCGGCGGGCACCCTTGACGCGCGGGAGGTGTTCGACGACATCGCCGCCACCGCATGGGCGACCGGAGAGCCTGGCATCATCTTCCTCGACCGCATGAACGAGAAGAACCCGACGCCCGCCGTCGGCGAGATAGAGAGCACCAACCCCTGCGGCGAGCAGCCGCTGCTGCCGTACGAGTCCTGCAACCTGGGCAGCATCAACCTGGGCCGCATGGTCCGCTCCGATGACGGCCAGCCGTCGATAGACTGGAGCAGGCTCGAGTACGTGGTCCGCGAGGCGGTCCATTTCCTGGACAACGTTATTGACGTCAGCAAGTACCCCCTCGAGCGCATCGGCGAGATGACACGGGCGAACAGGAAGATCGGGCTGGGCGTGATGGGCTTCGCGGACATGCTCGTAAAACTGGAGGTCCCCTACGACTCGGACGAGGGCCTCGACCTTGCGCGGCAGGTCATGTCTTTCGTGTCTCGCGTGGCGAGGGAGGCATCGGAGGCGCTCGCCGCGGAGCGCGGGCCGTTCCCCAACTTCGACAAGAGCGTCTACGCGAAGGACGGGAGCCGGCCGCTCCGGAACGCGACCACCACCACCATCGCCCCGACCGGCTCGATAAGCATCATCGCCCAGTGTTCGAGCGGCATCGAGCCGCTGTTCGCGGTCGCCTACGAGCGAAGGGTGCTGGACGGGGAGAGGCTGCTCGAGGTCCACCCCGATTTTCTAAAGAGCGCCGCCCGGTACGGCCTTGCCGACGACGGCCTCATCGAAAAGATCGCCGAGGCGGGGTGCCTCAGAGAGATGGAGGGGATACCTGAGCCGCTGGCCCGCATCTTCGTAAGCGCCCATGAGATATCACCCGAGTGGCACGTGAAGATGCAGGCCGTCTTCCAGGAGTTCACCGATAACGCGGTCAGCAAGACGGTGAACCTGCCGCACGACGCGGAGATCTCCGACGTAGAGGCGCTCTACACGCTCGCTTACTCCCTCGGATGCAAAGGGGTGACCATCTACAGGTACGGCAGCAGGCCGAGCCAGGTGCTCTACCGCGGCCACGGCGAACAGGAAGAGGAGGGCGGCCTGAGGCCGCGAGAGCGCCAGAAGGTGACCACCGGCACCACCGAGAAGGTGCGCATCGGTTGCGGCAACCTCTACATCACGGTCAACGCGGACGACGCGGGCATCTGCGAAGTGTTCACCGCGCTCGGCAGGGCGGGAGGCTGCCCGTCGCAGTCCGAGGCGACGAGCCGGCTGATCTCGCTCGGGCTGCGGGCCGGGATAGACATCGCAGAGATCACCGAGCAGCTCAAGGGGATACGGTGCATGTCTTCTATCCGCAGCAAGCAGGCGGAGGTGCTCTCCTGCCCGGACGCTATCGGGCGGGCGATAGAGAGATACCTGGAGGTGTACGGCATGGAGGGGCTGGGAGCCGATCCCGCGGTGATCGGCGACATGAGATGCCCCGAGTGCGGCGCCCGCATGGAGCTCGAGGGCGGTTGCACGGTCTGCAGGTCCTGCGGCTTCTCGCGCTGCGGCGCCGGCTGACCTGACGCATCGCCATGACGTCCCTCATGTGGCGCGCGGGCCTTCGATAGTATCTTTATCGGGCTGGCCCGAGAACGGGAGCGACCCATGGACGACGAAGAGAAAAGAATATTCGAAGAGATGTTCGAGCAGATGCCCGAAGACCTCAAGGAGGCCTTCAACTCCGCTGTTGTCGCGAGTGGCAAGTCGAAGGACGAGTTTGTCGAGGGCCTCTGGGAGGAGATCGCAAGCGAAGAGGGCACCGATGACGAGGACGAGCTGCTGCGGTTGATCTTCGTCGGTGACTGCCCCGAGTGCGGCAGCGCCCGCACGCTTTCGGGCGACGAGATAGACGAGGTGGAAGACCCGACACTGGGCTTCTGCCAGGACTGCGGGCTGCTGTGGTGCCTGGAATGCAAGATGGGTGTGGAGGCAGGCGAGGAGTGCGGCCACTGGGAAGTCTGCGAGTCCTGCTCCGAGGACAAGGATGAGTTCGGCGACTGCGGGGTGATGCCCTTCGAGTGCCCTGTCATCCTGGAGTGGCAGATGAAGCTCGCCGCCGACAGGTTCACCAAGGTGTGCGCGTGGTGCGGCGCCGCCATCCCCGAAGGCGACGAGGTGTTCGGGACGGGCGCGAAGATCCGCGAAGGCATCGATTTCGTGCAGGGCGCAAGCCCTAACGGCTTCTTCATGGAGGTCACGATCGCCGGGCGGAGCGTGCCGACCGTGGTCACCGGCAAAGACTCCGACGCGCGCAAGGCGGGCAACGACCTGATGTTCATGACCTGCAGCGTCGAGTGCGCCGAAGACTTGCGGGAGGCGCTCGAGCGCGAGCGGGACATCATCGAGAAGACTCAACTCAATTAGGGGGCTCGGGGTACCTTCTTCCGCTCCCTGTCGAGGACTCAACGTCCGCGGAAGAAGGCACCCCTCGCCCTGCTTTGTTAACCTGCCGTGACTGCTTGCCGGGCATCGATCGCTTATCTGTGATAGCCAGAAGAATCCAAATACTGAAAGCCTCCGGAGAAGACACCCCTCGCGCCGTCTGAATCAGAAGACGCAATCCCAGCTGGAAAGATGTGCATCGTCCCAACAAAAAAGACAAAAGGGCCGCACCGGTCTGGTGCGGCTCGAGCGCATGATCAGGCTGTTTACGGATTGGCGACCCAGACAAAGCCGGCGCCGCCGCAGGTGGTGCAGGTCTCGGCCTGCGGGGTGAGAACCGGCGGGCCGTCGGGGACCTGGCCGGCGCCGTGGCAGATCGGGCAAGGCGTGTCGGGAGTCAGGTGGTTGTAGAGGCCGGTCCCGAAGCAGAACGAGCAGGTCCGCATCGGAGTGACCCACACATTGTGCATCACGGTGCCGGAGCCGCCGCAGGTCGAGCAGGTCTCGTGGTGCCGGCCCGCGTGAGGGTCAGGGGTGTGGGCGGGGCCGGAAGTGCTGCGGGTCGCCGTGGCGCTGCTGTCTGCGGGATGCCCCAGGCTCACCGCCACCACCGAGTCTCCCACCGCTTTCGCGCAGTCCGCGAAAACAGGGACGCTCCTGAATGGACTGCCCTTGAGGCTCGCGGTGCTTGTCGCTCCGCCGCAGCCGGCAGCAACCATCGCAACGAGGATCCCTGCCACCATCGCCGTCGCCGCCGGGGCGACGAACCTCATGAAGATCCGTGTTGCCGCGCGTCCCGTGCCGTCCCGTTTCCTTGCTTTCATCTCGCACCTCCACTGCGGTGGCCTCTTGTTGTCTTCGCTCTCATAGACGATCCGCCGCCGAGATTCCTTACAGGGAATCCGAGCACGAAAAAAAGGCGTAGTAACGGATGTAGGCGTGCACTGCCGCCAACGATTGCGCTCGAGCAGGGTGTGCTATCCTTTGCACAAGGCGCCGACCCGTAAGAGGTTCAGAGTCCTGTTCGGAAGGAAATATCAGTGGTAGACAACGGAGACGCAGCAGTGGAGCGGGTGGCGCCTGCTTCGACGGAGTGCGTGATCAAAAGGCCGCCCCTGCGCAGGTTCAGGCGGTTCATGTACCGGAACCTCGGACCACCGACCATGCCGACGAGTTTCTCTCTCGGATGCTGGATCGTGAGGCGGCTGCCCCAGAAGATACCGTGGACGAAATACGCTTCGCCCGACGCCTACACGTTTTACATTCCCCCGTTCCGCACCAAGGCCTATAACCGCGTGTTGTGGGGAGGGATCAGGCGCGACCTGCACATGTCTGCCGGGCCCACTGCGGTGACCTTCGCCGTGACCGCGCGGTGCCCCTGCTCGTGTTACCACTGCTCCGCGGACCGGCGGCCCCGCGAGGGTGAGCTGACCACTGACGAGGTCAAGGACGTGGTCGAGCAGTGCGTGGACCTGATGGTCGGGAGCATCGTGCTGACCGGCGGCGAGCCGATGGTCCGCAACGACCTGCCGGAGCTCGTCTCCCACATCGGCGCGTGCGAGGCGACGCCCCAGATGTTCACGAGCGGGTACTACCTGGACCGCGAGCGGGCGCGCGAGCTGCGCGCCGCGGGGCTCGAGGTCGCATTCGTCAGCCTCGACAGCCCGTTCGCCGAGGAGCACGACAAGGCTCGCGGCGTGCCGGGCCTCTTCGACCGCGCGTGCGAAGGGCTCCGGGTGGCGGCGGAGGAAGGCATCTCGACGGGCATCAGCACTTTCGCGACCCACGAGGCGGTCGAGGGACATTATGTGGAGCGGTACTTCGAGCTGGGTAAGAAACTCGGCGTCCGTGAGATAACCGTCTTCGACGTGACCCCGACCGGCAAGATGATAGACCGCGAGGACATGCTGCTGACCCCGCAGGAGCACCGCGCCCTTTCGGAGGTCCAGGAAGGCCAGTACGTCCGCAAGAGCGGCCCCAAGATCGTGACGATGTCGTACGTCAACGAGACCGACATCATCGGGTGCTTCGGGGCCAAGTACCAGATGCACATCACGCACGACGGGTACGTGACGCCGTGCGACTTCACGCCGCTGCATTTCGGGAACGTCCGCCAGGAGCCGCTCCGGGTGATATGGAACCGCATGCGGGCGCACCCCGAGTATCGCAAGAAGACCGTGTCGTGCCGGATGCAGGACCCCGAGTTCCGTCGGAAGTACGTCCGCAAGATACCGCCCGACGCGCCGCTGCCTTACCCGATGGAACGCATCCCCCTGGAATAGTCACTACAGCAGGCTCACCGGGTCGACGTCCAGCGAGACCCTGACGTCCTTGCCGGGCGGGAACGTGCGGGCGTAGTCGTAGAACCTTCCAACCGCACCTGTCAGCCTGTCGGCTATCTGGTCGAGGTCGGCAGACTTCACCAGTATGTGCCAGCGGTACTGGCCGCGAAGCCTCGACAGCGGCGCGGGGGCCGGGCCCAGTATCATCGCCCCTGTGCCTTCGAGGTCTGTCTGGAGTATCTGCTTGAGACGCTCGGCGGAGCGCGACGCGGCGGCCATCTCGGGTGAGGTCACCATCACGTTGACAAGGTCGACGAACGGCGGGTAGAAGGCGTGCGACCGCGACTTTATCTCCGCCTGGATGAAAGCCTCGAGCCCGCCGGTCATGGCCCGGATGGTCGGGTGCTCCGGGTTGAACGTCTGTATCACGACCCGACCGGGCCGCAGGCCCCGCCCGGCCCGGCCGCTTACCTGGGTGAGCAGCTGGTAGGTGCGCTCGCTCGCCCTGAAGTCGGGCAGCGCCAGGGCGGTGTCGGCGTTGATGACGCCGACCAGGGTGACCCCCGGTATGTCCAGCCCTTTGGCGATCATCTGGGTGCCGATGAGGACCTGGGCCTCTCCGGCGCGGAAAGACCCCAGCAGGTGCCAGTGAGCGTCCTTGGTCGTGGTGGTGTCCGCGTCCATCCTTATATATGACACGCCGGGGATGTGCCGCAGCATCTCTTCCTCGACACGCTGCGTGCCTGCCCCGAACTGCTTCATCGGGCCGCCCCCGCAACTGGGGCACCTCTCCGGGACAGCCCAGCGCTTCCCGCAGTGGTGGCAGAGCATCATGTGGCCGCGGCTGTGGTAGCAGAGGCTGACCTCACACTCGTCGCAACCCATGATGGCGCCGCAGGCGTGGCACTGCAGGTAGTTCGCGAAGCCCCTGCGGTTGAGGAACAGGATAGCCTGGTCGCCCGCCTCCACGGCGCGCGACAAGGCATCAAGCATCGGAAGGGACAGCAGGGGGACCTCGCCGGCGCCCCCCGCCTCGCGCATGTCCACGATCTGGACGTCGGGCAGGGGCCGGTTGTCGATGCGCTCCGGCAGCTCCAGGAGCTCATATGCCCCCGCCCTTGCGCGCTCGATGGACTCGAAGCAAGGCGTGGCGCTGCCGAGTATAACCACCGCGCCGGCCATGCGGGCGCGCGCCTCGGCCACGTCGCGCGCGTGGTACCTCGGGGAGGTGTCGCTCTTGTACGACGGCTCGTGCTCTTCGTCGATCGCTATCAGCCCCAGGTCGGGCAGCGGGGCGAAGAGCGCCGAGCGCGCCCCGACCACCACCTTGTAGCGGCCCTCGCGGACGCCCCGCCACTGGTCGAACCTCTCGCCGGGGCTCAGCTTGCTGTGAAGCACAGCGACGTTGCCGGGAAACCGCGACTCGAAGCGCTCGACGGTCTGGGGGGTGAGGGATATCTCGGGCACGAGCATGATGGCGCCCTTGCCTTGTGCCAGGGTCCTCTCGATGCTCCGGATGTAGACCTCGGTCTTGCCTGAGCCGGTGATGCCGTCGAGCAGGAACACCTGGTGGCGCCGCTCGTCGATGGCGGTTGCGATGCGGTCTATGGCCGCCTGCTGGTGTGGGTTCGGGACGTGGCGCACAAGTTCCTCGGGCTTGCCCAGCCATGGCTGGCGCAGGACCTCCTCACCCGCGACCTCGACCATGCCCTTGCCCGCGAGCGCCTTGAGGCTGGCGCCGCTCGCGCCGGTGTTGTTCAAGAGGTCGCTCTGGAACTCGATGCCCCCTCGCGCCAGGAGCTCGTCCATGATGTCGCGCTGGCGTTGGGGGAGCTTCTCTACCATCTCACGGTCCGCGGAGGCCTCGGTCGCCCGCACCACGAGCCTGGACTTGGTGCTCGTCGCCGGTCTGGACAGGGAATAGCGCCTGGCGACCACGCCCTCGCTCTCGAGTGACCTGATGGCTGACATCACCGGCCCCGTGCCAAGTCGCTTCTTGAGCGCCGCGACGTCCATCTCTCCACCGGCGGACTCCAACGCATCGATGACCGCGGAGGCGGTCTCGTCGCCTTGCGCCGCGGCCCGCGCGGCGTCAGGCGAGTCATCGAGGAGCGCCATCTGTTTGACTTTCCTGCTCCGGCCCGGCGGCATCACGAGCTTGAAAGACTGCGACAGCGGGCAGAGGTAATGATGTGAGATCCACCTGCACAGCCGCTGGCTGTCAAAGTCGAACAGCGGCGGCTCGTCGAGAACGCGCGAGATGCTCTTGGTGCGCGCCACGTCGGAGCGCGGGGGGAGCCCGACCACGTAGCCGAGCGACAGGCGGTCTCCGAAAGGCACCAGCACCATCGAGCCTACCTGCACCTCATCCGCGATGTCGTCGGGGACCTCGTATGTGAAGGGGCGGTCCAGGTCGCGGACCGCGCTGTCTATGATGACTTCGGCGTAACGTTTGGGGTCGGGCGAGTCGATCACCTCCGAGGTGATTATATATCCGGGGTGCGACACCGCCGTCCCGCTCGCCAGTAAAAAACGCAAGAAAGGTGTCAGACCACTTTTTTGCAAAAAGGGGACAGGCACCTTTTTGCACGCCCTGTATAATCGGGGCATGGAAGACAAGCCGCTCAAAAGTCTGCTGGAGGCGCTCCGCACCTATCCCGGTCTGACCAGGAAGGCGGGCACGGGAGCCTGGGCGCGGCCTTTCGTGGCGCGTGCGCGCTCCAGGCCCGGGGTCTACGGGCCCGGTGACGACGCGGGGGCGATCGCGCTGGACAAGGGGTTCCTGCTGCTGGCGGGCGAAGGGCTCTGGGCCCCCGTGCTGGAGGACCCGGAGTTCGCGGGGTTCTGCGCGGTCACGGTGAACGTGAACGACATCTACGCGATGGGCGGCAGGCCGCTGGCGGTGGCGGCCGTGGTGTTCGAGGGTGGCATGACGGACGGGCAGCGCGACGCGTTCCTCGAAGGCGTCGGCCGTGCCCTGGACCATTACGACATCCCTCTCCTTGGCGGGCACACCACTCCGGAGGGAGAGGAGCCCGCGATAGCGGTGTTCATCGTGGGAAGGGCGGACAGGCTGCTGCGGACCGACGGTGCGATGCCCGGCGACACCATAGTTGCCGCCCTGGACCTGGAGGGCAAAGCCCACCCGACCCTCAACGCCTGGGACACGGTAACGGGGGCGGACAGCGCCCGCACACTCTCGCGACTCGGCTCGCTGGTCGACATCGCGGCCAAGAGCATCACGTCGGCGTGCCGGGACATCTCGAACCCGGGGCTTCTCGGCACACTGGCGATGATGGTCGAAGCCTCCCGCGCCGGAGCCAGCATAGACCTGGACGCCATTCACGTCCCCGAGGGCGTTGACATGGAATGGTGGCTGAAGGCCTACCCTTCCTTCGGCTTCCTCTTCGCGGTCCCGAGCCTTCGCCTCGACGAGTTGACCGCGGTGCTGGACAAGCGCGCGATCGACCACGCGGTCATCGGTGAGGTGACAGAAGGTTCGAAGATCGAGGTTCGCTTCAAGGGAGAGAGCGGCGTTTTCCTGGACTGGAAAGTGACACCCGTGACCGGGATATAAAAAACGCAACAAGTGGTCTGACCCCTCTTTGCGTTTTACCAGCCGGGCGGGATCTGCCCGCGGTTGGCGACGGCCCAGAAGATCGCGACCACCGGGGCTATGTAAGCCGCGAACACCACCACCGCAAGGACCAGCCGGAACATGAACAGCCACTCAAGCTGGCGCCAGTTGAGGTTCTTCGCGTGCCTGTTGCTCTTGAAGGCCAGGCGCTTGATGGTCTTGTCCTCGAAGCGCTTGAGCGTCTTCTGGTCCTTCGGTTCGAGCACGGTCAGCTCGTAGACCACGTTGAACAGGAACACCGAGCCGAAGACCGCGAACAGCGCCACCAGCGGGATATCGATGATGTAGAAGGACTTCAGGTTCCAGGTCCACCAGTGGTTCGTGACCGCGACCGGCTGGATGAGCGCGTAGAACCCCACCGCGATCGCCCCCGCCACAGCCGACCGCGACCAGATCTTCGCCTTCGGCATCAGGATGGTCGAGACCATCTGGCAGGTGGCGGTGACCATGTACCACAGCAGGCACGCCGCGAGCGGCACCACTCCGAGCCAAATGACGTAGCCGCCGAGTGGATAAGTCTTGTAGTAGCTGTTGATGGCGTACCAGTAGAAGTTCATCGCGCCGAGCGCCACCGCCAGCGTCTGGATGATGAGCGAGAACAGCACGGCGCCCAGGAAGAAAGCGCGGTTGCGGCTCTTGCCCATCGCGTGCGATGCCCCCCGGTAGAACACCAGGAAGAGTATGAATGTGAGGGCCTCGAAGACTATTGCGTTCGCTTTCACTTCGACCGCCCCTCGAGGCGCACCCGGCGGATCGCGAGGTACATCACCACTATAAGCACGATGGTGAGCACGAGCAGGTAGATCTGCAGCCCGCGCCCTCCCGCTCCGGTGGTGAGCTTGGAGAGGTTCCCGGCGCCGGTGGTCGTCTCGGGCACAGGTTTTTCCGAAGGCGCCGTCGATGGCGCTGTTCCCGCCGGCATGCTGCCTGGCGGCGCCGTCAGCGTCGGCGTGCTGGTCTGCGTCGGTGTCGGGGCCGCCTGGGCGAGGAGGACTCCCGCACCCGTCCCTGACTGCGCCGGCAGTACCCCTGCGTCACTGAGCGCGACAGCCGGGCCGCCCGGCGCCATGCTCCCGGGACCGCCCGACGGTGTCTGAGTGGGTATCTCGGGGACCCCTGACGGTAGTTGTGTCCCGCCCGGTATCTGGGTGCCGCCCGGTGTCTGCTGCTGGCCCGGAACGGTCGTCGAAGGTGTGGCCGGCTGCGGCGTCTGGGTGATATTGCCCGCGTTCTTCGCGAGGTCGGTGGAGAGGATGCCCAGGACGAACATGCCCAGAACCAGCAGTGACATCACGATCAGGCAGGTGACCACGCCGCGCCGCACTATCTTGCGGCTGGGCTCCTCGTCGAGGAGGGTCACGTAATATTTGTACTGCTCCAGTTCTATCCGCTTGTTTGCCATTGCCTCCGCCCTCGGAAAAATCTTCTGTATTCTAGCACAACGGGGGGCGCGGGTAGGGCAGCCCCCGGCGGCCGGAAAACTTCGGCCGCAGAAAACAGGTCGCCTGCTGTTGACCCGGGCAGCCGGCCTTGTTAGTATGTCGAACCAATAAAACTTCCACAGTTTTGCGAGTTTCCAGGAGCGGTGCCATGGCAGACCTCGTAAAGGAGAAGATCCTAAACTCCGCGCGCGAACTTTTCCTTGTCCGAGGTTACCGCACTACCACCATGGACGACATCGCCCGCCAGGCGCGCATGAGCAAGCGCACCGTGTATGAGAACTTCCCGTCAAAGCTCGCCATCGCGAGCGAGGTGGTGGAAAGCGAGCTCAAGGTCTTCTCTTCCCGGATGCGCGCCATCATCAAGTCTTCGAAGCACCCGCTCGAGAAGCTGCGCAACCTGTCGCGGTTCTTCGCCGAGCTGCCTTACCCCGGCATCACGCCAGTCGCTCTCATCGACCTGCAGCGCGAGCTGCCCGACCTGTGGGAGCGGGTCGAGCAGGTCGAGGAGCAGGTCCTGCACGAGATGGAGCACGTCATCGAGGAGGGCAAGCAGGAGGGGGTCTTCCGGGCGGACATGGACACCGGCGTGACCATCGCCGCCCTCACCGGGGCCATCGAGAGCACCATGGCGCCCGACTTTCTGCTGAACACCAGCCTTTCGCTCGAGGAAGTCTACTCGAGCATCTTCGAACTCATAACGAACGGCATATGCGAGGATAACGGCGCGGGCACCAGTCCCGCGAGAGCCGGAGCGGGGAAGGGGTCGCATGTCAAATAAGATCAGGGTTCTCCTGTGCAAGCCGGGGCTGGACGGGCACGACCGGGGAGTGCTCATAGTCGGGCAGGCGCTGCGCGACGCGGGCATGGAGGTCATCTACTCGGGGCTCAAGCAGACGCCCGAGCACCTGGTGGAGGCCGCGATCCAGGAGGACGTGGACGTGCTCGGCCTGTCCATCCTCTCGGGGGCGCACATGGCGCTCATCCCACGGATAACGCAGTTGCTCAAAGACGAAGGGGTAGAGGACATGATGGTCCTCGCCGGGGGCGTCATCCCGTCCGAGGACGCCGAGGAGCTGGTGAACGAGCACGGGGTCGACAAGGTCTTCGGCCCGGGGACCGACACGCGGGACATAGTAGCTTTCATCCGCGAACGAAAGGGAAGCAGTTGACGGAAGACGTCGACGGCCTTTATCAGGGGCTTCTCTCCGGCGACAGGCGCGCGGCGGCGAGGCTCATCAGCATGGTCGAGGACTCCGACGACGGGGCGCGCGAGGTCCTGCGGCGGCTTCACAAGCAGACGGGCAAGGCGCACATCATCGGGCTTACCGGCTCTCCCGGCTCGGGGAAGAGCACGCTCGCGTGCAGGCTGGCACAGCAGTACCGGTCGGCCGGGCTCTCGGTGGGCATCATCTGCGTGGACCCGACAAGCCCGTTCACTGGCGGGGCTCTCCTGGGGGACCGTGTCCGCATGCAGGAGCTCTCGGGGGACCCCGAGGTCTTTATCAGGAGCATGGGCAGCCGGGGGGCGCTGGGCGGCCTGTCGGTCGCGACCAACGACGTCATCAACATACTCGACGCGTTCGGCAAGGACTTCGTGATAGTGGAGACGGTCGGGGCCGGGCAGGTGGAGATCGAAGTGGTCAAGTACGCGCACACCTGCATCGTAGTGACGATGCCCGGGGCGGGCGACGAGATACAGGCGATCAAAGCAGGGATTCTCGAGATCGGCGACATCTTCGTGGTCAACAAGGCCGACCGCGAAGGCTCGATGAGGACGCTCGCCGACCTCGAGATGATGGTGGAGACGAAGCCGGCGGGACCCGAGGGCGCCTGGAAACCGCCTGTACTTTCAACGATGGCGCTCGACAACGAGGGAGTCGCCGAGCTTGCCCGAGACATCGCGCGCCACCGGGAGTACCTGGTGGAGAGCGGCCTGCTGACGCTCAAGGACGCGCAGCGCATGAAGGCGGAACTGTTGAGCATCCTGAGCCTGAAGGTGGAAGAGGCGGCGGGGCGGGCACTCGAAGATGGCGGGGCGGCATCCGAGCTCGTGCGGCGGATGGCGGCCCGCGACCTGGACCCGCACACGGCGGCCGAAGAGCTCGTGAAAATACTGGAACTGTAGCGCCGGCGTCCCGCCGGCAAAGGAATCGTAGCGCCGGCGTCCCGCCGGCAAAGGAATCGTAGCGCCGGCGTCCCGCCGGCAAAGGAATCGTAGCGCCGGCGTCCCGCCGGCAGTGACGGTTTGTTCTTGGGGTAGACGATGGGGTGGACGGTGCCTGACCCCTGAGGTCGGTTGAGAGGAGGATGCATGGCAACGAGAAGCGGACCGAACCCTCGGCTCGCGAGCGCGCGGCTGCGCGAGATCATGGTGGACCCGGAGAGGTTTTCGACCGACCCGGAAGTGATCTCGTCATACGTAGAGCCCGGGCGCTCAGCGGACAAGCTTGCCTGCGTGGTCTATCCGCGCGGCCAGGCGGACATCGAGCACGTGCTCGGGGTGGCGCGGGTCTCCGACCTCGCCGTCTACACGCCGATCCCCTGGGGCCTCGCCCCGAAGAGGCCCGGCATCGTCCTGGACTACAAGTTCATGGCGGACATCAAGTCCATCGACAGCAAGAACCTCTTCCTCGAGGTTGAGCCCGGCGTGACCTGGGAGCAGGTCCTGCCTGCGCTGGCGGCACAGAGCGTCAAGGTGGCGCTGCCGGCGGCGGCCCGGTCGCCGTATGTCCTCGAGAGCGCGCTCGAGCGCGAGGTGGTCCTTCCAGCGGTTCGTTTCACGAGCAAGCAGCTCTCGACCTTCCACGTGATGCTCGCCGACGGGCGCGAGTACCGGTCGGGGTCGGACGCGCTGCCGAACTCGGTCGCACACTGGCGCGAGGACGGCGGCCCCAACATCAGCCGGGTCTTCACCGGCTCGCGCAATACGTTCGGGCTTCCGCTGCGCGGCTTCATCTTCCTGTATCCCGAGCCGGAGGACCGCAACGTCGTCGTGGTGGGCCTCGCCAACCGCAAGCAGGCGTGCTCGCTCGCGCAGAGGTGCGCGCGGAGCGAGGTCGGCACCGAAGTCGTCATCCTCAGCAAGGCGCGCGCAAAGGACGTGCTGGGTGATGACCCCGGCCTTTCGGCGTGGTCGGTCGCGTTCGCGCTGGAGGGCTCGCCGAGGCTCGTGGCGTATCAGGAGAAGCGCATCAAGGAATTTGCCGCGGAGCTCAAGCTCAAGCCGGTCGCCGGCAAGGCAAAGCTGAACGAGGCGATGAGCGAGGCTCTCGGCCGCCCCTGGTACGCGCCGGAGGAATCGTTTGGCTTCTACACCACCTTCGGACGCGTCGAGGAGCTGGCATCGCTGGCTGAGCCTGCCCTCAAAGACGCGGGCCGGATCGCGCAGATGATCATCCCGGTCAAGCGGGGCGCGTCGGTCTACGTCCAGTACGCGGTCCAGGACGCGAAGGAAAGCGCCCCTGAGGCCATCAAGAAGCTGCTGCCGAGACTGGCGGACGCCGGCGGGTTCTTCCCGAACCCCACCGGCTCGCTCGCGATGCACATCTTCAAGAAACAGTCTGCTTACCTGAAGCTGCTCAGGGAGCTCAAGGACATCATGGACCCCGACAACATGCTCAACTCCGGACAGGTAGTGGAGGTGTAACGTGTCTGAACTTACCAAGAACCCGTTCGACCCCCTGCTGCAGGTCCAGAAGGACGCATACCGCTGCGGCAAGTGCATGCTCTGTAAGTACATAGACCACGAGGAGATAACCGACACCGAGTTCATGACCCTGTGCCCGTCGGGCGCGCGCTACAAGTACGAGGCGTACTTCGCGTCCGGCAGGCAGGAGATCGCGCGCGGCCTGCTCGAGGGAAGGCTCGAGTACAACGACACGCTGCGCCACGTGCTCTTCACTTGCACAGAGTGCGGCGGATGCCAGGTGATCTGCTCGGAGCAGGGCAACAAGAACCCGCTCAAGACAATCGTGGCGCTGCGCGAGAGGGCGTTCCGCGACGAGCTCGCCCCGCTGCCCGAGCACGAGACGCTCATCAAGTCCATCGAGAACTACGACAACCCGTGGCAGCAGCCGCGCGCCCGCCGCGATGCCTGGATGAAAAAGCTCGGCCTGCCCGACGCGCGCAAACAGAAGGTAGACACGCTCTACTACGTGGGCTGCACCATGGCCTATGACCCCAAGCTTCAGAACATCGCGAGGACGACCGCCGAGATACTGAAGGCCGCCGGCGTGAACTTCGGGGTCCTCGGCAAGGACGAGCTCTGCTGCGGCAGCACGCTCCTGCGCATGGGCGACTACGACGCCTACGAGAAGAAGGCGAAGACCAACATCGAGGCCCTCAACTCGCTCGGGGTCGAGAGGATCATCACCTCATGCTCCGGGTGCAACTCGGTGTTGCGCGAGGAGTACGAGGACTTCGGCGGGCTGGAGCCCGAGGTGATGCACTCCCTCGAGCTGGTCGCCGAGCTCATCGAGTCCGGGCACATCAAGCTGAAGAAACCGGTCAAGGCCAAGGTGACCTACCACGACCCGTGCCACCTGGGGCGCTACACCGGCGTGTACGACGCGCCGCGCGAGATACTGGAGGCGATCCCCGGGGTCGAGCTCGTCGAGATGCCGCGCAACAGGGCGAACGCGTTCTGCTGCGGGGCGGGAGCGGGCGTGCGCACGGCGTTCCCCGAGTTTGCCGGCTGGGTCGCCGGCGAGCGCGTGCGCGAGGCCGAGAGCACCGGCGCGGAGATGCTGGTGACCGCGTGCCCGTTCTGCGAGCAGAACCTGGGTGAGGCGTGCGGGCCCGGCATGAGACTGGCTGACATACTCGAGCTCGTTCGCGAGTCGATGGGTTAAGGAGGGCGGACAGTGGCTACAAAACAAGTAGACCTGACGGTCAAGGAGGCGTACACAGAGCTGCTCGGCAAGCTCAGGAAGATTGTGGGCGACGAGTGGGCCACGGACGACCCCGTTATCCTCATCGGCTACTCGCGCGACCAGAGCCTCGAGACCGCGCATAACCCGAACCTGGTGGTGCTGCCGGAGTCGACCGAGCAGGTCGTGAAGGTCATCAAGACATGCCGGGAGTACGGGGCACCGGTCATCGCCTGGTCCACGGGCGGGAACACCGGCGGGGGATGCATCCCCCAGCGCGGCGGGGTGACCTGCGACATGAGGCGCATGGACAAGGTCCTGGACCTCGACGTCGAGAACATGGCGGTGCGCATCCAGCCGGCGGCGACCTTCGGCAAGGTCTACGTCGAGGCAGAGAAAGTGGGGTTGCGCAACGCGGTCCCGAGCGCGCCGGCGTCCGTGTCGATGCTCGCGAACTACCTCGACAAGGGGGTCTTCCAGGTCTCGAACAAATACGGCGTTGGCACCGACTCGATCCTCGGCCTGGTCATGGTGCTGCCTGACGGCGAGATACTTCGCACGGGCTGCCTGCACCAGGACAACTACGGTCCTGTCTGCGTGGAGGGCCCGGGGCCGGACATCTCCGGCATCTTCCACTCCTCGATGGGGACGCTGGGCATCTGCACCGAGATGGTCGCGCAGCTCTACCCCCTGCCGGAGTACGAGGAAGTGATGCCGGCGCAGTTCGACGAAGAGGACCTCGAGGGAGTGAGCGAGTTCCTGCGCCAGGTGGCGCGAGAGGACTGCAGCTTCGAGACCATCCTGTTCCAGGACGGTTACCTCGCGCTCGGCCTCACCCCGAACCAGGACGGCGCCGAGACCCTTCGGCCGCAGATGCCGCGCCAGAGCGCCCTGGTCTATTACGGGGGCGAGACCGAAGAGGAGATGGAGATCAGGCGCGAGCAACTGGACGCGGTGCTGGAGAGGACGGGCACGGAGCTGTCACCGGACATGATGCTCGAGCTCTTGAAGGAGCTCATCCCGTGGAAGCGCGTGTTCAAGATAATCCAGGTGACGCCGCGCGTGGAGCGCCTGTCGGGCTGCTTCGAGCTGTTCTGGTTCAACATCCCGATGGACCAGGCGCCGGATTTCTCGAGGCAGTTCATGAAGCTGGCTAAGAAGAACTTCGCGGACACGAACCCGGAGAGCGCCGAGAGGCCGTATCCGTATGAGGAGACCACGTTCTACCTGCAGCCGCTCGAGTTCGGGCGCAGCGGGATGCTGGAGATGGACGCTTACCCCAACCAGGGTGAGCCGGAGGGCATCAAGCGCGGGCTGGCAATGGCGCGCGACGTGATACCGTTCATATGCGAGGCGGGCGGGCACTTCGACCGGCCGTACGGCGGGGAGCAGTCGGGCTTCGGCTGGGTACAGACACCGATGCTCGGGACCTACTTCGACCTGCTGAAGGCGGTCAAAGGCACGCTCGACCCGCTGAACATGATGAACCCGGGCAGGCTGGGGATAACGGCGGACGCCGCCGGCCTCTAAACGCAACAAACGCAAAATAGGGACAGGCACCATTTTGCATAATAGCGGTCAGACCTGTTTCCTGCAGGACGAGAAGATGCACCACTGGTGCCTGACCCCAGTGGTGCGTTTCGAGAGGAGATTACGATGGGAGTCTGGACAGTAGAGCGCGAGGGGCGGGTCGCCATAATGAAGATGGACAAGCCGCCGCTCAACCTCATCCACCTCGACGACATCCTCGAGATGGGCGAGAAGATATTCGAGATGAGGGAAGACCCGGAGGTGCGGGCGATCATCCTCACCGGCACCGCCAAGGCTTTTATCGGCGGCGCCGACATCAGCAACTTCGAACAGCTCGACACGGTGACCGCGAAGTACGTCCTCCAGGCCGGGCAGCGCATCCTGCGCGACATCGAGGAGATGGAGAAGCCGGTGGTCGCCGCCATAAACGGGTACACGTTCGGAGGCGGACTCGAGGTTACCCTCGCCTGCGACATCCGCATCTGCAACGAGTACGCAAAGTTCGGCCAACTCGAGATAAACTACGGTGTGATGCCGGGCTGGGCGGGGAGCCAGAGGCTCACCAAGATCGTGGGCCTGGGGCGCGCGAAGGACCTGGTCCTGACCGGTAGGATAATCGACGCCCAGGAGGCGTTGATGATGGGGCTGGTCTCGCGGGTGGTCCCGGCCGAGAGCCTCATGGACGAGGCAAAGGACATCGCGAAACTGCTAGCGGCGAAGGCGCCCATCGCCATGGCGCTTGCCAAGGAGGCTGTGAACGCGTCCGTGGAGGCTTCAATCCCGCTTGGCGGGCTGCTGGAGGCTGCGGCGTGCGCGATAACGTTCGGCACAGAGGACAGCCGCGAAGGAGTGACCGCGTTCCTCGAGAAGCGCGAACCGGACTTCAAAGGCAAGTGACTGCGCCAAACGGGGTCAGACCAGGAGGCGCACCAGGAGGGCGAAGTGGACGACAAGGCCGAGAAGCTTAAGCGGGAAAAAGAGCGCTGGGAGCGCGAGACACTGGGCCCGACGCTCGAGGCGATGCCGGAGCGCAAGGATTCCTTCGAGACGGTGTCGGGCAGAGAGACGGACCGCCTCGCCGGGCCGTGGGACCTGGAGGGCATGGATTACGAGCGCGACCTGGGCTTTCCCGGGGAGTACCCTTTCACCCGGGGCGTCCACTCGACCATGTACCGGGGAAGGCTCTGGACCATCAGGCAGTTCATGGGCTTCGGCGACCCGGAGGAGTCCAACAAGCGCCTCAAGTTCCTGATCGAGACGGGCGCGCCGGGGCTAAACGTAGCCTATGACATGCCCACCATCCACGGGCTCAACTCCGACCACCCGCTCTCGCACGGCGAGGTAGGCCGCGACGGCGTCCCCTGCGACTCGCTCGAGGACATGGAGCGCCTCTTCGCGGACATCCCGCTCGGGCAGGTCTCCACCTCGCTGGTCATCGCCCACCCGCCGATTCCTTCGATGTACTTCTCGCTCGCGCGCAAGCAGGGCGCCAACTGCAAGACGCTGATGGGCACTTTCCAGAACGACACCTTCTGCCGCGACGTCGCGGCGAACGTGCGCGTGCTCCCCAGGCGCGCCGAGCTCAAGCTCTGCACCGACGTGGTCGAGTACTGCACGCTGAATGTCCCGCGCTGGTATCCCATCAGCATCGTCGGCTACCAGATACGCGAGAAGGGCTGCACCGCGGCCCAGGAGCTCGCCTTCACGCTATCGGAGGGCATCGACTTCGTCACGTCTTTCCTCGCGCGCGGCCTGGACATCGACAGCTTCGGCCCGCGCCTCACTTTCATGTGGAACGCCCACAACGACTTCTTCGAGGAGATAGCCAAGTACCGCGCCGGCCGCCGGCTCTGGGCGCGCATCATGAAGGAGCGGTTCGGGGCGAAGGACCCGCGCTCGATGATGGTGCGCTTCCACACGCAGACGGCGGGGTGCTCGCTCACCGCGCAGCAGCCGCTCAATAACATCGTGCGGGCAGCGATCCAGGGCCTCGCCGCGGTCCTCGGCGGCACCCAGAGCCTGCACACCGACGCCTTCGACGAGGCGCTCGCGCTTCCGAGCGAGGAGTCGCTCAAGATCGCGGTGCGAACGCAGCAGATCCTCGCCGAGGAGAGCGGTGTCGCCAACACGGTCGACCCGATGGCCGGCTCCTACTTCGTGGAGAAGCTCACCAACGACATGGAGGAAGAGGCGGTCGAGTACATCCGCAAGATCGACGAGCTCGGCGGAATGCTCGAGGCTGTGGAACACGGCTTCATCCAGCGCGAGGTGGCGCGCGCCGCCTGGAAATACCAGAAGGACGTCGAGTCTCAGAAGCAGGTCATCGTTGGGGTGAACAAGTACGTGGAGGAAAAGGAGCCCCCGATCGAGCTGCTCAAGATAAGCCAGGAGATGGAGGACGCCCAGAAGGAGCGCATCGCGAGGCTGCGCGAGAGGCGCGACAACGCGAAGATGAAAGTGGCGCTCGAGAAACTGCGGGAGGCGGCGGAGCGCGACGAGAACCTCTTCGTGCCCACGATGGACGCGGTCGAGACGTACGCCACCCTGGAGGAGATCTGGGACGTCTACCGCGCCCACTACGGGACGTTCAAGGAGTCTTCGCTACTGGTGGAGTCGGCATAGGGAGCATCGATGGATAAGCTCGAGGACAAAGTAGCGCTCGTCACCGGCTCGTCGCGCGGCCTGGGCAAGGCCATCGCGCTGGAGCTGGCGCGCAAGGGATGCGATGTAGCGGTCAACTACCGGGCGCAGGACGCGCTTGCGAAAGAAGTCGTCGCCGAGATCGAGTCGATGGGCCGGCGCGCCGTCGCCCTGAAGGCGGACATCGGCGAGCACGACCAGTGCGTCCGGCTGGTGAAGGACACCGCGGCCGAGCTCGGGCGCCTGGACGTCCTGGTCAACAATGCGGGTGTCTGGCGAGGCGCTCGTATCGAGGACGTGCCGATAGACATGCTCGACTGGATGATGGCCACCAACGTCAAGGGTGCCTTCTACGTCACCGGCGCGGCGGTGCCGCTCATGAAGAAGCAGGGCTGGGGCCGCGTCGTCAACATGTCCTCGGTCATCGGCATCACCGGCTACCCCGGCGACAGCGTCTACGGTGCGACCAAGGCCGCCCTCGCCGGCATGACCAAGTCGCTGGCGCGCGAGCTCGCGAAGTTCAACATCACCGCGAACGCGGTGGCCCCCGGGTTCATCGAGACGGACATGACCATTGAGACAGGGGACCAGACGCGCGACAGGATACTCAAGACGATACCGATCCGCCGCTGGGGCAGGCCGGAGGAGGTCGCCTGGCTGGTCGCTTTCCTATGCGAGTGCGGCGGCTACATCACGGGCCAGCTCATCACCGTCGACGGGGGGTATACGATCTGAACAGGAGGTCCGCGTGAGAGTAAAGGTAAAACCGCTCGAGTGCACGGGCTGCGCGCTGTGCGAGCTCGCGTGCGGGTATCACTGGGACGAGGCGTTCTCGTTGATATCCTCCAGCATCATGCTCTACCGCGCGGAGGAGAAAAAAGACTATATGGGGATCATCGTCAAGACCGACCAGGACCTCTTCATCGGCAGGCCTGAAGGCGCCGGCGCGGTGAAGCTGGGCGAGCTGCAGAAGGGCGGAGGGGGAGGCGGGGCTTCCGCGAAGCCCATCCTCATCAGGGAGGCGTGCGACCTCTGCGAGAGCGTGGGCCTCGAGCCGCAGTGCGTTGCCGTCTGCCCCCACGATGCCCTTTATCTCGAGTGAGGAGAGAGCGATGGACTCCATGTACTACGGCGACGTCCTGATAGTAGACCTCGACGCCGGCACCACCGAGCAGGTTGATTTCGAGGAAGCCGACTCCACGGGCCCGGGGCTCGCGGCGGGCCTCGCCCTCTACCGGAAGCACCTGGACGCCGAGCCGCTGGTGTTCGGTTCGGGCCTCTTCGCCGGGACGCCGGTCCCCGGGGCATGCCTGGGCTTCGTGCTTGCCAGGAGCCCGCTCTCCGGAGAGCCGGCGGTTGCGCCGCTCAGCCTCTTCGCGGGAGCCGAGATGAAGCTCTCCGGCTTCTCGATGGTGGTGGTCAAAGGCAGGTCCTCGAAGCCCGTCTACCTCTGGCTCCACGACGGTGTCGCGGACATCCATGACGCCTCCGCCCTGGAGGGCAAGGACACCTGGGAGACCACGGACGCCATCAGGCGCGAGATGGGCGAGAGCATGATCCAGGTCATTTCTGCCGGCCCGGCGGGGGAGGCGGGCTCGAAGCTGGCATCCATCTCGATCAACTACTGGGGCTCGGGTGACACCGCCGCACTGGCTGCCGTGATGGGCGGCAAGTTGCTCAAGGCCGTCGCGCTGCGCGGGCTCGGGATGCTCGACGCGGACGAGCCGGAAGAGTTCTATACGAAAGCGGTGGAGCTACTGGCGGGCGCCCGCAAGGACAAGGGGTTCCGCTCGATATGCGAGGCCATCGGCGCACCGGACATTGACGCCTGGCTCAAGCCGCTCACCCACCGGGTGCGCTCGTGCTTCGCCTGCCCTTCGGCCTGCTCGACTTTCGTGAAGTACAACGAGGCGCCCTCGGTGCTCGAGTCTTCCGACGTGGTGGAGCCCGGCATGCTCGTCACCAGCGCGGCCGCGTCACTGTGGCTGATGCAGGGCGGCTGGGAAGCCGAGCCCGCCTGCCGGGCGATGGAGGCGATGGCGCGTGAAGGAGTGGACATGGTGCGCGGGGCGAGGGAACTTGCGGCGAAACCACTGGCGGGCGGCGACGAGATCGCGGCGGCAGTGAAGTCGCTCGAGGGCTCGCAGGGGGCAGGCTGGCCCGCCGGTGAGCAGATGAACTACGGGCTTTTCGGCGCGTGGGTCCCTCCGCTCGCGAACGCGGACGCCTGGCTGGCCGCCAACAGGGTAGGATACGTCCTCGGCATCTGCCCGACCTACCTGATGCTGTCGGGCCTCGATGCCGGCAGCCTCTTCGAGCTGTGCGCGCCCGCCGCGGGAGTGGAGCTGGAGGTCGACCGGATAGCGGACATGTTCGGATAAGGCGGCCTCGATGAAGGGCCGTCTCAAGAAGGCCGCCGGCGACCCGGCCTACCAGCAGCACAAACGGGCTTTTCTTGCGGCCTTCCCCAGGGTCGCGGTATACACCGGCGAGGGAGCTTCCCATTCCTGGATATGGTTCAGCGACCTGTTGGAGCGCCTCGGGATATTCGACGTGCGGTTCATCACCGAGGTGGACATCCTGGGCGACGCACTCTCTCAGGCCGATTTCCTGCTCGTGGGAGGCGGCGACACCTACGCCATGGCCTCCTCACTTGGCGCCGAAGGGGCGGACCGCATAAAGCAGTTCGTCCGCGATGGCGGCCTCTATCACGGCTCGTGCGCCGGAGCTTATCTGGTGCTGGCCGGCGTCGACCTCGAGCCTTTCACCCCGTTCGACCTCATCGACGCGGACATCGTGAACGTGATGGCCGACCCGCCCGCCCCCGAATGCCTGGAACACAAATACCTGGCGCCCTACGGTGACACATGGGTCTTCCACCCGGTATACGGAGAGGTCGAACTCGCTCCCGGCCCGGCAGCGGACGGTTACAGTGCGTTCAACGGTTCCGGCGCTGTCGCCACGCCGCTGTTCGGAGGCCCGGTGCTCGAGGTCCCCGATGCGCGATGCGTGCTCGCCGATTACTCCGGCGTGACAGACCGCGCGGCGTTCCCGTGGCCGAGGGACCGCGCGCAGCGACTCATCGAGGGCAGGCAGGCCGTGGCGATCGACCGCATGGGGGAAGGGACGGTGATTGCGAGCGGGCCCCACCTGGAACACCCTCTCTTCCCCCGGTCGAACGTGCTGATGGCCGAGGCGCTCGGGCGCCACTGGCAACGCAGCGCCACGCGGCAACGCAACGCCGGCGTCCTTGACCGTAGCGCCGGCGTCCCGCCGGCAGATACAAACATCAGCGCCGGCGTCCCGCCGGCAGATACAAACATCAGCGCCGGCGTCCCGCCGGCAGACGTCTCGCTGCTCGAGATCAAGCGACAGGTCTCCAACGCCCGCATCGTCGGCTTCGGCCTCGAGAAGCTGCCCGTGACCTGGCGCATCGGCCTCAAGGTGTGGGAGCCGGAGAAGATCCGCATGTTCCTGGAGTACGCCTGGGACCGCCTGCCGTACCTGGAGGCCCGGGCCGCGCGCGCCCTCCCGCTTCCGATGGCCGAACTGGAGCAGCTGGCCTGCGGCTACGGGGGCGTGACTGTGCTTGCGAAGACGCTTAAACTAAAGGTAGAGTCCGGCCAGGACTCACAGGCAGAAGCACTGTCGCTGCTGACCAGGCTCAAGGAGCTCACCGCAAGATTCCTTTCGCTCTACTTCGCCCTGCGTCTCGAGGACCAGGCCGAAGGAGCGCGTTCGACACTGGAGGACGAAGCCGGATGGCCAGCAGGATAGGCGTCTACATCTGCCACTGTGGCACCAACATCGACGGGGTCGTGGACTGCGTGGCCACAGCCGGGCACGCCTCCTCGCTTCCGGGCGTCGCCGTCGCCCGCGACTACAGCTACATGTGCTCCGACCCCGGGCAGGCGCTCATCAAAAAGGACATCGAAGACCTCGGCCTCGACCGCGTGGTGGTCGCCGCCTGCTCGCCCCGCATGCACGAGCACACGTTCCGCGCCGCCCTGGAGGAGGCCGGACTCAACTCCTACCTGCTCGAGATGGCTAACATCCGCGAGCAGTGTTCGTGGGTCCACGAGGACCCGGTGCTCGCGACGGCCAAGGCGCAGTCCCTCATCACGGGCGCGGTCGCCAAGGTGATCTTCAGCAGGGAGCTGGCGCGCCGCGAGTTCCCGGTGACCCCCGCGGTCATGGTCATCGGGGCCGGCATCGCGGGGATCCAGGCGTCTTTGAAGCTCGCCGAGGCCGGGAAGAAGGTCTACCTCGTGGAGCGGTCCGCGAGCATCGGAGGCCACATGGCCCAGCTGGACAAGACCTTCCCCACCCTCGACTGCTCGGCGTGCATCCTCACGCCGAAGATGGTCGAGGTCGCGAGAAACCCGAACATCGAGGTCCTTACCACCAGCGAGGTCGAGGAGCTCGCCGGCTTCGTCGGCAACTTCACCGCGACGGTGCGTACACACTCGCGCCGGGTGGACGTCTCGACGTGCACCGGCTGCGGCGACTGCGTCGAAGCCTGCGTGATGTCCGGCCGCATCCCTGACGAGTTCGACGCCGGCCTCTCGAAGCGCTCGGCGATCTACATCCCGTTCCCCCAGGCGGTGCCGCTCGCCGCGGCGATCGACCCGTCGAGCTGCCTCATGGTCACAAAGGGCAAGTGCAAGGCGCCGTGCCTCGAGGCCTGCTCGGCCAGAGCGATCGACCTCGAGATGGCCGACGAGGTCCGCGAGATCGAGGTCGGTGCCGTTGTGGTGGCAACGGGTTTTGACACGTTCAAGGCCGAACAGATGCCGCAGTTCGGCTACGGGCGGTATCCGGAGGTCGTCGACGGCCTGCAGTTCGAGCGGATGCTGTCGGCGTCGGGACCCACCGGTGGGAAGATACTGCTGCCCGACGGCAGGCCGCCTTCCTCGATAGCCTTCCTCCACTGCGTCGGGTCGCGCGACGAGAACGCGAACGAGTACTGCTCGAGGGTGTGCTGCATGTACTCGATGAAGCAGGCGCACCTGGCGCGTGAGAAGACCGGGGCACAGGTGAGCGAGTTCTATATCGACATCACCGCCTTCGGTAAGGGATACCAGGAGTTCTACCGGCGGGTGCGCGATGAGGGCGTCTTCTTCGTGAGAGGCAAGTGCGCGGACGTCGCCCGCCTGGGAGGCTCGCTCAAGGTCTTCGCGGAGGATACGCTGCTGGGCAGGCAGGTGGAGCTGCCGGTGGACATGGTAGTCCTGGCGACGGGGCTGGTCCCGGACGCCGGGGCCGGGGCCCTCGCGCGGGTCCTCGGCATCTCGGTCGGCGCCGACGGTTTCTACAGCGAGGCGCACCCGAAGCTCCGGCCGGTCGAGTCGATGACGGACGGCATATTCCTCGCGGGGTGCTGCCAGGGGCCGAAGGACATACCGGACACCGTCGCGCAGGCCGGGGCCGCGGCTTCTGAGGCCATAGCCTTGCTGGACCGCGGCATCGTGGAGGTGGAGGCGGGCGTGTGCCGGGTGGACGCCGAGCAGTGCAGGGGATGTGGGCTGTGCGTGGCCGTGTGCCCGTACGGCGCACTCGAGCTGGGTGAGGACCGCGTGGCAGCCGTCAACGAAGCTTTGTGCAAGGGGTGCGGGCTCTGCGCCGTGGCGTGCCTGGGCGGCGCTGCTTCCACGGAACTGTACGACGACGAGCAGATCGTCGCAAACATCGAGGGGTTGTTGAGATGAGCGAAAAGCACCACATCGCGGAGTTTGCGAAGAGCCTCGGGGCCGAGGACGTGGGCTTCGCGAGCCCTGACGTCTACGACAGCCCGAGGTGCCCCGACATAAGGTCGGTGTTCGGAGACATCTCCACCATCATCGTGATGGCGTACCGGGAGCTGTCGTCCTGCGAGAGCGACTGCATGCAGATCGCGATGAACGGGCGGCTGGACCTCATGGATTATTCGCGCGGTGTGAACTACCGAATCGCGACATACATCGAGAAGGAGCTCGGCGGCCGGGCCATGACCGTCCCGGTGTCCTACCCGCTGCCCATGATGAGGGAGACTCAGGGGGCCGTCGCCGATGTCTCCACCAGGCACGCCGCGGTCGCCGCGGGGCTTGGGACCTTCGGCCGCAACAACCTTGTGCTGCACCCAAGGCTGGGGAGCAGGGTGATATTCACCTGCGTGCTGACGGACGTGGAGCTTGCACCGGATGAGCCCATGACCGAACAGCTTTGCGACGAGTGCGGCGTCTGTGTCGAGAACTGCCCGGGAGGCGCCCTCGACGAGGAAGGCAAGACGGACGTGATGAAGTGCCTCAAGCACTGCCAGCCGTACGGCATCGGCGGGAACATCCGTTTCTGGTCCAAGTTCGCGGACGCCGATGTGGAGGAGCGGCAGAAGATGCTGGCCGATGAGAACTACTGGAGGCTCTACCAGGCGCAGTCGATCGGGTTCCAGTACTTCTGCTTCAACTGTATCAAGGATTGCCCGGTGGGCAGGCCGTAACGCCGGCAGAGGATTGTAGCGCCGGCGTCCCGCCGGCAACGAAGCGTAGCGCCGGCGTCCCGCCGGCAACCGGCATTGAAAGGGAAAGGCATAGATTTAGATGAACCGCAAACGAACGATCGTGGTGACCGCAGCCTTCCTGCTGCTCGCACTGACGATGGGTTTTGCCGCGACCGGATGCGGCTCGGGCGCGCAGGCGAAGAAAGTGGTGAGGGTCGGCTTTCTGAGGAACGACCTGCACCAGCTCGCTTACTACGTCGCCCGCGAGAAGGGGTTCTTCGCCGAGCAGGGGCTGGACATCCGAGAGGGTGGCACCTTCAGCGCGGGCCCTGAGGAGATGAGCGCATTCTCGGCCGGGGACCTGGACGTGGGCTACGTGGGCGTGGCGCCGGCTATCACTTTCGCGTCCCAGGGGATGGCCGATGTCAAGGTCGTGGCGCAGGCGAACACGAACGGCTCATCCATCCTGGTACGGCCGGGTCTCGACGCCCAGGACGTCGCCGGGCTTCGCGGCTTCACCGTTGCGATACCTGGCATATCGACGGTGCAGGACTACTTGCTCCGCACCGCGCTCCTCAAGGCGGGAGTCGACCCCGCTGACGTCAAGGAGGTCGTCGTAAAACCGCCGGAGATGCTACCGGCTTTGAGCGCCGCGCAGGTGGACGCCGCTGTCGTCTGGGAACCTTACCCGTCGATGGCGGCCGCCCAGGGAGCCGGGCGCGTCCTGATCAACTCCTCCAGGATCTGGCCCAACCACCCGTGCTGCATGGTGGTAGCGGACGCGTCCTTCATCCAGAAGAACCCGGACACCGTGAAGCGTTTCGTGGCGGCGCACGTCCAGGCCACCAAGTACATACAGGACAACCCCGCCGAGGCCGCGGACATGGCGCACCTGTTCACCGGGCAGGACGCCGCGGTCGCGAAGTCCGCGATGAAGAACATCAAGTTCAGCTACACCCCTGACGTGAAGGCGATCGCCAGGTACGTTGATTTCATGAAGCAGGCGGGCGTGGTAAAAGACAAAAACCCTTCAGCATTCACGAAGGGTCTCGTAGACACCGAGTTCCTTCCCGGGGGCGGTTCGTGAGGAAATGGAAGATAATCTCGCCACTGGCGGCGCTGGCACTCTGGCAGGTCCTCGCGAGCGCGGGGGTCCTCGGCAGGGGCACGCCCTCGCCGGTCCAGGTCGTCAAGGGCCTTTACACCCTCATCGCGACGGGGCTGCCTCCGGGGTATCACCTGCAGGGCCACCTGATAGCGAGCCTTGGGCGCGTGTTCACCGGGTTTGCCATCGCGGTGGTCATCGCGATCCCCGTAGGCGTTTTGATGGGCTACGCGAACGTGTTCAAGGCGGTCATGGACCCGCTGGTGGAGATCGTCCGCCCGGTGCCGCCGCTGGCCTGGCTGCCCCTGGCGGTCGTCTGGTTCGGCATCGGGCTGGGCTCTGCGGCGTTCATAATCTTCCTGGGCGCGTTCTTCCCGGTGGTGCTGAACACTATCAGCGGGGTGAAGTCCGTGGACCCGCACCTGGTGGAGGCTGCCCGGACCCTGGGGGCGCGCGACCGCACGATACTCGCTCGGGTCATGGTGCCCGGCGCCCTGCCGTCGATATTCACCGGCCTGCGGATCGGCATGGGCATCGCCTGGATGACGCTCATCGCCGCGGAGCTGGTCGGGGTGAAGAACGGGTACGGCCTCGGCTACATGATAATGGCCGCGAGGGACTTCGCCCGCAACGACCTGCTGGTGGCGGGCATCGTTGTGATCGGCCTGGTGGGGTTCCTGGTGGACTGGCTGATCAGGCTCGCGGAGAGAAGGCTTCTGAGATGGAGATGAATGCTGGCAACGGGCCGGCGCTGTCGCTGCGCGGCCTGTCCAAGACTTTCACCGAGCAAAAGACGGGCAATGCCCTTGAGGTGCTGGACGGGATCGACCTCGACATCGAGGCCGGGACTCTAACCTGCATCGTCGGCCCCTCCGGCTGCGGCAAGACCACCCTGCTTCGCCTCATCGGCGGCCTGGAGATGCCCACACGGGGCGAAGTGCTCTTCGAGGGTGCTCCGGTCGAGGGGCCGGGGCCTGAGAGGGGCATGGTATTCCAGGAGTACGCGCTCTTCCCGTGGCGCACGGTCCTCAAGAACGTTTCCTTCGGGCTGGAGATAGAGGGGATGCCGCGCGACGAGGCGCGCCGGAAAGCGGACGGTTACCTCGAGACCGTCGGGCTCACCGGGCACTACGAACTCTACCCGCGCGAGCTGTCCGGTGGCATGAAGCAGCGGGTCGCCATCGCGAGGACTCTCGCGGTCGAGCCCCGGATACTTATGATGGACGAGCCGTTCGCTTCACTCGACGCCCAGACCCGCAACTCGATGCAGGAGTTCCTGGTCGACCTCTGGCAGCGGACGGGGACGACAGTTGTGTTCGTAACACACTCGGTCGATGAGGCGGTGTTCCTGGGGCAGGACATCATCGGGCTTTCGCGACGCCCCGCTGAGGTGGTCAGCCGGTTCAAGAACCCGCTCGGCTACCCGAGGAGCCGTACGGACGCGGGCTTCATCGCGCTCCGCGCGCGCATACTCGAGTACCTGACCGAAGAGATGTCCGAATAACGCAAAATAGGGACAGGCACCTTTTTGCATTTTGGACGCTGACACGAATATAAGGATAGAAATGCAAAAAGGTGCCTGTCCCTATTTTGCGTTTTGAGAAGGAGCGTCTGATTTGAAAGACGAGAAGGGGCCGATAACCGAGCTTACCTCCGAGTTCTTTGACGACGTGGTCGAGGGAACGGAGGTGGGTGAGAAGATGCGCTCGTGCCTGCAGTGCGGGACGTGCACGGCGTCCTGCCCGGTGGCCGCCTACTCCGAACTGAGCCCGCGCGAGATAGTCCGCCTCGTCCTGACAGGCGGCCGTGATGAGGTCCTGCGCCCCGAAGTCCTCTACTTCTGCTCCGCCTGTTACTCGTGCGCGGTGAGGTGCCCGATGGGGGTGAGGTTGACCGAGCTCATAAACCTGCTGCGCGACGAGATGGTCGCCGGCGGCAACGGGCCGCTCGACCCGCAACTGGACATGGTCAAGAGCGTCGAGAACTACGACAACCCATGGCAGATGCCGCGCGCACAGCGCGACCGCTGGTCTCGCAAGGTCAAGGGGAAGGTCAAAGTCCTCCCGAAGCAGAAAGCCGAGGCGCTCTACTACCCAGGCTGTACCGCCGCTTACCTTCCGAACATGCAGAAGGTAGCGCTCGCCACGGCGCGGGTGCTCGCAGCGGGAGGCGTCGACTTCGGGATAATGGGGCGCGAAGAGATCTGCTGCGGCAGCACCGCCATGCGCGTCGGCATGACGGACGTCTTCCTCTCGCAGGCGGCTAAGAACATCGAGAAGCTCAACGCGCTCGGCGTCGAGCGTATCATCACGGCGTGCTCGGGGTGCTTTGGCATCATGAAGCACGAGTACCCCAGGGTGGCGCCGTTCGCTCTCGAGGTGCTCCACGTTTCTGAGGTCCTCGCCTCTCTTATAGAGGAGGGGGCGCTGAAGCCGGGCCCGTTGGAGCGCAAGGTCACCTACCACGACCCTTGCCACCTCGCAAGGCACGGCGGAGTCGTCGATGCCCCCCGCCGTGTCCTCGAAGCCATCCCCGGGCTCGAGCTGGTGGAGATGGCCCGCATCGGCACCAACGCGCGCTGCTGCGGGGGCGGCGGAGGGCTCCGCACCGGCCATATCGATACGGCCGTCGAGATAGCGACCGCCCGCCAGTCCGAGGCCGTGGAGACCGGGGCCGAGGCGCTTGTCACCGCCTGCCCCTTCTGCGAGATGAACCTCACCGATGCCCTCGGCCAGGGCGCCGGGCTGCCCGTCATCGACCTCGTCGAGCTCGTCGCCGAGTCGCTCGGGATCGAGCAGGAAGGCCCCGTGGCAGGCGGCGCCGAGTAACCCCTGCGCTCCCTCACCAAAATTGATTTTTCCCTATCCCAGTGTGATACTATGCCCCGGTGGCGGTTTCTACTGCCACCATTGTCATGGCTGAACGAGGCAAGCATGAACGAAGACATAAAGACAATGTTCTACCCCGACAGCGTCGCGGTAGTCGGCGCTTCGGCCAACCCCCGCAACATGGGACGCAACATCGTCCAGAACCTCATCAACTGGGAGTATGCCGGCAAGGTCTATCCGGTCAATCCGCGCGGAGAGGACGTCCTCGGCCTCAAGGGATACGCATCGCTTCAGGACATCGAAGGCCCGGTCGACCTGGCGGTGGCTTTCATCCCCGCGAAAGCCGTGCCCGGCGTGATGGACGAGTGTGCGAAAAAAGGCATCAGGCTGATGGCGATACCGTCCGGGGGCTTCTCCGAATACGGTGAGAAGGGCGACGAGCTGACCCGCCTGGTGAAGGAAAAAGCCGCGTCTTACGGGATAAGATTCGTCGGGCCGAACGGCCTCACGCTCATCAATGCCGAGAACGGGATGTGCCTCCCGTTCCTGACCTTCAAGAAACGCCTCCCCGGGAAGATATCCATCATCAGCCAGTCCGGGGGCGTGGGCATGAGCCTCATCATGTTCCTGGACAACACGTTCACGAGCTTCAACAAGTTCGTCTCGGTCGGCAATAAAGTCAACATGGACGAGCTCGACTTCCTGGAGTACCTCGGAGACGACCCGGGCACGAAAGTCATCTGCATGTTCCTGGAGAGCGTCGTCCGCGGCCGCGAGTTCATCGAGGTCGCGTCGCGGATAGACAAGCCCATCCTGGTCTACAAAGCGAACACCACGGAGGTCGGGGCGAAGACCGCAGCGAGCCACACAGCCGCGCTCGCCAACAACGACCGGGTGCTGGACGGCGCGCTCAAGCAGGCGGGGATCGTCCGGGTCGACGATATACGCGAGCTCGTGGACATGGCGCGCGCTTTCGAGATGCCACCGATGAGGGGCAACCGCATCGCGGTGGTCTCACAGGCCGGCGGCTACACGGTGATGCTCTCCGATCAGGCTTACAAGGCGGGCTTCGTGTTCCCCTCTCTCGACGAGAGCCTGGTATCCGGCTTCAAGGAGTACGCGCGCTCCGACGTGATAAGGCTGCGCAACCCGCTGGACCTGGGCGACATACACTCGACCGACGCCATCCTGTACGCCGTCGACCAGGTCATGGGCCAGGAGGACATCGACGGGGTTGCCATCGTGCTGTTGCGCAGGTCGGATGCCAAGTACGAAGGAGCTTACGCGGAGATGTCCCGCGAGCCTTACCCACAGTTGGGCGAGATGATGAAGAAGCACGACAAGCCGATAGCGTTCACCCTGCTGACCCAGTGCGACTATTTCAAGGACGTGCAGGGCAGGATGTCTTATCCCGTATTCGAGACGCCGGAGGAAGCGATAGACGTCCTCGCCGTCCTGCGCGATCACTACGCCAGGCACCCCGTCGATTGACCGGGCGCCCGCCTCACCATGCGTTCCCCCCAGTCTGCTAGAGTCTTGGCATGGAACTCGATGACCTGAAAGCTTTGACTTCTGCCGACGTCACCGTTGGCATAGGTCTCGTCGACGGCGACGAGCGCGAGGCGGCGCTGCTGGCGAGGGCGGACTTCTGCCGCCTGGAATTGTTCCGGCGGCCGGGAGACATGCTGGATGCCCTGGGCGGCCGCGACATCGACGCGGCGGTGCGCGGCTCCCTTTCCTCCGACCTCTTCCTCAAAGAGCTCAAAGACCGCTTCCCGAAACCCGCCGCCCGGCGCATCGCGCTCATGACGCTTGCCGACGGCAGGCCTTTTCTGCTCGGCCCGGTCGGCATAGACGAAGGCGGGACCGTGAGAGCCATGCGCGGGCTGGTATCGGACATGCGCGATTTCTGCGCCCTGATCGGATGGGAGCCCCGCATCGGCGTCCTTTCAGCGGGCAGGCCCGAGGACGCCGGCAGGTCGGCCGCGATAGCCGGGAGCATCAAGCGGGGAGAGTCGGTAGCGCGCCTCGAAGGGGTCCGCCACTTCAACATCATGATCGAGGAGGCGCTCGCCTGGGCTGACTGCATCGTGGCCCCCGACGGCGTGACCGGCAACCTCATCTACAGGACACTCGCGCACCTCGGTGGCGCCGCGTCCCTGGGCGCACTCTACTTCCCGCTGTCGTTGAGGCTCGCCGACACCTCGCGCAACGGTGCCCTGGATGAATACGTGGGGGCTGTGGCTCTGGCAAACATCGCGGCGACTTAACTTTTTGGGGTCAGGTCCTTTTTCTTAAGTCGCTGGATTTGTGTCGATGCACCACTGGGGTCAGGCACCGGTGGTGCGTTTCAGAAGGTGTGCTGGATCAAAGCATGAAAATGCACCACCGGTGCCTGACCCCAGTGGTGCATCGCTCGGCCGCTTACGACTTAAGAAAAAGGACCTGACCCCAAAAAGTTAAGGGAGTATGTAGACCGGCGTGCCCTTGTTGACCGCCTTGAACACCAGCTGCGCGCTCCACTCGGACAGCCTCACGCAGCCGTGCGAGACCGAGTAGCCGAGGGACGCTTCGTCCGGCGAGGAGTGGATGCCGAACCCGTTCCCGAGGTCCATGAAGTAAGGCCCCAGAGGGTTGCCCGGCCCTGGAGGGATGGGCTTCTTGTCCTTCGCCCAGTCCGACTTGGGCGGGTACCACCACGGGTCCTTCTTCTTGTCGAGTATCTCGAACTGGCCGTTGGGGGTGGGATACTTCGGCTGACCCACCGCGCAGGTGAACGAGTCGGAGAGCTTGCTTCCCTGGTACAGATAGAGCTTGTGCTCCGACTGCTTGATCACCACGATCGGCCCGATGTCCCCCTCGGTCACCTTAGGCTTCAGGGTCTCGATGGGGATGACGAGGTTGCGCTTCCCGGTGGGCAGCGCGGACTGGACCTGGCCGAGCAGCACGCTCTCCTGCACGCTGCGCCCGTACTTCGAGCTGCTGATCACGGGGTAACCCTTGGACATGTCGACGCTCGCGCTCCTGGCGGCGTAGTCGAGGTCGTTCGCGATGTTCGTTATGAAAGCTTTGAGCTGGGCCTGGTCGTACTTGAGGATGACCGGTATTCCCGCGTTGAGGGGCTTGTTCATGAACCGGCGCCACATCCGGGAGAGGAAGAACTGCTGCTTGCCTTTCTTTATCGCCTCGTCGACCATCTTGTTCACGTCCACCGCGAGGCCGATCTTGCTCAAGTTGAGCTTGTAGGTATCGTCTCCGTGGGTGAGGACCAGGGGCTCGGATATCTTCGCCACCACCGTGTTGTTGACCGCAGCGACGGCCTGTTCGCGCGTCATCCCGGTCACGGCGTTCCCGGCGATGGTGACCCCGGGGAAGACCTTGCCCGAGAGCGCGATGTCCTGCACGAAGAGGACCAGGAAGAGGGTCACCAGGACGACGGCCAGGAAGCAACCGGACAACAGGAGAACGACGCGCTTTGCGTTCGCGCGCCTCACGTACAGGTATGTCTTCTTGAGCCGCCTGTGGCTCATCACGGTCTGTTTTACGGGCAACGTACCGACCTTCAAATCACTCTCCGCTTGTTCGAGCAGGCCGCCGGGCCCGGGCGCCCGGCATTGGGCGAGGCTCGCCCAGCATCGAGCGAGCCTCACATATAATTCGACGCGCATACCCTCCATCCCGTTCTCTCACGCGTTTTTGATATACTTTTCGAGGCCCGGAGGTGGTGATGGTGTCCGGAAAGAACGCGTGCTCGCGCCTCTTCGGGCTGCGAGGGGGGCTCGTGGAAAAAGGGCTCGTACAGGTATATACGGGGGACGGTAAAGGCAAGACCACCGCGGCGATAGGCCTCGCCATGCGCGCGATCGGCAAGGGCTTCAAGGTCTACATGGTCCAGTTCCTCAAAGGCCGCCACTACGGGGAGGTCGAGACCGCGAAGAAGCTCGCGGACAGCTTCACCCTCATCCAGTCGGGGCTGGACACTTTTGTGAAGAAAGGCGAGCCTTCACCGGAAGACCTCGAGCTGGCGCACAAGGGACTGGATCAGGCGCGCGAGGCTATCATGAGCGGCGAGTGGGACATCGTCATCCTGGACGAGGTCAACGTGGCAATCGAGCTGGGCGTACTCACCGTGGATGAGGTCCTGCCACTCATCGACGGGCGCCCGCAAGGCGTCGAGATCGTCCTCACCGGCAGGTACGCGCCCGCGGAGTTCTGCGAGCGCGCCGACCTCATAACCGAGATGAAGAACGTGCGGCACTGCTACGACAAAGGCGTTCCCATGCGGGAAGGGATCGAGTTCTGATATGGACAAGGAGAAGTTCGACTCCGAGAGGAGCCGCTGGCTGGAGGAGAGCTACCCGGAGTCTGAAGAGCGCGACGACAAGTTCGTGACCGTCTCGAGCGAACCAGTAGGCCCGCTCTACGGCCCCGGCGACATCGAAGGCCTGGACTACGAGCGGGACCTGGGCTTCCCCGGCGAATTCCCCTACACACGTGGCGTGCGGCCGAACATGTACCGCGGCCGCTTCTGGACGATGAGGCAGTTTGCCGGCTTCGGCACCGCCGCCGAGACCAACGCGCGCTACAAGTTCCTGCTCGAGCACGGTCAGACCGGCCTGTCGGTTGCGTTCGACATGCCTACCATCATGGGCCGCGACTCGGACGACCCCATGAGCGAGGGGGAGGTCGGCCGGTGCGGGGTGGCGATCGACTCCGCGGTGGACATGCAGAGGCTCTTCGACGGCATCCCGCTCAACAAGATCACCACCTCGATGACCACCAACGCGCCCGCGAGCATCCTGCTCGCGTTCTACCTCGTCACGGGCGAGCGCCAGGGGGCGGGCTTCGACGAGATGGGCGGCACGATACAGAACGACATCCTCAAGGAGTACATCGCGCAGAAATCCTGGATATTCCCGCCACGCCCGTCGCTGCGGATAATCACTGACATCATGCGATTCTGCGCGGCGGAGGTCCCGCGCTGGAACACCATCAGCATCAGCGGCTACCACATCCGCGAGGCCGGCTCGACCGCGGCGCAGGAGTTGGCTTTCACTCTGGCGGACGGCATCGCCTACGTCCAGGCGGGCGTGGAGGCCGGCATGGACGTGGACGACTTCGCCCCAAGGCTCTCGTTTTTCTTCAACTCGCACATCGATTTCTTCGAGGAGATAGCGAAATACAGGGCGGCCAGGCGTATCTGGGCCCGGGTGATGAAGGAGCGGTTTGCGGCGAAGAACGAAGAGTCGTTGCTGCTGAGGTTCCACACCCAGACCGCGGGTTGCTCGCTCACGGCCCCGCAGCCCGAGAACAACATCGTGCGGACCGCGTACGAAGGCCTGGCGGCGGTGCTGGGCGGCACCCAGTCCCTTCACACGAACTCGATGGACGAGGTCCTCGCCCTGCCGAGCGAGAAGGCCGCGGAGATAGCCCTGCGCACGCAGCAGGTGATCGCCTACGAGACCGGCGTGCCGAACACCATAGACCCGCTGGCGGGCTCGTACTTCGTCGAGTACATGACTGACAGGCTCGAGCGGGAGGCGCTCGATTACTTCGACGAGATAGAGGCTGAGGGCGGCGTCCTGGAGGCTATCGACAAAGGGTATTTCCAGCGGAGGATAGCGGACGCGGCCTACCGATACCAGATGGAGATAGAGCGGGGGGAGCGCGTCATCGTCGGGGTGAACCGGTTCGCCCACGAGGACGAGGCCATCGACATCGAGCTGATGAAGATCGACCCGTCGGTCGAGCGCGACCAGGTCGCGTCCCTGGGCAAGGTGCGCACCGGGAGGGACTCGTCGAAGGTCGAGACCGCGCGCGCGGAGCTGCGGCGCTGCGCTGAGGGCACGGACAACCTGATGCCTGCAATCATCGAGTGCTCCCGCGCCCACATGACGCAGGGCGAGATCGTAGAGGTAATGAAGGACGTGTTCGGGGAGTACAAGGAACGCCCCATCTATTAGTTACGTAGCGCCGGCGTCCCGCCGGCAGAGAAACGTAGCGCCGGCGTCCCGCCGGCAGATGAAGATCAGGAGACGATGTGAGCGACAAGAAGACGCAGAGAGTGCTGGTGGCGAAGCCGGGCCTGGACGGGCACGACCGCGGGGCCAAGGTCGTCGCGCGCGCGCTCAGGGACGCGGGGATGGAGGTCATCTACCTGGGATTGCACCAGACCCCCGAGCAGATCGTCCAGGCTGCCATCGACGAAGACGTCGACGTGGTGGGCCTCTCGATACTGTCCGGCGCCCACATGACCGCGTTCCCGAAGGTCGTCGAGATGCTCCGCGAGCGGGGAGCCTCCGATATCAAGGTCATCGGGGGCGGCATCATCCCCGAGGAAGACGTCGCAGAGCTGGAGTCCAAAGGCGTGGCGAAGCTGTTCACGCCGGGGACGACGACTTCAGAGATAGTCGATTTCGTCCGCTCCCTCTGAGCAGGGGTTCTGGAGGGGTCAGGCACAGTCCACCCTTTTGTCCACCTTTCAATTACTCGCTTCGTGCTCTCCACATACCGATTGTGCCGCTTTGAGGAAGACCGGAGGGTTTGTTGGCGTGTTCGGGTGGACAAAAAGGTGGACGGTGCCTGACCCCTCTTATAGAATTGTTGCTGCTCGGGCTCGTTCGATATGTGGAGGTGTTGTGGATGGCATATGATTTCGAATTCCTGAAGGTCACGATAGAAGATTACGTCGCTACCGTGCGCCTCGAACGCGGCAAGGTAAACGCCCTTAACGCCCAGGTCTTCATCGAGATCGGCGAATGCGCAGCCGAGCTCCAGTTCGACGACGGGGTCCGCGCCGTGGTGGTCACCGGGGGCGAGAAAGTGTTCGCCGCAGGAGCGGACATCAAGGAGATGGCCGAGGCCACCCCGATCCTGGTGTCCAAGATCATCGGTGGCGCCCAGGGCGCGCTGAACAGGCTCGAGAACGTCATGAAGCCGGTCATCGCGGCGATAAACGGCTTTGCCCTCGGGGGCGGCTGTGAGCTAGCCCTGGCCTGCGACTGGCGCTTCGCGGGCGAGACCGCCCAGATCGGAGTCCCGGAGATCCTGCTGGGCATCATACCCGGCGCCGGCGGCACACAGAGGCTCCCGCGCCTCATCGGGCCGGCCAAGGCGAAGGAGCTCATATTCTCCGGGCGCTTCTACGACGCGAAGAGAGCCCACGAGTACGGGCTCGTCGACAGGGTCGTGGAGGGCGACGGGGCGGCTGTGATCGCTGAGGCCCAGAAGGTCGCGAAGCGTTATGCGACCAAGCACCCGCCGTTCGCGTTGGCCATGGCGAAGCGCGCCGTCAACAGCGGCATGAACTGCTCCATCACCGAAGGCCTGGTCATCGAGGCGCAGGGTATCGCGCTCTGCTTCTCGACCGAGGACCAGAAGGTCGGCATGAAGACCTTCATCGAGAAGGGGCCGGGGCAGGCGGAGTTCAAGGGTAAATAATCGCGCAGGTCCGGACCGCTGGCGACTTAGCCTGCGAAAAGATAGAATAACCCGGGTTTGCATTCGACAACAACCGAGTTGGTTGGTTTGAAAGGAGGACAAGAGTGATTGATTTTGAGTTGACTGAAGAGCAGAGAGCCGCCGTCGACATGGCGCACGACTTTGCACTGAACGAGCTGCGACCGATCGCTGCTGAGTGGGACGTGAAAGGTGAGTTCCCTAAGGACCTCATCCTTCCCAAGGCCGCGCAGGCGGGCCTCCCGACCGCCGGCATCCCTGATGAGTACGGCGGAGGCGGCCTCGACCCGCTGACGAGCGCGATGGTCTTCGAGGAGCTGTCATGGGGCTGCGCCGGCCTGGCGACGAGCATCGGCGCCAACAACCTCGCCACCGCCCCGATCCTTATCGCGGGCACCGACGAGCAGAAGCAGAAGTGGCTCCCGCCGCTCTGCGACCCCAAGAAGCCCGGCCTTGCGGCGTTCGGCCTGACCGAGCCCGAGGCGGGCAGCGACGTGGCCGGCATCAAGACCACAGCCACGGACAAGGGTGACCACTGGGTGCTCAACGGGAGCAAGTGCTTCATCACCAACGGCGGTATCGCAGACGTCTACACCATCTTCGCGAACACTGACCCCGAGAAGGGTTACAGGGGCCTCGCCGGCTTCATAGTGGGCGGAGACTACGAGGGCGTGAGCATGGGCAAGCACGAGGACAAGCTTGGTATCCGCGCTTCCCATACCGCCGAAGTGTTCCTCGACAACGTCAAGGTCCCCAAGGAAGACCAGTTGGGCGACGTAGGTAAGGCGTTCTACATCGTCATGCAGACGCTGGACCAGACGCGTGCGGGCGTCGCAGCCCTCGCCGTCGGCGTCGCGCGTGCGGCTTTCGAGGAGTCGCTGGCGTACTCGAAGGAGCGCGTGCAGTTCGGCCAGCCTGTCATCATGAACCAGGCTATAAGCTTCATGCTCACCGACATGCTGATGGGAATCGCGGCCGGGCGCGACCTGTACTACCACGCCGGACACCTGGCCACCAAGGCAGCCGAGGGCGACAAGGCCTCGGCGCGCAAGCTCTCGACAGCCTCCTCGATCGCGAAGGCGTTCTGTGGCGACATGGCCATGAAGGTCACGGTGGACGCCATCCAGGTAATGGGTGGCTCCGGGTACATGAAGGACTATCCGGTCGAGAAGTACATGAGGGACGCGAAGATCATGCAGATCTACGAGGGCACCGCGCAGATCCAGCGCCTCGTGCTCGCCGCGAACCTGATGGGACTCAAGGAGTACAAGCAGTAACAAGATACTGACTCTTGGAGAAGACACGGCGGTAGACGCCGGGCCATGTGCCCGGCGTCTGCACATTGGGCAGGATTTATCCTGACCACACGGCGCATTGGCGCCTCAAACCTCACAGCGGTGGTGCGTCTCGAAGAGATGCAACATCGCTGAACCAAGCAGACCCTGTGCTATCATTTGCGCTATGGACGTCGACCTGCGAAAAGCCAACGAGCTGTTCCACGATGTCGAGAGTGACCAGTACGACAAGAAGTGGGGCATCCAATACGACCGCGAGAACGCGATGCGCGTGCGCGGCAAGTTCGAAAAAGCCCTCGGCGGGCCGTTCCCGCGCGTCGAGAAGCTCCTGGAGGTCGGTTGCGGGACCGGTTATGTCGGGCTGAACCTCTGCCTCTACGACGACCTCGTCGGCGAGCTCTACGCGTGTGACATCAGCCAGGGAATGGTCGACACCTGCGTGAGAAACGCCCGTGAGCTGGGAATCGAGGTCCGGGCGAAGCAGTCGGAGCTCGAGCTGCTGGACTACCCTGACGAAGAGTTCGACATGGTGATCGGCCACGCCATCCTGCACCACATCCCTGACATCTCGAAAGCGCTCTCCGAGATCCACCGCGTTCTCAAGCCCGGTGGGATCTGCATGCTCGCCGGCGAGCCCACCAGGATGGGGGACATCATGGGGCAGGTCGCGCGCAACGGCACCCAGGCGGCGCTCAAGGTGTACACACGGCTGGGCGGTTTCTTCGGAGGCGTGCCCGCCAGGCTGCGGAGGGGCGGCTCACCAACGGATGACGACCACGAGATCCGCGAGTTCGAGAAGGTGGTCGACATCCACACTTTCCGACCGGCGCAGGTCTGCCGGGTGGCGCGGGACGCGGGCTTCGAGGAGGTGCGCTTCGAGTCGGACGAGTTCCTCTCCAGCTTCGTGGGCTGGATAACCCGTACGATAGAGAACTCGCTCGAAGAGGAGAACATAACGTTCCGCTGGAGGTACTGGTCGTATTCGACCTTCCTCAGGCTGAACCGGCTCGACGAGCGCATCTACCCGTTCGTGCCCTCTTCGTGGTTCTACAACATGCTGCTTTACGCCCGGAAACAGGGCTGAGGCGCCGGGGGAGGTGGCCGGTGGAGACCGAGGTAAGGACAGGCGACGAGGCGCAGGGGATGCCCGTGGTCCCCGAGCCGATGCAGCCGTCCGGCGGCGGCAACTTCCTCATACGTAACTTACGCTTCATCATCCGCAACCACATGTACTCGTGGAACTACTGGCGCTCGGTCTACCGCTTTATCAAGTTCAAGCTCCTTCACCACGGCATAAAGACCGAGGGCTTTGTCTTTCTGCCCAGGCACTACGAGATCAGCAAGGGTAAGAAAGCCGAGTTCACCATCGGGGGCTTTGTCTTTATCGGAGAGGGCTGCGCGTTCAGGGCGCACGAGGGCAAGCTGCGCATCGGCCACAAGTGCACCTTCGGCGGCAAGAACACCATCAACTGCTACAACCACGTCGAGGTCGGAGACGAGAACCTGTGGGCCGACAACATCTACGTGGTGGACTTCGATCACTGGTTCATCGACCCGATGATGAGCATACGCAGCCAGGGCATCCGCAAGGAGCACGTCATCATCAAGAACAACGTCTGGATAGGGGAGAAGGTCACCATCGTGAGGGGAGTGACCGTGGGCCAGGGTTGCGTCATAGGGGCGATGTCGCTGGTGTCACGGGACGTGCCGCCTTTCTCCGTCTCGGGCGGAGTCCCCGCTCGGATCATCAAATATCGCAGGAGCCCCCTGGACGTCGCCTGGGATGAGGGAAGGTATGAGGGCGCCGGTCCGGCAAATATCTACGAGGAGTTCGGGCAGGCGGATCACGCCGGGTCGCGATGACAGCCGGGAGGGTTGATGGGTGAACTGCGTCAGGACATAGTGACCGGGCTGTGGGTGGTCGTTGCCACCGAACGCGCCCTGAGGCCGACGGACTTTCAGAAGCCGTGCGTGGTGGAGACCCCTGACGAATCCGAGAAATGCCCTTTCTGCCCCGGGCACGAGATAATGACCCCTCTGGAGGTGCTTGCCATCCGCCCCGACGACGGCGAGCCCAACGCTCCGGGATGGCAGATCCGAGTGGTGCCCAACAAGTTCCCCGCGTTTCACATGGGGGAGGATACGGCCCCGTCCGAGCCTCTGTGGCCTCGCCGGCCGGCCGACGGCTCGCACGAGGTGATAATCCACAGCCCGTCTCACTCCGAGAGCCTCGGGACGATGCCGCCGGAGGAGGTCGAGCTGGTGCTGCGCGTATATCGCCACAGGTACCGCTCCAATGCCGATGACCCGCACATCCGCTGTGTCCACATCATCGTGAACCACGGGCGAGAGGCGGGCGCTTCCCTCGAGCACTCGCACTCGCAGCTGTTCGGGATGCCGGTCGTCCCACCCCTGCTCCAGCAGGAGCTCGCGGGCGCCTCCTGGCACCACTCGCGCCAGGGTGAATGCGTGTTCTGCCGGATGGTCACGGCCGAGCTCGAGATATCTCGCCGGGTCATCGCCAAGAACCGCTCCTTCGTGGCCATCGCGCCTTTTGCTTCACGCCTGCCCTACGAGGTCTGGATCGTCCCGCGCGCGCACCAGGAGTCGTTCGACATGATCACCGACCCGGAGCTCGAGGAGTTCGCCCTGATGCTTCGCGAGGTCCTCGGGGCTTACCGGGACAAGTTCGGCGACCCCCCCTACAACTACTACATCCACTCCGCCCCGACCGACGGGACCGAGTACCCCTACTACCACTGGCACATGGAGCTCGTGCCCAAGCTGACCACCACGGGCGGGTTCGAGCTCGGCACCTCGATGATGATAAACGTCACTACCCCGGAGCACGCGGCTGACTACCTCACAGGCAGGATCGCCAGGGGGATGGGGGCTGTCTGACGGTTCATTTTCACGACGGAACGCAGGGTTCTCGAGTGGAACGAGTAAGTCTACAGCGGAGCCGGAGGTCACCATGCAACGGATGCGCTCGGTGTCGGCCATGATCGTCGCGGGGGCGCTCGCCCTGTGCGCGCTGGTGGCGCTTTGCGGGTGCACGTCGGGCTCCGAGGGCCAGGCCGCAGAACTCCTCGAAAAGGCCGACGGGCTCTATAACGTATCAACAGGCATCGGTACCAAGCTCGATACCCTCAAGGCTGAGATAGAGCACCTGATGGTCGCCAACGACATCGCCGGGCTCGAGGCCAAACAGACGGTGATCGAGGACATGCTCAAGAACATCGACCGGTCCATGAGCCAGCTCGACAAGGCCATCCCACTCTACCAGCACGTGACCAGGCTCAAAGGAGTAGACAAGTACAAGGAGTACGCGAGCCTGGAGATGGAGGCCGCGCTCAAGGAACAGCAGGCCCTGGCGATCGGCAGGGACCTGGTGAACTACGTGCTCGGGGTGATTGCCGACGCGAAAAGCGGCAAGCCGGTGAGCCTCACCGACTCGCTGCGATCCGTGAGCACGACTGTGAACAGGCTGGACGAGCTCGAGCGCGAGATAGACGAAGCGAAGCGCGAAGCGAAGGCCCTGGCGCAGGAGAACAAACTCTTCTAAGTGTAAAAACCGGTGCCTGGCACCGTTTTTCTACCCGGTGGCTTCGTCAGGCAGCGGCGGGCAGAGTTTGAGGGTGCGCGGCCGGTACTCGTATTCGCGCTCCGCGCGCCGGTAGACTTCCAGCGTGCTCCGCGCGATCCGATCCCAGTTGTAAGTGTCCCCCATGTAAGCCATGGCGTCGGAGGTCATACGCGTAGCGAGCTTCTGGTCCTCCAGGACGCGGAGCATCGCGTCGGCGAGCGAATCGGGGTTGCCGGGTTCGAACTTCAACCCGGTCTCCTCGTGGACGACAATCTCGGAGAGGCCTCCGGTGTCCGCGACGATTGTGGGTGTGCCCATTGCCATCGACTCGAGCACGACCATCCCGAACGGCTCGTAGAGGCTCGGCACCACCGTGAGGTCAGCGCTCTTGTAGAAAGCGCACAGGGTGTCGGTATCCATGTGCCCGGTGAACTTCACTTTCTCGTCCAGCCCGAATGCGCTCACCAGCGACTTGAGCTCGTTCAGGTGAGGGCCGCTTCCCGCCACCACGAAAGTCACGTTGGGGATCTTGTTCATGATGAGAGGCATTGCTTCGATGACGGTCTGGACGCCCTTCTCGTAGACGAGCCTGCCCACGAAGAACACCAGCTTGTCGCCGGCCGGGACGTAGCGCTTGCGGTACAGGTCCACGCTCACGTCCTTCTTGAATGACTCGTGGTCGATGCCGTTGGGGATGACGTCGACCTTGTCGGGCGGAAGCTGGAAGATGTCCGTGATCTGCTCCATCATGTACTGGCTGCAGCAGATGGTCCTGACGGACTCGAATGTGAGCCACCACTCGATCTGGTGGATGAGCTTGTTCATCGGCCCCGGCAGGTGGCCCTGGTGGCGACCGTACTCGGTCGCGTGCACCGTCGCGACCAGCGGGATCTTGTAAGCGTGCTTGAGGCTCGCCGCCGCATGGGCGACCAGCCAGTCGTGCGCGTGGATCACGTTCACGCTCTTGAGGTCGTTGATGAGCGCGACCGCTTTCTCGAGGAGCGCGACGTTGAACTGCAGCGTCCAGGGCACCCAGTCCTCCTGAGCGATGTCGGGCGGATAGCTGGGCACGCGGTAGATGTGGACTCCTTCGGACTCCTCATACTCGGGCGCGTCGGGGTGGTCCTTGGTGACGACGTGGACCTTGACCCCCTGGGCCGCGAGTGAAGTCGCCAGGTGATAGACGTGCCTTCCCAGGCCGCCGATGATGCGCGGTGGGTACTCCCAGCTCAAGAGAACTACCCGCATGCCTATCTCCCTTTAGGACCCCTCGGCCCCTCCGTGCCCAGAGACGACACCGAGATCGAGTTCTGCGAAGATGTTGTCCGCTTCCTCGACCCCGCTCAGGGCCGCTACTATGCTTTCCACCTCCGCGTTCTCGAGAGCCTCTGCCAGCATCTCGAACCGCGCCAGGTGGCTGCGAAACCGCTCAATAGCATAGTCTCTGGCACGGTCTTTTGCAACCATGTACGGCCAGTCGCTCGACTCGAGCAGCAGGACCTCGCGTGCCGCCTGCTCGAGGGCGCGTAACTCCAGCGGTGACAGCTTACGGCTCTCGACCAGGCTCAGAAGTCCCCGCAGCCTGTGCTGGGCCGCGCCCAGGTCGTCCCACATCCACGCGGTCTCCGGGACTACCCAGGTCGAGTGGTCGCGGCCGGTGCCCCAGGTGGTCTCGAGCAGGTCCGCCCGCCCGCGCTCGGCGTTCTCAAGCAGGAAAGCAGAAGGAAGCATGAGCCTGATAGTGTCGCTCGCGGCGAGCGAGCGGAGGGTGAGCTCGAGCCAGTACATCCCTTCCTTCCAGCCGTGCCCGAGGAACTCGGTGTCGTAGGAGGCAACCACGAGCGGTGGGTCGTTCCAGGGCCCTGTCTCGGACCCCTCGCCGTTGACGCCGCCCTCGATCACCGACTCGACCTCCGCGGTGATCCCACGGATGAAATGCCCGGCGTGGTCGAGCGCACGGATGGACGCGGGCTGAGGCTCGTAGACTTCCTTGCTCTCGATGGACACCTCCAGGCCCGTGACGCGCCAGTAGTGGAGCCCCGAGCCGTCGTAGTACTTGGTGGAATCGACGTACCGGGCGTCGGTCGGGTAGCCGATTTGCTCGTCCCAGGCGTTCGCGTGGGCCCGGTCGCTGCGTCCGAAGGCCACCACCGGCGACGAGCCGGCGAGGTACGGGCGCCCCGCGGGCAGGCCCCCGAGGGCGGTCGAGTCCACGATGAAGTACTCGATACCCTGCTCGGCGAGCAGTTCCTCGATCCCCTCGCGGTAGGCGCACTCAGGCAGCCAGAACCCCTTCGGTTCGACCCCCAGGTGCTTCCGGTGGGACTCTATGCCGAGCGCCACCTGCTCGCGGACGGCGCGGGGGTCGTCCTGGGCGGGAAGAAAGGCGTGCGTGGCACACGAAGCCAGCGTCTCCACCAGGCCCTCCGCCTCGAAAGAAGCGATGGCCCCCAGCAGGTCGCCCTCGATAGCCACGAACGCCATCAGCTTCCGCCGGTACTCCTCGTGGAAAGCCTCGGCCAGCGCCTTGCGGGCCCCGTCGTCGAAGTAGACGAAATCGTTGACGTCCCTCTCGGCGTGGTCGCTCATCGTCTTGAGGTAGGCGATGAAGCGCTCCTGGATGTAGCCGTCGGCGAGCTGTTCACACAGGACGGGCGTGAGGGTCAACGCCAGGCACGGCCCGACGCCCTCGCCCTCCAGTTGGGCAAGCGTCCCCAGCAGCGGGATGTAAGTCTCGCTCATGACCTGGTACAGCCAGTCCTCGCCGACGGGCCACACGCCGTTCTTGCGCACGTAAGGCATGTGGGTATGAAGCAGCAGGGAGAAATATCCCTTCATCGCTCAGCCTCCGCGCCGGCGGTCGTGCAGAGGGCGAAGATGTCGAGACAGCGCTCCAGCTCCGCCGGCTCCACGCGGAAGTCGCGCGTGCGCACCAGTGGCGTGAGGAGCCGGTGGGTCCAGTACCGCGGGTTCGCCTTGCTCATCGTGTAGACCTTGATGAAATCTACCAGGGGGACTCGCTCGTTGAGTGCCAGCCATCCGGCGTGCCGCATCCCCGTAATCTCCACCGCGTCGAAATGGCCGGCGAGCGCTCCGGCAAACTCCTCCGGGGTGTACTCTCGCAAGTGGAACGGGTTTATAGGCTTGTCGCTCCCCGGCGATATCGTAAGCCTGTTGGGGGTGGTGAGGAAGGCGACGCCGCCGGGCTTGAGAACGCGGGCGAGCTCGCTGAAATAGCCGGATTCGTCAACGAGGTGCTCGACCACCTGGAAAGACACCGCGAGGTCGAAAGACGCGTCGGGGACCTGGAGCCTGTTGACGTCCATGACCTCGAACGACACCGTCTCGCGGCCGTAGCGCTCGCGCGCGTGGGCCACCACCTCTGGCGAGATGTCTATTCCGAGCACGCGGCCGGCGACCGCGCCGAGCATCGCGCAACCGTAACCCTCGCCGCAGCCGACGTCGATCACGTGCCGGTCCCGCGCCAGGGGCAGGGCGCTCTCGTACGCCACGACGTGACGGGCGTACCAGTAGTTCTCGCGTGAGATGCCCGGAAGGGTTCGCTCGCCAGTGAGCTGGAGGTCGTCTGTGCCCTCTGTCACTTCAAGAACCTATTTCAAGAAGTCGAGAACGGCGTGCGCCGCGGCGACCCCTGATGTGAATGCCACGTCTCCGCCCTTGCCCGCTACCCCGACGCAGTCTCCCGCCAGGAAGAGGTTGTCCACGCCCTCCACGCGGACGCCCGGCCGGTCCTTGTCGGTCTGGCCGACCCTGGGCTCGAAGCCGTCCACCATCTTGAGCCTCAGGACCCTCTGCCACTCCACTTCGTCCATGATGCCCGGGAACATGCTCTCGATAACATCGACAAAACGCTTCTGTTCGACGTCGAGCAGCGTCCTGTTCTCGAGCACGCTCATGGTGAGCGGGTAGAAGAAAGTGGCGAGCTGCTTGCCCTCGGGGGCGGTGCTGGGGTCGATGTTGGAGGTGAACTGTCCCATGGTTATGGGGTCGGACGTGATGAAGAAGCCATCCATGTCGGAGACCATCTTGCCGAGGCAGAGGTCGATCGAGATCCCGGCGGTCGGTATCAGCGAGGCGCACTGCTTCTTGAACTCGTCAGTCAGCCCCGGCCCCGCGATCTCAGGCAGCTTCTGCAAGGGGACCGCGAGGACGACCGCGTTTGCGGAGAGCTCCTGGTCGTGCACCTTGACGGCCTTCACCTTTCCGCCGGCGATGTCCAGCGCCTTGACCCGGCTGTTGAACGTTATGGTGCCGGTCTCCATTATCTTGTCGGAGAGAGCGTCGTTGATCTGCCCCGAGCCCCCGCGCGGGTACGAGACCTGTTCCTTTGCTTTCATGGCCCGCCTCAGGAACTTGGCGAACTCGCCAGCGCTCGCGACCTCGATGTCCGGGGCGATGAGCCCCATCGAAGAGAGGATGCTGAAGAAATCTCTCACGGACTCTCGACTCCGGCCCGGTATCGCCTTTGCCAGAGGCTTGTCCGCGATTTTGGAGGTCTTGGCGACTATCAGCCGGCGGACACCGTGCCCGATGATCATCTTGTCCGCCCAGGAGAGATAATCAGAACCCAGGAACGACGACGCGCCGGTGGGCATCGTGACGAACTCGCCGTCGATGTAGAGCAGGGGTTTGCCATACCCGAGGAACTCGACGTCGTAACCGATCTCGCGGAGCGCCTTTGCTGCCGGACCCTCGTACGCGTAGCTGATGATGTGGATGCCGTAGTCGACGATGAAACCGTCTTTGTGGTCGCAGGCCGACCTTCCCCCCAGGTGCCCCGTCGCCTCCAGCAGGCTGACCTCGAGCCCGTTGCTCGCGAGGATAGCCGCGGTCGTGAGACCGCCCCAGCCGCCACCTACCACTATGACGTCAGCGACCATCCGGACCTCCTTCGAGTCAAACAGTCTGCCGGCGGGACGCCGGCGCTACGCTCCATGCCGGCGGGACGCCGGCGCTACTTGGCCTTTTTAACGATTGCCGCGAGCTCGGGGTAAAGCTCGGGCAGATATCCCAGCCAGTCTTTCGGCTCGGGGCCCAGCTCGACGCCCGGGAGCTGCTCGATGACCCAACCCCTGAAGAACTTGCCCATGTCAGCGACCTGCTTGAGGTACCTGGGCAGGGCCGCGCGCAGCTCGGAGGAGACCTTCTCGCGGTTCTTCCAGATCTTCTCCATCATCGGGAGCAGCTTCGCGCCCAGGTCGGGCTCGTCGGTCTTGAGGTAATAGTCCTCCAGGTGCCCGCACTCGTTGTAGATATTATACTCGTATCCTTTCGTAGGCTTTTCAGGCTGACCGCGAACAGGACCGGCCAACTGCTGAACATAAGCCAGCTCGCCGTCGATGCGGGGGTGAGCGTGCCTACCGCGAGGAAATACCTCGGGCTTCTCGAGACCTCATTCGTCGTCAGTACGATCCCCGCATACCAGAGCAGCAGAACGTCACGGTTGATAAAGACGCCCAAGGTCTTCGTGGCGGATTCCGGTCTGGCGGCACATGCCGTTGGCGTGACGAGCCTTTCAAAGGACCTCTTCCGCGGGCATCTCTACGAGACCTATGTCGCACAGAACCTTCTGTCCGTTGTTGAAACCAGTGTCCCTGGCGCCAGTCTTTACTTCTGGAGTGTTCAGGGAAGGCACGAGGTTGATTTCATTATCGAGGCGGGCGAGAACATCATTGCGGTGGAGGTCAAGGCCGCGAGCAGGTGGAGCTCCAGTGACGTTGCGGGATTGAACGCCTTCTTGAAAGCGGAGCCACGATGCATTGCGGGATTTCTCGCCTATAACGGGACCGAGACGGCACGGCTCGGAGACAGGCTCTGGGCGATCCCGCTCGACACGCTGCTGTCGTAGACCAGCAACGAAAGTAGCTAAAGTGCGATTGTTGGCTGCGGTAATATGTACTATCACCATACATAGAGAAGTTCAAGCATACTTCAACGCAGATTATCTACGCCTTACAATAAAAACGACCAGCGCAATAATCACTAGTACC
>DAIUEJ010000007.1:0-78811 GCA_036845225.1 Candidatus Anoxymicrobiaceae bacterium | reverse complement strand
ATTTTATTCAGCACGGAGACCCGCTGGAATAATCGCTCTGTTTCAAAGCCTTGCCCGGCATCCGCCGGAGGACTTTGACAAGCCTTTCGTTCCTGTCTCGCGGCCCGGCGCTCGTCTCTTCTTTGAGTTACATTGTCGATGTCAAGATAAAAATGTACCTTTATCTACGTCAATAAAGTGGGGACGGAAACGTGAAATACCAGTTTATTGAAGCCTGGGTCAGTCATATTTGACGTGGGCGCGGATACGCTCGTATGAAATGTCCAGGAAGTGGCTGTCCTCGATGCGGACCTTTATCGCGTGCGACGGGCACATCGCCGCGCACCGCCCGCAGGCACGGCACTTGTCGTTTATCACGGCTCTTCCGTCATGGACGTGGATCGCTTTGATATAGCATCGCCCGACGCATTCGCCGCAGCCGTCACACTCCCCGTTCACTTCAACCTTGATGCCGTCCAGCCGCGGGAATATCTGGTCAAGGTGCCCCGGGCGGAGATGCCTTTCGTAGCGGGTTATGCAGCAGCAGTCGCAACAGAAGCAGGCGGTCAGCATCCGCGAGCGGTCCTTGACCCCGAAGATGTAGTTGTCCACTCGCGCCTTGCCGACCTGGGGGACCAGCCCCGCTTCCACCGCGCGCCTCGCGTGCTTCTTCGCCTCGTCCGCAGAGACCTCGCGGCGAAGGTGCGCCGGTGTCTCCAAAGCGGAGTCGCCCATCAGGAGGCAGCCGATATCATGCGGGTGGCGCGTGCACTGGAACGACAGGCGGCACAGCCGCAGGCGTTGAAGACCACACGGTGGGATGCTTCGTCGATGAGCCGGTCCAGGAGCGCGAGGGGGGCGGGCGCGCTCTCAGGTAGCTCGACGTCCTCGTTTATCGGGAGCCAGCGCATGTCGGTGAGGCTCGGCCTGAACCAGGGGTGGATAACCGGCGCGGGCGGGACGCTGCCGATCCCGGAGAGAACCTCCTGAAGGATGCCCCGGCGCGGCTTATCCCAGGGCTTGCGCTCCCTCTCCAGCACTTTTTCGATGAGCTTTCTTTTGTACATATCGCGAATCCAAATACCCGGTGTCGTGTCGTGCCTGTGGTATTCTCCGCGCCCGCAGAGAGTCCTATTGCCGCTGGGATATAATATCCGAGTCTAACAGGTGAACGCCGGCGAAGGGAGCCCACGAATGCCCTCATGCCCCGAGACTTCGTGCGACCACGACAGCGAATGGCCCTGCGCCGACCCGCGCGAGCAGGCGCTGCTGATGCTCTCGGGCGTGGCCTTCATCGTCAGTGGAGCACGGGCGGTACTGCGCAACCGGCCGCGCTGGTTCCCGGTGTGGCTCGGGGGGCTGCTGGCCTGGGCGACGATACCCAAGTATTTCATCTGCGCGCGCTGCGAGAACTACGACAAGCCCTGCGATTTCTTCTACGGCGGCAAGTACGCGGCGAAGCTCTTCAAGAAGCAGGACAAGCCGTTCAACGCCGCGGGATATTTCGCGGAAGGGACGTCACTCGCGATATTCCAGTTCATCCCGCCCATCGTCGCAAGGCGCGACCCGAAGGCGCTGGTCGCTTACCTGTTGTCGGCGGGGATCTTCCAGGCGCTGCTGGTGAAGTTCTGCTGCATCGACTGCGTGCGATTCGCCCGCGACCCCTGGAAGGCGAAGTATTGCCCGACCTACAAGATGGTCGAGAAGCTAAGCTTTTAGGGGTCAGACCCTTTTTTGTTTAGTCGATGCAAAATAGGGACAGGCACCATTTTGCATCCTCCCTGCTTTGTGAAAAAAAACGGCGAAAAAGTGCCTGACCCCCCTTTTTCGCGCGGTTGACCTCTCTCATATGCTCGCCCGTCCTGCCTCCGTATAGTTATCTTTGAAGGCAATACACTGGAGGTAAGGCTTTATGACACAACACAAACTCACGCCCGAAGAAGAGCGGGTCATCGTCCGCAAAGGCACCGAGATGCCGTACACCGGCATCTACGACAAGCATTTCGAGCCGGGCGTGTACGCCTGCAGGCGCTGCGACGCGTCTCTCTACAGGTCCGCGGACAAGTTCCACTCCGGCTGCGGCTGGCCCAGCTTCGACGACGAGATCGAAGGCGCGGTCACCCGCACGACCGACGCGGACGGCACCCGCACCGAGATAACCTGCACGAACTGCGGCGGCCACCTGGGCCACGTCTTTGAAGGTGAGGGGCTCACCCCGAAGAATACGAGGCACTGTGTGAACTCGATATCCCTGAAGTTCGAGGGGGACGAAGATGGCAAGTGATCGTGAGACCATAGTACTGGGCGGTGGGTGCTTCTGGTGCACCGAGGCCTGCTTCAACCTGGTCGAAGGAGTCCTCGACATCATGCCCGGATACGCCGGCGGCACCACCAAAAACCCTGATTACAAGTCCGTCTGCGGAGGGCTGACCGGTCACGCCGAGGTCGTTGCCGTGGACTACGACCCAGCGAGCGTGTCGCTCCCCCGCTTGCTCGAGGTGTTCTTCGAGTCCCATGACCCCACGACCCTGAACCGCCAGGGCGGCGACGTGGGGAGCCAGTACCGCTCGATAATCCTCTACACCACCGAGGAGCAGGAGGCCGAGATCTACCGCTTCCTGGAGGAGCTCTCCAGGGAGTACAGCAAGCCCGTGGTCACGGGGGTCAAGCCGCTGGACACCTTCTACCCGGCGGAGGAGTACCACCGGCGCTACTTCGAGAAGAACCCCGGGGCGGGCTACTGCCAGGCGGTCGTCGCGCCCAAGGTCCACAAGGTCGCGGTCAAGCTCGGCAAGGATTGAGCCTCTCCCACTAGCAATTTAGCCGCTCCTCTTGGCAAAATGTTCTCCTGGACTCTGCTATTACGAAGAGAGGCGGCCGTATGCCGGTCCGAGTTGCAGTACAGCGCGCGACGTGGGACGTCATGCACCACAGGCTGGTCACCCCCGAGTTCGTGACCTGGCTCGAGCGCCAGTGCCCCGGCACGCGCGTCGAGCCGGTCAGCGACGAGGACATCCTCAACCGCGCCCTGGACTGGTTTGACGCGGTTTTCTTCCCGGGCAGCATCGGCAGCGTCATGTGCGTGGAGAAGTACGGGGAGAGTTACCGTGCGACCGTTCGCGACTTCGTCAGGAGGGGCGGCTGCTACATCGGTGTGTGCGGGGGAGCGTACGCCGCGGTCAGGAACGTCCCGCTCCGCCAGATGACCCGCCTCGCCGCCGCCGGCGCGCTCAAGAACCCCGGTCTGCTGCGCCGCGCCATCGCCGACCTCTCGGACTTCGACCGCTCCATCGGGCGCAAGACGGGTCGCGCCGCCAGCACAAAGATGGCCGGCGCCGTGGGGCGCGGCAGGCTCAAGACCTTCGACCTCATGGACGCGACAGCCAGCGCCCCTCTTTTCTTCGGAGACCCCTACTTCATCAAGAACCGCTGGTCGAAGATGGTCACCGACGGGACGATGTTGAAGGTCCGTGCCAGGGTGAGCGATACCGCGCACCCTGTCACCGATGGGCACGCGGGTGAAGTCTTTTCCAGTTCTTACTCGGGGGGGCCGATACTGGAGACGCTCGGGCACGCGGTGGTGCCGCTCGCGGTATACGACCTCTGCGACACCATCCCGGAGGCGGATGGAAAGGTGGCCGTGGCTTACGCCAGGCACGGGGACGGCATAGTGATACTGTCCGGCCCCGACTTCTTCCTCCCCTTCGACGCGGAGCCGGGGATAGGCGTGAAAGAGGGTATGGAACCGAGCGTGCCCTGGCTTACGGAGCGAATCATCGCCGGGCACGTCAACTTCAGGCGGGCGGGGTAGAGTGGACGCGACAGAGCTCATAATCTACGACCTCATCAAGTGGACCGTGGGACCCGTGTTCTCCAGACTGCTGCGCGTGCACGCGGAGGGCGCGGAGAACATCCCCGAAGAGGGCGGCGCGATAATCGTAGGCAACCACCGGCAGCCCGTCCTCGACCCCATGATCGTGATGTGGAACACCGAGCGCCCCATCACCTGGGGCGGCTACCGGGTCACGTTCAACATCCCCTTCTTCCGCACCTTCGCCAAGCTGTTCGGCGTCGTGCCGGTCGACATCCACGGAGGCAAGCAGGCCGGGCAGGCGATCGACACGCTTGTCGACATAGCAAAAGACGGGGAGATCGTGGGGCTCTTCCCTGAGGGCGACAGGGCGGTTATCCAGTTGAACAGGGCGAGCCGCATCTTCACGTTCCACACCGGGTTCGCGAGGATCGCGCTGAGAGCCAGGGTGCCGGTCATCCCGCTTGCGATCGTCGTGCATGAGGAGATCAACCTCCCTAACATCCCGCCGTTCATCACTCGTCGCTTCTGGGACCACCCCATACTCAACGAGACAGGCCACCCCGTTACCCTCTACAACCGGGTGACGCTGCGCATCGGAAAGCCGATCGACCTCGGCGAGTTCTACGACATGGAAGTGAACCGCGCGATGCTGGGGCAGATAAGCGGAAAGATCCGCAGGGTCGTGTGCAAGCTCTATGAGGGTGAGGACCTCGACCGGTTCATGACCGGCGAGAAGCCGTTCGACATCGCCAACGACCGGGTGTGAAATACTGTAGCCATCAAACCTACAGGAGGTCATCATGGCTGGGGCAAAACCGAAACAGTTCTTCATGAAACACGAGCAGATGGACTTCGAGGTCCAGGCGATCATGGGGACTTGTTACTACGGTGGCGCTGACGTGGGAGAGATCCTCGCCGCGGTAGAGCGCATAAAGAGCGGCGACTTCGAGTCATGGTACCAGGTCTGGCTGGAGACGGCGGAGCGAGTGCAGGGTTTCGCGGAGGAGTGCGCGAAGGCCGGCAACGACGTGAGCGCCCGCGAAGCCTACCTGCGGGCCGCCATGTATTTCTCGTCTTCGATCACAATGATCGATGGCACGGACGATCCCTCCCGCGGAGTTCCGACCTGGCAGCGGCACCTCGCCTGCTGGGACGAGTTCTGCGCCAGGTGCGCCCCGCCCGCGGAGAAGATCGAAGTCCCCTACGAGGACACCCCGATGCCGGGCTATTTCTTCGCGCCCGATGACTCGGGCGGGCCGTTCGCCACGATAATCTTCAACAACGGGAGCGACGGGCCGCTCGCGGGAATGTGGTCGGAGGGCATCGCGGGGGCGCTCCGGCGCGGGTATGCGGCCTTCACCTTCGACGGCCCCGGGCAGAATGGCATGCTCTGGCTGCACAATGTCGGGTTCCGGTATGACTGGGAGAAGGTCATCACCCCGATCACAGACATGCTGGTCGCCCGCAAGGACGTCGACGCGGACCGAATCGCGCTGTCCGGCGTCAGCCAGGGCGGCTACTGGGTGCTGCGGGCGCTGGCGTTCGAGCACCGCATCAAGGCTGGGATCGTGGACCCCGGCGTGATGGACGTCGCGAGCGCAGTTATGGGCAACTTCCCCAAGAGCATGATCAAGGTACTGGAGACAGGCGATAAGGAGAAGTTCGACAGAGACATGAAGATGGGCATGAAAGTTGCGGGGCACGAGGCGCGCCAGAACGTCGAGTGGCGCATGAAGCCTTATATGACCGACAGTTTCTACGATTGGGTCACCGAGTCGCAGAAGTACAACGCACGGGACGTCATAGGGCAGATCGAGTGCCCGATGTTTGTCGCGGACCCCGAGGACGAGCAGTTCTGGCCGGGACAGGCACAGGAAGTCTACGACGCTTTGAAGTCGCCCAAGACCATCGTGAAGTTCAAGGCGGAGGAAGGCGCGAACTGGCACTGCGAGCCCAAGGGGCGCAGCCTGTACGACCAGAGGATGTTCGACTGGCTGACAACAGTGCTGTAAAGACTAAACTTTTTGGGGTCAGACCCCAGAAAGTTTAGCCGAGCCTGCTGCCGAGCCAGGCGCCCAGGCGCACCAGCGGCGAGAACCTCATCGGAAAAGGCAGACCGAGGAAGCTCGCCTGGATGAACTCTATGATCACTCCGCCCGTCGCGAGCGTATCCATGTACGCGTACTCGATGCGTAAGCCCATCTGCTCGAGCAGGCCGTGCGTGAGCACCTCGATGCCAGCTTCCTGCGCAGCCTTCAGGCGCTTGTCGATGTCACGGACGAAGAAGCCCAGGTGGTGCAGGCCCTCACCCTCGCCGAGCAGGTCCGTATAGACCGCGCCTCCCTCGAGCATCTGGATCAGCTCGATCTGCACCGAGCCTGCCTGCGCCATCGCTATCCTGCCGCTCGTCTTGACCTCGCCGCACTTCTCCCTGCACCAGGTCGGCTCCCCGGCGAAGACCGCCCAGGGGCCGATGCCGAGAATGCGCTCGTAATACTTCATGGTCTTGTCGATATCTTTGACCACTATCCCGACCTGGCCGAGCTTCGGGAGCTTCAGACCGGCTATGCTCTGCGAATTCATGTCTCTCCTCCCCAACGGGTCAAGCGCCCGTAGCGCCGGCGTCCCGCCGGCTCAATGCCGACGGCCGAGCTGCCGCCTACGGCCGGAACGCCACCTTGACCGCCTTGTACTTGCCCTTGTTCATTGCGACTTCCAGCGCCTGCTTCCACTCGTCGAGCGCGAACACGTGGGTCACCAGCGGGCTCAGGTCCACCTTGCCGTCCGCGTGCAGCTTCAGCGCCAGCTCGTAGTCGTGCATCCTGCCCTCGCCGTACTGCTCCTGCTGGTAGCCGTACATGCCCCTTATCGTCAGCTCCTTGAGCCACACCGGAGTCCAGTCGATCTTCTTTGGTTCGCCGATGCCCAGAAGGTTGAACCAGCCCCCGTTGGCAAGGATCCTGAGGGATGCCTCTATAGTCTCGGTGCTCCCGACGGTGTCGAACACCTTGTCGGGCCCGCCGATCAAAAGCGGCTTGGTCAAGAGCGGGGTGAACATCTTCGCGCCGGTGAGGTCCGCGACTCGCCGGTAGAACTTCTTGTCGAACGGCGGAGGTATCACCTCGTCGGCTCCAAAGTCGCGCGCGACCTGCGAGTGATAAGGGTCGATCTCTACAGCGAGTATGCGCATCGAGGGATAGAGCGCTTTCAGGGCGGCGATAGCCGTAAGCCCCATCACCCCGCAGCCGAATACCAGCAGGGTGTCGTCACCGCCGACCGGGTTCTGCAGCCCCATGTGCAGGCCGTTCGAGAACGGGTCGGTCATGGCGGCCGCCTCATCGCTCACCCCGTCGGGGACCTTGTAGAGCTGCGAGACGTGGGCCACCCCCATCTCGCTGATAAAACCCGGGACCCCGGCGGTCGCGCCGACAATCGTGCCGGGCTGGAGCCGCCCCTCGGTGAAGTTCTCGCACAACTGTGTCTGACCCGCGGCGCAGTAGGTGCACGGGGGGTCGATCCCCCTCGGCGCGCACGAGAGCATGGGATTGACCGTCACGCGGTCGCCTTCCTCGAACCCCACCACTGCCGAGCCCTTTTCGGCTATCACTCCGCAGACCTCATGGCCGAGCACGAACGGGTATGACGCGAAAGGCTGCAGCGTCAAGCTCTCGTGGCAGGTGATGATGCCCATGTCGCTGCCGCAAAGGCCGGAGAGGATGGGCTTGATCTTGACCCAGTCGTCGCCGGGCAGGTCGGGCTCGGGAACGTCACGCAGGGCCACCGGCGCGATGGGCGAGAAGAGGATCTTCGGCATCCGCCTGTCCAGCGCTCCGGTGAGGAGATACTTCGGGATGTTGTACTCGAACGTCAAGGCTTTCATCGCAATCCTCCGTTTCCCAACGCCCGTAGTCCGAAAAAGGGCGTGCTGCCGTGCAACCAGTTTGTCACATTACCGGGCTGAACGAGAAGAGGCACCCGCTCAAATCGTTTAGGGTATTGCTCGTATGCACCTTGCAGGAGGCTGGTCCGCTTCATCGTACATAATCGTTGCGGCGAGGAACGCGCTACTTTCAAAGGAGCGGTCCAATGGAGAGCAAGACGGTCTACTTCGAGAACGTCGGCCTGGAGAACACGGAAGTAGCATTCGGCCTGGCGCGCGAGAGGGCGAAAGAGCTCGGGATCAAGAAGCTCGTCATCGCTTCGACCACCGGGGCGACGGCGCGACAGGCTTTGGAGTTCTTCAAGGACGACGGCCTGCGGCTAGTGGTCATCCCGCACCAGCACGACTTCATTAGAAAAGAGAACGCGTTCCCCAGGGAACTGGTCGCCGAGCTGGAGGCGGCCGGGCACGCCGTCCATTTCGCCACGATGCTCTTCCACACTGAAAGCCTCTATGGGACCAGCCGGTCGACCCTGATGGCAAACGTCCTGCGTTGTTTCTCGCAGGGAGTGAAGGTGTGCTTCGAGATCGTGCTGATGGCAAGCGACGCGGGGCTTCTCGGCCGGGGCGAGCGGGTGATCGCCCTCGCGGGCACCGGCCGTGGCTCGGACACCGCCCTCGTAGTCCAGGCGGCATCATCCCAGCACCTCGAGAACCTGCGCGTCAACGAGATCCTCTGCAAGCCGCTCAACGTCCTGATCCCGGACGAAGTGCGCGGCAGGGTCGCGGCCGAGGACTGCGAGACGTAAGCCTTGGTCCAAAATGCAAAAAGGGGTCTGACCCCTTTTTGCGTTTTTATGTCTACGCGGACGCGGTCACGCTTCCTGGCAGCTTCTTCGTGAGGATCTCGACCGCCCCGTCCACCATGTCCTGCAGGACCTCGCCCGCGGGCTTGATCTCGTGAATGATCCCCGAAGCCTGTCCCGCGAACCCACCGATGTATTCGGAGGCGTTCGCCTCGACGAAGCTGCCGAACAGCGACGAGGAGACGATGATCTGCATCGGGAACGGCAGCGCCGTCAGCCCCGACTCCTCCCAGGACTCGTGGAACTTCGAGCGGATCGCGCGCAGCGTCTTGCCCGTGAACATCGTGCTCACGCATGTGCCCTCGTCGGTGGCATCGACGATGTTCTGCTTGATGATATCCGAGGCGCCGCCCTCGTTGGTCGCGAGGAAGCGCGTGCCGACCCAGACACCGATGCAGCCCATCGCAAGCGCCCCGGCGACGCCGCGCCCGTCGGCGATGCCGCCGGCGGCGATCACCGGCACGGGAAAAGCCGCGTCGATACATGCGGGGATGAGCGCCATGGTGCCGACCCTGCCCGTGTGGCCGCCCGCCTCGTGCCCCTGCGCCACCAGCATGTCGATACCACCGGCGGCCATGCGCTTGGCGTTCTTGCTGTTGCCCGTGATCGCGAGCACCTTGATACCGTTGGCGTGTGCCTCCTCGACCATGAAGTCGGGGTTGCCGAGCCCGGCGCAGAACAAGGGGATCTTCTCATCGATGCAGATTTCGACCGCTTCTTTCGGGCGCATCGTGGTTGTGTCGGTCTTGACCATCGCGTCCACGTCGGGAAGGTCCAGGCCGCTCTTCAACTTCGCGACGTAGTCCTGGTATGGCTGGGGCATGGTCGCGAGGATCTGGCTCAAGGGGACCTCGGAGACTCCCTCGGTCGCTCCCAGGTCAGCGACGTTCTTGGGGAGCAGGATGTCCACGCCGAACGGCTTGCTCGTCTTGTCCCTGATCTCGTGGATCGCGTCGCGCAGCTCGGCGAGCGAATAGCCGCTGGCGCCGAGCACCCCGCAGCCTCCCGCCTCAGAGACCGCGACGACCAGGTCGACCGGAGCGCCGACCTCCTCCGTCAGAGTATTGGGTCCCATGCCCGCGCTCATGATCGGGTACTCGATGTCCAGCATCTCGCACAGCTTTGTCCGAAGAACTGCCTTGCCCATGATCCACCTCCACTAGAGGGGTCAGGCACCGTCTGCCCCATCGTCTACCCCGAAGTGTAAAAAATGAGGTAAAAAGTGCCTGGCACCGGTTTTCCACCAGGTTTTCACAGAATCCTATCGCGTTCTGGGGGCCGGCTCAAGGACCTCGGGAAGGTGTACGATAGTCGTCGGCTGTTGACGTTCGTGGAACACGGTGAAAGGTGGCACACCATGAAAGGCGTCGTTGTCTATCACAGCTTCTGGGGCAGCTGCAGAACGATCGCGGAGGCCATCGCGAATGGGCTCTATGAATCGGGCCAGGAGGTACGCCTCGTCTCTGTCGCGTACGCCGACAAGCCGGACCCCACACTCGATTTCGTGGTCATCGGCGGCGCGACCCGCTGGCCCGGCGCGACCAGGAAGATCAAGAGCTACGCAAGACAGGTCATCAAGTCCGGGTTCGCGGGCAAGCCGTTTGCGGCGTTCAGCACGGGCGGAACCGTTTTCGATGAGAAACCCAACCTGCAGGCTTCCGAGCAGCTGTACGATTTGCTCGAGAAAGGCGGCCTCACCCCGCTCGCTCGGCCGTTCATCGCGGGCATGAAGGGATACAAGCCCCCCGGGCGCCAGAAGGGCACGCTCCCGGAGACCGAAGTAGCCCGCGCTGTGGAGTTCGGCAGAGAGCTGGGCGCGAAGCTTTCCGAGCAGCAGGCCTGAAAAGTGTAATCAAAGTGTAAAATCGAACGACTTCATCATCTGAACAGGTACTTGTCGAACCACTTCTGCTCTTCGACCATCTTCCGCTTCTGGTGCGCCAGCTTCTGCATCACGTGAGGCTCCCCCGGGAACACGAACAGGTCCGTCGGCGCCTGCGCGTACTTCTGGATGCCACGGTACGTCACCCAGGTCTGCGCCGGCGGAACGCTCGTGTCGTCACCCGCAATGAACATCAGGACCGGTGTCGATACGACGAGATGATATCAGATGAATGCGCCACCGGGGTCTGACCCCAGTGGCGCAGTTGGTGCAGGTGCTTAGAAAACGCAAAGAAGGGGTCTGACCCCTTTTTTGCGTTTTTCTATGTATGTCAGGCGCCGTTGTCCACGGCGGACTGTCCCAGGTTCGCGGGCTCTTCCTGGATGGTCACGTCGACGGTCTTCTTGTTGCTGCCGTCGTAGTAGGTGATGGACATCTTGTCGCCGACGTTCTTCTTGCGTACCGCTGCGATGAGGTCGTCCACCGACTTCACCGGCTGCCCGTCCGCCGCGACTATGATGTCGCCGGTCTTGAGGCCGGCCTTCTGTGAGGGGCTTCCCTGGACCACGCCGGTCACGAACGCACCCTCACTGACGGGCAGGTTGTACTGGGTCGCAATGTCGCTGCTGACGGTCTGGCCCTGCACCCCGATGTACGGATGGGACACCGACTTTCCGGCGATCAGGCTATCCGCAACCCGCTTCGCGGTATTGGCGGGGATAGCGAAACCGATTCCCACGGACCCGCCCGACTGGCTGGCGATAAGCGCGTTGATGCCGATGAGGTCCGCTCCCGAGTCGCAGAGCGCTCCGCCGGAGTTGCCCGGGTTGATGGGCGCGTCGGTCTGGATCAGGTCGGTCAGCACGGACGTCTGTCCGCTGGTATTGTCCGCCGCGACATTGCGGTGGAGCGCACTGATGATCCCCGCGGTCACGGTCTGCTCGAAGCCGAGCGGGCTTCCAACGGCCACCACAAGCTGGCCGACGACAAGGGTGTCGGAGTTGCCGACGGCGATGGCAGGCAGGCCGGTCTTGTCGATCTTGACGACCGCGATGTCATTCTCGGGGTCGGTGCCTACGAGCTTCGCCTTGAGCTCCGCACCGCTCGCCAGCGTTACCGTGATGTCCGTGGCGCCTTCCACCACGTGGTTGTTGGTGATTATGTAACCATCAGCCGTGTAGATGACGCCCGAGCCGGTCCCCGATTGGGGCGCGGTCTGGAAGAACGGGTTCTGCTGCTGCGGGGTGCTGGTCACGTCGATGTTGACTATGGACGGCGTCACCTGCTTTGCGATAGACGACACGTCCTGCGCGCCCTGCGTCGGGCTGACCACGTTCGACGCCTGCTTGCCCGGGGTGACGACGACGTTGTTGACATTCTTCACCTTGCCACGCACGAGGTCGTAGGGATTGACCCCGAAGACAGCGGGCATGATCAGAAGGACGATCAGCGCCCCGATTATTCCCGCTGCGATGGTCATCAGCGCGGTCCGTCCCCGGCCGCCGCCCGCGCTCCCGCGGCGTGGAGGCCGCGGCGCGGCTGGTTGCGCGTATGCCGGTGGGACCTGCCCGCCGCCCGTTCCGTAGTTACCGTACGGTGGCTGACCTCCGTTGTACTGCTGTCCTGCTCCCTGCTGGTACTCGTCCATGATTTCTCTCTCCTGGTCTCTATGTGCCCTGGTTGGATGGAGCCCCCGAAGGCACTCCCTGGTTGACCGTCCTGACCGTTATGTAGCTGCCGCCCTTGTCCTGCGCCGCGGCCCGCACCATCACGGTCCTCGTGTCGCTACCGGACTTGAAGGAGAAGATCGCCGGAGCCGACATGCCTCCCGCCGACATCGCCGGGAAAGTCCTCTCCTGGAAACCGGTCTTGCTCTTGAGCTTGCCCCTGTACCACGCGGCTACCTTGGTGGATGCATCGGGCGTCCACAGCGCCACGGCCGAGCCACCCGGTGCCCTCGGCGCGGAGCCCTGCGTGTTCCAGTTCGGGCGGCTCCCCTGGAACTGCGGCGCGCTGCCCTCGAACCGCGGCGCCGTGCCGTTCGAGAAGCCCGGCCTGAACCCTTGCCCGCCCATCGTCTGCGACGCGTCCACTCTTGTGGCACCCGGATAGACCGGGGCGCCGAGTTGGGCTTCGGTGACTGCGCCGCCGGAACCCTTGGCGGTGCTCGAGGCGCCGCAGCCCGCGACCGCCACGACCGTCAGCGCCAGCAATGCCAGCGACAGCGCTATGGGCCAGATCGTCTTCCTTCTGTCCAAGATCTCTCGCTTCCTTATCTCTGCGATCCCCCGCTAATGCGGCATCTCGCTGAGCTTGCCGTCCGTCATGTGGAACGCCCTGTCGGAAACGTCGAGGATGCTCTCGTCATGGGTCACCATGAGGACGCACTTGCCCTCGTCGTGCGCCAGGTTCGAGAGGATCTCCACTACCACCTTGCCGGTGGCTGTATCGAGGTTGCCGGTGGGCTCGTCTGCGAGTATCACGTCCGGGTCGTTCGCGAGCGCGCGGGCGATTGCGACCCTCTGGTTCTCGCCGCCGCTCATCTTGTTCGGTCGCGCTTTCAGCAGCCTGCCTTCGACCCCCATCTTCTCGAGCAGAGCCGTGCCGCGCTTTCGCTGCTCCTCCACCGGGACCCCCGCGAGGTCCATCGGCAGCATCACGTTCTCGAGGGCGGTGAGCGTCGGGACCAGGTTGAAGAACTGGAAGACGAACCCCACGTTCTCGCGGCGGTACTTGACCAGGTCGGTGCCCGCGTCGAGGATATCTTGCCCGGCGACGTCGATCTCCCCCGACTCCGGCTTCTCCAGCGAGCCGATCACGTAGAGCAGCGTCGTCTTTCCCGAGCCTGACGGGCCCACGATGGTGGTGACCTGACCCCTCGCGGCGGTGAAGCTCACCTGGTCGACCGCGGTCACGTCACCGGCCTTGACCTCGAAGGTCTTGCTGACGTCTTTGACGTTCATTATCTCTTCAGGCATTTCGCTACCTCATTCCATGCTCAGGACTCGCGCGGGTCTCAGTCGGATTATCCAGATGAGCGGTATCGCCATCCCTACCAGGCTCAAGCCCACCAGGATCAGTATCCCGTAGAGGAACAGCGCTCCCCGGTAGACCACGTTCAGCTTCGCGGCCTGCTGTTTCTGTGTAGAGGCCGCGGCCGTGAACCTGCCACCCTTGTTGTAGAGTTGCTGGTTAATCAGCCTGTTCACGAGGCCGCCGGGGCCGCTCTGGTCCTGCGCCTGCTGGTTTGTGGCAGGCTGGCTCTTGGGCAGGATCCAGTTGCCCAGGCTCTGGCCGATGATCGCAGTCGCTCCCATGGCCAGGATTATCGCCACCAGGCAGATGCAGAGGATCTCGACGGCGAACTGGCCGATCACCTGCCGGTCGGTCGAGCCGATGGCCTTGAGGATGCCGAGCTCCCTGGTCCGGCCGCTGATGATGATGACCATGGCCAGCAGGATGATCACGGCGCACGCGCCGAGCGCTCCGGCCAGTCCTATCAGTGAGGTATTCTTCGCCTTCAGCAGCGGATCCGCGATGGCCTGGTAATCGGTGAGGTCGGTAGCCAACTCGTATTTATTGTCCGTGCCCGCGGCCTCTTTCTTGAAGGTGACCTTGAGCGTGGGCGTATTCTCCACGGAGTCGAAGTAATACGAACCCAATGACAGGTAGCCCGGCGTCGCGTTCAGCTTCTGGATGACGGACACCGGAGCGTAGAACTCGTTGCCCGCGGGGTTGATGTTGCCCAATGGCGAGTTGCTCTGGCTCTGCTGCTGGGCCTGGACCGTCTCGTAGATACCGATGACCTTCAGGTCCATGGTCGAGCCGACCCCTGTCGCACCTGATATCTGCGCCTGCACCGTGCTGCCCACCTTGAGCGAGTTCTGGTCGGCGAAGTTCTTCTCGATCACGACGACGGGGTTTGCGTTCTGATAATCCGCGTACGTGAAGAGACTGCCGGCTACAAGCTTCTTGGCGCCCGTCGTGAAGTCCGAGGCGGAAGCGCCGTTCGTGTTCCCGCCGAATATAAAACTGTTCTGGTTCATGCCGAAGACGCCGCGACCTCCGCCGCCGCCTCCGCCGCTGTTAGCTTCACCCTGGCGCAGGGCGAATAACTGCGTCAGGTTGGTGTTGGTGAGGTTGTTCATGGTGACGTTCGTCTCGAGGACCTTGTCGTACGTCTTGATGTAAGAGTCCTTGGCGAACTGGTCGGTCAGCTTCTCCGGCACCAGGTTGGCTACCTTGTTAGCGAACGCTTGTTCGGTGGTCAGGCTCCGCGCCTCGGCCTGGCGCTCGGCCGCCGTCTTGTTGCGCTCGGCCTGGAACTGTTTCATCTGGTAGGCGGAGCTGATCTGTATCTGGCCGTAATTGCCCACCTGTTGCTTGATCGTGCTGACCTGGTTGTCCGCGGCGAGCTTCACCGCGAGCATCGACATGGAGAACGTGAGGCACACGAACAGCAGCACGACCACCACGATGTTGCGGGTGTAGTTGCGCCTGAAGCTCCTGAATCCTCTATGGAAAGTCCTCATGTTGCCTGACCTGCCTCTCAATCAATCCGGATAGCCGGCAAGAGGTATGCCTACCTGCGTGCCGGAGTCCGTGCCGCCCGTCTTGTGGATTATCACTTGTGTATTGTCTTTGGTGACGCCCGTGTTCGGAGCGTCGGTCAGGGGGTTCAAGTCGAAGAAACAGAACACCTTCGTGACGGTCTCGCCGACCTTGACCTTGTATGCCACGGGCTGGAGGTTCCCAAAGTCCATGAGGGTGGCCGAGATCTCGTTGGTATCCACGTAGGCGCCATACGTCCCGACAGTCCCATAGTAGTCGGAGTAGGTGTCGGCCTGGATGCCCGTACTCTGGAGGCGGAAGGAGTACTGGGACAGGTCGACGAGGCCCTGGGTCCCGTCGTTGTAGATGCTGAACTCGACCTCCAGGTAGTCGCCCGGCACCGCGCGCGCGCTGGAAGAGATGACACTCTGGTTGGTGTTCGGCCTCGTCGCGGCGACAACCGTGAACTTGGCACCGACCAGCCCGGCACTGGCCGAGGGCGTCGCCGCTGTCTGCGTTGTCGAGGGCGCTGTGCTCTGGGCCTGGTTGCCGGTGCCCGTCGGGGTGCTGGTGGGCACCGTTGACGGCTGAGTCGTTTCAGACCTGGTGACGCCGGGCGGCAGCTTGGTGCTGCTGCTCGATGCCTGTTTCTTGGTCGAGGTCCCGCCGCATGATGCCAGGTAGACCGTCATCAGAGCCAGCGCCGCGACGATGCACAATACGAGGCCTGCCCGGCCCCACCTGCGTCCGGCCTTTCTCATGGCAGTTCCTTTCTTGAAAAACTCAGCCGCCGTTCTTTCCTGCTACTTTTACAGTCGAATCCTGAGAAAACGCTTAGAGATGCTTCAGGGCGGTCAGCTTGTTTCAAGCCCCCGGCGCCCTGCCCGTGTGACGGCCGAGGGGGAGCTTGACGGTGACCGTCGTCCCCTGGCCGGGCTTGCTGTGTATCTCGATGGTGCCGTGGTTGATCTCGGCGATCCTCCTGGCGATGGACAGCCCCAGGCCGTACCCGCTCACCCGCTTCTTCTCAGCCGGGAACTTCCCGCGGTAGAAGCGGTCGAACACGTGGTCAAGGTCTTCCTCGCTGATGCCGTAGCCCTCGTCCTTGACCGCGATAACGGTCTGGCGCTTCTGCGCGTGGGCGGCGAGAGTCACCGTGGTGTTATCGTCGCTGTACTTGAGGCTGTTGTCGAGGAGGATGACGAAGAGCTCCACCAGGCTGTCCCTGTCCCCGGCGACCGTCACCTCCTCGGTGACGAGTTCGGCTTTGATGCCGCGCGCCTCGGCGGTCCGGCTGACCCTTTCAAGGGCCTCGTTCAGGACGGAGCCGACGTCGTTCGCGCCGAGGGCACTCTTCTTCTGGGCGCCCTCCTCGTACTGGGCGAGCTTCAGGAGGCTGCTGGACAGCGACTCGAGCTTCCCGATCTCCTCGAGGTTGCTCTCGAGCAGCTCGCGCACCTCTGAAGCCTCCAGCTCTCCGCCGCGAAGCGCCACCTCTATCTCGGTCTTCATGGCCGTGAGCGGGGTCCGCAGCTCGTGGGCGGCATCGGAGGTGAACCGCCCCTGCAGGTCGAGCGCGGTCTCCATCGGCTTCAGCTCTCGCCTGGCGAGCCCGTAGCTGATCAGTCCGGCCAGGCACAGCACGCCGAAGTTGAAGTAGATGAGAGACATGCCCAGGCGGTGCTTGACCTCGCGGACCGCGTGGGGGTCGAGGAAGTGCGGGTCCGGGCCGACCATCAGGGGATCGTCCATCATCACCTGTTGCCGGAGCTCCAGCCTGCGCTCGAGCTGCATGCTTCCCAGTCTGAACACCCCGTAGCTCAAGACACCGCTGATGACGATTATCAGGAGCATGTAACCCAGGGTCAGCTTGATGAGGGACCGGCGGAAGTTCACTCGCGCACCCCGATCATGTAACCGAAGCCACGCACGGTGTGGATCAGCTTCGGGCCCTTGAACGGCTTGTCGATCTTCGAGCGCAGGTAACCTATGTAGACCTCGACCGTATTAGGAAGCACGTCGGCGTCGTAGTCCCAGACGTGGCTGATTATGCTGTCCCTGGAGAGGACTATCCCCTCGTTTCTCATCAGGTACTCGAGCAGGGCGTACTCGGTCTTGGAGAGCATAATCGCCTTGCCCGCGCGCTTCGCGTTGAAGTTCACGGTATCGAGGGTGAGGTCGGCGACCTCGAGCGTCTCCCCCAGGCTGCTCTGGGGCCTGCGCAGTAGCGCCCTCACGCGCGCGAGCAGCTCCTCGAACGCGAAAGGCTTCACCAGGTAATCGTCGGCGCCGGCGTTCAGGCCCTCCACGCGGTCGGAGATCTTGTCCTTGGCGGTCAGCATCAGGATCGGGAGGTCCATGCCGCGCTTGCGCACGTCCTTGCACAGGTCCATGCCCTCCGCGAAACCCGGGAGCATGCGGTCGAGCACCAGCAGGTCGTACTCCTGCGTGACCGCGAGGCCCAGCCCGCCCTCGTAGTCGCCGGCCACGTCCACGGCGTAGGCTTCCTGCTCGAGCCCTTTCTTGATCGCCCTGGCGATCTTGGCATCGTCTTCTATTATGAGAATCCTCATCTGTTATCCCGGTCGTGGCATCTACCGGATGCCATGTTACGACATTAATCCAGAACAAACTGTTACAACATGATTTCTACCTTTGAAACCTGAGAAACCCCTGAGTGTAAAACCGGTGCCAGGCACTTTCCTTTCACTTTTTGACGCAATAGCGGCCCCTTGCGCGTTCGCGTCGTCAGATCTTCACGACCTCGTGGGTAACGCCCTGGTCGGACACGTGCACCCGCACATAATGGTAGAAGAAGTGAGCCGGGTCCGTCCCGTACAGCGGCGCCCCCGCGCCCGCCGAGATTACGTAGGGAGTGGCGCCCCAGACCCCTTCGAAGTAACCGTGGATGTGGGACGTCACCAGCAGTGTCACGTGGTACTGGTCGAACAGGGCGTTGAGCATCTTCGCGTGCTGGACGTCCGCGAGCGAATGGCCCACCCCCTGCGGGCCGACACGGGGGTCGAACAGCGGCACGTGCATGATGACGATGCGGTTCTTGTAAGTCTGCCCGGCGGTGAGCTTCCCCTTGAGCCACTCGAGCTGAGCGGGGTCGATGTTGTTCTCGTTCGAATCGTCGAGGACGATGAAGAGGCTGTTGCCCACGGTGAAGTCGTAGTAGGGGGCGCCGAAGAGCGAGCTGTACAGGTCGCTCGAGCCGTCGTCGTGGTTGCCTGCCGAGGTGAGCATCGGCTTTGTCGCGGCGTCGAACTGGTCCATGAACACCCTGTAGTTCGCGACAGTCGGGCTGTCCACCAGGTCGCCGTTGTCGAAGCCGAAAAGCACATCGTCAGCGTTGACCTTGCTGATAAGCGCCGGGAACACCGTCATGGAGCCGCGGTTGTCCCCGAAGATGGCAAAAGTGAAGTCGTTCTTCGAATGGTCGAACTTCTGGAGCTGGTCGGCGTTCAGGTGCGCCGGGATGTTCCCCGGTGTTGGGGCCGGCGCATTGCCCGGAACGGTCAGCGTGCCTGTCTTCGCCTTCGTCGTGGGACGGGCACTGTTTCCGCAAGATGAACAGCCGATCGCCACGAGCAAAGCCACGACTACCAGGACGAGTACCAGCTTCTTCAGAACTACGTCAGTCATTTTCCACTATCTTTTCCACTTTGTGCCACGTTGCCGCTGACCGCACGCGGTTGCTTTTCGCGCCCCTTACTCCAACAATAATGCCATGAAAACTCTGAGGACGCCCGATGATCGTTTTGCCGACCTGCCCGGCTATCCGTTCGCGCCTCACTACCTGGAAGTCCCCGACACGGAAGGCGGGCGGCTGAGGATCCATTACATCGACGAGGGCAGCCCGGACGCCGAGCCGGTCCTCCTGATGCACGGTGAGCCGTCCTGGTCGTACCTCTACCGCAAGATGATACCGCCCATCGTCGGCGCCGGCCTTCGCGCGGTCGCGCCCGACCTGGTGGGCTTCGGCCGCTCCGACAAGCCGGCCGCTCGGGGAGACTACACCTACGAGCGCCACGTTGCGTGGATGCAGTCATTCCTCGACGAAGTCGGCGTCGCCGGCATCAACCTCGTCTGCCAGGACTGGGGCGGCCTGATAGGCCTCCGGCTGGTGGCGGCGAACCCGGAGCGGTTCTCGCGGGTGGTCGCGGCGAACACGGGCCTCCCCACCGGTGACCGTGCCATGGGCGAGGCGTTCCTGGCCTGGAGGCAGTTCTCGCTTAACGCGGACGAGTTCAACGTCGGCCAGATCGTCCAGGGCGGATGCAAGACTGCACTCCCCGAAGAGGTGGTCGCAGCCTACGACGCCCCGTTCCCCGACGACTCCTTCAAGGAAGGCGCCCGCGTCTTTCCGTCTCTGGTCCCGGTTGCGCCCGACGACCCCTCTGCCGAGCCCAACAGGCAGGCGTGGGAGGTGCTGCAGCGCTTTGACAGGCCATTCCTCACCGCGTTCAGCGACGGCGACCCGATCACGCGCGGCGGCGACTCTGTCTTTCACAAGCTCATCCTCGGAGCCAAGGGCCAGCCCCACACAACGATCGAGGGCGCAGGTCATTTCCTCCAGGAGGACCGCGGCGAAGAGCTCGCCCGGGTCGTCGTCGATCTCATCTCGGGGGCCTGATGGGCGACGAGGAATACGTGCACGGCTACACCGAGCGCGAGGCAAAGCGCCTCGGGGATCAGGCCGGAACCCTCGCCGAGCTCCTCCACCACGACACGCGTTACGAAGCCGGCAGCACCGTGCTCGAGGCTGGTTGCGGCGTCGGCGCTCAGACGGTATTACTCGCGGCGAACTCCCCGTCGGCGCGCGTCATGTCCGTGGACGTCTCCGCGGAATCCATCGCCCAGGCGCGCGCCCTGCTGGATGAAGAAGGCCTGGACAACGTGGTGTTCCGGCAGGCCGACATCTTCGACCTGCCCTTCGAGAAGGAGAGCTTCGACCACGTCTTCGTGTGTTTCCTGCTCGAGCACCTCGCCGACCCGCCGGCCGCTCTCGAGTGCCTCAAGGAAGTCCTGCGCGAGGGGGGCTCGATGACCGTCATAGAAGGCGACCACGGGTCGTGCTTCTTCCACCCGGACAGCGAGCACGCGAGGCGCGCGATCAAATGCCTCATCTACGCGCAGGCGGAGGGCGGCGGCGACGCGCTGATCGGAAGGCGCCTTTACCCGCTGCTCTCGGAGGCCGGTCTCGTGGACGTCCGCGTGAGCCCGCGGATGGTCTACGCGGATTCCAGCAGGCTCGACATGGTAGAAGGGTTCACCAGGAACACTTTCACCGCGATGGTGCAGGGCGCCAGGGAGAGGGCGCTGGCGCTGGGGCTCACCACGGCGGAGGAATTCGACATGGGGATACGCGACCTCTACCGGACGAGCGAGCCTGACGGCACATTCTGCTACACGTTCTTCAAGGCGACCGCGTTGAAGCAGGCTTCCACGCGCGCGGGCGGGCGCCTTCAGGTTGAATAATGTCCGGCAGAATGATTTATTATCCTTTTAAGCGGCGGCGCAAATGAGGCAGAAGGGGTGGATCGCCAGATGAAACAGAGCGACAGGCCGAAGGCCAGCAAAGGGTCGGGGGGGCGGACCCGCGTCGAGCGCTCGTACGCCAACGGCAACCCCCGCTTTGATTCGATGGTCTCCTTCGTCATACCCAGGAGTTGGCGCGAAGGCATCTTCTACGGCTCGTGGTCCACGTCGGAGTTTGTCAAGTGGGGATACTTCGCCGTCGCCCTGCACGTCCAGGTCCTGGTAGGCATCTTCTACCCGACCTTCGCGAGCAGGATATCCGGCTCGATCGGCGGGTTCGCGCTCGAGTTCGGCACCTCCATCCTCATCGCCGCGGCGTTTGCCTACATCATGATCGGCGGGCACCAGAGCATGCACGCCCTGGAGGCCGCCAAGACCTACAACCTGGAGCGGACCGTCCAGGAGACCATCGGCGCGAAGTTCGTGGAGAAGCGGCCCGACGGGACTGTCAAGTTGAGGATGGGCACCGTCGGCTTCTGGGTCGAACTCGCCAAGATGTTCTTCGTGGCGCCCACCGGCAAATACCCGACCACCATCAGGGAAGGCTTGAACTTCCGGCTCAACGGCACACCGGCCCTGAACGTGTCTGCCGCCGGCCCGCGCTTCGACCTCTACATGGCTTACATCTTCGGCATCGCGGGGCTCGCGCTGTTCGGGATCTCGATCGGGCTGGGGCGCAACAGCACCCCGGAGGTCATGGCGTACCTGACCCCGAAGATTTTGGCCCTTGGGGTCATCGCTTACCTTGGCCGGCACCAGGACGCCAACGCGCTATACCGCTATCGCGAGAAGAGGAAGATCGAGGCGAAGCTCGCCGCGCAGGCCGCGGCAGGGACCATGCCGGTCGATGCCGGCCGGGACGAGATCGGCAAGAGGGCGAAGTCCAACTACGAAAGGCTGGTCGGCGAGGTCCGTAACTTCGCGGTGTACGGCGGCGACGACCCCAGGTACAAGGACATGGCGGTCTATCTTCCCGAGGGCGCTCACAACGCGATCCAGGGCGGCAAGCACACCGAGTACATCGACGCCGAAGGCAACAAGGGGAACACGAGCCCCGACCTGGTCGCACAGGAGAAGTGGATCGTCCTCTTCCCGAAGACGGGCGAGGACGTGCCGGTCGCGGACCGCGGCTTCTTCGGCACTCTCAAGGTCCTTCCCAAGCTGCAGACCCAGGTGGCCGCGGAGATCCTCACGCGAGAGGGCGTCTCCGGCGGGGGCCGCGAGAACGAGGGCGGCTGCTCCTTCAACGGCTACGGTGGCGGCGATGAAGCGGCAATCGCGCTCCTCATGGAGGCCGCCGCCAAGGCAGGCGTCGACGAGGGCTACAACTACGGCGACAACATGTTCCTGGGCATCGACAACGCGGCTGACTCGGACGACATGTTCGACTCGGACGCGCACCTTTACACCTGGCAGGGCCAGAAGATGAGCGGCGACGAGCTCGTGGACAGGTACGTGGACCTGTTCTACAAGTGGGGGCACCAGCTCGTCTTCGAGGACCCGTTCGCGGCGCCACGCACCCAGTGGCAGTTCTGGCAGAAGCTCACCGAGCGCCTCGGAGACCGCATGCTGATCATCGGCGATGACGTGATCGTGACAAACCCCTCGATAGCGTACGACGCTCTCAAGGAAGGCGTGTGCAATGCCGGGCTCGTGAAACTGAACCAGGTGGGCAGCTTCTCGCAGGCGTGGATGTACATGGAAATCTTCCACAGCGCCGGAAAGAACACGGTCATCTCGCACCGCTCGACCCAGCCGGACACGGTCCCCGACCCGCTCGAGGTAACCGCGACGCTGGCGGCATCGTACCAGCCGAAGGGGAGGGTCGTGCTCGCCAAGCTGGGCGGCGTGTTCCTCGCGAACAGGGCGGGCCTCTACTACTACATGCAGAAGGGCGCCGAGGACTGGCGCACCGGGGCGTCGATCACGGCCGGTATAGGCCCCGACGTGAAGATAGACTCGATCCTCGCCTACCCCTCGACGCTGGGCGCGGGCAAGTATGGATTGACGTCGGCGATGAGGCTCTCGAACGGCATCGAGATAATCTCCCCGATCCCGGGCGGCCTATCGCGTGGTGAGAACGAGACGCGCCTGGTCGGCCCGGAGGAGGGCATCGGCATAGTCGCGAACGTGGTGGAGAAGCTCGGACTCATCGGCAAGCCCATAGGCACCATCGGCAACGTGTTCGAGATCGAGCGGATGATGATGGCGATGGACATCGAGGAGGCCAGGCGAAAGGGCATCCTCCCTGATTACTCCGAGAGCGCGTGGGACGCCTACGAGGAAGAGGCCGGCTTCAAGAGGGTGCTGGGTGGCGACGTTACGCTCACCCTCGGCCAGCTCCTTATCAAGGCGGTCGCACTGAGGGACGGCCTTCCACCGTGGCTGGTCTACCGCCAGCATGGTATGCGCCTGAACGAGCAGATCAAGATGAGCTTCGACAATTACCCGGAGGCGCGGAAGCTCTTCTACGAGCCGATATTCACGGGCAAGGTCGGCGACGGCGCCTTCCATTAGAAAAACGCAAAATAGGGACAGGCACCTTTTTGCATTTATACATCGTCTACCGATGGACAGCAGAAAATGCAAAAAGGTGCCTGTCCCTATTTTGCGTTTAGAACCAGCCTTCTCGCTTCATGGCGCGCATCGCGACGGCGCCCGAGGGCGCATCCCCCCTCGATACGTTCACGCCGCAGTCTGCCCCGACCAGCTCGTCCAGCTCTGCGATGTCCTTGTTCTTGAACCCCGGGCACAGGATGATCGACTCGACCCCCAGCTCCTCGACCAGCTTGCGCGCGGTCACTAGCGCCTGCTCCTGGTCCCGCACGCAGACCGAGTAGAGCTTGTAGGTCGGGGTCTCGACCAGGCCGATGTCCTCCGGGTTCGCGTCCGGTGCGTGCGCCATGAAAGCCGCGATGAATGCCATGTTGCTTCCTCCGTCTTCGTGCATCTCTGGTGGTGGTCTTGCCTGTTCCAATGCTACTCCCGGAACCACGAGCGGCGCAATGACTCTTCTGAACCTTGACGCCGGCGAGTGCGCTCTGAATTAATGTCAGTGCCGATTGATATTCACTACTGCTACTCTGGGAGGAACCATGGCTGAGGACTACCTTGCGCGGACCGCCTACTGCGGGCTCTACTGCGGAGACTGCAGTTTCGGCCAGGGCACGATACCGGACCTGGCGCGCGACCTGCGAAAGGAGTTGCGCGACACCAGGTTCAGTGAGCTGGCCGATGTCATCCCCTTCCCCGAGTTCAAGAACTACCAGCAGTGTTACGACGTGCTCGGCGCCATGGTGAAGCTGCGCTGCAAGGGCTCCCGGGGAGGGTCGCGCTCGAAGTTCTGCAACATCGCAAAGTGCGCTATCAAGAAAGAGTATGCCGGCTGCTGGGAGTGCGAGGACTTCTCCAGTTGCACAAAGCTGGTGTTCCTCGTGCCTGTTCACGGCGATGCGCACCTGAAGAACCTCCGGGCGATCAAGAAGTCGGGCGTCGATGCTTTCGCTCAAGGAAAGCGCCTCTGGTACAGCCCGCCCGGGAAGAAGTGACTTCACCACCTGTGGTCAGCAACCGGCCTCCTCGAAGCTCACCGCTGCGAGGCGGGGTCCTCTCGGCCTTCGCCAACCGGGACTTCAGCGTGCTCTGGTCGGGAGCTTTCATATCCAACGTGGGCACCTGGATCCAGACAGCCGCCCTCCTCTGGTACATCAAGGTGCTCACCGGCTCCAACGCCTGGGTCGGCTGGGTCAATTTCGCCAGCTACCTGCCCGTGCTGTTCCTGTCGCTCTACGCCGGGTCGCTCGCGGATTACCTTGACCGGAAGAAGCTGATCCTTGTCGGCCAGTCGGTCATGATGGTAGACGCCTTCGCTCTCGCCATCGCCACTACCGTGGGCGTCGCGAACCTCCCTGTGATAATGGTCATCAGCGTAGTCATGGGAATCGCCACAGCCCTGCTTCTCCCGGCATGGCAGTCGATCATGCCCGACCTGGTGCCGCCCCGCGACCTCCTAAATGCCGTCGCCCTCAACGCCGCACAGTTCAACCTCGCCCGCTTCGTGGGCCCGGCGCTCGGGGCCATCATCATCAGCGTCTGGTCGGCCGGGACCGCTTTCTACATCAACGGCATCAGCTTCCTGTTCGTGATCGGGGCGATCCTGCTGGTCAGGACACATACTCCCGGCGTCCCGATGCCTGAGGAAGGGAGGCTGCGGCACATGGGCGCGGCTTTCACGCACGTGTGGCGGAACAGGTACATGTTCTGGCTGCTGATGGTCATCACCGTGGTGGCTTTCTTCGGGTTCTCCGTGCTGGTCCTGATGCCCGCTGTGGCGAAAGACGTATTCCATCGCGGCGCCGGCAGCTACGGGCTGATACTCGGGCTGTACGGTCTGGGGGCCGCCATAGGCGCGCCGCTCGTCACCTGGCTGGATGACCGTTTCGACTCGCGAAACGTCATCAGAGGCTCCGCCGTCGCGCTCGGCGTGGTCCTTATCGCTTTCGGGTTATCGCGGACCTACTGGCTGACCTGCGTGACCTCTATCGGCTTCGGGGGCAGCTTCATGGTACTGGCGTCTGCCATCAACGCCACCTTGCAGGGCAACTCCGAGCGCGAGATGCGGGGACGTGTATCGAGCCTGTTCATCATGCTCCTGGTCGGAGGCTTCCCGATCGGGGGCCAGCTCCTCGCTTATCTGTCGGAGCTCACCTCGACGGAGGTTGCGATCCTCGTCGGCGGGGGCGTCTGCCTGGCCACAGGGATCGCCCTTCTGGTCTTCCCTTCACTGACCATGAGAGGTCAGCCGGTGAGGCATGACGATCGGGCAGCCCAGCCTGAGCACCCGTAGTGCTTTACTAAATGCACCGCCGGTGCCTGACCCCAGTAGTGCGTCGCCACGCGTTCAGCGACTCAAGAAAAAGGACCTGACCCCAAAAAGTTTAGTCGCGCTCCGGGCCACGTGGGTCTAGTATTGTCCATGGACGATGCCGCACTCGATAGCGTTAGGGGGCTGACTTGAGCGAGAAATACATCCTCGTGAACGACGTCGGGACGACGGGCACGCGCACCCTCATCTACGACCACGAGACCAACGTCGTCGCCGAAGAGTACGCTGAGTTGCCACAGGTCTTCCCGAAGCCGGGGTGGACCGAGCAGGAGCCGAAGGTCCTCTTCGACAAGTGCGTGGAAGTCACTCGAAAGGCGCTCGACAAAGCCTCCCTCAAGGCGTCGGACATCGAAGCCATGGGCATCGCTACCCAGCGTGCCACCAGCATGCTCTGGGACGCCGACACCGGCGAGCCCGTGTACAACGCCATCACCTGGCAGGACACCAGGATGTCCGACGAGTGCGAGCGTGTAAACAGGAGCGGCCCGTTCAAGCTCCTCCACGTCGTGGGAGGTGCTTACCAGCGCATCGCGCCAATCAGCAAGAAACTCAAGAAGAACCCGGTCGGCAAGATGCTTATCGCAGCCGCTCACTTTACCGTCACCCCCTCGATGTCATCCGCCCACGCGCGCTGGATACTGGACAACGTCGAGGGCGCGAAGGAAAAAGCCGCGGCGGGCAAGCTCCTGTTCGGAACCGTCGATACGTGGCTCGTCTGGAACTACACGAAGGGCAAGGTGCACGCGACCGACTTCTCAAACGTGAGCGCAACCGGCATGTTCGACCCGTTCGGCATGAAGTGGAGCAGCCAACTGCTCAAGCCGTTCGGCCTGCCCGGCGGGCTCAAGCTGCCGGACATCAGGGAGACGAGCGGCGATTTCGGCGTGACCGAGCTGTTCGGCGACCCGATACCGATCAAGAGCGTGGTCGCGGACCAGCAGGCCGCGCTGTTCGGCGAGGCATGTTTCGACGAGGGCAGCGTCAAGTGCACTAACGGGACCGGCACCTTCGTCGATATCAACACCGGAGACTCCGCGGTCGCATCCATCCACAAGCTCACCCCGCTGGTCGCCTGGAAGATGGACGGCAAGACCACCTACATGCTGGAGGGGATCATCTCCAGCGCCGGCTCCTCCATCCAGTTCCTGCGGGACAATATGAAGATGATCACGGACGCCTCCGAGTGCGAGGCGCTGGCGAATTGTGCCGCCGATACGGGGGGCGTCTACCTTGTCCCGGCCTTCACCGGCCTCACCGCGCCGTACTGGGACCCGTACGCGCGAGGGACGCTCATCGGGCTCTCCCGCGCCACCACCAAAGAGCAGGTGGTCCGGGCAACGCTGGAGTCGATTGCATACCAGTGCAAGGACGTCATCAACGCCATGGAAAAAGACATCGGGAAGGAAGTGCGCTCCATCAAGTCGGATGGGGGCGCGTCTATCAACAACTTCCTCATGCAGTTCCTCGCCGACATCCTCGACATGAAGGTCGACCGCCCCCAGATCCTGGAGGCGACGGCGCTGGGCGCCGCATACTTCACCGGTATCGCCGCGGGCATCTGGAAGTACCCCGACGACATCCTGCGCATCCACAGGATCGAGCGTGATTTCACGCCGGACATGGACGCGCAGACCCGGGAGTCACTCTACGCCGGCTGGAAGAAGGCGGTGGAGCGCGCCCAGCACTGGGCCTGAACAAGAGGGAGGGGGCAGGTTTTAACCTGACCGCACGGCGCATTGGCGCCTCAAATCTTGCAGCGGTGGTGCGTTTCATCGAAATGCATCTCCGCTGTGTCACCTAGACCAATCCGGTCACCTTGCTCAGCGAAGCGCCAGCAGCGCAGCAGCCATCTCACGGCGCTCGAGTTCGGCTTCGCTCTCGACAGCCGGCGTCATCTCGAAGACGCACCTCCGCGCCCCGGCGGCGGCGCACTCGACCTCCCTGCCCTCGAAGAACTCACCCGTGATCGCGCTCGCGTGTCCCGCCGCTCCGCCAGCGAAGTAGTGGCAGACCGGGCTGTCGGATGGCCCCATCCAGGCAGCCTCCTGCGAGTTCGCGAGGACCGCCCGGAGCGGGGTCGAGCTGAAGTCGAACTCCTCCACGCTCCCCCAGCCGCCTTCATTGATGATGATGCGGGACTCGGTCGCGAGCACCTTGTTGAGGAACTCCGCCATGGTCGGGTCGCTGCGCACACGCTCGAGCAAGCCCGCGCTCGTTATCAGGGGGACCAGCACGCGCGGCGCCCAGCGCCCTTTCCTCACGGCGTCCTTTGCCTCGTAATAGCCTGTCAGGAACCCGATGTCATAGAGCGCCCGCTCCTGCTCCGCAGGCCCCATCCGTGCGAGCACCAGGTGCAGGACCCGCAGCAACTCCGAGCCGAACATGATCTCGTCCACCCCGCCTATTCCGTACCGCCCGTTCTCCACGTCGACGTCGTGGATGTCGAAGGAGGTCGCCCCCATGTACGCGCGGACCATCACCGGCAGCCTCGCCGACAACACCGGCGCGTTCGCGATCGGGCGCGCCAGGTACTTGATCAGCCTCGGATGACTGTCGCTGAAGTCCATCAGGGCCAGCACGGCTTTCAGTGTGGTCACTCTCGCCTCCCTTTCATTGCACCCCCACCCCGACCCTCCCCCCTCAAGGGGGAGGGGACATCAAGCCCCACCGCTGAAGGGGGAGGGAGAAGTTATATCCACTTCAGTATTCCCATGAACACGACCAGCAGCACGATATCAAGCGCATACACGCCCGAGACGATGACGATCTTCTTCTTCAGCGACGGCATGTCGTGTATCCAGAACGAGAAGATCATGTAAGGCATGTACCCGATGAGGATGATGAGCAGCACGAACGGCCAGTTCCACCACCAGTAGGTCCACACCAGCACGCCCCAGAAGTGCAGTATCACCTCGATGAAGACGAACAGCAGCGAGTACGCCACGATGAGGACCCACCTGTTCGGGATCCCCCGGATCTTCATCTTCTTGTCGGCCGGCAGGCTCTTCGCGAGGATCACGCCCGCCACGAGGAACATCATGCTTATCTCGATAGTCAGCCCGACCATGATCAGGTACGCCGACCTCCCCGGCGCCAACCACACGGCGGCGTGGTGGGTGCCGCGCAGTCACAGCGCGTTGCAGATCTCCAGGAACCACTCGAGCCCCCAGAACGCCAGGCCCGCCATGATGACGTTCCAGTTCTTGCGCTCGACCTCCACGAAATAGACGTAGAAGCAGAACGCCAGCAGCGGGATCAGGAACCACTGGAAGTTTGCGGTGCTCCTCAGGTTACGGAGGGCTTGCTCGGCCGCTTCGGTGTATGCGAAGTACATGTCATACCCCCAGTCTCCATATGACGGTCACACAATAGTCTTTGCGGCGCTCTGCCTGCTCACCTTGTTCGCAGGTCACCTGGATTACGTCCGCCAACTTGCGGGAACAACCGGCATGTGAGAGATTCTCGCTGACCGTTCATGTCTTGCGAAAGGAGCCTGTTGATGGCGTTCAAGAAGAAGGCCGCCGCTGCAGCCGCGTCAGGGATGCTTGGATGGGCCGGCTACAGCTACTACGAGATGAACAGGCCCGTCCCGCCCGTCGAGGAGACCGACGCGTACGGCAAGGCGCTCATGGGGCGCTTCGGCCAGGAAGGACTATGGGGCACCTGGAAGGACGAGGTGCTGCGCCTCGAGGGCCGCGACCTCCACCTGTACCACTTTGAATCGAAACCGGAGGACCCCGTGATGGTGTTCATCCCGGGGACGGCGGTTTACGCGCTGCTCTATCTGGAGTTCATGTACAAGCTCAGCCGGCAGGGTTTCAACGTTGTCGGGTTCGACCCCAAGGGGCACGGCCGGAGCAGCGGCAAGCGGGGCAGCTACACTCTGGGCTCACAGGTCGAGGACGCACGCGAGGTAACAAGCCACGCCATCGAGACATACAACGACAAGGTTGCCGTCTCCGGCTCCAGCCAGGGCGGCATGGTCGCCTTCTACGCCGCGGCGGCCGACCCGCGCCTGAAAGCCGCTGTGTGCCACAACCTCATCGCCCCGGACGAGCCGGACAACGAGCGCATCACGCGGTGGCCCGGACTGTTCCGGCCCGCGATGCCGCTGCTGCCGTACCTGCTTCCTCTGACGCAGTCTCCGCTCGGCGAGCTGCGGACCCCGATATGGCTCTACCTCAACCTCGGAGCGGAGGAGAGCCGCTTCATCCCCGACCTCAATGCCTTCATGAAAGAAGACCCGCTGGTGGTCCGTGCCATCAGCCTGCGCGCGCTGGCGTCCCTGTCCACGACCCCGATGGCGCGCAAGGTCGAGGAGATAGAGACACCCGTGATGGTCGTCCATGCGGGGCACGACAATATCTTCCCGGAAGATTACGTGCGTCGCGTCTACGGCCGGCTGACCTGCGAGAAGGAGTTCCTGTACCTGCCGGAGGCATACCACCTGGTGATGACGGACTTCGTGGACGAGATCATCCCGGCGGTCTCGACGTGGCTCAAGAAAGTGATGAAGTAACCAGGTTACGTCGTTCGTTTTCCACTTTTCTTTACACTTCTCGAGGCTGCGCCAGCGGGGTCAGACCCCAGTGGCGCAGATTGTTCGCGCTGAAAAAGTGTAAAGAAAAGTGGAAAACGAACGACGTCATTGCGGTGGCTCTGATATATTTGTTCCCGGCACGCGACACCCGCACGAAGGAGGAACGCCATGCTCCGGATGCGAAACCCCGACGGCTCGATGACCGCGTTCGAGGTCACTCCCGAGAACACCCTGAAGTTCATCGCGAGCGAGCCCCTGTACGCCGAGGACAAAGACGACCCTAACTTCTTCTCAAAGGACGATATCCTCGCGCTGCAGAACAAGAACCTCCGCCGCGAGATGGAGCGCATCGCCGACGGCAGCGCCTACTACAAGGAGCTCTTCAAGCGAGAGAAGATCGACCCGGCGAAGATCCAGACCGTCGACGACCTCAAGGCGCTGCCGCTGACCTACAAGCGCGACTACATGGCAGACCCTGAGGCTTTCAAGCTGAAGCTGACCAACGCGACCCTCTACGACTGGCTCTGGGAGGTCACCTACACTACCGGCACCACGACTGGCGTGCCAACGCCCTTCTACAACACCATCAACGACGCCTACGCGACCTATCAGCTCATCTTCCGGGCTATGAAGATCGGGGGAGCCATCTCAGGCATGCACACGGTGAACCTCTTCCCGCTCGGCCCTATCCCTCACATCGGGTTCTTCCGGGCGCGCGATATCATCACCATGTCGCCGCTGGGGCAGGGCGCGTTCGCCTGCACGGGCATGCCGCACGAGGAGTTCCACATTCACCGAAGCATGGACTACGCCATCGAGCTCATCGAGTACACCGAGGCGGATGTCCTGGTTGGGATCGGGAGCTTCGTGCGCCGGGTGATAATGAAGGCGGAGGAGCAGGGCCGCGACTATTCGCACATCCTCGGGTGCCAGCTGCTGGGTGAGGCCGCGCCGAAGGGCATGCGCGACGACATCCGGATGCGGCTCGAGAACATGGGCGCCGACCGCCCGTTCATCTCGAACTCGTACGGCTTCACCGAGATGCAGGGAGCCCTGTCCGAGTGCGAGGAATTCTCGGGCTGCCACTCGCCCGACCCCGGCTCGTATTTCTTCGAGGTCGTGGACGAGGAGACCGGTGAGCGCGTTCCCGACGGCGAAGTGGGACTGCTCTGCATCACACACCTCGTGCGCACCGGGACAGTCCTCTTGCGCTATGTCATCGGGGACTTCGCCGCCATCACGCACGAGACGTGCCCGCACTGCGGGCGCAACAGCGTCCGGATGCAGGTCGCCGTCGGCAGCACCTACGCGAGCCGCACCAGCGAGCTCATCAACCTCAAGGGGACGCTGATAAACCCGGAGATCATGCGCGACGAGATCGCGAACACCGCAGGTGTCGCCGAGTACCAGATCGTCCTGACCACCAAGGATCCGAACGACCCGTACTCCGGGGACGAGCTCATCATCAAGGTGGCGGCGATGCCGTCGCGCGCCGAGGGCGAGATCGAGGTGGAGCTCCAGGAGCGCATGCGCAAGGCCGTGGAGATGACGGCGAAGATCGATTTCGTGGAGATGTCCGAGATATTCGACCCGACGGTGACGCTTAAGGCCATGCGCATTGTTGACATGAGGCCGACGGAGTAAGGTAATCTACGCGTGTGCGACAGACCGGCACGACCGAAAGGCTTTGAATGGAACCCGTTAAGAGGCTCGGCATTGAGTATCGCGGCGAGCATATCGAGATAGTCTCCGGCCTGGTCGCGAAAGAGGGCGAGCTTCGCGAGGTCAAGGACCTCATCAAGAATGAGTACCAGCGCCGCGGGTACATCCCAGGCGACCTGGCGATATTCGACGACGAATACGACCTGGCCAGTATCTACTTCGGCACGTACGCGAACGGAGCGCTGCTTGCCGCCGCTCGTCTCATCGATTCCGAGGAGCTCCCGACCGAATCGGTCTACTACGAGTTCGAGACGCCGACTCAGCTTGCCCCTTGCCCTCGCGAGGGCGTCCGCGAGGTGAGCCGCCTCACCGCCATCAAACGACCCGGAGACAACCCGCTACCGCGCCACTTCGTCTCCACGACGATGATCTCAGCCCTTATCGATTACGGGTTCAAGGCGGGCCTGTGCGGCGGGGTGAGCACCATCAAGCGTTCCTTCATGCAGCTCTTCGAGCACCTGGACCTTCCGGCGCTGCACGAGATACACGGGGCCCGGCTGGATTACCCGCGCGGTGGGATCCTGACGGGGTTCTTCTACGATGATGTGAACCCGGCGGTGCCGATCTATTACCTGCACGACGAGGCCAAGGCGATCTTTGACGGCCTCTTCCACAACTTCATGCGCACAGGCACGACTCTTCTTGGAGAACCTCTGAAAATCACTGAGTACGAGGTGCTGGTCTAGACCGGTGCCCGGCTTATCGCGCGCGCCCGGGCACTCACCCGCCGGGCGGATCTAGCTGAGCAGCTTCTCCGCGTGCGCGAGCAGGACGTCCGGCTCGACCGGCTTCTCTATGTAGTCCTCGGACTGGAGGTCCATGCCCTTGCTCCGCGGGATGTTCGTCTCGACCCCGCGCGTCGAGAAGCTGGTCAGCATTATTATCGGGATCATGGAGATGTCGGGATCGTTCTTCATCTCCTCTGCTGCACTGAAGCCGTCTTCCGTAGGCATTATCACGTCCAGGATGATGAGGTCGGGCATCTCGGCCTTGGCGGTCTTGATTCCCTCGTCGCCGTCGTAGGCCACGATTACCTCGTATTTCTCCTCGAGCACAGCTTTCGTGGACTCTACGAAGTCCTTGTCGTCATCAACCAGAAGTACTTTCTTCATTCCATCCTCCTGCTCTAGCCCGTATTGAACGGATTCCTATTATACATCAATGCCTTTGCGAGCCAGCAGGTTCTTGACCCGTTCCAGCACCACGTCGGGATCTATCGGCTTCTCGACGTAGTCGTCGACGTCCAGGCTCAAGCCGGTCTCGAGCTCGTAGCGCCTCTGGCTGACCTCCTCGCGGACCGAGGTCAGGATGAGGATGGGCATGCCCTTCCACTTCGACCAGCGAGGGTCCTGCAACTGCTTGCACACGCCGAACCCGTCCAACTGAGGCATCAGCAGGTCCAGGATCATCATGTCGGGATTCTCTTTCTTGATCGCCGCTAGCCCCTGGACGCCGTCGTTGGCCGTCACCACTTCGTACCCCTCGCCCACCAGCAACTCCTCGAGCACGTCCCTGATGTCGGGATCGTCGTCAACGACCAGTATCTTCGCTGCCAATTTGCTCCCCTCCCTAAAGCATCGGTCTCGGTAGCAGGCCCGCCCGCTCTACGATCTCGGGGACGATATCCTCCCAACCGACGGCCTGGATATGTATTCCGTGCACACCGGGTATCAGCTTGACCTCTTCTATTATATCGAGGATGACCTGAATCCCTTCTTCCCTGACGTCCTTTGACTTCTCCAGTCTCTTGATCATCGAATCGGGGATCTCGACGCCCGAGACGTAGTCCCTCATGTAGCGAGCCATGCCGACGGCCTTCACCGGGATGATTCCGGCGAGAATGTGAGTCCGCTGATCGATACCCGCTGCGCAGATCTCGTCCATCCACTTAGCGAACTTTCCGACGTCGTACACCGCCTGCGTCTGGATGAAGTCGGCGCCGGCCCTGACCTTCTTGTCGAGCCTCGCCGTGCGGAACTCGAAGGGGTCCGCGTACGGGTTCTCGACCGCGCCGATGAACATCGGGATCGGCCCCGCGATCTCCTCGCCGCTTATGAACTTGCCCTCGTCGCGCATGGTCTTGACCGCCTGGATGAGCTGCACCGAGTCGATATCGAACACGACCTTGGCCTCGGGATGGTTTCCAAACTTGACGTGGTCGCCAGTGAGACACAGGAGGTTGCCGACGCCGAGCGCCACCGCCCCGCACACGTCCCCCTGCAGCATGATCCGGTTGCGGTCGCGGCAGAGCATCTGCATGACAGGGTCCAGGCCCATGCTCTTCAAGATGCCGCACGCGGCCAGGCTGGACATCCGAACCACCGCGGTCTGGTTATCGGTCACGTTGAACGCGTCCGCGGCATGCCGCAGCGTCTCGCCCTTCGACTCGATCACCTTTGCCGACCCGCCCTTGGGGGGGCCGATCTCCGCGGTCACCGCGAAATTGCCCGCCTCGAGCACTTTCTCCAGATTCGTCCCGGCTTTCATCTTAATAAACCCCTTTTGAGTCTATCCCACGCTCCCGGCTTGCCTCATAGGAATGGTAAAGGAGAACCTCGTGCCGTCGGTGCTGCCAGGCACGGGGCTCTCGGCCCAGATCCTGCCGCCATGAAGTTCCACGACGCGCTTGCATATCGACAGCCCCAGTCCGGTGCCCTCGGTCTCGTGGTCGCCCCTGAAGAAGTCATCAAATATCTTCGGCATCGCCTCGGCCTTGATCCCGGAGCCCGAGTCCTCGACGACGACCAGCATGTGGTCGCCCTCGAGACCGGCGCGCATCTCGATGGTCCCGTCCTCCGGCGTATACCTCACCGCGTTCGATACCAGGTTGTTGATGACCTGCGCCAGGCGCCTCCCCGACGCGTAGACCGCGGGGAAATCGCCATCGATGTCCGCGATTATGCGGACGCCCCTGGGGTCGGCCAACCCCCTGGCCGTCTCCACGCAGTTCTCCAGGACGCCCCTGAGCGAGGTCATCTCCATCTCAGGAGCCACCTGGCCGGTCTCCAGGCGCGACACGTCCAGCAGGTCGCTTATCAGCTCGAGCATGCTGTCGAGCCGCACGATGCTGCGCTCGAGCCAACGCTCCTGTTTCTCCGTCAGGGGGCCCGGCGAGCCCCGCAGCATGACCTTGAGGTAGCTCTCGACCGCGCCGACCGGCGCTTTCAGGTCGTGCGCCACCATGGAGAGGAACTGCAGAAACATCTCGCGGTCATCTTCGAGTTTCTCTATCTCGGACTTCGCGTCATCCACGTCAGTCTTCAGGCGGTCGTAGGCCTCGGCTTTCTCGAGGACTATCCCTCCCAGGTCGGCGATCGAGACGAGGAAGTCCGTCTCGCCGCGCTTGAACTTCGTCACCTTGGACATGTAGAGCCGCAGCAGCCCGATGATGTTGCCCGACGTCCCGCGGACCGGGATCGAGAGGAGCGACGAGATCCCTTCCTTCAGCGCCTGCTCGGAGTACTGGATGCGCGGGTCGTCGGCCACGTTCACGATGTTGATGGGCTGCCCCGCGAGCATCTCCCTGATCGCGTCATCGACCACGATCTCGCCCTTGCTCAGGTAATCTGCGCTGAGGCCGTAGGACACCATGTGCTCCAGCGTCTTGCCGTCCGGAGAGAGGGTCAGAAGCGAGCAGCCTTTGGCGCCTGTCCCCTTCGAGGTGCTCTCGACAATGGAGCTCAGGACGTTGCTGACTCCCGCGGCCTCGATGACCGGCTTGGATATCTCGTAGAGCAGTTCGTAGCGCATGGCCCTCTTATTTCTTCTCGTTCATCGAGTACCGCCTCGGCCCGCCGGACCAGCCTTTGCTCCAGTCCCTGATGGGGATGATTACCTCCATCTGCTCGAGGCGGCCCAGCTCCTTGAGCCGGTCGTAGATCATCTGCCAGCCGCAAGGGATCTTCGGGTCGACTTCGCACTTGCCTGCGACCGAGCCGCCGCAGGGCCCGTTGAACAGGCTCTTCGCGCACCTGGTGATCGGGCAGATCCCGGCGGTCAGACCGAGTACGCAATCGCCGCACTGGCTGCATTCCTCCACGAAGACACCCGGCCCCTCTTCGCGGCCGATGAAGAGCGTGTTGAGAGCCGGGAGCGTCGGCCCGGCCACGATGTCCGCCACCTGTCGCACGCCGTAGGCGCAGGACATCACCAGGACCGCGTCCGCCTTGGAAGTGCCCTCGAGGAACTCACGGCGCGCCTCGAACGGCAGCGGCTCGCACGCGACGGGAAGCACTACTGTCCCGGTGACACGCTTTCCCGCTTCTTTGAGCGAAGCGGCGAGGTCAGCCACCTGGTCGATGCCGCCCGTGCCGATGAGGGTCGGGCAGGTGCCGCACCCCGCGATGAACACTTTGCTCGCGGTGCCCAGGATCTCGAGCAGTTCCTCGAGAGGCTTCTGAGCCGTTATGCTCTTCATCTCAACTCCTTAGCGTTCCACTCGCCGGATCGGGCGCTACGGCCAGCAGACGTGCGCCTGGCATTTCTTTTCGATGATGTGTTCCTCGAACTCCCCGGAGAAGTTCTCGAGGCAGACCAGGACGGGGTTCAGCACCCTGCCGCCCTGCGGACAGAGCGCGGTCTCCTTCATGAGCTCGATGGTGGCCCGTATGTCCTCGAGGTCGGCGAGCTCGCCGCGACCGTCGGTGATCTTCCTGATGAGACGCCTCACGTATGAAGGGCCGAGCCTTCCCGTGACGCAGGCTCCGCAGCAGAGACGCTCGCCCAGCCAGGAGAAGTATTCGCTCCAGCGGACCATGCAGGTGTCCCGGTCGATCACGAGTATCTGGCCGCTTCCTCCGCCGTCCAGCCGGCCGAAGAGGCTTCGCAGCCTGGAGTTCAATGCGACAGGCCTGAGCGGGCCGCCGTAGACGCCTCCGAAGTGGAGGGCTTTCACGACGCTGCCCTCGGGGAACCCGCCGGTGGACTCGCCGAGGAATTCACCCACCGTGGCGGTGAGAGAGGCTTCGGCGACGCAAGGCGCCTTCACCCGTCCCCCGACCGACACGATCCTGGCCGCCGTCGCCTTCGGGCCGCCCGAAGCCCTGCGCGAGAGCCTCAGGAAAGCCTCCGGGTCGGACATCAGAACGTGAGCGCCCCAGAGCCGCGCGCGAGATTCGGAGGCGCGGGTCGCTCCCTCGCTCAGGGTCAGCCCGCCGTACAGCGAGGCAATCCCGATCTCGCGGTCGGTCGGCACGAAGTTAGGCCCGGAAAACATCCCGACCTCGACCGCGGGCCAGAGGCTCTCGCTCTCGAGGTCCCGCAAGGCCCTGGCGAACGACTCCCTGAGCCCGGCGTGCTCGTGCGGCACAAATAGCAGTGCGCGCCCGGCTCCCGAGGCGTGCGCGGCGAGGAGCATCCCTTCGACCACGCCCATCGGGTCGATCCACGCGAGGACCGGCGCGGCGTCGTTCTCCGGCTCCCGGCCGCCCGCGTCGCACACGACCATCCTCTCGGCCACCTCGGAGCGCCCCAGCGTCTCGATGATGTCCGCGATCTCGTGCCCGGTCGCGGTGTCCACGATTCGCGAGGACCGGATGTCGCTCCGGACTTCCGCGCCCGTATTCTGCTCCATGAAATTGGCAAACCGCCGCGCGTCCGACTTGAAGTAGTCAGCCGCCGAGCGCCGGCGCTTGAGGCCGCCCAGCAGCTCGCCGCTCCCGGTAAGCAGCTCTTTCGCCGGTTCCGCGCTTGTCGCCAGTGGAGACCTCTGGAGATCGCCCATGGATGATGCCGCCTCTACTCCCACCCTGCGGGGCATCGATCCCCTCCTGCCCGGCACCATCGCCAGGACGGGCGTGTGCCAGATGGGGCTGCCGAGCAAAGGGATCGGGTTCGCTCCCGGCAGGGCCTTCAGCGCGCTCGCGACGTCCGCCGAGCCTGCCAGCTCGCATGCCGGGCCGGCGCAGACGCTTGTCGTCCCCTTGGGGGTGGGCGCGAAGTGGAAATGCTCCAGTTGTCCCGCGATGGAGTACGCCCTGCTCGCGGGTATCGAGAACTCGCGGGACACCGCCTCCACGGAGGCGGGGTCCAGGAATCCCTTCTTGTCGCTCTCCTCGAGCAGCCGCTCGACCAGCGCGCTGCCCGGACCGCGTACATCCAAGAAGCCTCTCCTCACTCGCGCGCGGCAGGCTCGACCTTGACCGCGCAGACCTTGAACTCAGGTATCTTTCCCTCTTTGTCGAGAGCTGGATTCGTAAGCTTGTTGACCGCCTCCTCGGCGAAGTGGAAGCTCATGAAGACGACCCCCTTCGGAGAGCGGCGGCTCAGCCTGGCGGTCGTGCGGACCGAGCCTCTCCGCGAGGTCAGAGCGATGGGTTCGCCCTCTCGTATGCCCAGCCTCCTGGCATCGCTCGGGTTCAGCTCAGCCCAGCCGGCCGGAGTGTATTCGTCCAGCGCGGCCGAGCGGCGCGACATCGAGCCCGAGTGATACTGGTAGAGCATCCTGCCCGTGGTCAGGATCAACGGGTAATCGACGTCCGGCATCTCTGCCGGCTCGATGTAGTCGATGGGATGGAACCTGCCCTTGCCGCGGGTGAACTCGCGCGAGTGCATTATCCTTGTGCCGCGGTGCTTTGCATCAGGGCACGGCCAGCGCATGCCGTGCCGCGCAAGCCGGCTGTGAGACATGCCGCCGTACGAAGGCGTGAGAGAAGCTATCTCGTCCATGACGTCCGAGGGACTGCCGCAGGTCATGGCGCACTTCATCTGGCCCGCGACGGCGCAGATTATGTCGGCATCGCTGCGCGCCTCTCCGGGAGCGGGCACGGCCGCGCGCGACCTCTGGACCATGCGCTCCGTGTTGGTGAAGGTCCCTTCCTTTTCAACCGAGGCCGCACCGGGCAGCACAACGTCGGCGAGAGCCGCCGTTTCGGTGAGGAATATGTCCTGGACGACGAGGAAGTCGAGCTTTCCGAGAGCCGCGACGGCATGGTTTGCGTCCGGCTCGGTCAGCACCGGGTTCTCTCCGACGATGTACATTGCCTTGAGCTTGCCCTTGGCGGCGGCACCAATCATCTCGGTTACGGTGAGCCCCGGCTTCGAGGGGAGCTTCACGCCCCAGGCTTTCTCAAACTTGCCCCGGACCACGTCATCGTCGACCCGCTGGTAGCCGGGGAAGACGTTGGGCAGCGCGCCCATATCGCAGGCGCCCTGCACGTTGTTCTGGCCGCGCAACGGGTTGACTCCCGTGCCCGGCCTGCCGATGTTGCCCGTGAGCATCGCGAGGTTTGCGATCGCCTTGACGTTATCGGTGCCCGTCGAGTGCTGGGTGATGCCCATGGCGTAGTAGATCGCGGCCGCGCCGGCCGACGCGTAGAGGCGAGCCGCCTTTCGTAAGTCCGCGGGCTTGATGCCCGTTATCTTCTGCACGAACTCGGGGGTATAGCGCTCCACCGACTTGCGCCACCCGTCGGAGCCCTCGGTGCGCTCCCGTATGAAGCGCTCGTCGGCCAGCCCCTCGCTCAATATCACGTTGGCCATCCCGTTGAGCCATGCGACGTCCGTTCCGGGCCTCGGGCTGAGCCTCACCTCGGCGTATCGTGCCATCGAGATGTCCCTCGGGTCGCTCACGATGAGCCGGGTGCCGCCCGACAGGACAGCGGTCTTGATCATCTGCGCGATGACGGGATGGTTCTCGATGGTGTTGCTACCTGTGAGCAGGATGACGTCGGCGTCCGCAAGGTCCTCGAGCGAATTGGTCATGGCTCCGCTGCCGAACGCTGCCGCCAGACCGGCGACGGTGGGGCTGTGTCACAACCTCGCGCAGTGGTCGACGTTGTTGGTGCCGATGCAGGCGCGGGCGAATTTCTGGATGAGGTAGTTCTCCTCGTTGGTCGCTTTTGCCGACGCCAGCACGCCTACAGAGTCGGGGCCGTGATCCTTGACCATGCGATGCAGGTTCGCCGCCACGCGCGACAGTGCTTCCTCCCACGTCGTCTCGACGAGCTCGTCGCCTTCGCGTACCAGGGGCACCTTCAGCCGGTCGGGGTGTCCGACGTAACCCAGCCCGTATCTGCCCTTGGCACACAGGCTCGGGCCGTTGACCGAGCCCTCGACGCCCGCTCCCACGCTGACTATCGCGTCCTCACGGATCCTCAGCTCGAGGGTGCATCCGACCCCGCAGTACGGGCAGATGACGTTCGCCCTCCTGTCCTCAGTACCGGTGTGCTTGCTCGGCTTTTCGATCAGGGCGCCGACAGGGCACATGGTGACGCAGAGCCCGCACAGCTCGCAATCCGAGCCCGCCAGCTCGTGGTCCTCCGCCGTCAGGGGCATGCTGCCCGTGCCGATCCCCGTGAACTCGACGGCTTCGGCGCCCTGTATCTCCCGGCAGGCGCGTACGCATATCTGGCAGCCTATGCACTTAGAGAGGTCGCGGTGGATGAACGGGTTCGCGTCCACTATCCCGCGCAGGGTCCCGACGCGTTTCTCGCTCGAGAGCGCGAGCCCGATGCTCGAGGAAAGATCGCGGAGCCTGCAGGCGTTTCCTTTCTCGCAGATGACGCAGGTCTCGGGGTGGTTGGTGAGGATGAGCTCGAGAGTCCGCCTTCGCGCCTCGAGGGCCCGGGGAGAGTCGGTCCTGATATCCATGCCCGGCCTGGCGGGCGTGTCGCACGCGGTCACGAGCCTGCCGCTCGCGATGTCCTCGACAACGCAGACTCCGCAGTAGCCCGCGGGCGCAAGCAACGGGTGATCGCACAAGGTTGGAATCGGAACGCCGAGGTCGCAAGCGAGGTCGATGATCCTTGAGCCCGGGTAGGCTGAAACCCTTTTGCCGTTTATACGGATAGAGGTACCTGCCACTTTAGAGACCGCTCCTCACCGCCAGGCGGTAAGTTGAACCAGTGACTGATGGGAGTTTATGTTACAGCAATCCGCAAGTTATGCAAGGATTATTTTCATCATCCTGGCTCCCTCCCCCTTGAGGGGGGAGGGTCGGGGTGGGGGTGGTATCTCAGACCCCTCCTTTCACTCCCTGCCGGTAGGCTCTGAGTCCTGCCTCCGTCATCTTTCCCTCGGCGATCATCTTCTCGGCTCTCGCGATATTGGACTCCGACCATGTGCTCTTCGCCGTCCTCGGCGAATAGCGCTGCATATACTTCTCGTCGTCGATGCTCTTCATGCGACCGTCGATCCACCCGAAGCAGACGGCCTCCTCGACCGCTTCCTCATACGTGAGGGAAGGCTTGCCGGTGGTTCTTCTTATAGATGACCAGCCAGATCTCGCGTTCGATGGCGTGGTTCTTCCGCAGCCACGAGCGCCACTGCTTTCTGTCTTTGAGGCATATCGCGTTTGCTTCGTCCATCGACGCGACTCCGGAGTCACAGCCACCAGGTCTTCACCATGTTACAGGACAGGGGTCAAGGGTGGACAAAATAGTGGACGGTGCCTGACCCCTCCCTCATGTAAACTGTACTGGAGCGGCTGCGCATCATCAGCCGCCAGTCATGAGGAGGTCGACATGGCCGAAGACGTTTACCAGAAGCTGCGCGTGTTCCTCGACAATCTGCCGGGGGGGTTCCCCGCCACGGACACCGGCGTCGAGCTCAAGATCCTTCAGAGGTACTTCACCCCCGAGGAGGCGGAACTGGTTCTGCAACTCCAGAGAGTGCCCGAGTCCGTCGCGTCCATCGCCGAGCGCATTGGCGCCGAGGAATCCGAACTGGCGCCCCGCCTCGAGAAGATGGCCAGCGAGGGCAGCATCTACCGCCTGCGCATCGAGGGCGTGCCATACTACATGGCGCAACAGTTCCTCGTCGGCATCTACGAGTTCCACGTCGGGTCCATGGACCGTGAGCTCGCCGAACTGCTCGAGGAGTACACGCCTTACCTCACCAGAACCTGGGAAGACGTGCCCACCAAGCAGTTGAGGGTCGTACCGGTCGGGGCAGCGCTGGACACCTCTACCACTGTCGCTACCTACGACGTCGCCCGCGAACTCGTGAAGGCGCAGGACAAGATCGCGGTCGCGGACTGCATATGCCGCAAGGAGAGGCTCCTCGTCGGCAAGGGCTGCGACCACACGCTCGAGAATTGCATGACCTTCGGCATGGCCGCCGACTACTACATCGAGAACGGCATCGGTCGGGAGATCTCTCTCGACGAGTGCCTCAAGATACTCGACAACGCCGAGAAAGAAGGCATGGTCGTCTCCCCCAGCAACTCCCAGGCGGTAATGAACATCTGCATCTGCTGCGGCGACTCGTGCGGCAACCTGCGCGCGCTCAGGACCTACGAGCGCCCGGCGGACCACGCCGGCTCCACGTTCCAGGCGAGGATCGACTCCGAGGAGTGCACCGCGTGCGCGACCTGCGTCGAGCGTTGCCAGATCGAAGCCGTCATCGAGGGCGACGACTTCATGGAGGTCGACACGGCCCGCTGCATCGGTTGCGGACTCTGTGTGACGACGTGCCCCGTGGAAGCGGTCTCGCTCGTCGCGAAGTCTGAAGCCGCGGCACCGCCTGCCAACTTCCTCGAGATGCAGATGAAGATCTCTGCCGAGCGCGGGCTCAAATAGCGGGGACGGGCGGGCATGAGCGTCGATCAATCTGCGCCGGCTCTTTCCACGCGCTGGGCCCCCCGGGAGGCGCGCAAGCTCCATTCGCTTCTCGATACGGGGAAGGGCGGCACCTGGTGGGCGCCGGGCGCCGTCGGCTGGTGGATAGGGGTCCTCTTTGCGATCGGCGCGGGCTTCTTCGCGCTGGGCGCGGCGCCGGGCTATGTCTACAAGGTCGGCAACAAAACCGATGCGATCACTTTCTTCATCGGGTCGATCTTCTTTACGACCGCTGCCGCTCTCCAGTTCCTCGAGGCAATAAACGTACGGCGCAAGGAACTGCACGCCGAAGGCAAGCAGCGGCTCCGCGTGCTGGCTCTCGAACCGAAGAGCTACGCCTGGTGGGCGTGCCTTATCCAGCTGGCGGGCACTATCTATTTCAACGTGAGCACTCTCATGGCGATCAACACCAGCCTCTCCGGAACGCAGGTCGACAAGCTGGTCTGGAAGCCCGACGCCTTCGGCTCTATCTGCTTCCTCATCGCGAGCCTCCTGGCGTGGTTCGAGCTCGGGCGCGCCGCGAGGTCCCTCAGGCCACGCACGCTCTCATGGTGGATCGTTTATCTCAACTTCGCCGGGTCATTCGCCTTCGGCGTCTCCGCCGCCGCCTCATACATCGTGCCTACCACGGGCAACGACGTGAATAAGATGCTCGTGAACCTCGGGACTTTCGTGGGCGCACTCTGTTTCCAGGTCGGCGCGATACTCCTTCTTCCCGAGCGCACCAGCGAACAGCCGGACTGAGCACGCCCGCTCAAAGGGAAGCGCCCGCCTCGAAAGGCGGGCGCGTCACTTTCAGGCGTTCAACGCCTTGTCGACATCAGGGCACGACCACCGTCGCCGTGTTGGACGCCGTCGCATCCATCGACATGTTCGGATACCCGACGACCGGCGCCGTGTAAGGTGTGGTATCCCCGATGATGTTGTTTGCGATTATCTGGTAGTAGTAAGTCGTCGCGGCTGCCGCCGTGGTGTCGGTGTAGTTTATCGTCCCGCCTGTGGCAGGCCCCGTTGTCGATGCCACCTGGTCGATCTTGGCAAACGGCCCGGTCAGACTCGTTGACCGCATGATCGTCCAGTTGGTCTCGTTCTTGGAGTTGTCGGTCCACGAGAGCGCGACTCCGCCCGCCGGTCCGGCGCCGCTCAGGCCGCTGGCCGCTATCGGCGCCTCTCCGAAGGACATCGGGCGCATCATGAGATTCTCCTCGTGGCCGAGCAGGTGGCAGTGCCACACGTACTCCCAGCCGTAGTTTATCTCGTGGTTGAGGACTGGCGCGGGCTGACCTGCCGGGTCCATGCTCGTGAAGTTAATCGTGCTGTTCAGTGGCATCGTCGGGTCGAGCAACCGTATGCTGTTAGGGATGTCCCACGGGATGTTGGGCTTGATCGGCCTGAGAGCCACGATCACGTCCTCGAGCGGGTTCATCCGCACGGTCTCTTTCCAACCGACTTCGTTCGCGTCCGGCGGTTTCACCATTCCGTCCCATCCGACGCGGTTGATCAACTGGACGTTGAACATGTGCCAGTGGATGGCGTGCGTGTCCACACCGTTATGTGTGATCTTCCAGATCTGGGTCCCGTCCGCCAGCGAGCCGATAGGCTGCGCCGCGTCGGAGTTCTTGATGAGCTCCGTCGGGGGATCGGTATCGAAGTATGGGATAGTCGTCTGCGTGATCATCGTAGTGTTGGGTATTTCGACACCCAACTGAGCGTTCATCCGCCCGTAGAACGGATCGAACAGCTCCTGGATCGCCTTCGGCGTCAGGTCCATGTGGATCGGCAACGCTACCGCCGTGGCATTGGCGCCTCCTCCTCCGGACAGCGCCACAGTTGGCGCCGAGGAGTAGTTGTTGCCCGGGTTGGTGAGTTTCACCCAGGTGACCGCGCCCACCGTTATCGACGCATTCGCGGCCGCGTTTATACCGCCGCCGCCCCCGGAGAAGGCCACACCGGGCGCGACCGTGTAGTTGCCGCCCGAGTCGGTGATGATGATCCCCGTAACCGAGCCGACCGCGATATTGGCGGTTGCGGCGGCGCCGTTGGGGCCGATACCCCCGCCTGTGAACGTGACGGTCGGTGGCGTCGAGTAACCGCTGCCGCCGTTCGTGAGGTTGACAGCCGTGATTGACCCGTTCGCCACGGTAGCGACCGCGGTGGCCCCCGACCCGCCTCCGCCAGTGATTGTGACATCAGGAGGCGAGGTATAGCCCGTTCCAAAGTTCGTAATGGTGAATCCCGTGACACCCGAGATCAGCGCGGTAGCCGCGGCTCCCGAACCGCCTCCTCCGCCAGTGAAGCCGATGTCCGGAGGAACGGTATAGCCGCTCCCCCCGTTGGTTATCGCAATCGATGTGACACCCGATATCTCGGACACTCCTGTAGCGCCCGTCCCTCCGCCTCCGGTGATGTTGACTCCCGGTGCCGAGGTATAGCCGCTTCCCATGTTCGTCACGGCAAGGCCGGCAAGCGGGCCATTGAAGAAGTCCTTCGTGGTGTCCTGGATCCTCGAGTAGGAATCGGCAGGGTAGGCCGCGTTAAACGCCGCGTTGTAGGCCGCGTTCGGCACTATCGGCTTCTCCTGGTACGTCGCGTAGGCTGCCGGCAGGTGGTTCATCAGCGTGTTCACGTTGAATCCCGTCATCCCGGTCTTCACGCTCGAGGACACCTGGAATTGCATGACCGTCCTCGTGTTCGGGCCGTAGCCCGGAAGCGTGGTGGGCGCTCCACCTGAAGAGGTCAGGTCCGGTCCGCCCGTGTAGTAGTCGATGCGCGGGTCGAACGCCGGTACCGGAGCCGGAGCGTCGTTGTACATGATGAGCTTGGTGCCGTCGGGGATCTTGGAGAAGTCGATGATGACGTCGGCCCTCTCGGCCGGCCCCAGCATCAGCGTCTTGTTGGACACGTTCAGGACCGTGATGTCCCTGCGGTTATAGATGTATCCTACCGGCGTGTTGGGCAGTACGGCCGCCTGCGGGAGGAAGCCCCCTTCGTTGCCGATCTGCACCATGGCCGGTCCGCTCGAGGCCGGGTCAGGCACGCCTCCGTCACGGCCGTCTGTCGGCCAGCTGGCCGGCAGGCCGTTGTTGGGAACCGCGGGCACCATGGCGACTTCGCCGGCATCGCCGTCGGTGAGCGTCCCGTTCGACTTCCACATCTGCCCGTTCGACTTCGCGAAGTACATCTGGAGGTTGAGTGTACGGTCGTTAGAGGCGTTCAGTATCCGGAACCGGTATGCCTTGGGCCCCACCTTCACGTAGGGATAAGCGGTCCCGTTGACCAGGGGCGTATCCATGAACCCCTCAGGTACTATCGATGGATTGGGCGTCCCCGGAATCACCTTCGGCTCCCAGGGTGCGTTGACAGGATCGTAGTAGGGGTTCGCGACCGGTCCGTTGGTGATCCCTGTGAACGGCGGCCAGAACCACGGGCCGTAATCCCAGCGCCCCATTGCGTTGGCGCCATCGATGCTACCAGGATTCTGGTTTGGCATGTATACGTGCGGGAACCAGAGGTTGCCCTTGCCTCCGTATTTGCTCGTGTCCCATGTCGGGTCCTCGGCCGCGAGCTGCGCCGGGGCGGGTACGAAGGTCTTGTCCTGGATCACCAGGGGGATCTGGTCGGCCGGGATGGACTTGCTGTTGATGAGCGAGGTCTCGGTCGAGTCCTGCAGCAGATAGGGCGCCGCTTCGCCCGCATAGACGTTCAGGCGGGTTATCCCGTACGCATGGTCGTGGTAGAACATCAACCTGGCGCTCTGCTGGTTTGTGTAGTAGAACGTCTCGGTCCCGTCTCCAACCGTCGGCTGGGGCATGTCGGGGACGCTCTGCACGCTGACTCCCTGGGGATACGGCGTGGTCTCCCCGGCCGGAGTGATCCACTGGTGCATGGTCCCGTCACTGATCCACGGGGTGTTACCGCCGTGAAGGTGGATGACCGCGCGGTTCTCGGTGTAGCCGTTCACTCCATCAGGGCCCATTCCCGCGCCCATGACCGTCGTATCGACGGGGATGAACAGGTTTCCTCCCGCGCCGGTCGGCAAGCTGTTCGTGAACTTGACCCTCACCGGGCGGCCCTTCTGGGCGATGATCGTCGGCCCCAGGTAGCTGAACTTCGTCACGGATGGATTCGAGCTGTTGGTCTGCCGGTAGCCGCGCAGCAAGGTCGACGGAAGGTCTTTGTGGAGTTTTTCCCTGTACTGCCCGAGCTGTATCTCGTAGTAGTCCGAGCCGGGGAAGCTCGTCTTGTCGGGAACGGCCACCGGGATATACTGCCCGAGGTCGTTGGCGTTCGCCGCCCCGAGTCCGGGGAGCGAATCGACGAACTTCCTGACGCCGGTGCCCGTCTGGACGCCGACCGCCTGATAGGCAAGCCCGACCGCATCGTGACCGCCGTTCCATACGCCGTTGTAGTTGAAGTACATCGGCCGCTCGACTATGACCCGCTGGCCGTTCGTGCACTCGGCACGGATGCTGAAGTCGTGGGCCGCGTCATTCCCGGTCCCCGTCTTCTCACGAATTGAGATTGTACCTCGCGAAAAAGCAGGCACTGAAATGAGCTGAGTCGAGGTCGTTGAGTTACCCTTCATGTATGTGATGGTCAGGTTGGCGACCGTGTCTCCCGGGTTGAGTATGCAAAGATACGGGTCGAAGTTGGGCCGGCTGGTGCCCTCCGCGAAGTAGTATGCCGGCGCGGAAGCGGTCGCGCCCATCACGTCCGAGCCGCCGGTCCAGGCGTTGTTGTAGTTGAAGTACATCGGCCGCTCGACGATGATGTTCTTCCCGTTCGTGCTTTCGACTTTTGAACTGAAGTCATGCCCTACGTCGCCCGAGCCTATGATGTCCGAGGGAATGGCTGTGCTTCTTGAATGAGGAGCGAGCGTCATGTTCTGCGTTTTCCTCGTTCCGTCAGCCATGAAGTAGGTTATCTTGACGGGCACCGAGCCCGCGTTCGGGTTCTGTATCGTGAGGTAAGGGATGAAGTTCGGCCGGCTGGTGCCCTCCGCGAAGTAGTATTGCTTCGCGCCCGCCGTGGCGCCTACGACGTCGTGGCCTCCGGTCCAGACCCCCTTGTAGTTGAAGTACTGTGGCCGCTCGGCGACTATCTTCTGACCGTTGGTGCAGACTATCGATGTGCTGAAGTCATGGGCCGCGTCGTCGCCGACCCCCAGCGTGTCCGCGGGGTGTACCGTTCCGCGCGTATGGGCTGTCACGCCAAAGCCCTGCGTGACTACTGTGCCGTCACCCTTCATGTAGGTCAGCTGGATGATCGCGTTATTGTTTCCGGGGTTCTGAATCGTGAAGTAAGCATCGAAGTTGGGCCGGCACGTCCCTTCCGCGAAATAGAACGCAGACGCCGTGGCGGTTGCCCCCACCGCGTCGGACCCGCCTGTCCAGACACCCTTGTAGTTGAAATACATCGGGCGCTCGACTATGACCTGCACTTTGTTGAGGGACTCGACCTTGGTGCTGAAGTCGTGAGCGGCATCGTCCGCGCTGCCCAGGGTGCTCACCGGATTGATGGTGGACCTGGTGTTCTTTGGAACAGCCACAGTAACGACTGCGTTCTGGCCATTCCCTCTCATGTAGGTCAGCCTGACGTTTGCCGTCTTGGTGCCCGGGTTCTGGATAGTGAAGTAAGTCTCAAAATTCGGCCGGGTCGTGCCCTCAGCGAAGTAGAACGTCGGATAAGGAAACGCGGCAATCGCCGTGGGCAGGGGGCTGTTTGCGTAGTTAGGATAAGGGCCGAAGTAGTCAGGTACGCCTCCAGGCGTCGGCACCGCGCCGCCGCTCTTCGCCACCCCCGGTGTCAGTCCCTGAGCCTGCGCACGGTCCGCCGCGGCCTGTCTGTCCGCGGCCGTTGTGCGTTTCGAGTCCTGAGTTCTCACAGGTGATTGCGCCGGGTTGGCCGCCGGCTGCGTTTGAGCCTTCGGCGCGGCCGGCGTCGGCTTCGCGGCGATCGGGCCCGCGCCTGCCAGGAAGAAGGCGGCAACTAAAAGGAATGCGAGAATCGGGGCAATCGTCCTTGTCGCGGGTTTCCTCGAGTGATGCATGGAAAACCAACTCCTTTGAACCTGGCACAAACGTGCCTGACTTACCGGACCTGCGTAGCGCTAGCGGCAAACCTTGGCCTACAAGTCTGCTCAGGTGTCGTCTCTAGCGTTCGCGGGTTCTACTTCTGGGGCTTTATTCACCCTGTAAATCCGGACTCCTACTTCACGAGAAGATTCTTTTTCTGGCCGTCTACGTCGTGTGATCTGGTACACCTTCTCGTTCTTTCCATACCGGCATACTACCCGCGCGCAAATCGTCGCTCCATGACGGACGTCAAGGTTTCCCCCCTGCGGCGCCATCGCAGGATTGCCCGGCCCCGCGCCGAATGATGGATGTGCCGCAATCGGTAGTTGTCGTGACTGTTGGGGGGATTGAAATGGAAGCAACCGGCCACGAAAACAATGACGTCGTCGTCATCCACGGGCTCTTCATGACCCCTCTCTCGTGGCACAACTTCGAGACCAGGTTGAGCGGTCTGGGTTACGTGGTGCAGGCTCCGGGCTGGCCCGGGCACGAGGGGGACATCGAGTCGGTGCGCAAGGCGGCGCCGACAGCTCTGGCCGACCTCGGGATGGCCGAGATAATCGACCACTACGACAAGATGATCCGCCCCATGGAGAAGCAGCCCATACTCATCGGACACTCCCTGGGAGGGCTGACGGTCCAGGTGCTGCTCGACCGCGGGCTCGGGGCGGCCGCGGTGGCAATCGACCCCGCCCCGCCCAAGGGCGTGCGCCGCATCACCCTGTCCGAGTTCAAGTCCACTTTTCCGGTGCTCGGGCATCCCGGCAACCGGCACAAGGCCGTCGGGCTGACCTACAAGCAGTTCCGCTACGCGTTCGCGAACACGTTGAGCGAGGAAGAGGCGCACCGCGTCTACGAGGAGTACGCCGTCCCCGATACCGGCAGGCCCCAGTTCCAGGTCGCGCTCGCGGACTTCATGCGCAACCCCCCGACCGCGGTCGACTACCGCAACGAGACGCGGAAGCCGTTGCTCCTCATCACCGGCTCCGAGGACCACATCGTGCCTGCCGCCGTGACCCGCTCGAACTTCCGCAAGTACTGGCACTCGAGCGCGGTGACGGACTTCATCGAGTTTCCCGGCCGGTCGCATCTGATCTACGTGGAGCCGGGCTGGGAAGAGGTCGTCGATTACGTCGACAACTGGCTCACCCGCGCGCTGAAGCCGGCGTCCGCGATGGCCTGAAAACGCACCACTGGGGTCAGGCACCGGTGGTGCATTTTCTCCGTGCACGATCGCAGACTTCCAGAAATGCACCACCGGTGCCTGACCCCAGTGGTGCATTTTCGCAACACCCCTGAGATACAATTAATCAACTCATGGATGAGAAAGCGACTGCCGAGGAAACCGACGGCGAGACCTCCACTGATAGCAGCCGGAAATGGCTGGTATGGGCGGCTTGCCGCCATCGCGGCGCTCTTCCTCGTCCTCAGGCTGCGTTACATCAACCAGCTCCTGGGACGGGACGAGGCGCAGCTTGCCCTGACCATCAAGTCGTTCAGCGCGGGCACCAGGGACGTGTGGTCCTCGCTCTCACACATCCACCCGCCGCTCTACCTCTGGCTGATGGCTTTCCTCACCAAGGCTTTCGGGGCCAGGGTCATTGCTTATAAGGTCTTTTCGATACTCTTCTCCTTCGGCACGCTCGTCGTGACATACGCGATCGCGAAACGGCTTTTCAGCCAGGGGGTCGCGCTGCTCGCCGCGTTCGTGCTCGCGGTCATGCCGGCGGCTGTCGTCATGGACACCTGGGTCAAGCAGGACCCGATGGTCGGCTTTCTCATCGTCCTCACTATCTACCTGTTCGTGCGCGGAAGCTGGAAGTGGGCCGGAGTCGTCTTCGGCCTCGGGATGCTGACCAAGGAGACGGCGATATTCGCGCTCATGGCTGTATTCCTGTTCTCCCTGGCTTGCTGGGACAGGGAGAAACTGAAGCAGACCGCCTTCATCGCCGGGATCGGGTTCGTGATGTCCTTCTGGTGGTACGCCTGGCTCGCGACGGGCGTGGGTCACTTCTGGAGCTTCTTCTGGAGCGGCGCGGGGGACGGCGCGCTCTTCAAGCAACCTGTCAGGTACTACTTCACGGGACTCACGAAAGACATCGGATGGCTGATGCTGGCATTGCTGGCCCTGGGTCTGGCGGTCTGCGTCTACAAGCGCATCCGGGACGGGAAAAAGGACTACGCGCTGCCGGTGGTTTGGTTCCTCGGCGTCTACCTCTTTCTTTCGCTCTCGGTGGGCAAGCCGTACTGGATGGTGCCGCCCGCGTTGCCGGCTATCGCGATGCTGTGCGGCATCGGAGCCGCCGGCATACTGAGCATGGTCCCGCGCCTGGTGACAAACCCCTGGGCCGAGAGGTCCACGAAGTCCGCGCTGGTGGCAGCCCTTGTCGTGGTCACCGTTTTCTCGGCGTTCTCCCTCGGCTACCTGAGCTACAACAGGGCGAGGTACAAGACTTACTGGGACTATTCAGCGGGCGTGAAGAAAGACGCCCTATACCTCAAGGCACGGGCCGGGGGCAATCCGGTCATGGTGATCCTTGACGAGAAGCAGATCAACAGGGACGCGATCCTCACGTACTATCTCGGGAACACGAAGCAGATATCGCTGTTCTCGAATATCCTGGCTAAGCCGAGAGAGCTGGTCGATCAATACGCCATCCCCTACAACTCCGACTGGATATACATCAAGACGCGGCCGGACGTGGGGCAGGTGGATTCGTTCCTCGCGGGGCTCGCGGATTGGGTCCCTTACAAGATAACCCGCAACAGCAAGTGGGGTACTGCCGTCGAGCTGACCTGGAGCAACTAAACTTTCTGGGGTCAGACCCTGCTTGTAGAGGTTGTTTTCGCCCGGGCGGCGTCCGGCATAGAGGCGGCGTGAACCTGGTCCAGGCTCTCGTGCGGAACGTGGGAACCCGTTGCCCCGATGCAAAGGGAGAAACCCAAGGGGGAAGCCCCCTCAAGGGTCTGAGTACCGATGTGGGGCACGGGGGCGGATCAGCCCGTAGTAGTGATGAAGGCCCTGTAATGGGGCTGGAGCGAAGGGGCTGAGCGCCCTCTTCTTCTTCTGCTTCGCCTTATCCGCCTGGGTGGTCATCCTCTGTCCTTCCTCGCTCTGGTCCCCGACCGGCTGCCCCTATTATTACTCAGCTGCGCCACCGGGGTCAGACCCCGGTGGCGCACCTCGTGAAAAAAAACGGCGAAAAAGTGCCTGACCCCCGTTTTTCGTGACCCCCGTTTTTCGCTAGAACTTCAGGAGCATCTGTCCCACGCCCGGAGATGAGAAGACCTTCTCAAACTTCTTTCCTTCCATGGTCTTCACCATGGCAAAGCCGGCTTTCTCGTAGGCGCGGATGGCGGGCTCGTTGCCGAGCAGCACCGTGAGCTGGAGCCCCTTGTGCCCCTCGTCGCGCCCCGTGGCGATCGCCTGGGCGAGCAGCTCGGACGTGAAGCCGTTGCCCCTGTACTCCTCGTATGTCGCGACGTTCTCGACTATCAGGTAACCCGGCTCGCGCCCTGGATCGACCTTGAACCACACGCGCATCCTCGCGGCCATCTCCATAATGTCTTTGACAGACCAGCCTGCCTCTTTCAATGCGTCCCCGAACTGCCGGTTGCCCGCCTCCTCAGGCATGAAAGTCTCAAGCCCGCTTGCCACCTTCCCTCCGGCTTCCACCACATGGTAATGGCGGTACGACATCCAGGACGGCGCCTCGGCCGCGACGATCTTCGCCATGTTCTCGATTCTCTCGTCGGTCATCCCGTAGGGTCCCGACACCATCAGGTCGAATATCGAGACCTGGACGTGGCTCTGGCCGGCAAGGTAGCTGAGCTTCGCGATGTCAGTCGCGTCGGACATGTGGGCATCCCTAATCAAGTGTTCCATCATCTGCCTCTTTTCCTCAGATACCCCTGATGATGCCCGGCGGGTGTTCCGATTCGTTGACTTTCGGACCCAGCACCTCGCGGATAAACCTCAAGGCCTCGTCCCTGTCATCATCGGTGATGATCCGGCGCAGCCATATCAGCGCGTCCTGATCGAGCGTGAACACTACGTCTTTCATCCTGCTCCTCCCTTAACCCGGTCGTGCAAGAGAACCGTCGTTTTTCTCGCAGTTCAGGGCTTTATCACGATCTTGAGCGCGTTCCTGTCGCCGGACAGGACCTCAAGCGCCTCAGCGTAATCCTCCAGGGGAAAGGTGTGGGTTACAAGTTGCTTAACCTGCACGGCGCCGCTTTCCAGGAAAGCAAGGGCGCGGTCGAAGCAGTGCGTCTGGGCGAAAGAGCCGATCAGCCTGATCTCGTTCCTGTATATCTCATAGGGGCTGATCTCTGTCGTCTCGTCTTCGTCGGGAACGCCGAAAACGACGACCTTCCCGCCTTTCCTGGAAAACTGTACGCACTGCCCGGTCACGCCGGCCGAGCCGGTCGCGTCGAAGACGATATCGTATCCTTTCGGGGCGGGCTCGAAGATTTCGGCGGCAGCCGAGGCCAGGTCCGACCTGCCGATCTGCACCGTGTTGTCGGCAGCGAGCTCGGCGGCGACATCGAGTTTCGACGCTGTCGGAGCGGCGACGGTGAGCCTGGAAGCTCCGCAGTGCTTGATCATCTGGGCAAGGAGCAGGCCCGCGGGCCCGGCTCCGAACAGCAGCGCCTCGTCGCCGGCCTGCACGTCCACAACGTCCATGCAGTGGACCACGCACGCTGTCGGTTCGGCGAAGACCGCCTCTTCGTAAGTCAGCCGTTCCGGCAGGTGAAAGACCTTATCGTGCCTGACCGTCACGTATTCCGCGAACCCGCCAGGGCCGTTGCAGCCGAGTGAGTAGAAGTTCTCGCAGTAAAGCGGCTTGTTCCTGCGGCAGTAGTAGCAGTACCCGCAGGGGACGGCGTTGTCCGCGGTAACCCGGTCTCCGGCCTTGAAAGCTGTGACCTCCGAGCCGACTTCAGCCACCTCACCCGCGAACTCGTGACCGGGGGTCAAAGGGAACTCGGCGATGAACCTGCCATGGTGGATATGGACGTCCGTCTTGCATATCCCGCACGCTTTCACGCGTAGCAGGACATGGTCCGGGCTCACCTCCGGGACCGGGAGGTCCTTGACCGCGAAGTCCTCAGGCGCGTTGTAGACGAGAGCTTTCATCGAAGCATCCTCCGCTTGCCGCTTTCAACACGGGCATTCTATCAGCAACGGCTACGTCCGTATCGCCGGCGTCCCGCTATCCTTTCGTAGCGCCGGCGTCCCGCCGCGTGTTCGTAGCGCCGGCGTCCCGCCGGCATGTGGCCTCCTGCTCTACGTCCGTAGCGCCGGCGTCCCGCCGGCATCAGTGGACGCGCCCGGTTCGGGTATGATGATTCGCGACAGTTCTATACCCGAGGCGCGATGAACAAGTGAAGAATCCAACCGCAAAGATGATCGCCGCTCTCGTTGTGGTCGCCCTGGCGGCGTGCGGCTGCGGCGCCGCTCAGACCGGACAGCCTCCCGTAAGCACAAGGCCGACTGTGGTCACACAGTTCGACCTCTGGCTGGCGCTCTCGAAGATACACCTTGACGAGGCAAGCCCGCGGGCGCAGGTCGTCCTCGATACCGCCCTCGCCCAGCTCGGCAAGAAATACGAATGGGGAGGCAACGGGCCGGACGCCTTCGACTGCAGCGCTCTGGTGCAGCACGCGTTCGCGGCGGCGGGGGTCAAGCTGCCGCGGGTGACCTACGACCAGGTCAAGGTGGGCCAGCCGGTCCCCCTCGCCGGGCTCGCCCCGGGAGACCTCATCTATTTCTTCAAGAACGGCCACGTGGCGCTCTACATCGGGGACGGCCTCATCCTTCACGCCTACCCGGACAGCGTCAAAGTGGAACTCCTCAGCAAATACCAGAAACGAATGTCCGCCATCAGACGCATCTGAAAGGGACCTGCGGGCTGTCGACGAGAAACTCACGCTCTTCTTCACCACGGGCTCACAGGCCCTCGGCAAAAAAGTGCCTGACCCCCGTTTTTCAAAGTGAAAAGAAAGTGCCTGGCACCGGTTTTACACTCAGCCGCCGGCGAGGGTGAACAATACGAGTAGGTTGTCGCCATCGTTGAGCTCTTGTTCCGGTCCGATCGCGCCGCTGGTGGCGGCCAGGCGGACGCTCTTGTGCAGCCGGCCGGTCTCTTTGTCCATGAAGCTTTCGGGGAGGGTTTCCCTGTACTGGTCAGCAAGCCGCCCGAGGAGGTCGTCCGCGGTGGCGCCGTCGGGCAGATCGAAGTCTCTTTCCCGCTCGCCCACGTATTTCGCGAACAGGCCGACATAGCGGACGTGCACCTTCAAGGCTTTCTCTCTTGTGAGGCTCGACCCGTGGTCAGACCCCGAGCTTCTCGGCGACGTCCTCGAGGCCGTACTTCGCCAGCGCCTCGCGAGTAGGGCGGCCGTCGGCGGAGAGTCCGCGCAGCTCGTAGAACTCCTTGAGCATGGTCTCCATGTCGGGCACCGAGCCGGCAATCATGCCGTCGTCCACGGGCGTCATGATCCTCTCGCCTATCCGGTCGTCCTCACCGGTCGCGCCCCAGATGTTGCCGAGGGCGCGCTGCAGGAACCACACGCGCGCGGCCGCTTCCATCATCGAGTCGATGTCGTAGCCGTACCCCGCGACCAGGTTGAACGCCTCAACCCACTGGGTCAGCGTCAGGCTCGCCCCGGGGAACTCGCACCAGCACGCCGAGTTGAAGATAGAGCCCATGTCCGTGGTCACCGCCGTGCCGAACGCCTTGTGCTCGGCCGACTGCGCCTGGAAGAGCATGTCCAGCCCGACCTCCGGGTACTCGATCGCGCCCCACTCCCAGAGGAAGGTCACGTTCGAGACGTGGCACGCGCCGCGCACCGAGACCGCGTAGGCGAGCCCGTCGCCCCAGTTGCATCGCGGGTCGTGCATCGCGGCCTCCAGCCCTTTGCTGTCGGTGAGGAACTTCTCGCTGCCGGCGTCTATCTCCGTGGATGCCTTGCGGGAGCCCATGGCGAGCAGTTGCGCGAGCTTCCCTTCCTTCGCGGCTATCTTTGGAAGCAGGGCCAGCGGCGTGTCGATGTCGCCGAACTCGAGCTTGATCCCGTCGTAATCTTCGGGCTTGAGGATGCCCGCCTCGTAGCAGTCCATCGCCCACGCGATGGTCGAGCCGCAGGTCATGGTGTCCATCCCCAGGCGGTTGCAGAGGTCGTTCGCCTTCGCAACGGCCTCCAGGCTCGGGTTCATCATCATGGTTCCGAAGGTCCCGATCGTCTCGTACTCCGGCCCCGGTCCCTCGGGCGTCTGATAGGGACCTTCATCGACCTTGACCACAGGCTTGCACTTCACTGCGCAACCCCGGCATGAGGCGGTGTCCGTCCTGATGGTGTCGGCCATAGTGATACCGCTCAGGGTTTCCGGCCCTTCCATCCACGAGCCGACCGACCAGTTCCTGGTCGGGACGTCGCCCTCCATCATCTTCAGTTCCATGTTCGCGGCGGTGCCGAAAGCCTTGAGCGCATTGCAGAAGATATTCTCCTCGATCTGCGGTCGGACGGTGTTCTGCCAGAACTCTTTGAACCCCTCCGGGTCCGCGAACTCGGATTTCATGTCGCCCTTCGCGGCTATCGCCTTGAGGTTCTTGGAAGCCATCACGGTGCCCATGCCGGCGCGGCCGAAGTGGTGCCCGTAATCGTTGGTGATGCTGCCGAAGAGGACTCCGTTCTCGGCCGCCGGGCCGATGGCGAGTATCTTCTCCTGCTTGCCGTACTTCTCCTTGAGGATGTCCGTCGTCTCGTAGACGTCCTTGCCCCAGAGGTCGCCCGCGTCCACGATCTCGGCGGTCTCGTCACCGATGACGAGGCTGACAGGCTTGTCCGCCTTGCCTTTGAATATCACCGCGTCGTAGCCGCACCTGCTGAGCTCGGGCCCGAAGTTTCCCCCGCAGCTCGCCTGCCCCCAGATGCCGGTCAGAGGCGAGCGGGCGCCGACCGAGAAGCGGCTCGTGCCGTACATGCCCGTGCCGGCCATCGGCCCCGTGGCGAATATCAGCAGCGTGTCGGGGTCCAGGGGGTCCGCATCGAGGTTGCCACGGTCGAACAGCAGCTTTGCCGCCAGACCCACTCCACCGATGTACTTCTTGTAGATGTCTTCCTCGAGCTCGAGCGTCTCGATCTGCCCGGAGCTCAAGTCGACTTCCAGCACCTTGCCGGTGTTTCCGAACATCGTACGTCCTCCGATCGTAAGGGCCTGGCTTCTCGGGCCTACTTGACCGACATGATCTTAGTCATCCGCGTCAGTGCCATGTTGTGGGCGAACATGCCTTTGATCTTCAGCTCTTTCTTGAGGAGCTTCTTGATGACCATGCGCCCGGTCTCGTCGAAGTAGTAGGGCATCCCCATCTTGATGTCGATGTTGGCGAGGTCCATCAGTGTCGAAGCGTCGGTGGTTATCTCAAGTATCGGCTTGCCGATCTTGCCGGAGTGGACCGTCAGCTTCCCGCTCTCGAAGACCATCGTCATCTCGGTCTCCGCGTCCTCCGCGGTTATCCAGATCGTCCCCTCCAGCTTGTTGAAGTCCTTCATCCTGTCGGGCTTGTCCTTCAGGTTTGTCTTTATCATGTCCGCCAGCATGGAAGCCATGCCGGGCTCCACGTCCGGCGCCAGTTCGATATTGGGCTCGCTCATGTTACCCCCTGGTCATTGTTCATTCCTGGAAGGTCTAGTACGCAGCCTTCAACACTTCCATTATCTGGTCGGTCTCGAAGATAAGCGTCGGGTTGTAGACTATCGCGCCATCGGAGAGCGCGAGCTCCGCGACCTCGATCAGCCCTTCCTCCGGCACTCCCGCTTCGCTCAGCTTCTGCGGGATACCGAGCTTCTTGGTAAACGCGAAGACCGCGTCTATCGCCGCCTGTCCCGCCTCCACGTCGCTCATGCCTTTTACGTCCAGGCCCATCACCCGCGCGATGAGCGCGTAGCGGTCGGCGGACTCCTCCAGGTTGAACTGCATGCTGTACGGAAGCACGATGCTGTTGGCGAGCCCGTGAGGCACCTTGAAAAGCCCGCCGAGAGAATGCGCGAGCGCGTGCGGCAGGCCCACCTGCGCGTTATCGAACGCGATTCCCGCCATGGTAGCCCCGCACTGCTGCTGTCCCCGCGCGAGCAGGTCGCTGCCGTCCTCGACGCACTTCGGGAGGTTCTCGTAGATCAGCCTGATGGACTGGAGAGCCATCGCGTCGGCGATGGGCGACGCCTGGAGTGTATGTATCGATTCTACCCCGTGCGTGAACGCGTCCATGCCCGTGGTCGCCGTCAATCCCTTAGGAAGCCCGGCCACTATCGTCGGGTCGAGTATCCCTACGTTCGGGATCATGTTGGTGTCTGAGAAGAGCATCTTCTGGTGCCTGTCCCAGTCCTTGACGACCGCCGTCATGGTGGCCTCGCTGCCGGTCCCGGCCGTGGTCGGCACAACTACGTGCGGTGTCTGGGGCCGGGTCAGGAGCTGGAAGCCGGCGTAGTCCTCCAGCTTGCCACCCTCCTTGATGAGGACGGCCATGCCCTTGGCCGTGTCGATGGTGCTGCCCCCGCCGACGCTGACGAGGCAGTCGGCGCCGGCCTCTTTTGCGAGCGCGGACGCCTCATTGATGATGTGCACGCCGGAGTCTTGGATGCACTTGTCGTAGATGCCGACGAACTTCGACCCGAGCGCCTTCTGGACTCTCTCTACCAGTCCGGCCGCCACCACGCCGGGATCGGTCACAATAAACGCCTTGCTGCAGCCGAGCTCGGACACCTCTATGCCCGCGTCATTTACGGTGTTCTCGCCAAAGACGATCTTGGTCGGGTTCCTGTAGATGAAGGCAAGATCTCGATCGTACGCCATGTATACCTCCCTTTGATGGTGATGCCGGCATGGGCTGCAACCCGGTCCGTCGAGCGGGCACACGGGTTGCCCATGTCCGCCTCACATTATTTTGACTGGTGCCGTGTTCTAGCCGAGCACCTTGTCCTTGAAATCATTCATTACGGCCCTGAGCTCCTGAACCTTCGCGGCTTCGAGCTCGGTCGGGAAGAACCCGCCGACGTCGGCGCTCAGGTCGGTCAGGCGCTGGGACGCCCTCACCGCGCGTACGATCGTCGGGAGGTCGCCCTTGAGCTTCAGCTTGCCCTGCATCATGCCCTTGGTGCTGTCGAGCTCTTTCTTGGCGACCTGGGTCCAGCGCTCGAGTGAACCGCTGATCACGAAATCGCCCGCCTCGCCGGCGTCCGTGGGCACGATCCTGATCGAGCGGCACTCGCCGTGCCAGAGGTCCATGAAGACGAAGAGGTCGAATTCGAGGCCGAACTCGGGGGCAGCCTCGACGTGCAGCACAACAGTGCCTTCCCACGTCTTTGCCGCGTCCCGGTACGCCTCATCGTTCTGGATCGTCTTCTCGTACAGGGCCGCCCACTCGGGCGTGAAGTAGATGTACGGAGGGCCGTCTTTCGTCCTCTCCGCCAGAAAAGCCTGGTAGGCGCTCTCCCATTCGTCAGTACCGTACTTTGGGGCCATCGTATTCCTCCCTTATCAGGTGACCAGCCACTTAGTGGCGAGGGACGCGCGTCGCCGGTGAATGCTCCGTCGCCCCCATGCTGCCTAGGATTATCTTACCAACTCCCCGCCAGCCGGGCAAAGGAAACTTCACTTTACTTTCCGGGGTCAGGTCCTTTTCCTTAAGTGCGCCACCGGGGTCAGACCCCACTTGAGCATCCCGACCGACCGCGTGACCCGTGTGGCGCCCTTGCCTGGCAGGTTATAATCTTTGAGCCGGATGACGATATCACTACGTTGAAAGACTCGTTCTAGCCCTGGGGGTGCATCATGAGCAGTGACGACAGGCCGGACAACCTCGTTGACATGTTCGAGCGCAGTGTGGCCAAACACGGGTCAAACAAGCTCTTCGGGACCAAGAACAAGGCCGGCGAGTACGAGTGGGTCACCTACGCCGAGGTGGCGAAGCGCGTCGACGACCTGCGCGGCGGACTGGCCGCAGATGGCTTCGGAAAAGGCGACTGCGTCGGGATCATCGCTAACAACAGGGTCGAGTGGGCGATAATCGCTTACGCGACTTACAGTCTTGGCGCGCGCTTCATCCCCATGTACGAAGCCGAGCTCGAGAGCACCTGGAAGTACATCATCGGCGACAGCGGGATAAAGGCGCTGTTCATCTCCAAGCCGGAGTTGCTCGAGAAGGTCGAGGGGTTCGCCTCAGACTTCCCGGGCCTGAAGCTGTACCTGATCGAGGGCGACGGACCGAACACAATGGCCGACCTGGAGCGCAAGGGACGCGAGAAGCCCGTCCCGTCCGTCAAGCCGGCGGGCCCCGACGACATCGCTCTTCTCATCTACACCTCGGGCACCACGGGCGAGCCTAAGGGCGTCCTGCTGTCGCACGGGAACCTGACCTCCAACGTCGTCGACTGCGGCGCCTGTTTCCCCGACCTCAACGAGGAGGACCGCAGCCTCTCGATCCTGCCGTGGGCACACTCATTCGGCCAGACCGCCGACCTCAACAACTACATCTACATCGGTGGCTCGCTGGGGCTGGTCGAGAGCCCGCAGACGGTCGTGGAAGACCTTGGGAAGACGGAGCCGACCTTCCTTATCGCGGTCCCGCGCATCTTCAACAGGGTCTACGACGGCCTCTGGGCGAAGATGGACGAGGACGGCGGCCTGCCGCGAAAGCTGTTCGTGATGGGGGTCGAGGCCGGCAAGAAGAAGCGCGAGCTGGCTGAGCAGGGCAAGACGAGCATGTGGGTCAACGTCAAGTACAACCTCGCCGATAAGATAGTCTTCAAGAAGATACGCGATAAGTTCGGCGGCCGCTTGAAGGGCGCGGTCACCGGCAGCGCGATGATGAACCCCGAGATCGCCTACTTCTTCTCCGACCTGGGCATCCCGACCTACGACTGCTACGGCCTGACCGAGACGTCGCCGGGGGCCACCATGAACCGGCCGGGCAAGAACAAGATCGGGACTGTCGGCTCGGCGATCCCCAACTGCCGGATAGTCATAGACAACTCGGTGGTGGATGAGGGCGCTGATGACGGCGAGATCATCGTCTACGGGCCCAACGTCATGAAGGGCTATCACAACAAGCCCGAGGCGACCGCCGAAGTCATGACGCCGGACGGCGGCTTCAGGACCGGCGACCGCGGCAGGCTGGATAACGACGGATATCTCAAGGTGACGGGGCGGCTGAAAGAGCAGTACAAGCTGCTGAACGGCAAGTACGTGTTCCCGAGCTCCATCGAGGAAGAGATAAAGCTCCTGCCCCTTGTCGCCAACTGCATGATCTTCGGTGAGGGCAAGGAGTACAACATCTGCCTGCTGGTCCCCGACTTCGAGGTGCTCCCGAAGCACGTCGAGGGCGCCGAGGGGAAGGAGCCCGCCGTGCTGGCGAAGGACAAGGCCGTCCAGGACGCCATCGAGAAGCAGGTGAAAGATGCCCTCAAGGGCACGTACGGCTCCTACGAGATACCCAAGAAGTTCGTCTTCCTCACAGAGGATTTCACGCTCGAGAACGGGATGCTGACGCAGACGCTGAAGCTCAAGCGCCGGATCGTCGTGGACACGTTCGGCGAGGAGATCGAGGCGCAATACCAGCAGCCTGCAAAATAGGGGTCAAACCTTTATTTTGCACGGCCGTCGCGCCGTCAGAATGAAAGACGTAGCGCTGGCGTCCCGCCGGCCTGTTCGTAGCGCTGGCGTCCCGCCGGCTCGATGATTTACGCGCATCGGCATCAGAGAAGGAGTCCTGCAATGCACTGGGAGCGCCGCGACGAGCCCGCCTGGAAAGAATTCGAGTTCAACCAGCCGTATGCCGAGGGCGTGGCACGGCTTCGCGAGGAGGTCCTGGGTAAGACCGACTTCGACCCCGCCGTGCTCTGGCAATGGGGGACCATGCAGGCCATGGCGGTGATAGGCATACTCAAGGCGTGCGAGCGCGAATTCGGCGAGGACGGGCAGCGAGTCGTCTGCGAAGCCATAAGGAAGGTGGGCCTGGACGTCGGCAGGCAGATGCTCGACGGGCTCGAGAGGCCGGAGGGGCTCACCGAGGCGGAGCTCGCCAGCTTCTTCGCGACCGTCATCAACCGTATCGCTTACGCGTCGCTCGAGGAGCCGAGCATCGACTCCGAGGACGAGGTCAGCTTCCACATCATCTGGTGCCCGCACCAGGACTGCTACAGTGCCTTCGACTGCCGCGTCCAGAGGAACTTCGTCCAGGGAATGCTCGACGCGGCGAAAGAGCTGGGCTGGATGGACTGGCAGGTTCGCTTCACCCAGACGATCCCCGCGGGCGCGGAAACGTGCCGCTTTGTGATCTTCCGCGGGAGCGCCGAAGACATGTCGACATGGAAGGAATACTCCGAGCAGCTCGACAAGAAAGCCCTTGAAATAGCCCAGCGAGACGCTTAACTTCCTGGGGTCGGGTCCTTTTTCTTAAGCGGGCAGCCGGGTCGGACCTCCCGTTCCAGATACCGTACGAGGCGATGACCTCCGTGCAGGTGTATCCTCACCCTTCGCCCATCGCGCTGATGGACGTCCTCGACATCCAGTACACCGAAGGCGGCGTCTTCCAGGAGAAGTCGATCGCCTCCTTCAAGAACAACGTCCGGCGCGCCTGCGATGTCATCAACTCCGCGCGAAGGGGAACACAACCGGCGCAGTGATAGAATTATCCGCGTGCACCTAGCAGGAGGGGATCAGTTGAGCGGCACACAGGTCTGCGGTACATGCGGCGTCTCCAAGCGGACAGCAAAGAGCCTCACCTGGAACTCCAGCGGGACCATCGCCGAGGCGCGAGACCCCGAACACCGCATGGTGCTCGCCGACGTCGAGGGGACCAACGAGCTGTTCGCCAACGTCGAGGGGATCATCGGCATACCCATCCAGAACATCATCACCGAGAGCAAGGCCAGGGCGACCCAGGAGTTCACGAAGAAACTGATGGTGAGCTGGAGGGGGCCCGTGGTCAGGCGGGCGGGCCTGGGCCTCGTCGTCAAGAAGATGGCAGGCCTGGCGAAGTCGCTGGGTTACGGCGATACAAAAAGGGGTCTGACCCCAAGAAGTTTAGTGGCTCGCCGAAAGCCGGCCACTGCGGGTCCTCGAGGAGAACGGCATAGAGATCGTGTCGCGGGATGACCTGCGAACGTCAGAGGACGTCACGCGAATCCTTGTGGAGCTGGCAAGCACATCATGACCTGGCAGTGACCAGCTTGAGGAGTTCCAGCCAGGAAGTGAAGAGCAACGCGGCCCCGATTGCCAGCCCCCACAGCGCCCCTGAAATAGCCGTCAGCTTGAACGCGTCCTGAAGGCCCGGTGTATTGATCGCGAGCACTAGGAACCCTATCGATGCGACGCTCCAGGCGACCATGACCTTGTTCGTGAGGAACCCGATTGAAGCGAGTGGCTCTCTCGACCTCGTGTTGTAGGCCAGAGCCACAGTCCCTATCATCCACGTGGCAAATGCGGCAGAACCCGCTGTCTTGGGCCCGCCCACTATGTAATATGCCAGGAGATAGACGGTTGTGACCGCGGCGAAGAGGGAGATCGCTCCGGCGGCGATGGTCTCCAGCATGGGTTTGTCCATGAACCTTGCGGCAGGATCGCGCGGCGGTCTCGACATGATCCTCTTCTCGGCAGGCTCGGCGACGAAAGAAGCCGACGCGGCGAGGTCCATGAACAGCTCGAGAATCACTATCTGGATCGGTGCGAAGGGGAAGGGCAGGGACAGGATGGTCGGCACGATGAAGATGAGAACGAGGGCTACCTTTACCGCCAGGTAGAAGCGCACGCCCTTGCTGAGGTTGTCGAAGAGCTTCCGCCCCTGGCCGACTGCATAGGCGATGGTCGAGAAATTATCGTCTGTCAATATCATGTCCGCGGCTTCTCTCGCAACGTCCGTGCCCGTCGCGCCCATCGCCACGCCTATGTCGGCTTCCCTCAACGCGGGGGCGTCGTTCACCCCATCGCCTGTCACTGCCACCGTCATGCCGTTCTCACGGAGAGCCCGTACTATCCGCAGCTTGTGTTCGGGCGTCGCGCGAGCAAAAACGGACCTGGTGTCCACCGTCTCGCGGAGCGTTTCATCGTCCATCGCGTCGAGCTCCGCGCCTGTCACCACCCCATCATCGAATGCCAGCCCGATCTCCCTGGCCACCGCAGCAGCCGTCGACGCGTGGTCCCCGGTTATCATCATCACGCGAATCCCCGCCGTGTTGCATGCGCGGACCGCCTCGGGGACGTCGGACCGTGGCGGGTCGAAGAAACCGGCTGCCCCCACGAAAGTCAGGCCGGTCTCCGCCTCGTCTCGATACGGGTGCAATCCAGGCGCCAGGTCCTTGCTGGCGAAGGCGACCACCCGAAGACCCTCGGCGGCCATGGCGTCGATCTCCGACATAATAGTCTCCCGCTCCGCCGGCTCGAGGCGCCTGGGGCCATCGTCCTCGAGGATCTCGACTGACCTGTCAATCACTGACTCCGGGGCGCCCTTGAGCATCACCTGTCGCCTGGAGTCGGAGTCCACAACCACGGACATGACCTTGCGCCGCGTATCGAACTCGAAGTCATCCGTTATCTTGAAGCGGGAACGGATGCCGGCCGCGGTGACCCCGGCGCCCTCGGCGCCCTCTATCAAGGCGACCTCCATGGGGTCACCGACCAGCGACTGGCCTCCGCCTTCGTCCGTTGCCTCGACGTCGTTCACCAGGACCCCGATCTCGAGCATCTTGCGAGCGACCGGCGTAACAGGTTTGTCTGCGAAGTCCTGCGACCCGGATGCGGTGAGCAGGTGTTTGATCGTCATCCTGTTCTCCGTCAGCGTGCCCGTCTTGTCCGTCGCGATCACCGTGACACTGCCGAGTGTCTCGGCCGCACGCAGCCTCTTCACCAGGGCGTTATGCCGGGAGAGCTGCAGGGAGCCGAGCCCGAGCACCATGGTGATCACAATCGGGAGCTCCTCCGGGATGGTCGCAAAGGCCAGCCCCAGACCGGTCAGGATCATCGTCTTCGTGGGCTTGCCTTGCGCGATCCCGATTGCCGGTATCACAACGCTGAAGCCCACTGCCACCCAGACCAGCCAGCCTGCGAGTTGCTTCATTGCAAGCTGCAGTCTTGTCTTGGGCTCTTTCACGGCACGGGTCAACCCGGCGATGTGGCCGAGCTCGGTGTCCATGCCGGTCGCGGTGACGACGGCCCGCCCTTTTCCCCTGGTGACAACTGTCCCCGCGAACACCGAAGCCACTCGGTCGCCAAGCGGCGCATCTTCCGGGACTTTCGCCCGCTCGTCCTTCCCGACGGGGAAAGACTCGCCAGTGAGCGTGGACTCGTCCACCTCCAGGCCCGCCGAATCTATGAGGCGCGCGTCGGCACCGATCCTTTCACCAACCCGCAGGAGAAGCAGGTCGCCAGGGACGAGGTCGGCGGTAGGTATCTGGCGAAACTCACCGTCACGAATCACTGGCGCTTCCGGGGAGGACAACTTCCGTAGAGCCGCTATGGCCCGCTTCGCCCTGAACTCGTTCAGCACCTCCGCGAGGATCAGCAGAGCGATGACTACGACGATCGTTATGGTGTCCTGGAGCTGTCCCCAGATGCTGTAGAAGATGGCGACGACGAAGAGCAACAGAATCATGGGCTCGCGCACTTCTTCCCAGAGGATGGCAAGGAAGGTTATTCGACGCTCTTCCACCAGGCGGTTGGGCCCTAAGGCGGCCAACCTTGCCGCAGCCTCGCCGGAAGACAGGCCGGCTCCGGCATTGGTCGCTTCTAGCTTCTCGATCGCGCGTCGTTCGTCGTCTGAGGCGACTGCCACGGTGTTCATACCCCCGGATGCGGAAGATGCCGATGTGCCGTTCTCGAAGAACAAGTTCGAGAGTCCGGCCCGAATTCCCTCAATACGAGAAAGTCCTGAGCCTACTTGCCTCTATAGACCGACCTCTCGGCCAGTATCTCATCGTAGCCCATCACCTCGCCGGTCGTCTCGAAATGTTCGAGCACTGACGCTGTCGGGTACCGGTGCAACGGGGCAGACGTTGATGCATATCGCGCACGTGTGCCACGAGGTGAAAAACGTGAAGCACTTCAGGTCGTCGATCTTGCGCTTGTAGACCCCGCGCCACCACAAGGGCTCTTCGGGTATGGCTCCCGCCGGGCATTTCCTGACGCACAGCAGGCAATTCTCGCAGAAATCAGCGAGCCCGGTTCGTGCAGGCTCATCCACGGGGAGCGGTGAGTCGATGGCGATCATGCACCAGCGCTGGCGCGGGCCGAACTGAGGTGTCAGCACGCCGCCGAAGGCCCCGAGCTCGCCGAGGGCGGCCGTGATGGCGTGCACCGGGTAGATGGCCGCCCCGTTGAACGGGACCCGTGCCGAGCAAGACACCCCCCGGCGGCGGATGAAGTTGGCGACTCTGTGGACCTGGTTGCCTCCCCTCCGGTAAACATCGTAGTCGGGGTAGCGGCGGAGACAGTAGTTCGGCGCCTGCAGAAGAAAATCTTTGTTCATCTCCATCCCGAGGACCACCACCGTCTCATACGGGAATCTTGAGTCCATCCCTTCCACCACGAACCGTCGGTCAAGCTTCGTCACACCGCAGAGGGCGAAGCCGAGCGCCGCGGCATACTGCTTGATGTCGGCTTTCAATCGCGCGGCTTCCGGGGGCTCTCCCGAGTGTTTTTTCACCAGGTGGCGATCGACAATGCTCTGTGCCAGTTCCATGTAGGCGAGCGCCGGCGCCGTTGGCATTATCTCCGTGACCATCTCCCGCTTGTGGTGAACAGCGACATAGCTGAGGGCGCGCGCGCCTCTCAAGGGTCGGATGTTCTCCCTGAGCGGGTCTACTTCGGAATAGAGATTGAGCTCCTGCGGCCTGTACTGCAGGCCGGGGATGAGAGCTATGCGATCCTCGGCAGGCCCCGCCGTTCTGGCCTTCACATGCTGACCACGATACCGGTGAAGTCGGACGGGCTTATCCTCTCCTGAGCCTGAGGCGTCCTTGCTCACCTGATCAACTCCTTCGGTGCGGCACATAAGAAGGACATCCGGCTATCCGCATTATATATACTGAGTCCCGCTGCGGTCTGTGAACCCGGCACTCAGAGTGGCCTGGAATCCTTGTCCCCCGGAATGCTGGCAGCGAACCGGAACGGAGACGCTTTGACCGAGAAGAAGCAAGACAATATGGCGCTCCAGTACGCGCTGATATGTCTCGCGCCGGCGGTGTGGGGGGCCAGCGGGGTCTTCGTTCGCTGGACGCACCTGGCGGGCCACGAACAGGTGCTCGTCTTCTGGCGTTCCTGCTTCGCCGTCGCGTTCTACTCGCTGGTCATCCTCGCCATGAGGAGGACCCGGGACTTCAAGCCCGGCGGCCAGGCCCCTCTGCTGATCGCAAGCGGCCTGATGACTGCGGCCTTCGCCATGTGCGTGTTCAAGGCGTACGACCTGCTGCCGATCGGAGTCGCGACTTTCATCCTTTATCTCTTCCCGGTGCTGATCGCGGTCTTGGCTCCCTACCTCCTCAAGGAGAAGACCGAGCGGAGCACCTGGCTCTGCCTGGCGATAGCGCTGGGCGGAACCGCCATCATGTCCTGGGGCCAGGTCGGCGGCGCGGCTCACGCGAGCGCGCGGGGACTGGCGTTCGCCTTCGGGTCGGCCGTGTTGTGGGCGCTGTTGATGATCGCGTGGAAGAAGCTGCGCGAGACGATGTCGCCTCTGACGATCGGGGTCTGGACCAACGGGGTCGCCGCGGTTGCCGTCGCGGCGTTTGCCATCCCGTCGACCGCGCTGGTCACGCCAAAAGCATGGGCTGCGATCGTGGTGTTCGGGACCGTGAGCTTCGGCGGCGCCAGCCTCGCATACATCTATGCGCTCAAGCGTGTGAAGGCACAGGACGCGGCGTTGCTCTCCTATATAGAGCCGGTCAGCGCGTTGGTCCTGGGCTTCGCCGTGCTCGGTGAGACCCCCAACTGGCAGGACCTGGTCGGGGCCGTGCTGATCATCGCGGCGGGAATCCTTCTCCTGCGGCTACGGACTGCCGGGAGCACGGCCGAGCTGGTGACGGAGCCGTTTGATACTGAGCCAGACGCCTAGCCGGGTGGTCATAAGAGTTTCAGGCTCTTTTTCGCTTAGAACCGGAAAGTCTGCTTAATCGACCCTGTTTTGCCTTTGCTGAGCGCCGTGTCGATCATGGACTCGTACTCGTCCAGTCTCCAGGCGTGGGTGAGCAGGTGGTCCACCTGCACGGTCCCGCCGGCGATCAGGTCCCTGGCCCACTCGAAAGTCTTCATCGTCCTGCCCTGGTAGCTGTCGGACGAGGAGCACAAGGAACCGGTGACGGTCAGCTCCTTGAACCAGATCGGGGTCCAATCGACCCGGGGCGCGAAGCTGACGAGGCCTATCAAGACCACCGTGCCGCCGGACTTCGTCATGCGCAGTGAATCGTCGAGGGTCGGCGGGCTCCCCACGCACTCGAGGACCACGTCCGGCCCGCCGTTCAGGTAGCACCCGCCGATCATCGGTTTCACGACCTGGGCGTCGGTGAGGCCTGCAACCGCATGATAGATATCGTCCACTTCTCGCTGCATGATGACCTCGTCTGCGCCGTAGCCTCGAACCACCTCTGCCTGGAACGGATACCGTGCGATAGCAACCACCCGGCACTCAGGGACGAGTGCCTTCAGGCTCGCGACTGACAGCATTCCGATGACTCCACAGCCGTAGACAAGGACGGTCTGGCCCGGCTCGGGAAGGTTTCGCATAATGGCGTGCAACGGGATGGTGAACGCCTCGAGCATCAGGGCCTGCTCATCGGTCATCTGGTCGGGGACTTTCAGCAACTGGCTCTTGTGGGCCAGGAAGTACTCGCTCCAGGACCCGCCCGAAGCGCCCGTGAAGCCCGTGTAGAACCCCGCGGACAGGGAGCCGTCTCGCATCCGGAGGCACTGGGAGAAGTCACCCCTGGCGCAGTTCTCGCAAGGCGGGCTGATGGCTCTGGTCGCACAGGGCAGCATGGGGTCGGCGACGACGCGGTCTCCCACGGAGTACCCTTCGACTTGCCCACCTGCCTCCGCGATAACCCCAACGTTCTCATGCCCTATGGTGAGAGGCATTGTCGTGTACGGCTCGGAGTAAGGGGAGTCTTTCAGGAAGATGAGGTTGATATCGCTGCCGCAGACGCCCCCGTACACTGTGCGTATCTTGACCCAGTCCTCCCCGGGGAGCTGCGGCTCGGGGATGTCGTCCATGAAGGTCGTGGAAAACGGCCCGCTATAGTATGCGGCCTGCCGGAGGCGCCCCGCGGCCTTCGTGAACGCGTAACGCGGTATCGACGCGTTGAACCTTATTGCCATCATGTCTGCCACCTCGTTGTGATGCCTCTTACCTCACGGACACCAGTCGATAGTTCCACGAAAACAAGGCCGGTTCAAGTGGTCTCTTGAGGGGCACATAAAGGAGTTCGAGACTCCCGAGCCCTACTGTTCGGATTTGGCCAGCACTTCCGCAAAACGGTCTGTGGACTCGGAAGCCTCCTGCTCCATCCCTGAGGCGAGCGCCGCGTCGCGGTCCTCGACCGTCTGGAAGACCGGGGTATCGATCATCCTGGTCTTGCCGTCCTGTTCTTCGAAGGTCACGGTTTCAAGCATCACGTGGTTCGGCATACCTTCGAATTCAAAAGTATAGATAAGCAGCTCGGGAGGTACGACCGCGTGATAGACGCCGTTGAACGCGAACTCGTTGCCCGCCGGGTCGCGCTGGACGTACCGCCAGACGCCGCCGGTCTTCACTTCCATCTTCTCGACCGTGGTCGTGAGGTTGCTCTGTCCCCACCACTGAGGGATGAGGCTCGAGTCGGTTACCGTCTTGAACACGAGGTCGCGCGGGGCGTCAAAGACACGCGTGATGACGAGGTTGTGTTTTCCGGGTTCGATAGTAAGCTCAGTGTCCGGCATGACATTTCTCCTTGGTCGATGGGAGTAGTTGCATATTCAAGTCCTTCCCACCGAACCCTCCCTCATACCCTCCGAATCGAAGAAACGCATCCTGGCAGGGAAGTGTCGCAAAAGACCTTATGATAGCGTTCGCCATTCGGTCATCGCCAGGCGGACTTCAACGCCTCTGGAACTGCGCCGGGAGCGCCACGGCCGTTCCGGTGAGGAACTTCGACCAGTTGCTCCTTTTGAGAATGACCCCGTTCGGAACAGCGCTTCCGTGCTTCGCGCCTGAAGCCGGTTGAACGACACGTTTGTCGGCGTCCGAACTCGACGTTCCTCCTGCCTTTGAAGAGTATTCAATCGTCATGTCCTCCACCCTCTCTCTGGAGCCGCGCATCATGAGATCCCTCGCGGTTCGATGAGGATCTCGCACTTCTCGTCACCATCTATCATGCATTCCAGCAGCGTCTCTTTGACCTCGATGCCCATCGCCTTGTACCAACCGGCCCGCATGGCCATGCAACCGCACTGGTAGAAATGTTCTACGCCTATGCTCACCACCTTGGTGCAGGCAAGGCAGCTGTAGATCACACTTGTCAGCTTTCCTTCCCCGAGCACCTTGAACTCGTAGTCGAAGTACTTCTTCGGAAGAAACAGTTCAACGGCGGTCATGGTCATCAGCATGAACTCGTCGCTGCTCTTTTGTGTGTCCCATCGCATGAGCTCCATGAGCCTGTGCATCTCACCCTCGCCGACGTCAGAGGCTACCTGCCGGTTCATCTCGTTTGCCTTGTCCCATCCGGCCGCCGCCACCATCGCCATCATCCATCTCGACTCACACGAGTACCGGCCCTTCGCGAGGAGTTCGCGAATCTCGGCGCCGGGAACGGCGCCGATCTCGGCCATGACCTCCGAGTTAAGATCCCGCGTGTGCAAGCCGGCGCTACCCATTGGAAACCCTCCCTTCGCAATCGTTCCGACTGCCGATATGACATATTGTCATATAAATCTTATGACGTTACGTCATTACTGTCAAGACATACTGTTGTAATCAGATGGCCCCGCGTGTAGGATTGCAGCAGAGACGCAATCGGGGTGGAGCAAGTTGATATACCGGGATATCGGCAAGCGAATACAGAAAGCCAGGGAGGAATCAGGCCTCTCCCAGGAAGAACTGGCTTCAGCACTGGGCATCACGCAATCGGCTCTATCTAACTACGAGCTGGGAAAACGGCGCCTGTACCTCGCCAACCTCGAGCAGCTGGCCAATGTGCTGGGCCGTCCACTGAGCTATTTCATGGAAGAGGAGAAGCCGGCGGACGGGGAAGCCGCGACGCGGGTGGACTCCACTGATGAGGTCACGTCCGGAATAATCGGGCTCCTTTCGGAGCTTTCCCAGGAGGAGCGGGTGCAACTCCTCGACTACATGAAGTGGAGGAGGGATCGACAGAAATGATCGGTTTCAACCTGACCGAGGAACAGTCGGTCTTCAAGCAGGCGGCGCGCGAGTTCGCCGAGAACCAGATGAAGCCGTATGCGGCGGAACTGGATCGAAGGGAACAGACCTTTTTCGACCCGGGGATCGTCCAGCGGTTCGCCGACGCGAGACTGCTCGGGCTCCCCATCCCCGCGGAGTACGGCGGGGCGGGCGTCGACTACCTTACAGCAGCGATCGTGTCGGAGGAACTGGGGGCAGGCTGTGCCGGGATGACGGTGGTCGCGGGGACGACCTGGCTCGCGGTCATCAGCATCATGCTTGTCGGCAGTGAAGAACAAAAAGAGCGGTATCTCCCTCGCATTTGCGAGCCGGCGGGCAAGCTTGCCGCTCTCGCTTCCACAGAGGCGGAGGCCGGATCGGACATCTCCGCTATGAAGACACTCGCGGTCAGGACAGGCGACAGCTACGTGCTCAACGGCCGCAAGCACTACATAACGAACGCGGGGCTGGCGGACTTCTACGTGGTCTTCGCCACCACCGACCCCTCGAAGCGACACGCCGGCATAAACGCTTTCATCGTGGACGGCGATTCCAGCGGGCTGTCGGTCGGCAGGACCGAGGATAAGATGGGCCTGCGCGCCAGCCGCAATGCTGAGCTGGTCCTGGAGGATGTGGAGGTCCCCGCGGGGAATCTCCTCGGAGAAGAAGGCACAGGGTTCCTCGTCCTCATGCAGACGCTGGACACTTCGAGGCCGTGCCTCGGCGCCATTTCGGTCGGTCTGGCACGCGCCGCCTACGAAGCGGCCCTGTCTTATGCGCGCCAGCGAAGGCAGTACGGCAGGCTGCTCATCGATAACCAGGGCGTCTCTTTCATGCTCGCCGATATGGCGACAGCGATTGACGCCGCAAGGCTCCTCACCTGGAGGGCGGCATGGCTCACGGACCAGGGGATGGACTCCACGAAGGCGTCATCCATGAGCAAGGTGAACGCAACGGAGACCGCGGAGAGCGTGTGCAGTAAGGCAATGGACCTGCTCGGTGCGGTAGGATACTCGAAGGACCTGCCGCTCGAGAAATATCTTCGTGACGCCAAGGCCATGTCCATCTATGAGGGCGCGAACCTGATCCAGCGGATAATCATCAGCTCCGCGCTTTAAAACCGGCAATCGAAAGTGACATATGCAGCACGCATTCACCGCGCTGGGAAAAGCATCGGCCTCGCTGTTCGGCCTCGTCCTGATCGCGCTCGTGTTCGCGCTTCGGAGCGCGTTCAGCACGCTCGAGGAGCCGGAGGATTTCCACGAGTACTCGAACTGGATCTCGATGGCCGGAGTGGCCACTTTTCTCTACTTCGGGTTCTGCTTCGTGGTCGCGTTCAGGCTGCTGGAGGACGCCACGTCCACGCCCGAGGTCGTGCTCATCACTGCGATCTTCACCGTGCTGGTGATCGCTGCCCACGGCGGCGAGTTGCTGGCGCTCCAGAGGCTGGTCTCGAGGTTCGAGGAGTGCAGGAAGCTGGCGCTCGCGCAGGTCGTTCTGGTGGTCGCCCTGTTCGGCCTCACGGAAGTCCTGATGTGGACGTCCCTCGCCGGCACCAGCGACGCCACCGTAGACCACCGTGTGTATCTGGCCGTGAGCTGGGTCCTCTTCGCCGCGTCGGTGCGCGCGGTCGCGCTGGTGGGCTCCGGGTTCTGGGCCCTTTCGCTCATGCTGGCCTCCGGCAGGGTCCAGCCGGCGGCGCAGTTCAGGATAGAGGAAGGTGACTGATGCAGGACGGATTCTCGACCCTGGCGACCGCCTCCGCAACACTTCTTGGCCTTGTGCTCGTGGCCGTCGTCTTCGCCTACCGCAGCACGTTCACGAGGCTGGACAGGATCGCGGACTTCAAGGACCTCGCGCGCTGGATCTGGACCTCGGGGTTCAGTTGCTTCCTCTACTTTGGCATCTGCCTGCTCGTCTCTTTCAGGATGATGGAGAAGGAGACGAGCAAACCGGCGCTCGTAATCATACTGGCGTTCTTCTCCGTCGTGCTTATCGTGACGCACGTCTTCGAGACCCGCTTCCTCCATAAAATGGCGCGGTACGATCCTCCTCATTTCCGGGGCATCGTCATCGCGCAGGACTTGCTGGTCACCTTCGTCCTGGTGTTCTTCGAAGTGTATATCTGGTATGCCGTGGCACATGGCTCCGCCGCGGTCTTCCAGCTCGAGCTCTATACGGCGTTGAGCTACACGCTGATAGAGCCGGGCTCAGGCCGCGTGCAGTTTCAGCCTCAGAGTCGCTGCTTGATGTTGTCGAACTCCTCAGCCGATATCTCGCCCGCGGCGTACCTCAGCTGCGCTATTCCGAGCGGGGTCTCCGGAACAAGTTTTCCGAGGACTATCTCGGTGCGGTAGAAATACCTCACCAACCAGAACACGAACAAGACGAAAAGGACAACGAAGATCACCCCGAAGACCGCCATGATCGGCATCATCCAGAGTGGTGGGCCGCCACGCCCGATTCCCTCGCCTCCGAAGCGAGCCAGAACATTCATCATGCCCAGTAGACCGGCCATTTTACATCTCTCCTTCAAGTATGCGGCTGGAACATCACACGAACATCGCGGTCAGTGACTACCATTATAGGATAACCCTCCGGACGTCCGGCTGGAGTACTCCCCTCGGTGGGCGGCTGGGGGCAGTCCGAGGTTTGAACCCTCTCCCCTCGGGGGAGAGGGCACTATCTGAACCCAGATCGCTTGCGCCAGTTACACCGTCGTAGAAACGTGTGACTTATCAGGGGCTGGCACTGTACGGGGTAGCACCCTCAAAATCGCTCGCCATGGTCGAAGTGATGCCACGGATTACGGTCGGGTTGGTGGTGATGATCCCAACATTGCGATCGTCATTGGTCATAGCAGTTGTGAAATTACTACTACCCACATAGACGGTATTGTTGTTGACCGAGATGGCCTTGGCATGGATATAGAGCGGAGCATTCGGCTGATACAAGCTCACGTGCACCCCACCAGCCACCAGGGTGTTGAACCCGTCCACATAGGAAGAAGAATACGTCATGGTCAGATCGACCGTGACCCCCCTCTTTGCGGCCGCCACGAGCGCCTGCTCGATGGCCGCGCTATCCAACTGCTCGTCCTCGGCGTAGAGGGTGGTGCCGGGACGCGCGGACTTGATCAGGTTGACCAATCCGGTCTGGGCGCCCGGGGACCAGATCAACTCAGAACCCCTGGGCACTACGCCCTTAGTGGGAGGAGTACTGGTCTTGTTGAAATCAGTGTTGAAAGTAGCCTCTACACCGGAAACAGTGGCAGGGTTATTGGTGATGACGGCAAAATCCCGCAATACGGGGTAGTACGTGGCATAGAGATTGCAGGTCATGACAGCGACGGCATTACCATCCCGGACAATACTCTTCTGGTGCCACAGTACTCCGGACCATGCCCATCTTACGTTGACCCCGTTCGCCTTCAGGTCGTTGTACGCCGCCTGGTTCACCGCTTTGCCGCCCCCGGGTGCAGTGTCCGAGTCAAACAGGACCCTCACTGCCACCCCTCGCTTCGCAGCAGCAACGAGGGCGGCCTGGGCCTGAGGGTCCGACAACTCATACATGGTCATATCGACGGTCTTCTTGGCTGATGAGATGAAAATGTAGATGGGCTGGTACCCGGCCTGTGGCTCTATGATCAAAGTGTAGAACCTGCTCGTCGCCGGAGCACCGCACCCGGAGAGAGCGGCCACCAGACCAATAACGACGAGAACGGAGGCAATTCGGGAAGTAAGCATCGGGTTTGATGTCCTCCTGACCAGTGGGTGTCCTGTGTTATCTGTTTTTGTCTGCATCGCGGATCAGTTGATGACTCCCTGAAACGCCCCCCGCTCCACTTGAATTCCGGTGCAGGGTGCCCTACGAAGGGCTCTCCGCCGGGGTATCTGCGCCTTTGGCGGCGGCCCTCCTCTCCAGCCTCTTCGACAGTATGACGAGCATGCTCGGCAGCACGAAAAGGGCACCGCCGAGTGCGGCGATAAGGCCTATCGCGGTCGTCCAGCCGAAATGCCTGAGCGGTTCCATGCTGGAGATGCCCAGTATACCGAACACCCCGGCTGTGGTCAGTCCGCCTGCTATCAGCGCGCGCCCCACATGGAGCACGGTGGTCTTGACAGAGTCCTCCAGTGACATCCCACGGTCGTTGCGCTGTTCCCTGAAACGGTGCGTGACGTGTATGCCGAAGTCGATTCCCGCGCCGATCACCAGAGACGCGACCAGGACGGTCATGATGTCCAGCGGCCACCTCATCACGTAGAGGAACACCATCTCGGCGGACATGCCGCATATGACTACGACCAGGGTTATCAACCCGTAGAAGAAAGACTTGAAGACGATTATCAGTATCAGCAGGCACAGGAGCAGGGCCAGCCCCGAGGTCTCCAATTGGGTGGGGACGATGTTTCCCATCAGGTCGGCGATAAGAACGCTGAATCCCGTCGCCTTAGCGTTCAGCCCTGTCTGCTTGTCCATCTTCGAAGCGGCATCCCTGAGGATCTTTACCTTGGTATCGGTCTCGGCCTGGGAATCGGGCGTTCCGGAACGTATCATGATGATCGCGTGGTCACCGTCTTTGGAGACCAGTGACCCGATGTCCATCTGTTTCCCCAGTTCCGTGAGAGTGCTCTTCACCGCCTCGGCCGAATCGGGTATGGAGCCGCCGTTGGCGTTTGCCACGATGTCGGCTATGGAGACGTTGCCCTTGCGGGTGAAGAAACCTTCTTTGTCGAGCTGGTTGCGCTTGTCCGCGACCACCCCGTCCTCCAGCTTCAAGAACGCTTTCAGGCTTTCGGGTGTCAAGACGTCACCTTTTACCAGGATGACGTCGGTATCCTGTGCGCCGAAGAATTCCGCCAGCTTCTGACTTGCCCTTACGCTTGGCGAGTCCCCGCCCATCATCGACCGAATGTCCGCCCCGGTCTTCAGGTTGAAGATCGAGAACGCCGCGAACCCTATGAGCACAAGGACGCAGCCGGTGACTATCCAGTGATGGTGGTAGGCTGTCATGGAGGTCCCGACCAGCCCCTTGTCCACCACCGCGCCGTAGCGGGAATCCCTGCGCCTCTTTCTCATCTTCTCGAGGTGCGATTCCAGCTTCTCGGCCTTCTTCCGGCGGTCCCTGATCACTATCACGGCGGGTAGCAGTGTCAGGGCGAGCAGGAAGCTGAACGCTATGCCGATCATGCACACTATCCCGAAGTCCTTCAGCGGTCCTATGTCGGTGATGGTGAAGGACATGAAACCGAACACGGTCGTTATGGCCGCGAGGAACACAGCAACGCCGACCGTCTTGACGGAGGTGGTGGCCGAGAAGAAGACGTCGCCCCCGGCTTCCCGCTCCTCGTAGTACCGGCTCAGGATGTGTATAACGTAGGCTATGTTGATACCGAGCATCAGCGGCATGATCGCCACCGACATCGTGGAGTAGGTTATGCCCACCCACCCCATCAGCCCGATGATCCAGAAGATCCCGACCACGATGACGAACATCTGCAGGAAGACGTCCGATACCCGCCTGAAGGTCACATACAGTATCAGCATGATGAAAAGGATGGCGATCAGGAAGAGAATGCCTGTCTGCCGCGCCATCATCTCCTGCGCGTCCTTCTGCATCGATGCCATCCCCGACAGGTACACCTTCGCGCCCTTCGCCTTGAAAGCGGGAATGAAGTACTTCTCGAAGTCCTTTGCCAGTTGGATCTGTTCTTTCTCGGTCATCAGGGAGTTCAACTGGAGTGTGACCAGCGTTGCTTTTTTGTCTTTCGAGAGACTCTTGCCTAGTATCTGAGCCTGCGCGTAGGGGGTCGACAGGTACTGTTGCACAAAGCCCCCCAGCATGAACCCTTTGGGCAGGGTCGTGCCCTGGGCTTCGGCCATCTTCTTCAAGCCGTCGAGGTAAGTCTGGACCTTGAGGACCTGCCCTTTCTTGATTCCGCCCTCCCCCAGGCTCTGCGGGGACAGGCCCAGCAGCGCCTCGGCGATGCCGGGCGAGGTGACGTTGTCCGCCACCACGAGGACGTTCTCGTAGCTCAAGCCCCCGAACTTGTCCTGAACGGTGTGCAGGGCTTTGACTGACTCGTAGTCCTTGGGCATCATGCTTTCCTGGCTGAACTCAGTCTTCAGCATGCCGATGCCGGCCACCAGGAACACCGTAATCAAACCGACACACGCGACGACGAGCCACGGCCTCTTCTCAGAGGAAACCGCCAGGAAAGCAAATAACTTGTTCAATGTATCGGGCCTCCGTTTCCGTCTTTGTCAGAGAGCATCGTAGCGGTCCTGAAAGTACTCGATATCCGAAGCCATTATCCGGAGGTGGCCCTCGACGAATTCGCTGAGCGCCCGGGTTTCGTGATATGAAAGACTTTTCGAGGCGGTCCGGAGCTTGCATCGACGATCTCGGCCGTCACGAAGTCTTCCTCCTCGAGCGCCTTGAGCGTCGGGTAGACGGCCGACGGGTCCACTCCGTCGTCATACACGCCCATGTCACACATCTCCTTGAACAGCGCGTAACCATGCGCGGGTTTCTCGGCCAGCAGTAGCAGCACGATTGATGAAGTCACAAATACCGGCGGCTGCCTCCGTCCCAGCATCGCCCGCATGTGCTGCAGGGGTTTCTCCGGGCTCGTCTTCTCTACCACCTGTCTCTTCCTCGTCATGATAGCCGCTATTACGAATATAGTAATAATTAAATTAATCGGCAAGTACAACCTGGTGCTGAAGGACCAGGATGTGCAAGAGGCGCGGCACACCTGGAGCGTCTCAGTAACGAACATCCGTTTGAATACGGGGGTTTCCGGCTACAGTATGTGGGTATGTGGTAAGGTGATTCGGCATGACCGGGAAACCTCGAATCCTTGTAATCGAAAATGATCCTGACTTCGTCAGCTTGCTGCAGCCGATGCTTGCGAAACTCGCGGTGGAGGTCGTCGTAGCCGAGGACGGCGATCAGGCCAGGGATGCTCTCGCTTCTTCGAGCTTTGTTCTCGTCACGCTCGCCTATCGACTCCCCGACTCCGACGGGCTCGAGCTCCTTAAGGAGATCAGGTCGAAGGACCAGCATACGCCGGTAATCATGGTCACCGGTTACGGCGATACTCGACGTGCAACCCGTGGCTGCCCGACGGGATAACCGTCATCGCGGCGTTCGGCATCGCGTCCCTGAGTGCCTCGAAGATCGCCAGGGGTCGGCGGGGAGAGCGAGGAACTCGTCCTTGTCCCCTGCGATTATCAGCGCCGGGGCTTCGATGGCGGAGCAGCCCCGCGTTCCCCAGCGTCGTGCGCCCGTGTCCGCGAGAGTCCATCCCTATGAGGAAGTAACTCCTGGATAGCTCGGGTATCTGGGCGACCCAGCCCTCAATCGCCGTGAAGCCGCCGTGCAGCATAAGGATGGGCTCTCCGAAGCCGAACCACTTGTAGAAGATGTTTATGTCGCCGGCCTGGACGCGCCCTGAACCTTTTGCCGTCTCCCCTCTCGTCCATGCGAGATAAGACACAGTCGCCCGCGCCCAGTGTAGTCCTGTCCTCAGCAAGTCGAACGTTCTCATATGACTCTTTACGACGTCCTCATCCACCGGGCTCGTTGTGGGGACGAGTCCGGCCCTGGGATTCGCTCGAGGGGTCAAGTGGTAATGACCCGCTTGAACGCGGGGACGGAGATAGCCAGCGTCACCACGCCGAAGCCGAGCAGGATGAGGACGGGCCTCATCACTTCGCCTAGCCCGGCCCCCAGCACTACCACCTGGCGTAGCGCCTGAACCTCGTAGGTGAGCGGTATGCACTTGGAGATGGCCTGCATAAACCCCGGCATCTGCTGAATGGGGAAGAAAGCGCCGGACAGGAAGAGCATCGGGAACGTCACGGTCATCATTATGGTCATCGCGGTCTCCTGCTCCTCCACGGCCGCAGAGACCAGGATGCCGAGTCCGACAAACGAAAATATGCCGAGGATGACGACGACCAGCATGATGAGGAAGTTCCCGTAGACCTTCACGTGGAAGAGGGTCATCGCCAGTAGTAGCACGATCGTGCCCTGCAGGAGACCGCGCACCGTCTGGGCGCCCGTCTTGCCCATGATGATGGAGA